>JBGUEQ010000129.1:0-502 GCA_041821265.1 Lachnotalea sp. | reverse complement strand
ACCAGATAATTCAAAAGATGAACTCTTATTACCCAATATTCCCCTTCATGGGCTGCGATACTTCTGCTACCCTTCTAATCTCAGAACAAGTGGATATACGAACGCTATCAGCCAGATTAGGACATGCTCAGACCAGCACCACAATGAATATCTACGCACATAGCTTAAAAGAATCAGATAAAAAAGCATCGGATAAACTTGAAAATCTATTTCAGAAAAAAGCATAATATTATAATTCACGATCCAGTTAAATATCAGGCTTTATCTTTTTTTATTAATTAAACCCCAAATAAACCCCAAACGTAAAAATCACCCCATAACGGAGTGTTTTTCTTTTTCCCTAAATCGCTATAAAATGTAATATCTGCTTTTACTCTTAAGGTAAAATTAAACAAATCACTTTATTATTAATGTAAATAGTGTCTGTTGATTAAGCAACTTTTGGGCTTAATTCAGCAGTATTGCACGTGAAAATTTCCAAAAGAAAAAATAGCGCAAAAAG
>JBGUEQ010000128.1:0-510 GCA_041821265.1 Lachnotalea sp. | reverse complement strand
TTTAATTGACTGGATTCATAAGAAGCTAAATAACTTATGCCACTGTAACAATCCAGCATATTGATTGAATCCCCTTCTAAGCTAAACTGACTAAGAGCTTTATCAAAATTTTCCATGGACAGTTTTAACTTTCCTGCTTCAATTAAGGCTCTTGCGTGGTATGAATGAGATACAGCAAGTCCGTGCAAGTAGTTAATTTCTTTAGCCAGTATTATTCCTTTTTGACTATACACTAAAGAGCTGTCAATATTAATACCACCAAATAAATAAGCTATTTGGTTGTACTTATCCACAATTTGTTCCTGATTGGTTTCAACCTTATTTAGTTCCTTTAAGGAATCAACTTTAATTTGCTCTTGCTTTATATCTTGTGTTGATGCATAAGCAGAGGGGAGATTGATACAGGTATATGCGATAGCGAGGGCTATAACTTTTTTCATGCCAGTGGATTAAATTGTGGGATTAAAAGTAGCAAAAATAATATGAAATTCCTGACTAATATTCGCAATA
>JBGUEQ010000127.1:0-516 GCA_041821265.1 Lachnotalea sp. | reverse complement strand
AAAACTTCATTTTGATCCTGTTTTTTTTGATTTCAATTTGTTAATTAAAGATCAGCCTTTGCCTATCCATTATAAGAATTACGTACCTTTATACCTCACTTTGATAATTTATATCATATAAATTAGGAACATGATATTTGCAAACAATAAAATTCTTGCATTTGTATTTTTGCTGATCACACAAACCGTGTTTGGACAAATGCAACTGAAATTAACTGTTGAAATGCCCAATTGTAAGAACGAACAGTTTTTACTTCTGCAAGGCGATGAAGGAGGGACATTCGTTATTGACAAAGCGGATGTAAGTGAAAATGGAATCCTGTCTTTTTCGTGGGAAGGTAATTATGGTTTCTACAGACTGTTGGGTGAGAATGGAAAAATTGATTTTATGATTTCCACTCCTGATTTTTATTTTTCCTTAGAAGGGAAACCAGAAGGGGGAGTGCTTCGTTTTGCTGATAATGATAAAAATAATCAGTTTCATTATTACCTTTCAGTATTTGAAGCGTTGAATCG
>JBGUEQ010000126.1:0-521 GCA_041821265.1 Lachnotalea sp. | reverse complement strand
GGAGAGAAAAGAAAGACACGAATCTTCTAATTGCTGGAATCAGCGGTCATATTTGCGACAGCTGTATCGAACAAGCCTATGCTATTGTGCAGGAGGAATTAAAGAATCGTACTGATCTCAACCTAAAAGAGATTCAATTATTAAAACCAACAGAAATTAAGACATTTCTTGACCAATATGTTATTGGACAAGATGATGCGAAAAAATATCTTGCGGTTGCTGTTTATAACCATTACAAAAGATTACTTCAGGAAAAAGATGATGAGGATATCGAGATTGAAAAATCAAATATTATTCTTGTTGGTGAAACTGGAACAGGTAAAACCTTATTGGCTAGAACTATTGCCAAAATGCTTCATGTGCCATTCACAATTGTGGATGCCACGGTGCTAACCGAAGCTGGTTATGTTGGTGAAGACATCGAATCGATCTTAACAAGGTTACTGCAGGCATCGGATTATGATGTTGCTGCCGCTGAAAAAGGAATTGTATTTATTGATGAAATAGATAAGATTGCCAGA
>JBGUEQ010000125.1:0-522 GCA_041821265.1 Lachnotalea sp. | reverse complement strand
TCAGTACATTTCAGATTTTTGGTGGTTGTTGTGGAACAGATGGTAGACATATGAATGAGATTGCAAAACGAATATAAATAGGAAGGAATACAAAATGATGAAGAACCCAGAAAAAACGATTGGAAATTTGATTGACAAATCCTCATTAACACAGATCTGCTATAGTGATAATGAGGGGTATCCGATTACGAAAGCTATGTTAAAACCCAGAGAACGAGAAGGCATAAAAGTATTCTGGTTTTCAACGAATACGTCTTCCAATAAGGTGAAATATTTCAAAAATAATCCAAAAGCTAGTATTTATTTTGTTGATAAACGATTCTTTCGTGGAGTCAGTTTAGTCGGCACGATTGAAGTGCTTGAAACAGCAGAAGCAAAAGAACGGATATGGCAAGAGGGTGATACGATGTATTACCATGAGGGTGTTACGGACCCAGATTATTGCGTATTGCGATTTACTGCAATGAAGGGACGATTATACAGCAATTTCAAATCAGAAGATTTCAATATTTTGTGAGAAAA
>JBGUEQ010000124.1:289-561 GCA_041821265.1 Lachnotalea sp. | reverse complement strand
CTCCAATGAATGCAATAATTGGATTTTCGGAGTTGCTGCAACAAGATGACTTACCCATGGAGACTAGAAAACAATTTTTCAGTCATATAAGTAACAGTGGTAATTCCTTACTTAATTTAATTAATGATATTATTGATTTTTCAAAAATTGAATCGGGAGAACTAAAAATATCGAAGACCATTTTTAATCTGAATCAGCTTTTTGAAGAGCTGCATCAAACATTCAAAAAGATTAAAACAGGTAAAGGCAAAGATCACATTAACCTCCAGTTC
>JBGUEQ010000124.1:0-279 GCA_041821265.1 Lachnotalea sp. | reverse complement strand
AACAATCTATTATCTATACCGATCCATATCGTTTAAAACAAATCATAACAAATCTTGTTGAGAATTCTTTGAAATTTACTGAAAAAGGAAGTATTGTTGTGTCTTATCAACTAAACGAAGATGAAATAATTTTTTCTGTGAAAGATACTGGTATCGGGATATCGAAAGACAAACAAGATGTTATTTTTAACCGTTTTCGACAAGCAGACGATTCCCATGCTCGAAAATATGGGGGAACTGGCCTGGGACTTTCTATTTCGAAAAAACTAACCAAGCTTT
>JBGUEQ010000123.1:0-570 GCA_041821265.1 Lachnotalea sp. | reverse complement strand
GGCTTGACCAAAGAGATTTGGGAAACTTAAATTCATTCGCAGGAAACTTTGTTCAGTTTTGAGGGTGCAAAGAGAACACACAAGCGTGTTCTCTCCTGAAAAAGCTAAAGCTTTTTTGAAGGTATTCCTCACAAACAATATCTAGCGGCTCGGGGGCAATTACCCGGGAAGATACGCACCAATAGCTCAGTTGGTAGAGCAGCTGACTCTTAATCAGCGGGCCCTGGGTTCGAGTCCCTGTTGGTGCACCAGGCAGTCACTGGAGAATAGTAGAAGGTAGCTAGTAGAGCGAACTAGGAGAAGCTGGTTGCTGTTCTCTTTCCAATAGATCTGCATGACCGATGGCAACATAGTAATAAAATGGCCCGTTGGTCAAGCGGTTAAGACACCGGCCTCTCACGCCGGTTTCGCGGGTTCGATTCCCGCACGGGTCACCATTGTGAATCGCTTAGCGTTTTACATTACAAGTACGCGAGGCGTACTTGTACCTCCAACGCAAGGTCTTGTTCCTTTCTAAGTTGAATACCCGAGAGGGTTTTCATAGATAGTGGTGTGGAGTAGTCTCTTCAC
>JBGUEQ010000122.1:0-617 GCA_041821265.1 Lachnotalea sp. | reverse complement strand
GTATCAGGATCGCAAAGGTTTGGTTTTGCATAAACATAGAAACCATTTTTATCTTTCTTGTAGATGGCAGCTTTGATCTTTTTGAATGAAGGTCCGATTTTTTTCTCCATCATATTAAGAAGTGCAGTTTGAAAAGCTTTTCTAAAATAAGTGTAGTTAAAATATTTAACAACACGCCAGAAACCATCGTCAGAGAAGCCGCCTTCTGAAACGAGACAGTGTATGTGAGGATTCCATTCGAGAGGACGACCAAAAGTATGAAGAACGCAAACGAAACCAGGAACAAAGTTTTTACTTTTGTTTAACTTCTGGAACATTTGAAGAATAACACTGCGGACAGCTTGGAAAAGACAATCTAGAAGAGAGCGGTCTTCCAGAAAGAAATGGCGAAGTTCTTCGTCGATGGTAAAAACGCAGTGGCGATGAGTGCAACGAACCAGCTTGAAGGACATCATGGTAGAACGATCCTTGGAGTACTTGCTGCCACAGGTAGGGCAAAACTTAGAATGACAGCGGAAAGGGACGAATTTAAGTTCCCCACAATGGGAACAGCCATACATGGCTCCGCCAAAGGCAGGATCACCACAGTTAATCATCTTTGAGATATTTTCCAAAAC
>JBGUEQ010000121.1:0-622 GCA_041821265.1 Lachnotalea sp. | reverse complement strand
ATCATTGAAAATTCATGAGGCTCTTTATCAGAGAATCGTAATACATTATACGTTCCATGGGATTGAGCAGGCACAGGTGAAGGAATATATAAATAGCCGACTAGAGCTTTGCGGTGTAACGAAAAGCATACTAGAAGAAGCTGTATATGAGGTGATAGGGAATTACAGCAATGGAAGTATACGAAAACTAGATAATTTGCTGCATACAGCCCTTATGCTAGGATGTAGCAAAAAGGTAAGAACATTAGACAGGGAAACTATTATGGAAGCAATCAGAGAAGCTGACTTGATGTAGGTGAATAAAAGTGGAATATTTAAGTAGCGAGCATGAGGCAAGATTATATAAACTGTTATGTGAAGATAATACAAACTTGCATGATAAGGAAAGAATGATTTATATCAAAAAAAATATGGTATTTATGATGTAGAAAATCACTGTATTATACCATGTTTGAGTAAAAAAGAATCAAAAGTTGATTTATCGGGTGGAGCAAAGGCGTTAGTTAAATTGGGGTTTGACCTGTATAATGGTATGAAACAAAGGGAAACAAGTATTTGTGATATCTTTTGGAATCTAGATGAACAAAATCGGATACTGGCATTGAATGCAATCAAAATAAGA
>JBGUEQ010000120.1:0-622 GCA_041821265.1 Lachnotalea sp. | reverse complement strand
CGACCATAATTAACATTAATTTTTTCATGTTGAAATTTTTTAAGGTTTAAATGAATATTTCGATGAAGTTATTTAGTGAATAAATATGGTTGTGGTTTGAAAATATTCACAACTTCATCAGGTTTATGATTTTTAATTATTATTTCAATTAACGCAAAATTTAAATATTGTGTTTCAGTTTAAAATCGAATGGACTCATTCCAACTGAATAATCATTTTATTGAGTAAACTACTTATTGGGTAATTTGAATTAAGTTGGTGTTTTAGTGACTGATTAATTGCAGAATAAATTACAGTTCTACTTTTCACTATAGAAGTTTGTATTATTAGGCATAGATGAATACCATAATGGAATAATCTTGTTAATATAAATACGTTATTCACAGGTTTATTTTAAGGTTTAATCTGTTATGTTGAATATTAGGAGATGTGTCGTACTAATATTGGGGCAAGCATGAACTTTTATAATTTGAAATCATAATAACAATCCACCTCTTATTCTAATCAACAAAATAAATTTACTGAAGTCTCATTAGACAATCTAAGCTATTTACGTAAAAGCCAAATAAGTAATGGTATATATATCTAATTTGTAGATTAAGAAATAAAATACGTAGTAAAC
>JBGUEQ010000119.1:0-669 GCA_041821265.1 Lachnotalea sp. | reverse complement strand
GTTACCCTGGAAGTGCTTCCCAAAACTGTAAACACAGCGAGAAGTTTTTGGTTGCAAGCTGTTTTACCAAAAGGGTCTGATAAAATGCTGGCAATTCCGATGTTTGAAACGATAACGAGCCAGTTCGCGAAGCTGACGAAAATGTTGGGGTGGAATAAAAGAACATCTGACCAAATCAAATTTATAGAGGTCGGCAATCCACTTGGAATCTATTTTGTCTGTTTTCTTACCTTTAATGGCTTTGACATATTCAGGATGTGTAAGACACACATCAATATCACCTTCAAGATAATTAGAAATAGGAATCCAATACTTACCAGTGGATTCCATACAGACGTGTTTACATTCATTTTTAATTAGTCAGTCGTGAAACTTCAAAATATCGGAGTTAATTGTAGAAAAAGATTTTTGATTGTACTCAGATATTCCATTTTTACCAGTAGATACGATGGTTGCAACGATAACATTTTTGTGGACGTCAAGTCCACAGCAGATGGGGTAAATAAGCCTCGTCATAAGTATCACCACCTTAAATAAAAAACAGGAAAAGCAACATTGACTGTCATCTTGCAACTAAATAAACATGGTTTATTACCAATGATAAGAGTCTGGGCTCTATGTCCCACTTGTTTGTGCTTGAAAAGATGACGGCATATATAATTATGCGGG
>JBGUEQ010000118.1:0-683 GCA_041821265.1 Lachnotalea sp. | reverse complement strand
AACTTTAGATTATTAAAATAAATCATTCGGACTAAGAATGATTTTTTTGTATTTAGTATAGAACATCCTTTTATTTTACAAAAAGTTTTTGAATAATAGTTAGAATCATTAAACCCAACATTAACTGCAATATCGCTGATTGAAAAGTTAGAATTTGCAAGATAATTCAAACTTTTTTCAATACGAAATTCTATAATGAATTCAAATAATGGAATTTTCATATACTGCTTAAAAAGTCGACAACATTCACCCTTACATAGATGGATGTGCTCCGCGATATCTTCTAATGTTAATTTTGAGCTATAGTTTTCTTCTATATATGATAAAATACTGCGAATTCTATCATAGTTGCGTTTATCATATGGAGTGATTGACGGTGCAGATTGAAAATTTAAAAAGAGTAATTTCCAAAACTGCTCTAGTTTTATTATAATATCAATTTCGTAAGATTTATATTGCTGTTGTCCAGTTCTAATAATATCTTGCAATATATCTGTCACCTCCTTATGCCATCCTTCGGATAAGTTAAAGTATATAGCAGACAGGGAAAAATTCCGGATAATTGGTGAAACATATTTGAGATAGAAAATGCTATTTTCATAACCGAAAATCAATTTAGGATCGAACGTAATTGAAATATATTCACAATCCTGATTTTCATACATACATCCCGCATGAAGAGA
>JBGUEQ010000117.1:0-699 GCA_041821265.1 Lachnotalea sp. | reverse complement strand
TAAGGCAGGTGCTCTCCCAACTGAGCTAATCGCCCATAAAAGTTTTAATTCCTTATGGAAGGAATGGTGGAGCTATGCGGGATCGAACCGCAGACCTCCTGCGTGCAAGGCAGGCGCTCTCCCAGCTGAGCTATAGCCCCATATTTTTATTTCCTTGGGAGGAAATGGTGGGTCGTGCAGGATTCGAACCTGCGACCAATTGATTAAAAGTCAACTGCTCTACCAACTGAGCTAACGACCCAATGGTATCCCGTAGGGGAGTCGAACCCCTGTTACCGCCGTGAAAGGGCGGTGTCCTAGGCCTCTAGACGAACGGGACACTGCTAATTTATCTCTACTTTTAAAAGTAGAAACAAACCTTGAAGAACTTGGGAGTTCTTCATCTCTTTGCTTTTCTAAACCTAATCAATCTGTGTGGACACTCATCGTAAGTATCTTCGTATAAGGAGGTGATCCAGCCCCAGGTTCCCCTAGGGCTACCTTGTTACGACTTCACCCCAGTCATGAACCACAAAGTGGTGAGCGTCCTCCTCGAAAGGTTAAACTACCCACTTCTTTTGCAGCCCACTCCCATGGTGTGACGGGCGGTGTGTACAAGGCCCGGGAACGTATTCACCGTGACATTCTGATTCACGATTACTAGCGATTCCGACTTCATGGAGTCGAGTTGCAGACTCCAATCCGGACTACGACGCACTT
>JBGUEQ010000116.1:0-896 GCA_041821265.1 Lachnotalea sp. | reverse complement strand
CGTTTTAATGGACGAGCACCAAATTGAACATCATAACCTTTTTCAGCAATAAAATCTTTGGCTGCCGTAGACATTTTAATATGGTATCCCAGTTCATTAACTCTCTTGTATAAGCCATCAAGTTCTATATCGATGATCTTATGAATATCTTTTTGAGTTAAAGAATTAAACATGACCAGATCATCAATTCTGTTAAGAAATTCAGGAGCAAATGCTTTTTTTAGTGCTTTATGAATAATGTTGTTGGTGTAGTCATTAGAATCAGATCCTCCTGATTGGAATCCAATTCCTTTTCCAAAATCTTTTAATTCTCTACTGCCAATATTGGAAGTCATGATAATAATGCTATTTTTAAAATCGACCTTACGTCCCAAACTATCAGTTAATTGACCGTCATCTAGAACTTGCAGTAAAATATTAAAAACATCTGGATGTGCTTTTTCAATTTCATCCAAGAGCACAACGGAATAAGGCTTGCGTCTTACTTTTTCTGTCAATTGTCCACCTTCTTCATAACCAACATAACCCGGAGGTGCTCCAACCAATCTAGATACAGCAAATTTCTCCATGTATTCGCTCATGTCAATTCGTATAAGCGAGTCATTGCTGTCGAATAAATAGTTTGATAAAACCTTAGCTAATTGAGTTTTACCAACGCCAGTTGGCCCTAAAAATATGAATGTGCCAATTGGTTTGTTTGGATCTTTTAAACCAGCTCTATTCCTTTGAATTGCTTTTACAATTTTACTAATAGCATCTTCTTGTCCAATAACTTTTCCTTGAAGTTCAGTAGCCATTTTTATAAGTCTGGAGCCTTCTGCCTGAGCAATTCTTTTAACGGGGACTCCCGTCATCATTGCAACCACTTCTGCAATATCGTCTGCAGAAACTTTTTC
>JBGUEQ010000115.1:0-1327 GCA_041821265.1 Lachnotalea sp. | reverse complement strand
GAAGGTTAAAAAATAAAAAATCCATCTTCACCATCGAGTCTATCGAATACGTCTTCATTTAGAAAGTAATCCATATCCAAGAGGTCATTATCACTCATTCGTTTCACTTCGTCTGGGGTCATGCCTTCCGGAGGATTATTGATATATTTGTTTCTAAGTTTCTCTACAAGTTCTTTATTATTGATAGTTGCCACCTCCAAATCAAGTAAGATACTTTATGATTTTATCATGAAAAATGGAGGCTGTAAAAGAATTATATTCATGCAGGGGAACGGCATTTATATTTTTTTGCCATAGCCCTTTCATATAGTTTTTGTAGAGAAACAGGTTTGTGTTTGTAATAAAGTTCCAAAAAGACCATGGTATCCCCACAGCAGGGACACTTAATAGGATCATAGCCAAAAGAAGATAAAATAGAAGTTCTCCACTTATTGAAACTGAGGAGCATTTTATGTTTTTCTTTTGAAATAGCAAGATAAAGTTTTTTGTCTTGTTCTCTGTGTCTAGCATAGATACCATAATAACGAATCATTTTAAAGTGTTTTTCAGGGATATGCTGGATTAAACGATGAATGAAATCGAGAACAGGAATGGATTCAGTAACCAGAACATCATCTTCATGGCGGTTATAATGAAAGGTAACGGTATCTCCATCATAATTATCAATACGGGAAGAAGCAATAACAGGGCGTCCGAGATATCTCCCGATATAGTTGGCAACCATAGTTGGTTCACATTTTTTGGGCTTGGCATAGACATAAAACCCCTTTTTATGATGGCAATATATGTAAGATTTCATCTTTTTGAAAGAATCACCTAATTGATTATGGAGAGAATTAAGCAAAGTGGTACGAAAAGAGAACCGAAGGAAGTCGAAATTAAAGTGAGGAATATTGCGCCAAGGGAAATGAGTACCGGAGCCACCTTCAGAAATCAAGCAATGAATATGAGGATTCCATTTAAGGTCACGTCCGAAGGTATGTAGAACGCAGATAAAGCCGGGAGTAAAGCATTCGGATTTGTTTATTTTATGAAACATACGCAGGACAACGTCTTGGACAGAGGAAAATAGACAGTTGAGTAAATCGCGATTGTCTAGAAAAAAAGGGCGAAGTTCTTCAGGAATTGTGAAGACACAATGGCGGTGCGTACAATGGATGAGCTTAAAGGACATAGCGGTAGTACGGTCAATGGAGTACATGTTTCCACAAGTAGGACAAAAGCGGCTATGGCAGCGAAAAGGAACAAATTTAAATTCCCCACATTTGGTACAAGAAAACATTGCGCCGCCAAAAGAGGGATCACCACAGTTAATCATTTTGTCAAC
>JBGUEQ010000114.1:0-1672 GCA_041821265.1 Lachnotalea sp. | reverse complement strand
GCCAGTAAATATGGTGTTTATTTGGACGAGAAGAGAGAGGGAGAATCTACATATTTTATGGTTAAATCATTAATTGAAGGTGCGTTAACTAGTGTGAAGGGTATTATTATGTGCTAATAGTCCTTACTATGTTAAAATATTAGTGGAAATAAATTACAAATTAAGATTTCGGCAATATTTATTAGGGGGATTATAGAATGAAGTATAGTGATTATTTCGCTGAGATTCCTTATCGGGAGACAGAAAGATTTATTTTACGCCATTTGTACGGAAAGATATGGAACAATATTTTGATATTTTGAGAGATCAAAATGTTCATAAATATCTTGGTGGAGGCGTTCCTTTATTTGACAAAGAACCTCATGTAACAAATTGGTTAAATAATATCAATGGAAAATTACTACAATCAAAAAAAGTTTTCACATGGTGTATAGAGGAAAAAAAGACTGGTAAGATAGTTGGAAGAATTGATTTGGGTGGTTTTCAAAAGAAAACAGTTGCAGAGATCTCCTATCATTTGGGGATAGCATTTTGGGAAATTTGCGAAATAAAATAACAAGGAAGGAGCGATGAGGATGGAATTTTTAGAGTTAGCTAAAAAACGATTTTCAGTACGTAAATTTAAAGAAGATTCAATTCCGCAAGAATGTATTGACAAAATTCTGGAGGCAGGTCAGGTTGCGCCTACTGCTTGTAATAATCAACCGCAAAGGGTACTAGTGATTAACAGTAAGCAAGGAGTTGAAAACTTCAAAAAGTGCACAAAATGTCATTTTAATGCCCCACTTGTTTTCATAATTAGTTACGACAAGGATCAATGTTGGAAGAGAGTTTATGATGGGAAGTCGAGTGGAGACATTGATGCAAGTATTGTGGCAACACATATGATGATGGAAGCAGCCGAGTTGGGAATTGGTTCTACTTGGGTGATGTTTTTTATTCCAGAAGCTATTAAGGTAGAGTTTGAGTTTCCAAATAATTTGGAGCCAGTAGCTGTGTTGGTAATGGGCTACGCAGCAAATGAAATTGTGCCAGCACTAGAACATACTAAAATCAAGAATTTGGATGAAATAGTATCATATAATAATTTGTGAAATGAATTCTATATAAATCTAATTTGTTAAATGTTTTAACAATTAATGTTGTTATTAAGTTTGTGGTTTATGTGTATGAATTTTCACCACGTTAAATCAAACTTTAGCATGTTAAAGTAGAATTTAATGCATCAGTGAACATTGACAACTGAATATATTAGTCGGATAATATAGGACACACATAAGAATTAAATAAACATTACTAAATATGATGAAGGAGAGAGTTTATTATGAAGTTTGGATGTACTTATATTAAAGTTAAGGATATGGAAAAATCTTTAAATTTTTATGAAAAGTTAACTGCTACGCAAGCGAAATATTCTGAAATAAAAAGATGGGTTGGTTTTCCTTGCGGGATTTCACTTTATTGTTTGGATTATGATTTACAAAAAATTGATAAAAAAAAATATAATGAGTCAAACTACAACCAAGAGTATATAAAATATATATTAAAGGAAAGTACAATTTCATCTAAAAGTATAGTATTTAATTTTACAACTCAAGATTTAGAAGTTGAAAGAAATAGAATAATTAACTTAGATATTGGAAATGTTTCGGAAGTCATGTTTGTAAATATT
>JBGUEQ010000113.1:0-1860 GCA_041821265.1 Lachnotalea sp. | reverse complement strand
ATGCCAATTGTAAAGTATATGGAGTAGAAAAGGTAGACAAGGCATTCGATAAGGCACTTTGTTTGAAATTAGATGAGGGAGTGACTTTTTGTGCAGGCTCACTCTATTTAGTGGGCGAAATAAAAGAAATAATAAGGAGATTAGAATATGATAGATTTTGAAGAAGAATTAAAAAAATTTCATCCTAGTTTAGAGGTAGAGGATGTTGAAGACTCAATATATAACCACGATTTAACAGATATGACAGATATACTCAAAATAATGCTAGAAGAAGTCAGAGACGGTAACAGGTAGACATATTGTTAATAACGAGGTTAGGTGGCGAAAGTATGAAGTGTTTTAAATGTGGCTGCGAGTTGTCAGAGAAAGATTTTTGTACAAGTTGTGGTGAAAATGTTAAATTATATAAGAAAATTAATAAGATTTCAAATATGCATTTTAATGATGGTTTGGCAAAGGCAAATGTACGTGATTTATCAGGTGCAATTGTTAGTTTGCACCAAAGTTTAAAATTAAATAAAAATAATACAAAGGCAAGAAATTTACTAGGATTAGTGTATTATGAAATGGGTGAGGTAGTTGCCGCACTCAGTGAATGGGTCATTAGTAAAAATATTGAGAATTCCAAGAATATTGCGGGTGATTATATTAAGGCAATCCAATCCAATCCTAATAGATTAGAGACAATCAATCAAACGATTAAGAAGTATAATCAAGCACTAGTATATTGTAAACAAGAAAGCGAAGATTTGGCGATTATACAACTTAAAAAAGTATTATCATTAAATCCTAATTTAGTAACGGGACATCAGTTGTTAGCATTATTATTTATGAAGCACGAAGAATATGATAAGGCAAATAAAGAATTAGGAAAAGCGTTAAAGATAGATACTTCGAATACAACAACATTGAGATATTGTCACGAGTTAGAGTTGATGTTTGAAAAACCAGTAGCTAGTAATTCACAAAAAAATAGGGTAAATGAAAATAGAGTGTCTTATAAGAGTGGTAATGAAACCATCATACAACCAACTGTTTTCAGAGAAAATACAGGAATGTCAACGGTTGTTAATATTTTAATTGGACTTGTGGTAGGTGCAGCTTTGACAGGATTTCTAATATTACCAGCCAAGATAAACTCAATTAATAATGAAGCAAAACAAACGATAATGGATTACAATAGCCAGATATCTGCAAAAACGGCTACAGTTACAGATTTAGAAGCACAGCTAGAGACTTCACAAAGTGATTTGAAAGAGAAGACAGCAGAACTAGAACAATATGTTGGTGATACAGGTGTTGTTGATAATTATGAAATGCTGTTTACTGCAATGAAAGCATATAATAAAAATGATATACTTGCGGCATATGATGCACTAGAAGGTATTGACTCTGAGGTACTAAAAGCAGATAGTTTAAATATTTATAATACATTGAATGATAATGTTTTGGCAACAGCGGCTACTACCTTATACAATACAGGGTATGCAGCGTATAAAGCAGACGATTACGATATAGCGATTGAAAACTTACTTAAGGTAGTAAAACTTGACGAGACAAATGGTAATGCATTATATGTACTTGGAAGAGCTTACCAGAAAAATGGAAATCAAGAAACTGCGAATCAATACTTTGACCTAGTAATAGAAAGATTTCCTAATACAGATTGGGCCGCTAATGCATTGACAAATAAACATTAGTTACTTACTACAGATAAATGAAATATTGTGACACCATTTTTAATGGTGCTAAAAGATATTCTTAACGATTGATTAAGGATATCTTTTTTGTATAATAGGAAAGTTCTACGAACTTCCCTATTATATAAAAAGGCACTACGTGCCAAAATGCGCACCTCGT
>JBGUEQ010000112.1:0-1982 GCA_041821265.1 Lachnotalea sp. | reverse complement strand
CGAAGCCACTTACCCGCAAACTCAAAGCAGTATTCAGATAGATTTTCTGCAACTTCATCTGGCACTTTATAGACAGATACAGCACCATCTGCACTTAATAGAACAGATTTCATAACCTTTATCCTCCTGGTATAATAAAGTCATAGCAAATAGCTATGCTAATTCTTATTAAAATCTATATCTAAGTTGGAGAAGGAGTTCTTCCTTTGATACATCATTCCAACTGTTGATACGTGAATAAGTTCATTTGTTTTTGTATAGATATTCACTCCTAGACTTTATCTATTTCATAAGGTATCATACCCATTGGATAGGAAGAACGACGTTTTCCTCCTAGGGAGCCTTCCTTGTAAGGCAATACCCGTAACTTTAGACAGTCAATCCATTCAATGAAGATTTATGTTTTAGCTGGTTGGGAGCCGATAAGCTATACCCGTGTCACGCGCCAGGTTGTGTACTCATTGTTAATTATGGATTCCTATTTCGGAAGGAGCTTTTTATGTTTCAATTTAAATCTTGTAATTATATTTCCGTCGGTATCGACGTTGGTTCTGCATTCAGTTGGATGTCTATTGTGGATCCGAATGGAACGGTAGTTCTAAAACCTTTTAAAATTATCCACAATGACCTGAATTCCTTGTCCAGAGCTCTTGCTGCAATAAAAAAAGCAGAAGAGTCGAATTCTCTGAAATCTCGAACATTTCTGGAATCCACCGGAATCTATCACTTTCCGCTCTTCTGCTACCTGAAAGAATCAGGATTTGAGGTATTTGTCATCAACCCTCTTATCACTCATTCTATCAAAAATATTGGAATAAGGAAAGTAAAAAACGATAAACTTGATTCTCTTGGTATTGCCAAGCTTGGTTTGAATCCGGACTTAAAAACTTCAATCATCCCTATGAAGCTTGTTTTAGAGCTTCGCAGCCTGACTCGTAAGTATTATGACCTTACAGATGAGCGTTCTGCTCATGTCAACAAACTAAAAACGGATTTACATACTGTTTTTCCCCAGTATCTTGATATCTTTTGCGATATTTCGGGAAAAACCTCCTTGATGATTTTGGATCAGTATCTTACTCCTGATAAAATTCTCCGTGGTCATAAACAGGTCATGATTGATAAAATATCCAAAGCTTCCAGAAAAGGTACGGTAAAGGCTGCTGAACGTTATGAGCAACTTATTTCTGCTGCTTCTGCTGCCAAAATCTTTGGCTGTGATATCGACAGTATTTACTTCAACATTTCTCAGACGATTCGCATCATGAAGTGTCTTGATACTTCTATTGAAGCTATTATGACGCGCATTCATGCATTAGTGAAAGAGAATAACTCTGAGAAATTTATTCAGCAGATTCACTGGCTAGACTCCATTACTGGAGTCGGATTTCTCTCTGCGGTTACCGTTATGTGTGAAATCGGTGACTTCAGTGCTTTTAAGAATCCGAAACAGCTTTTTGCCTACTTTGGTATGGATCCTGAAGTAAATCAGTCTGGCAAGTTTAACGCAACTGAAATGCATATGTCCAAACGCGGTTCACGCATAGCCAGACGTGCTATATTTGCCATCGCCTTAGCTAACATAAGAACAAAACGTAATGGAGAAGCATTAAATCAGTTTTTACATGACTACTATCAAAAAAAGATAGTATCAAAACCAAAGAAAGTAGCGCTTGGAGCTGTAATGCATAAAGTCTGCAATATTATATTTGCTGTACTTCGTGATGAAAAAAACTTTGAATTAAGGTCACCCGATACACATCGTGCGAACTACAGGCAGTCTGAATTAGTTGCTGCATAATTATGCAGGTGTAATTCAAAAAATGTTATTTAACCTAAAAATGCATAACCTTTAGGTTTATTAAAGTTACTCATTTTTCAAAAATCATAATACTTTGATTTTTTTCATTTTAACCCTTGACTATAACTAGCAGGTCTATAGCACCAGAAGTCTAAATGTATGTAGCCCTTATGTGACAACG
>JBGUEQ010000111.1:0-2064 GCA_041821265.1 Lachnotalea sp. | reverse complement strand
CCCCAAAGAAAGTATTTTGTTTATCAGCAAGCATAGGAAAAAATAAAATGAATGAATTAGCTTCTATAAGCAATTTGGTAATATGTCAAGAACAAAATGAAAAGAAATTCATATGAATCTCGTAGAAAAGGGTAACTTTAATAGACATACACATAAAAAAAGAATGTATGTTCGAAAATGTTTATATGGATTTATCTACTCGATTTGCAGAGTAGAGCTGATTTTTAGCCAGCAAACCAAAAATCAAACGAATGAATTTACGAGAAGTTAGCGCGAGTGCTCTTTTGTGCTGATGAGTTGTTACTTCAGCATATTTTTTTTGATAAAACTCCTGATACTCAGGAATGTGTCTAGCGACACTTCCAGCAGCTTCTATCAAGTAATAACGCAGATAGCGGTTCCCCGCTTTGCTCATTGGTGTGTTATCTGCTGTAAAGCTACCAGATTGGTTTTCTTTCCATACGATGCCAGCATATTTTGCTATTGCATTATTACTTGGAAATGCTTGCACACTGCCTAATTCTGCAAGAATTCCACTTGCATATACAGGGCCAATACCTGGGATGGATTTGAGTATTTGGTTCTCTGTAGGGTTCATGCCATTAACAGCTTTTTCAATTGCTTTATTAATGGAAGCTAGTTCTTTCTCAAAAGCCTGAATACAGTTGAAAGAACAGGCAATGGAGGTTGTTAATGGCTCATAGAGGCATTGGTCTAAACGGTATGAATTACGAGCGGCCTGTTGTAAAATAGCAACTGTTTGTTCTGGATTACCAATGCGTTTACGGCTCTTTTTATTAACAAACTCAACAAGTTCATCAATGGAGGAATTAGCAATATCCTCGGAGGAAAGATAATCTGTAAGTATGGCAGAAGCTGTAGCACCATATTTATTTGAAAAAGGGTGTTCTTCTCCCTGCAGCAAGGCAAACTCACTAAATTTGAGAAATACATTAGATAGCATATATGTTTTCTCGCGAGTCAGACATTCGACAATATGTAAACGATGTCTGGTAAGTCTTTGCAGAGCAAGATACTGGGAACCGCGCCAGGGCTCGGTATGTATTCTACCAACTCTTGCAAAATCAGCAATTACAAAAGAGTCGATGCCATCATTTTTATTAAGTGCATTGAAGGATTCTTTGTAGTTTGCTACTTCTTTAGGATTTAGACAGTATACGTATGGTTTATAAATCATAAGGTTCTCACTGGCAGACAAAAAATTCGCTATGTGAACCCCATAAAATGAGGTAGATTCTAAACCAATGATAACCATCTTAAACGTGTTAGATTCAAGAACTTTAAGCAGCATAGCTTCTAGTTGTTCAGCACCAGACTGGGAATTAGGAACAGGTTTCATTTTAATTAAAAAGTCCTGTTCGAAGTTAATTGCAGAGACAACATTTTCTCTCGCACTAATATCAATACCTACAAATAGAGTTGATAAGTAATCTATTTTCTTCATGAAATCACCACCTTTCGATTTTAATGAGGAATTTAGAAAGGAATTATCCTAATCCGGAGTACTGACTGCAACCTCGCGTAATCAGCATTCATCCAGAAGAAATACCTTGCTGGGGGCTACTTGTGGAGATGCAACATTTGTGTAAGCAGAATGTGATACTCCGGTCAGGCTGCAAGCTTAAGAGGCAATAACAATAATGTTTTGCAGGAGAAATAGGCAGTAACCTTAGCTAAAGTTCCATAAGAACTATTGTAGCATTAGGATGATTCTTTATAAATAGTAACGATAAACCGTATAGATTGAGAAAAGGGATGTACCAGCAATGATTGAGGAGAACCCTCCAGATTAAAACGAATGCCCTTTCATCTATACCATAAAAGAATAAGTCTATAACCTGTTATTTACTAGGCTATAAACTTATTATACGAGGAGAATGGAATATGAAAAAACAAATTTTAAGTGTGGTAATGGCAGTTGCTATGACAATGGGGATGCTAGCAGGATGTGGACAAAAGGCAAGTGACCAAACAACAAGTACTCAAGTAGCAGATAGTTATACGATAGGATTCGTACCAATGACATTGAATAATGAATATTTC
>JBGUEQ010000110.1:0-2119 GCA_041821265.1 Lachnotalea sp. | reverse complement strand
GTTGAAACTTTTATTGGTAAGTTCAAATATATTATTATATATTTTTCATCTTTGATTTTATCTTCTTTGTTTAGTTTTATATTTTCAGAAGGAGTATCAATAGGTGCTTCAGGTGCTATATTTGGATTATTTGGTGCTTGTTTGATTATTGGTATAAAAAATAAAAGCAGGATAGGAAAAGGATTTTATCAAAATATACTTTCTGTTATAATAGTAAATTTAATACTTGGGTTTACAATATCCAATATTGATAATTTTGCACATGTAGGTGGTCTTATAGCAGGAATTGGAATAACGTTTATATTAATGAAAAAGGAGACAGCTTAAGTGATGTGACCCCAATAAGTTAGACATTATAGCGTAATAGCTTAAACTATTGCGCTATTTTCATGCAGCTAAGATGTTGAGCCTATATTCTATCGGACTCATCCACCCCAATTTTTCTTTTATTCTTTGTTCGTTATAATATTTAATAAATTTTTCAATAGCTGACTTTAAATCATAATAACTATAATAAACAACACCATAATACATTTCTTGCTTCATGATACCAAAGAAGTTTTCCATTACTGAATTATCATGGCAATTCCCTTTACGAGACATACTTTGAAATATTTTATGCGACTTTAAAGTATTGACATAACTTTTCATTTGGTATGCCCAACCTTGGTCTGAGTGGAACGTTCTTCTATATTTGCATTCTGAAGTTACCTCTATAGCTTTATTTAGTGCTTCCATAATATTTTGAGCAGATGGATGTTTTGAAATACCATAACTAATAATTTCACGATTTGAAAGATCCATAAACGGGTCAAAATAAAGTTTCTTGATAATTAAACGTCCTTTGTCATCAACTTCATAATACTTTAATTCAGTAGTATCAGTAGTAATTTTTTGATATGAAATGCTTGTATCAAAGCGTCGACGAAGTCTATTAGGTGCAATTGTTCCAACCTTGCCTTTATAGGAACTGTACTTTCTACTTTTTCGAATAAATGATGTAACCTGAATACCAAGCTTTTGCACTATTCGTTGAATTTTTTTCTTATTAATGATTATTCCTTGCTTGCGAAGCAATCCATAAATTCTACGATATCCAAAATCTTTATGTTGATTACGTATTTCCAAAATTGTATTTTCTATTTCTTGGTCCGGATTTTCGCGTTCAAGACGTTTTTGCCAATACATATATGTAGATTTAGGAAAATCTGTAACTGCGAGAATATCCTTTAATTTGAATGATCCTCGGAGGCTGTGGATGATTCTCGCTTTTCCTTCTGAGGTTTTCCCTCTAGACGCAGTCTCCTCAATTCTTTTAAATAGGCATTCTCTATTCTAAGGTTTAAGTTCTCTTCTTCTAATTGCTTTAGGTAATCAGAATTAATATTTATAGATTCATTAGGTAATTGATTAATATACTTTGGTTTTTCCATTTTTGAGCGTCGTCCTCTTTTCTTATGTTTCAAAGCATCAGGACCTGCAATTCGGAAATCATTCACCCACTTAGTTATTAAGGGAGGATTGTTTATTCCAACATTCAGAGCTAATTCCTGATAAGAAACTTCTGTAGTTAGGTATAATTCTACTACATGTAGCTTAAAATCAAAAGAGTAAGTTTGATTTTCTCGAGACCGAGTTAATCCATCTAAGCCGAATCTTAAATAAGCGTTATTCCACTTTACTATTATGCATTTGTTTGCTATCCCATATTTTTTTGCTAAATAAGTATATCCACCTTCACCATTTTGGTATGCTTGTACAACTTTCTGTTTTAATTCAAAACTATATTTTGCCATTAAAAAACTGACCTCCAATAAGTTAGATTTTTTAGGTCTAACTTATTGGGGTCAGTTCACGTCAACAGTCCTTTTGAATAGATCTTTATTTAATTATTATATTTATCATAATTATAGCTATTATTATAATTATCTAAAAAAACATACTGTCTAACATCTTTTTGTTCATAATGCTCACTATCTTCTCTTATTTCCCCTACAGGGGTCATAGCAACAACTCTATACTCTTCCGGGATGGATAACGCTTCTTTTACCTTATTCTCGTTTAAAGAGGCAATCCAGCACGTTCCAAGCCCTTCTTCTGTAGCAGATAAAATAAAATG
>JBGUEQ010000109.1:0-2293 GCA_041821265.1 Lachnotalea sp. | reverse complement strand
GGTTTTTTATTATTGAAGATCCAGACGGCAATGAAATTGAAATAACTGGACCATACAATGTAAAATAAGCATTAGCTAAAGCTAGAAAATTCTAAGTTGTCGGTTACTAGATAAAATATGTAGCAACAAATATCATAATGAATTATTTAACCAACTATTATATTCAGTAGTTGGTTTTTCATTGCTTAAATTAAGATTTAATGGAGTAAGGGACATTGACAATTAAAGATTGATAGTTGGTAGAATGTGTATTATTATACTTATAGAAATAAAAAAATTACTAAGTTGGAGGAACGTAATATGAATGATAAAGTGGCTTTATCAAAATGGTGCAATAAAACAGTAACGGAAAAAATTTTCTATGCGCTACAAATACTGGTGACAATTTTTATTATATTCGTTGGTAGTCTACAAATCTTTGATGTTTGGGATAAGGCGATCAATGTATTGGAACTACTTTTAGGTGTCGAAATGATATTAATGTTCCTACAATACAGAAAATATAGTAAGGTCACTGCATATACTTTTCTCGGAGTGGCAATACTTATTTTTTGCAGTGGATTAGTTATATTGATAAGCCAAGTATTATAGATAAGTAGTTTAAAAATATATTCACCTAGTTTAAAATTCATGTAAATAAATATTTATACTCTTAAGCGTCCAACTATCAATACTTAGTTGGGAGTTTTTTTGTACTAAATTAGACTTTTAAGGATTACTGTACATTGAAAACTTAATATTGATAGCTAGTAAGTTTAGTGGTAGTCTATTCATGAATGTTATTTATATTTTGTGAAAGAGAGAAATATATGAGAATAGAATTGAATGATATTATAATCAGAGACTTTGAAAGAAAAGATGCGGAAATTCTTCATAGAATTGTTCGTGAAAAAGAAATACGTCGTTTTATGAAGGACTGGTTTGAAAATGCACCAAAACCAGAAAACTTTTATGGTTTTATTGATTGGCTTCAAACTCAAAAGGAATCTACTGATATTTATGAGAATAAACGATATGCCATCATATTGAAAGAAACTGATCAATTGATTGGTATGGTCGGTATGGGACTGGAAGATACTTTAAATGAAGTGGAAGTCGCATACTTTATGACCAAACGATACCAGAGAAAGGGATACACCAAACGAGCGGTGAATGCTTTTGTTGATTGGTGTTTTCAGGTATCGGATATACCATATTTAATTCTTACAATTAATTGTGCAAATATCCCGTCTTGTAGATTAGCTGAAAAATGTGGTTTTGAATTATTTGAAAAGAGAACCCCTGTTGGACATATTCAACCCAATATGAAAAGTGACAGTTATTACTACTACCGTATTTATAGAAAATTAGCATAATGAAGCCAGTAAAAGTGAATACGTATATAAAACTACTAACTATCAGTATTAAGCTGGTAGTTTTTTAGTGCAATAAATCCGCAAAACTAAACTTTAACGCGACAAGGAACCTTGACAATTTAATATTATAAGTTAGTAGAAAAAAATATGACAATGTAATGACAGATAAGAATACATGAAGACATTTTATTTAGAATAAAGCGTACATCTCTCTGATATAATTGATGGTTTTCCAATTTTTAAATTGACTGAATTTACAAAATATAGTATGATACAATTATACGAACAAATGTTTGCTTTATGATGTGAAAGAAGGAGAATGGTGTATGGGAGAAATAATTAGAATGAATCTGGATAACCAGTATGCTAATGATTGTGTTTATTCAGAAGTGGTTGTAGCAGGAGATTGGGTGTATTTGAATTTTTGTGTGGGTAATGTAGGTGAAAATGTGGAGTCACAGGTTCATGGTGCTTTAGACAACATGGAAGCACGTCTTGCATTGGTAGGACTT
The DNA here is from genome assembly GCA_041821265.1 of Lachnotalea sp. Lineage (GTDB taxonomy): Bacteria > Bacillota > Clostridia > Lachnospirales > Lachnospiraceae > Lachnotalea. Next base: position 426 of record JBGUEQ010000109.1, on the reverse strand, counting down.
ACTTTGGAATCTGTAGTGAAGGTAGATGTACTGATGAAAGACCCATGGAATATTCCTACTATGGAAAAAGTGTTTGCAGATCGCTTTAAGGGTAAATATCCAGCAAGAAAGACTATAGCAACAGAGTTTGCGCATAAGGGCGGTGAGAATGGTTTGCAGGTGCAGATAGATGCTATAGCATATAAGGGGTAAAAGAGACCACAAGAGAGACGGATTACGATTTGTTGATTAAATAAACTACTAACTATTATATTAAGTTAGTAGTTTTTTGGTACTTATTTTAGTTGCTAAACCAGAATTTAGCAGTGTTAGCTAATGATACTGTTAATGAATAGAAGTTTCAAGCATTTAATCAATCCTACTATCAATATTTGTATTGATATCTTCTGATGGACAAAACCAGAAGGAAAAGATAATATAAGTTAA
>JBGUEQ010000108.1:0-2311 GCA_041821265.1 Lachnotalea sp. | reverse complement strand
GTTATTGATATAAGACAACAAACAATATACCAAAACTATAAGAAAAGAAAACTGAAATCCTCGCTTGTGAATCATTAGTACAAATTGAGTTCTAATGGAATCTCTTAACTTCACTGTAATTTACCTCCAGTATAATAATATACTTTCTCGGAATCTCTAGCCCTTATTTTATAAGGGTTTCAACTCCTTTATTTTTAAAATCACCCACTTTTTTTACCGAAAAAGCTTGACAAATAGTCAAAAATTTGCGGCGAAGCCAATTGATTATATTAATTTATTTCAATTGGAGGCGATTTTAATGTTACCTATTATTTCTGGCGGTCATACCGCTTACCAAGATACTTTCATATCTGATTTTTTCATTTATTATCCTAGTCCCTTTGTCCTGTCAAAGCAGACTTGGAATACTATTATTGAATTCTGGCACTTGGATTTATCCCTTACTGATACTATGATGCAAGACTATTATTCTAAGTTTGGTCCTTCTCCAAGAACTCCATCCTGTATGCTTCGTTCTTATCTTTTATCAATTAAGTTAAAAGTTACTTCTATTACTGTTTGGGTTTCTATGCTAAAAGAGTGTCCTTTGTATGCCATTATCAGTGGTTTCCCTGTGAACGACACTCCTGGTGTCGGCACTTTCTATGACTTTTTTGACCGTATGTGGCTTTCGGATTCTAATAATCTTTCTCCAAATGAAAGATTTGTGAAACCAAAGGTCAAGAAAGGTAAGAAACACGGCGATAAAACTCCAACTGACACAAGTAGCATCTGTTCTAGACTACTTCCTTTTCTCGTTCGTAATCCCATTAAATGCAATCATCCTTTTGGACTTATTTTTAGCCTTTATCAGCATCAATTCCTTAATATCTCCGTTTCCAAGGAACTTATTGATCCTTCCCATCTTTGTGTTGCGGGTGATGGTACTCCTGTAAGAACCGCTGCTCGTATGCGTAGAAAACGAATCTGTAACTGCAAAGAAAATGGCATTCATGACTGTAAATGTAAGCGATTATTCTCCCAGCCTGATTGCAACAGTGGTTGGGATTCTTCCCGCGACTGTTTCTTTAATGGCTATCATCTATACATGTTTGTCGCTTCCGATTCTCATAGTGATTTACCTGTTTTCCCATTACTTGAACGTGCGTCAAGACACGATATGCTTTCTTTCCTACATACTTTCTTTTCTATGAAATCCTACCTTCCAGAGTTTAAAATAGAAAAGATGTTACTTGACTCTGCAATGGATGCTTTTCCTGTCTACGATTATTGCCGTGAACAGGGCATCACTCCATTTATTGATTTGAAAAAAACAAACAATGGCAACTTCAAATACAAAGATGATTTCACTCTTGATAAAGATGGTGTTCCTATCTGTAAAATGGGTTTACGTATGCGCCACGATGGCATTGAGAAATCAAAGCATCGTGCTAAATTTAGATGTTCCAAAGCTGACCGAAACAAAGGATGTTTCTGTGAAACTCCCTGTTCTGATGCAAAGTACGGAAGAACCGTACATACACAGCTAAAAGATGATCCAAGATTAATTAACATACCACCAAGAGATAGTACGGAATGGAAAAAGGAATATGACAGAAGAACTTCTGTGGAACGTTCTAACAAACGTGAGAAAGAGGATTATAAACTAGAAGGCGGCAGACACCGTTCAACTAAAATGTGGTACTGCCGCCTTTATGCAATCATGATGCTACAACATCTTGATGCATGGGAAATGCCAACCGTTGAAGCATTTCAACAAGCGCTTTTACAAGTCAACTAAAACTTGATATAGCAATACCTATTTTAAGGCATAACTTACGTTATGTCTATTTCTCGTACACATAATTTCTTCTTTTTTTCCAAAACTACCAATATTCAATTTTCATTTTACATTTGCACACTAGGTGCTAACTCCGAGAAGTTATTAATAGCACCTATACAACTAACGTCTTAGTTATATAGGTGTTCATTTTACAATTTATTGTAAGAATAAATATTAATTTGCATTAAATGTACCATCAACATAACAATCTAGCTTTGGATTGTTTCCCTTAGCATATAGCCATAACGTTTGACCTTTTGCTTTATACTTGTCCGTTATATTTAAGTCATAAGTTTTTCCTTTTGTTATAGTTTTTTCTGCAGATTGTTTCCCCGTTTCTCCAAGTCTAACTATCAGCTTTGTGTAGTTATCTGCAACTTCTTTATCTGAATTATACATAGTATCAATGATGACACTTGCCGTATCAGTTGTTGCACTCTTTTTAGCACTTGAGATTTGTGTCCAATCATTACTGTCAACAAAAGCCTG
>JBGUEQ010000107.1:0-2509 GCA_041821265.1 Lachnotalea sp. | reverse complement strand
GATAGTATTACTTTTATTAATAATGGTAAAATTGAATTTTCGTCATCGAAAGAAGAAATTTTTGAACGATATGCTTTAGTAGCGTGTAATGGTGAAACAGTTACAGAAGAAATAAGTAAATTATTTATAGGAACGAAAAAAAGTATATTAGGATTTGAAGGACTGACTAATAATGTATCAAAAGTAAAGGAAGTCTTAGGAGATGTGAATGTCAATGAATTTCTGAGCCAGGTGCTAATGAATTTTTGAGCCACCTGTGCTGATGAAAAAGTATACCACTTTGCTTATTATGCTAATGAATCTTTGAGCCACTTTATTTATAAAAGAAGGGAAACTTATGAATTACACTTCATTTCCCTTGGTTTATTATTACTTAATGTTATCTTTGCGATAAGAATCGCCATTCATATTTAACACATGAGACCGAAATGTGATTCGATCTACTAATGCAGAAACCATTGTTGGATTATCAAATAAATTTGTCCATTTTGAGAATTCTAAGTTCGTTGTAATTATTATGCTGCCTTTTTCGGAACGGTCTGATATAACTTTAAACAATAGATCTGATTGATGCCGATTAAAGCTAAGGTATGACAGTTCGTCTATAATTAGCAAATCTGCACTTGCCAGCTGACGTTCAAGTTTTGTTAAACGCTTATAATCGCTTGCTTCAACTAGTTCTGTTGCTAAAGTTGCAGCTGTATAGAATCGAACGGAATAGCCATTCATGCAGGCTTTCATTCCTAAACCGATTGCCAAGTGCGTTTTACCAGTGCCGGGATTTCCGATCATTACTATATTTTGATTTTTATCTATGTAATCGCAACCAGCTAGCTCCCAAATAAATGGTTCTTTTATGTGTTGTAATCGCGATAAATCATACTCATCAATTGTTTTTAGATATGGATACTTAGCTGTCTTAATTCGGCGCTTTTGATTGTTTTCTTGACGTTGCAGAGATTCTGCTTTAAGTAGTTCCAGCAGAAAATCAGCATAGCTTTTGTCTTTATCAAGCTGCCTTATGATATCTTCATAATTATTGAAGGTAGGTAGCTTCAATTGCTTACAGTATAAAGTGATGACATCACTTGTTACATTTAATTTACTCATTAATGATTCACCACCATTCCAAACTTTTCATCGTATGATGATAAGTCTACTGTATCCACTCGTACCTCGTTGGATATTGGAATTATATTGGTTGTGACTGGGCCATCAAGGTAACTACGCACCAAATCTATCGTTGGTTGCACATTGTATGGTATCTGTTTTTTTATGTTTAAGATTTTATCAATGCTATAATCCAGGCATAGTCGGAGAAGTTTTACTGTATCCCTGTTTGCATCAGGAAACTTCATTCCCCATTCGAGTAAGTCCCTTTGAACAGCCTGTCTCACTGGCTTTGCATTAAATACTGCTCTTGGTTTTCTTTCAAGTAATGGCATGTAATGCTCAAGTGTATAGCTAGTTGCATTACCTTGTCCATATAACCTGATATATGATGCAACATTTTTATTATGAAACAGGATATTGATGTGATTCCCATAAGCTTTCACTGTAGCATCTTTACCAATAAGGTCGGCTGGTACTGAATAATTATTTTTATCAAAACGTACCGTTGAATACTCATTAACTTTTGCTACTGCCGTTTTACTTGTGTCAAAGCGATACTTAGGTAACGCATAAAAGTAACTTTTTTCCTGACGAAGTCTAATTCCAACTGAGCCTTCCCTTCCTGGTATCGTGTGCGATTTGTAATCATTACAGCCGTTTGATAGATGCGCATTGAGTTCTGACAAATTAGCCAGATGTGGAACTGGAACGATTAAGTTTCTTCTTGAAAAGCCAACAAGGTTTTCAACAAGACCTTTTTCATTACCACTTGCTATGTTGCAAAACAAAGCGTTAAATGCGTGATGTGCACTAAATGCTTTATACTTATTTTGCATGATGGCATGTTTTCCAAAGCCTTCTTTTACTGCAACCTTAGCATTGTCAAAGATAACCTTATGTGGAACACCACCAAAATATTCAAAGGCTTTTTGTTGACCTTCAAGAAAAGACTCTTCATTCTGGTGCATGAATGCCATGACAAACATACTGCAACTAAAACATAACCTTGCACAGAATAGATTAACCTTTGTTTTGACTTCCTTTAGATAGATAGTTGCTTCGCCCCAATCTATCTGCATTGCTTCACCTGGATCGAATTCAAGTGGAATAAAAGACTTAGGAAGACTACCTTTAATTTTCTTAACAGCAGCACGAATGGAAGATTCAGAACCCTTGAAGTCTTTTTCATCAACCAATCTATGATAGATTCGTCTGGCTGTGTGAGACTGCTTTTGAAGTCCCTCTTGTTTGTCTTCTTCAAAACATTTGAGAATAAAATCTAGTACATCATCATTCAAAACATTAGATTCACGATTGTACTCTTTACGTTCCCAAGGAACGTTGTTACCATCACAGTATTTTTTCACTGTGTTACGAGATATGCCAAGAGTTTTAG
>JBGUEQ010000106.1:0-2644 GCA_041821265.1 Lachnotalea sp. | reverse complement strand
TACTACATCTGTATACCACTGTGCAAAATCCTCCTCCATAGAAGTTATTGCTTCAACTAATTTCTTATCGTTTGCCATTTGTTTGGCTCCTTTCAATTTTACTTTATTTATTCCATAAACAGCTACTTATAAACCATTTGCACCTCACCCCTATAGCATGAAAATAAATTTCCTGCCCGTAGCATTCATCTTTGGCATGAAGTGATATTTACATTTGTGGGAAGCGAAAGCACTTTAAAATAATACAAAAAAAGAGCCTAACAATCCCATAAAAGGGACCGAAAGACTATATCGGCGGTACCACCCTAATTAACTGCATTCGCAGTCCTCTTTAGATTCTTTATCGCAGAATATACGCTATACTTTCATATAGGGCTCAAAGGTAGGTTCCAAACAATCTAACCAAGAGTCTCACACCAATCAACTCTCTCTCTGAGATTTTCGTTTCTGTACTAATCCTTATCATCACCATGTCTTGAGATAAATCTATCACTCTTATGATGTATTTTATGCCATCATATCTAATTTGTCAACTAAAAATCATTGAAATAATTTAAACATTTCACCCGATGGCTCTATTTCAAATTTCATTATTTTATTTGTTTTAGGATGGACAAATTCCAACTTATAGGCACATAATGCAGGCGCAACTCCTCGTTGGTCTAAAAATTCATGATTGTATTTTACATCACCCCAAAGTGGAAGGTTCACATTTGCCATTTGCACTCTAATCTGGTGATGTCTTCCCGTTATTAGTTCTATCTCTGCCAAAGACAACTGATCCTTACTCGCTACTATTTTGTATATAAGTTCACTTTTCTTAGCTCCTGCAATCGATTTATCTACAATGGTGGATACATTAATTCTTCCATTTTTAACCAAATAATCTACGAGTGTATCTTCTTTACGCGTTGGCTCTCCACACAACACCGCTAAATAGTACTTCTTCATCTTATTCAAACTTATTTGTTTACTTAATCCCGCTGCTGCAAATTGATTCTTCGCAAACACCATCACACCCTCGACCGGCTGATCCAAACGATGCACTACTCCCAAATAGGAATTACCCGTTTTATCATTCACATAATTTCTTAGTTCACTCACCATGTCAATTATTCCAACTTTTGCCGTTTCTACAGGAATACCTGGAGGTTTTTGACATACAATGACATAATTATCCTCAAATACCAAATTTATATTCATACTTTAGACCCATTTTTCCCCTATTTTCTGCTAATCTATTGAAAAAATCATACCAATATGGTAGTATATTTTTCAAGTTCAATAATAAAATTTGTATAAACTACAGTTTATACATTTATTATACAAGTGTTTTAAAATATAATCAATACACGAATTAGGAGTACGCAATCGAATGAGATACATTCCCATTAATCATATAAAACCAGGCATGATACTTGGCAAATCAATTTATGATAAAAGTGGTATCAAATTACTAAACCACGGTAATACAGTAACAGCTGAATATTTGGATCGCATCCTGTCTTTAGGGTATTCCGGATTGTATATTGACGATGAACTTTCTAATGATTTTACAATAGACTCCATCGTAATAGACCATATGAGACATGAAGCTATTCGGTCACTCAAAAATATATTTGTTGCTTCCCCTTCTTCCGATCCATCTGAATATCAGGACGAGATAAATTTTCTTTCTGCAAGTTTGATTCGAATAGTCGATGAAATTATTGCCACCCAGGACATTATTGTTAACATGATTGACTTAAAAATATATGATGATTATACTTACTTTCACAGCGTAAATGTAGCTGTTTTAGCTTTAATTGTAGGCAATGCTCTTAAGTTTCATAAAGTTTTACTTGTTCAACTTGGAATGTCCGCAATGCTACATGATATTGGCAAAAAATTTACTCCTATCGAGATTTTATCAAAACCTGGGAAACTTAATACGATTGAGTTTGACATAATTAAAGAACATCCTTCTAATGGATATCATTTTATTAAGAAAAATTTTCTGAACATTTCAGCTACTACATATATTGGAATATTACATCACCATGAACGATATGATGGATCTGGTTACCCTGCGGGAATAGAAGGTAATGATATTACTATATTTGGCCGTATTCTAGCCGTTTGTGATGTGTATGACGCACTTGTTTCTGATAGGCCATACCACAAAGCATATCTTCCTTCAGACGCGCTGGAATTTATTCAAGGTGGCTCTGGAACGATGTTTGATCCTAATATTGTACTTGCGTTTTCGCGCAAAGTAGCCTCATATCCACTCGGTACTGCCGTGACCTTGAGCAATGGCCAGGTCGGCATTGTTGTTGAAAACTATGAAGAATTTAATATGCGTCCCAAAATAAAAATAATTAAAAATAATGTGGTATCACATTATCTTAATCTTAAATCTGATTATGATGCCAGAAATATTACCATTGTGGGATTAGCCGATTTATAAGTCAGGTTTTCTGTGCTTGCGCTCACAAAAACACCTCGCAGTCGCAATGACTAAACTGCAACGATTTATAGTCCTAAAATATAACTTTCACAGGTATTTATTGACAATTTAACTTTTGACCTTTATACTTTATTTATTCGTTTTAGTTAGAGGATTTTTCCTTGGCTATCGTGAGATACATTAAACTAATATAGA
>JBGUEQ010000105.1:0-2688 GCA_041821265.1 Lachnotalea sp. | reverse complement strand
CCGTATACCTCAGAGGATTTTGGGCGAGTATCTGGATTGTTAGCGGGAGGTTTTGTTGGAAGTAAGTTGTTTGGGGTTAAGGCTGCTGAGGTAGAGAAAGTTCCTGAGAATATTGAGAGTGGCAAATATTCTGGTGATTTAATGAGTGCAGAGGATGCAGCAACGTATAGCGAGCATTGGAGAGAACTTGGAATTGGTTCGGATATAACTTGGAATGAGTTTATGACGGCAAATCCTAATGGAACAATAAATGACTATTTTGAATTAGTTCAAAATCAAAGTCCATGGCCTAAAAATTATGTACCAGAGCATCAAGTATTGTCGGGTGGAGATCGATTTAACATGGTATTAAATGCTGATGCAGAGTTAGATGAATTAGGTGGATGGGGACTGGTTGAAGAGGTTCCTAATATTAATTTTGTTAATGAAAATATGGCAGTTAAATCTACGTGGAAAACCAATTTGGGCAAGGTTGTGCAATGCGAAGTAAATGACGGTGTAACATTAGAAGTTTTAAAGGGTCCTATTGGACCACAGGTTGATTTAGCGGCTGATAAATATCTCACTGGAGATTTGTCGCTTACACAATATGACTTATTTAATGGTATGGGACGAATTGAAAGAACAGATTACATACATGCTATACCTGGAACTGACAAGTACTTGCATTAGGAGGAAAAATGGATATTAATGTTGATAAACAAAATGGAATGATTTCATGGATAATTAATGAAGTGAAATATGAAAAAAAATATGAAAATTTAATTATTGCATATTTACAAGAAGATAATATATATATAAAATATTTGAACAATGAACATTGTGAAATCAATGAGTATTGTGATTTGTCGGGCAAAATGATATATGCCTATAATAGGGTTAATGGTATTGTTACTACATCTTCTACAAAATTTAGTGTTGAAAATTTACTTAGTATAAAATATACTTCTGCACATAATTTATTTGTAGCACAAGTAGGAAGAAAAAGAACAGATAGCTTGATATGTATTTTTGATAGGATGGGACAAAAGCTGCTTGCAATAAATGCTCCTTATCATTATAAATTTTATAGTTTGGTAAAAAGGTGTGGTGAAGTTGATGTGGTTTGTCAAGGTGATGAGAGTACAGCAGATTTATATGGGAGAAATGATTGGAGATTTTCAATTGATTATCATACAGGTATCTTGAATAGACAGGCATTAGAATATTAAAGAGTTTTGCAGGAGATATTAATTCAGTTGCAGGAAATCCGATTCGAGATACTGCATTCTTAGGAAATCAAGGAGTGTACGATACATGGGGGACGCTAAGTACTGGAATTAGCCTTGGATTCTGTTTTGCAGGGGCAAGTGTAGGAAATGTAACAGCAACAGGAGCAAAACAAAGCATACAGACATTTCTAGGAAGTGGAGCCTCTAACATAGCGAAAAGTAGCGTATCATTTGGAGCAAAAACGCTGTTGACGGTTGGAAGTGGTGCAGCGGTAGAAAAGGTAGTCACACCGTATACATCGAAGGATTTTGGACAATTATCTGGATTGTTAGCGGGAGGTTTTGTTGGAAGTAAGTTGTTTGGGGTTAAGGCCACGGAAGTAAAGGGAAGCTCCAATCTAGGAAAAGGAGCATATAATGGCAATGTTTATGATGGATCGGGATTTGGTAAACTAGCTGATAAGGAAATTTCAGTTAGCCAAAAAGGAATTGATATAATAAAAGAACATTTATCAGGAGAGTTTTCAGATATTACAAATGATGCTATGATAAAAAGCTTAGAAAGTGCATTGTTAAATGGAGAAAAAATAACAGGTGCGAATGCAAGTTTTTATATGCATGAGATTACTGAAACTTCAATGATGAGTAAAGGAATGTCCTACAAAATTGCACATGAATTGTCACTTGAAAAGTATGATGTTTCTCCATTTAGTGTATATAGTCCAGAAGTAATTAGCGAATACCCCAAATTATTTGGAAAACCTTTTAAAAAATTTTGGGGCATAGATTAGAGAGGATGAAGAATATGAAGTATTATTATAAGTATGATAATGGAATAGAAATTCAAATATGGGAAGATGAAATACCTAACCAGCAAACGCAGTTGGTTAATTTTATACACAAGGAATATAGTGGGAAAATACCAATCTTAAACAAAAATAAAAAACTAGCAGTCGAATTTTTATTGCCTAAAAATATTAGCAATTATGCAATGCTGGGTTTAATATATGAAGCAAATAATATTTTACAAACTGAAATAAAAATTGATATTAGTGATTACGAAGAAGGAGAATTTGAAAATAATATAGCAATGAAGCCAGATTATATTCATAAAGGAATACCAGAAGACTATGTAGAAGGTATAGAGGAAAGTATTGCAAATATTAATGAAAGAAATCTATTACCTAAGGGTAGCTATGAATTCTGTGTTGGAGCACATGGCGAAGTAGGATCTAGTGAAATGAGTTTCATGTTAACGTGCAATATTTTGTTAAATTTATTATCTATAACTGAATATACAGAAGAAAAGGTAAAAGAAATAATTCAAAATGAAATTATAAATATTAAGAACAAATGATTCATAAGACAATAAATTGTATGTTTGACTTGTTTAAAGTTATATCTATTAAAAACAGATAGTGAGAGAATACGAAGTGCTGGAAATGCAATGAAATTCGCAGAGCAAAACCTCCTTTCT
>JBGUEQ010000104.1:0-2948 GCA_041821265.1 Lachnotalea sp. | reverse complement strand
CTAAAAAATAACATAGTTGTAAAATGGTTAAAGTGATTGAACGAAATGAACATCATCCCGCCTATTTTCGACGGGATGATTTACTAATCTGTTGAGTCATTGGAAAATATCACAGAAGCTTTTACAAAGTAAAGTGATAATGTAGTAACAAGCATAAATATGCAAATAAATTCTAGGAGGAAACAAAAGTGAGTAGAGTGTACAATTTTTCGGCAGGACCAGCAGTGTTACCTGAAGAAGTGTTAAAAGCAGCAGCAACAGAGATGTTAGACTATAAGGGTACCGGAATGTCGGTAATGGAAATGAGTCATCGATCGAAAGCTTTTGAAGAAATCATTAATGATGCAGAGCGTGATTTACGCGAATTAATGAACATTCCAGATAACTATAAAGTTTTATTTTTACAAGGCGGTGCATCGCAGCAGTTTGCAATGATTCCAATGAACTTGATGAAGAATAAAGTTGGTGATTACATTGTGACTGGACAATGGGCAAAGAAAGCATATCAGGAAGCTCAAAACTATGGGAAAGCAAATAAAATTGCTTCTTCCGAAGAAAAGACATTTTCTTATATTCCTGATTGTTCTGATTTGCAAATTAGTGAGGATGCTGACTACGTTTATATTTGTGAAAATAATACAATTTACGGAACAAAATTTAAGACATTACCAAATACAAAGGGCAAGACGTTAGTAGCGGATGTTTCATCTTGTTTCTTATCAGAACCAGTTGATGTAACAAAATACGGAATCATCTATGGCGGTGTTCAAAAAAATATTGGTCCAGCGGGTATGGTTATTGTAATCATAAGAGAAGATTTGATTACAGAGGATACATTACCAGGAACTCCAACTATGCTTAAATATAAGATTCATGCAGACAATCAGTCTTTATACAATACACCACCAGCATACGGAATTTATATCTGTGGTAAAGTATTTAAGTGGCTTAAGGCGATGGGTGGACTTGAAGTGATGAAGAAGACGAATGAGCAAAAAGCTGCAATATTATATGATTTTCTTGACCAAAGCGAAATGTTTAGTGGAACAGTTGTAAAAGAAGACCGTTCCCTTATGAATGTCCCATTTATTACTGGAAATGATGAATTAGATGCGAAATTTGTTAAAGAATCAAAAGCAGCTGGATTTGAAAATTTAAAAGGACATAGATCAGTGGGTGGTATGAGAGCAAGTATCTATAATGCTATGCCAACAGAGGGCGTACAAAAGCTTGTAGACTTTATGAAGAAATTTGAAGCAGATAACAAATAATAGATTATACAAATTTAGTAAGATGTCCTTGGAGGAAATGTAATGTTTAAATATAATTGTTTGAATCCTATTGCTAATATAGGTTTGGATTTATTTACAGAAGAATTTGTGAAAACAGAGAACTATGAAGAAGCAGATGCTGTATTGGTTAGAAGTGCTGCTATGCATGATTTGGATTTACCAACAAGTTTACACGCGGTAGCAAGAGCGGGAGCTGGTGTGAATAATATTCCTTTAGATAAATGTGCGGATAAAGGTATTGTAGTTTTTAATACACCTGGCGCAAATGCAAACGGCGTGAAAGAACTTGTTATTGCAGGAATGCTGTTAGCATCTCGCGATGTAGTAGGTGGCGTTAATTGGGTGAATTCCCAAAAAGGTAATGCTGACATAGCTAAACTAGCTGAGAAGACCAAAAATAACTTTGCTGGATGCGAAATCAAAGGTAAGAAGTTGGGTGTAATTGGCCTTGGAGCAATTGGAGTATTAATTGCCAATGCAGCAACACATCTTGGAATGGAAGTATATGGATATGATCCATATGTTTCAGTTGATGCAGCATGGAATTTGTCTAGAGGCATTAAACATAGTAAAACTGCAGAAGAGATTTATAAAGAATGTGATTACATTACCATTCATGTACCTTTGATGGATGCAACTAAGAAAATGATTAGTGAAGATGCCATTGCTATGATGAAGAAGGATGTTGTGGTTTTAAATTTTGCAAGAGATCTACTAGTGGATGAAGAAGCAATGGTTAAAGCATTAGCAGAAAAAAGAGCAAAAAAGTATGTAGTTGACTTCCCGAATCCAACAACAGTAGGAGCAGAGGGAGTATTAGTAATACCACATCTTGGAGCTTCTACAGAAGAGTCAGAAGACAACTGTGCAATTATGGCAGTAAAAGAAATTATGGATTTTTTAGAAAATGGAAATATCAAGAATTCAGTAAACTATCCAGCATGTGATTTGGGATTATGTGAAAATGCAGGTCGTGTTTGCATTAACCATAAGAATATTCCAAATATGATTGGGCAGTATACGAGTAAGCTTGCTAATTTCAATATTAACATTTCAGATATGATTAATAAGAGTAAAGGTGATTATGCCTACACTATTATTGATACAGAATCACCTGTGACAGAAGAAGTTGTGAAAGAATTAGCTTCTATAAACGGTGTTTTGAAAATAAGAATAGTGAAATGAAACATAATAAAAGGAATCAAGTAGATAAAATGTATCTATTTGATTCTTTTTTTGTTTGATGAAGAAATATGCATGAATAGAAACTTTTTACGGTGAGTCATTAGCCATTATGATTGTGAAAGTATCTACAAGCAGAAACTTTTTTTATAATATTCAAGCAAAGTATAGAGAGAATTAAGAAAGTTTGGTACAATAAGAAAGAATGCAATAATAAATAATAATTTTAAGGAGATATAGATGGATAAAAAATTTAAAGAATTATATTTGGCTGGAGAAATTGAATTTGAAGAAATTCACAGATATATCAGCAGATGGAACAACAGTGATGAGGAATGCACACTTAGAGAATACCTTGGTTTGAATGTGGAAGAGGAAGATGTGTGGATTGATGAAAGTGACGAAGCTTTACAGGAGTTATTAGATAAACAAAAAGTAACTAGGAATAAATGAGATAAAAGAAAATAATATGAT
>JBGUEQ010000103.1:0-3053 GCA_041821265.1 Lachnotalea sp. | reverse complement strand
AGTGTAATCTGACTAACTTTTCGTATACTCCTATAAAAAATATTGCTTTCCATACTTATATTGAATTGAATGAACAGATATCATGTGAAAAGGTTATTCGTTGGCTAAAAAATAAATCAATTATTGTTGATGGAGCAAATAATAATTATTTACTTTCCTTCCTCGTAAGAGACTCTATCTTAAAACTTAATATTTCAAATGTGGAGGAGGAATATATTGAAGAGGGCATTTCACAGATTATGAAACAAATTATCTAAATCATTCATACTGATTTAATCCTATTGCTATGGTTGTTCAGTATTTTTGCGATTATATTCGTGTCAATTTCTTTTATTGATACAAATGGCTTGGGTTCGAGATTATAATCTCCAATCGTCTTCTCAAACCACATAACATCATGCCATGTTTCAGATTTGTAGCCCGTATTATGATATACTCCTAACTTTTTAAATCCAAAATATTCATGTAATTTTTCACTGTTTTCGTTAGGAGATGTAACTCCCCCATAAATATTTCGTATATTTTGTAACTCCAATATTTCTATTAGTGTACTGTAAAGTGCCTTGCCCATTCCGCAACGCAGATGAGCTTGATCAACATAAACCGACAACTCTGCATTCCACTGATATGCTGCTCGTTCCATTTGTCTGTGTGCATAAGCATATCCAACAATTCTTTCATTTGACAAGCAAACAATATAAGGATAATCAGCTGATATTTCCTTAATACGGTTTCTGAATTCATCAAAAGAAGGCGTTTCACATTCAAAAGTGATTGCTGTATCCCTTATATAAGGTTCATATATCCTCAAAATTTCTTCAATATCTGTTTCTTGTACAAGTCTAATTGTATTTCTTCCCATTTTACTTACCTCTCTTATCCTAATTATTTTGAAAATGCACATAAATACAACAGCAAGGAGCAATAGATATAAGTAATGTCTGTAATGCTTTACAATTTTGCTATTCTCCTTTAATAATCATATTATATCATTTTTTCATAAAAAGCTAATTGACTTTTTTAATCATTTGTCATAGTCTAAAGTTATAACAAATTCTAATAGAACCGTAAAAGAAGAGGTAAAAACATGACACTTCAACAATGTCGCTATATCATAGAAATTTCCAAGCATAACTCCATTAGTAAGGCAGCTTCTGCACTTTACGTGACGCAGCCAAGTATCAGTAAAGCAGTACGAGATTTGGAAAATGATTTGGAAATTACCATTCTGGATAGAACAAATAAGGGAGTTATCTTCACAAAGGAAGGCACAGAATTATTGTTCTACGCTAAAACTCTTATAGAGCAAGCAGAATCCGTTGTCTATCATTTCAACAAACAGAAAGCAATGGACTTAACAAAGTTTTCTATTTCTTCACAGCATTACGGCTTTGCGATAGAAGCCGTTGCAAATCTGATGAATTATTTTGCTGAGCAGAGATACGAGCTAACCGTTAGAGAGGGAAAAACAACGGATGTAATTGACGATGTATATGCAAACAGAAGTATACTTGGAATTTTATCTCTTTCCGATTTAAACCATGATTTTTTTGAGCGCTATTTTATCTCAAAATCACTGGTATTTACTCCTCTTGCTTTGTTAAAGCAACACATCTTTCTTCGAAAAGAACATCCTTTATCACATCTTAAATCCATTTCTTTACAACAATTAAAGGATTATCCTTATTTGACATACCATCAGGACGATGTACCGCTCTATTTTGCAGAGGAAGCCATCAATGTGAACAATATTAGTAAATTGGTCAATTTGAAAGATCGAGGCGCCATGAATAATCTCTTATCAAATACAGATAGTTACAATCTAGGAACCGGCTGCATCGTTGATAATTACATGAACCCCAACATAATTTCTATTCCACTGGAAGGGGGAAATTTGATACAGGTAGGCTGGGTAAAACGATATGATGTATTCCTGTCAAAAGAACTTAACGTTTATATTGATTTTTTAACAAATGCTCTGAACAACTCTGCACCAGACGATATATAAAAATGATACTGATAAATTCACTGCTTTTGTTTTTTTCCTTTACTGATATACCAGTACGGAAAAGCTGAAAATATAGAACCGCCAACTATATTTCCAAACGTAACCCATGCGAGATTTTGTGCAGCTGCGGATATTGTAAGTGTTTCTGCATGTGGAAGCATCAGCGATATAACAAATATCCCCATATTTGCTATGGAGTGTTCAAAACCTGGTGTAGAAAAGGCGAAAACACACCATAATAGCATGAACAATTTTGCTGTCTCCTCTTTCATTTTATAGCAGAGCCAAATTGACATACATACGATAAAGTTACAAAGTACAGCCCTTAAAAAAAGCTCATCTGGTGGGATAATAAGCTTACTTTCTGCAACTTTTTCAATATACTGATCTGCCAGACCGATTGGGGCTTTGCTTTTAACATACAAAAGCGCCAGTACAATAGAACCTGTTAGATTTCCAAGATAACCTACTACAAGTATTTTTATTGCATTCTTTAGGTTAACCGTTTTTTCCAGCAGTCCAATGGTAAATATAAAGCAGTTTCCTGTAAACAGTTCTCCTCCTGCAAAGTAAAGAAGACCTAAAGCGATTGGAAAGGTAAGCCCAATTGCTATCTTTCCATAATATGTTCCATCCACATTGACAATACTTGCAGTAGTAAAAGCCAGAGCTATCCCAACTATAATGAAAAATCCTGACATCATTGCTAGCAAAAAAAACTTAATAATGCTATCGTTTAAATAATCACTTTTCAATTTAGCGGAAAGAGCAACATTTTTTATTTCTTCTCTATACATTTTCACACCTCTTTTTCGTTATAAATTAGCAATTCTTTTTGCAAACTAATTACTTTTTTAGATTTCAAAACATTGAAAATCCAAAAAAGCAATTTAGTTTTCTTATTTAGTCTAAATAATTGTCAAATAACTCATCCAGCCAGTCAAACATTACTTGATGAAATAGGGCATGATTTCCTTCCTGACAGTGTTCTTCCGCACCTTCGTCTTTTGTAAAAACTCTTATTGTTTTCGATGCTTTGATTTCA
>JBGUEQ010000102.1:0-3443 GCA_041821265.1 Lachnotalea sp. | reverse complement strand
ATTTTACAAAAATATGGTTAGACCCCCATTATTGGAAATCTAACCATATGCTTATGAAAGTTAACTAAATGACATTGCGGAGTGAACAGTAACCAAACTCCTACAGCTAATCTATACATTCTATATTAAAAGTGCTATAATCTAAACTAGTAATTTTTAGAAAGAGGTATTCAAGTGAACAAAAAGGATGAACAAAAGATTTTAGATCAAATCAACATATATGCTGACCAAGTATTAAAGGGTATGAATTTAGAAACCACCCCTATTTCGATACAGCTTGATAAATTAAAACCCAAAATGGAAAGCCTTGCTAAGAAATATAGTCTTTCACTAGAAGATATTTTTGTTATGTATATGGATTTAAATCTTATCAATCAAAAAAAACAAGATGATGAGCTAAATACAAAACTAAACCTAAACTAGCCACTGATTGGAAATTTTTAAAATTTTTATGGTAATGGACATCAAAAAGGAGAACCCTTATAAGTTCTCCTTTTATTATTTTAGCCAACCGTAACTAGTGAATTTGTAACATTTTCACTTTGCTATAATTATTTAGTTTAACGTATGAATAAATAAGCCACTTCTAAGCTTTGGTTCAAACCAAGTAGATTTTGGTGGCATAAGTTTATTGGCATCTGCTACGTCAAATAATTCTGTTATGGAAGTTGCATACATGGAAAAAGCAACCTTCATATCCTCCGATACACGTTTTTCTAATTCTGATGTTCCCCTTATTCCACCAATGAAATCAATTCTCTTATCTGTCCTTGGATCTTGTATATTTAATACTGGTCCTAACAAATAATTCTGTAATAAAGATACATCTAGACCATCTACGCAATCTTTGGATATTATACTTTTCTTTGCACTCAGTTTGTACCATTGATTTTCTAGATACATACCAAAAGTAGCTTTCTCATCTGGTGAAAATGCTGCTTGACCAAGATTTTCAACTTTAAAAGACTCCTGGATTTTTTCAATTAATTGATCTTTCGTAAATCCATTTAAATCTTTTACAACTCGATTATACGGCATTATCATCAATTGGTCGTCTGGAAAAAGCACAGATAAGAAGAAATTATACTCCTCCTGCCCATTATACTCTGGATTTTCCTGTCTTCTCATTAGCCCTACTTTAACGGCTGAGGCTGCTCTATGATGGCCGTCAGCTATATAAATGCTATTAATTGTTTCAAAAGCATTTGCGATTTTATTCACTTTATCTTCTTCCACAATACTCCACACAATATGTCTTACTCCATCGCTTGCAGTAAAATCATATAATGGTGTATCCTTTTTCTTGTTCTCTACAATTTCATTAATAATTTGATTCGAGCGATACGCCAAGAAAATAGGACCTGTTTGTGCATTACATATATTTACATGATTGATTCTATCAAGTTCTTTTTCTTCTCTTGTATTCTCATGTTTTTTAATACCATTATTCTGATAATCGTCAATGGAGGAACATCCCACAATACCAGTCTGTGAACGTTTATCCATAATTAACTCATATACGTAATAACTCTTTTGGTTGTCCGTTATAAATGTTTTATCATTTATCATTTCCCATAAAATCTCATGCGCTTTTGCATAAACTCGTTCATCATAGGTATTAACACTATCATCAAACTGTGTCTCTGCTCTATCTATTTTAAGAAATGACATTGATTGCTTCTTCACTTCTTCACATGCTTCTTCTCTATTATATACATCATATGGTAACGCCGCAATTTCACTCACAAATTCCTCTTTAGGTCTAACACATTTAAATGCTCTTACTGTAGCCATAATTCCTCCTAGTATTTCAAGTCTTGTATTTTATTACAAGTTATTTATAAGCGATATCATCATGTACGGACCAAAAGGTATTTTGCCCTCTAATACCTACGAATTGTTACACATTTTGTGCTCATACAATCTTAAAATATTAGTTTTATGCTTCTCTCAAAAATGCTGCATATCCCTTTTTTGCTTCATAAATGTCAGCTTTACTTGCGATTTCCCAAGGTGCATGCATATTATGTAATGCAATCCCACTATCAATGACTTCCATATTGTAATTAGCCAAAATATATGCAATTGTTCCACCGCCTCCTTGGTCAACTTTACCAAGTTCTGCCGTTTGAATTAAAACATTATTTCTTTCTAAAATATTTCTTAATTGCGCAATGTATTCTGGATTTGCATCGTTCGAACCTGATTTCCCTCTTACTCCAGTGTATTTATTCAATACAAGTCCTTTTCCAAAATAAGGTGAATTATTTTTCTCCATTGCAGATGGATAATTAGGATCAAATGCTGCACTTACATCAGAAGAAAGCATTTTTGAATTCTTAAGTGCTCTTCTTAATACTATTTCTGAATAAGTACCTATACAATTAATAATCTCTGCCACTGTATTCTCAAAGAATTTAGATTGCATTCCGGTAGCTCCCATGCTTCCAACTTCTTCTTTATCCACTAGTAAGCATACACAGGTTTTTTCACAGTTTTCAAGAGCTAATAACGCTTTATAGGAAGGATAAGCGCAAACTCTATCATCATGCCCGTACCCCATAATCATACTTCTATCTAAACCATAATCTCTGGCTCTTCCTGCTGGAACCGCTTCAATTTCTGCGGATACAAAGTCTTCTTCTTCTATGTCATATTTGTCCTTTAACAATTTAAGAATATTCGCCTTCACTGCATCCTTCTCTTCGCCTTGAAGTGGAATACTGCCGACTAAGATATTAAGGTTTTCACCTTCTATCACTTTGCTTGCCTTTTTATCCATCTGATCTGCTGACAAATGCACTAATAAATCAGAAACTCCAACTACAGGATCTGTTTCAGCTTCTCCTACTACTATTTCAACTACAGTTCCATCTTTTTTCACTACAACTCCATGAAGCGCAAGTGGTAATGTGACCCACTGATATTTCTTAATTCCACCATAATAATGAGTTTTAAACATAGCTAATTCTGAATCCTCATATATTGGGTTTTGTTTTAAATCTAGGCGTGGAGAATCGATATGGGCACCAAGAATATTCATTCCTTTTTCCATTGATTCTTTACCAATTACAAAAAGTGCAACCGCCTTATCCATATTATTAACATAGACTTTATCGCCAGCTTCCAATACACCTTCGTTTAGTATTACCTGATTCAAATCACGAAATCCAGCTTTTTTAGCCTCTTTGATTACTCTATGTACACATTCTCTTTCTGTTTTACAATCCGATATAAAATCTTTATATCCTTCGCTAAATTCAAACACCTCTTTTAACTGTGTTTCATCATAGCCTTCCCATGCTGTTATTCTTTTCATTATATCTCCAATCTACTTTATGACGACAAACGTCCTTTTATTTATATTATGATTAGGGTGTCAAAAGGTATTTTGACACCTGATACCTACGGATTGTTACGCACTTTGTGCTCCCACAATCCTA
>JBGUEQ010000101.1:0-3717 GCA_041821265.1 Lachnotalea sp. | reverse complement strand
GAAAAGTACTGGGACAATGTATCAAAGGGGAAATATGATATACCATATGAAATGACAGATGTGGAATATTATCAGTACTTAAAGGGATTGAGTAAAGTTGATCGTGCTATTAAGAGTGGCAGTAGGACATCGGGATTTAAATATATAAATAACCCATCTGATAATCCTAAAGTATTAGAAGATGCATTAGAAGATATTAAGGCAGTGTATGGATACAGACCATCTGCGACAGGAAGTGTTAAAGCATTTGCAGAAGATGATTGGTCAGATATTGAGTTGGTAAATTCTTATCGTGAAAATAGAATACAATATCATCTAGAAAATGATGTCAATATTGAAATTGCTAATACATTGCGCGCTGAGGGGAAAACAGATAGCGAAATTGCACGCATACTCGTGGAAAGAAGAAATAATAATAGACTGGCTTCATACATTGATGAAAAAGGTAATATAACAGATATAAAAAAATATAATCAAGCTTTAGCACATTGCAAAACATATGAAGAATTAAAGAGAGGTACCAAAGTAAAATCAGGGAAAACTGATTTAGATATTATTGAGTCTTCAATAAGAGGAAATCCTGGGTTTGATGCATGTACAGGTTTGTACGATAATTATTACAACACATACAATTTAAAGGAGTAATATATATGGGAAAATTTTATTATAAAAATCCATGTTTTGAATTTAATAGTAATGGAAATATAGAAATAATTCATAAACGATGTGTGGGCCCTATTGAGGTGATTATATATGGAATAACAAAAAATAAAGAGTTTTATTTTGATTGGACATATCCAGAATTTTATCCTGATGATAGTGAATTAGCGAGAGATTACAGAGTTATTTCTAAAGAAGAGATGATTGAAGAAATTAATGTTGAAATAGCCATATGTGAAAAAGAAGGAAATACTGAGTTAATTAAAAAATATAAAGAGGCTATCGAAATAATAGAAGCTGATAAATACTTATAACTCAAATTTTTAGTCGGATTTTGAGTAAATAAATGAAATTGTATTGATATGATTGTTATACGTTAGAACTTAAAAAGACTAGCACCCTTATAAAAATCTATCGCTATTTGTCAACAAAAGTAGCAGAAATAAAAGTGATAGATTTTTATATCGGAACGATTAAAGCCATTATGCCGTATCCATCAGCTTTGGATGTCATTCATAAGTACTTTGTTGTTATGAGATTAGTAGATAAAGTAATTGATTGGTGGATGGACAATTACAAGGGGGAGCCTATAAAACTTTAAAATAGACGATAAAAAATGTGAACATAAAAAATCGATAAAATACAACATATAGATTGTAGCAAAATAAAGGGATACAAAGCCTTGAAGAAATACAAAGCCTTGAAGAAATAGAATCGACCTCAAAAGAAATAACTTTCTGTTAAGATAAAGCAAAATTATAGTGATATGTAAAAATGAAAAATATTAATATGGCAATTGCCACAGTTTAGTAAAGAACTAATTTTTAACAAGGTATATTATACAAAAAAGTGCTTACCAAAGTTTAAGTAATCAAAAAAATCAAGAAAAGAGGTCTAGTATGGAAGAAAAAAGATTTTTACCATTAGGAACAATTGTTATTATGAAAGGCAGCGTTAAGAAAGCAATGTTGATAGCCAGAGGTGCGCTTACGCTGGTAGAAGGAAAACAAAAATATTATGATTATGGTGCGTGTACTTATCCAGAAGGAGTCTTAGGTGATTCAATCTTTTATTTTAACCACGAAGACATACAGTCGGTTATTTATAAAGGATATGTCGATGAAGACGATGAAAGAATGATAAAAAACTTAGAGGAGAGCGTTGCCCAGCTTTCAGAAGAATATAAAGCATAGAAAAGAGGGGATGATATGTCATTAGCTTCGGCAATCTATGAACAAATAGAAGGTGCAAACAATAACATAAATGGGCATAGAGATAAAATAACTGATTTTAAAAATAAGAAAACAAAACTAAAGAAAGCCAGAGGAATCATAAAAGATAACAAAAGTGAAATTTCGGATGAAAAAAGGAATGCCCACAAAAAGTTAAGTGATTTCAAAAATTGGAAAGGTTCAAATTATGACAACTATGAGGAACTGGTGGCGGGGGATTTGATAGAGGGATACCGTGCGTATTCCAGTGATTTAGATGATATCATTGACGAAATTAGTGATGCTATCTCTCGTTTGGATCACAAGATTTCTGATCACAATGATGTTATCGACCAAATCAGAAACTTAATTAGTGCCTTATATGATGATTTGGCAAATCTGGTGGAAGAGGAGGAAGAGTAATGGCATTCGTGATTCAATTAAATCAGGGAGGCTTTCTCATGAAAGTAAATGCCTTGGAAGAGGCAGGAAAAGAAATAACAACAAAGATAGATTCACCAGATGTAACGGGAGAAATGCCTGCATTAGAAAAGTACATAGAGGCTTATGAACAATTGAAGGAGCTATTAATGGCATATAAAGAATTGGTGCAAGAAGATGCACAACGTTTAAAGAGTGCACAGACTGCCCTAACCTTTGCGGAGAGTCAGATCATCAGATAGGAGCTGAAGATGGGATATTACATAAAGTATAAGGAATTACAATCGGCTCAAAGCACTATATTTGCACAAATCAATCAGTGGAGTGAAGAGCTGGAACATACCAAGGAAAAGATACAGACGGTAGTTGAAATGGAGGAAATAAAGGGAGCGGCAGCTAATAGTATCAAAAGCTATATGCAGGAAGTGCACATACCGTTACTTGGCTATATGCAACAACTGTTTAGCGAGTATATGACCAGAATGTTGCTATATGGTGATGAATATTATAAGTTAGATACCCAGTTAAGTGCGAAGATAGCACAGGACAGGCTAGAGGAGCAGATTACAAGTTTGGGTACGGGAGTCGATGCGTTTTTGACAATCGAAGATAGCGTTGCGGCCGCGGTTAGCATGGCATCAGGATTAGCCAGTGTAAATGCACCCTCAGGAGAAAGAATAACAGGAAGTTACGAACAATTAACGAAGAAGGCTAGCCAGTTGATGAACGAGGTAGGAGACTGTGAATATGGACATCTAAGTGCTGATTTTGGTACCATAACCGATCTGTTATCCAATCTTTTACAAATCGTAAATGGACAGAGAGGAAAAAATCATGTTACAATAACCTCATATCAGGTAGGAAGTATCGCTCAGCTACCAGCTTTTCAAAAAATCAAGGAAGCATCTGCCAAGCAGAATACAGAACTAAATGGAAGTACCAAGGATTTAGAGGAGGCAATCAATCGGTATACACAAAAACAACAGGAAAGAAATCTTGCGGATGAAAAAACAAAAGCAGGAGAAGGACAGATTTTAAATGGGTTATTGATTGCAGGAGCCGCCATAGCGGGAACAGCAGCGATTATAGTAACGTTTGGAGCAGCAACGCCAGTTGTAGTCGGAGCGTTTACCATTGGTGTTACCTCAGGACTTTATGGCATGTCAACAGCGAATGAAGGGGTAAATAATGTAATACTCGGAACTTCAGGAGATGGTACAACCGTAGGAATGAATCCAATCAGAGACACAATCTTTGCATCCAATCCAGGGTTATACTATACAATAGGTGATATAAGCACCATGACCTGTGTCTTAGCGGTACCGATTGGAGGAGCGACAGCCAGTGCAATGACGGCCGGAACTTCGGTGTTAAGAGCCGTTGCAGTAGAAGGAGGAAAGACAGT
>JBGUEQ010000100.1:0-3728 GCA_041821265.1 Lachnotalea sp. | reverse complement strand
ATGTAGTAGAAACCGCTCAGGCTTCCATCTACATCTTTGTATTGGTAAAATCTCTAGTTTTATTTTTGTTTGAATGAATTTGGTCGTTTAGTAAATATCCAAGATTAATATATCATTATTTGGTCAAACAGTCAATATTTATTTTATGGAGAGTTTTACATAATTTTAGTAAAAATTATTTTCAATTTGAAATGTGTAACTTATAAATAATAGCAAGAAATCGGATAAATAATATTATATGTCCCATTTTTCAAAAACACTTTAACAATTATAAGTACACTGAGTGCCACTAAAATTATATTTTTAATTGTGTAACTAGTTTTTCATTTAATTTGTTCAATTTTCTCGTCCAATATCAATTTCCAAATCCTTTTATTTTTTACATATTAATAAATTTTTGTATTATAAAGGACTTAATAGTGTTGAAGATGATAAATACTTTATCTAATACGCCATAAAGTCCACCTGTGGATTAATTTAATTTAACGTGAAGTGATATTACTATTTTTTTTATGTTTTACGGTTCAAATCCTTGAATGAATATTTATTTTAATGGATTTTACTTTAGTATGAGAACTATATATTTTCATACTCTTTACGGTTTTGTATATTCTTATTTTAAAATAATAAGTCTAACCACATTTAACTTAGTTTTTGTGAAGCTTACCGTCTTACCTTTTTAGTGGTCTTAATCGTGATAAAATGTGTTGATTTATTTGTAGACATAACGATCTCATATCCAGGGGCACCACTTACTTTTTCCCAACTTAATTTTACTTTCGATTTCGTGGAGCTAAGCAATAAAACTAGTTAACTTGTTTTAGTTGCTTTATAGCGTACCGATAAATAAGATCTGTAGATATTTTTGCAATACGGTAAGTCCATTGGTAGTAGACGCGGTAATAGTCTAATATCTCGTAGTCAGAGCAGTAATATTTCTTTGTGAATCAACAATTGCAACCGTGCTTTTAGAGAAAGTACAAATTATTCTTTAGTCGGTGGTGTTGTTATGGGTAATGTTACAGATAAGGTGTAATTTTCACTTGTATTTAATATTTTTGATAATGTATTCAAAGTAACATTCGTAGCCATTATAACATTAGCTTCTACATCACACTGTGCCTATATATGTAATGTAGAAGCCGTATTTGTAGCGTTATCCAGTGTAATGTTGGCAGATAACGTAGTACTATTTCCAAGATTTAAAGACAATGAACTATTATTTAACAAGATTCCAGATGCCTCTATCTCATTATCAATATCTTAGTCTACATTTGTATCAGTTGTAAATGCCTTTATTCTTGCCACTACACCACTTGCGTTCATATCATACCAATTACTACTCTCACTAAATTTACGAAAACTCTGTCCTGCTGCCGTCGCACTAGTAAATTCAATCCAATTACCATTTTGATAAGAATAATCCCCAAAGAAATAGGTTGTTGAAGCATCACTCTTTGATAGTGTTACTACAACCGAAAATGTCTTACCTTCTTTTAAAACAACGGATTCATCCAATGGGACGGTGTAATAGCCAACATAGGAAGTACTTCCTGTTTGGGGGGTAGAAAGGGCTTTCGTACCGCTAGTTGGGTCGGTTGGATCAGTGATATCCGTATATATATCAATACTATAATTGACATTTACATCATATAATGCAAATGAGACGGCATCAATTGATTCACTATTGCCTTTATTGTTACCAGAAACGGTAAATATGTTTGCTATACTACCACCACTATTTAGGGAGTAGCCATAAACGCCATTTGCTCCATCATATTGATAATTATTGTCATAATTATCGGCAGATTCACAATCAAATACAACAACTTTTGAACAGGAATCAGAATTAAATGCCGCATCCTCGTAAGATATCCAAAAATAACCATCATCACCCATATTGCTGCCCCAACTATTTCTCACTAGCCAAGCACCATCACTAGATGGTTGTTTCAAGGAATTGAAATTAGATTTGCTATAATTATCATCCCATCCAGCTATAACAACGGCATGATTTGTAGTATAACTACCATCGTAATAATAGGAATAGGTAGAAGGGTTATAGCAGGCTGTACCTCCAGTGGTAGTAGTTTGGTCTGTATAAAAGGCAGTGGCAACCGCACCGTACTGAATTATCATTTTTTTAACCTCGTCAACGTCAGACGAAATATTAATCCAATATGCATTTTGCAAATGAAATAAATCGTCATAGGATAGACTATTGCTAAGCGTTCCCGTTAAGGATGCAGTGTTATACGGTGCTTTTTCTTCATCCGAAACACCAGTCCAACCAGCCAATGCAAATGTTGTAAAGGCACTGTTTCCACCTACATTCAAGTAATTGTTTTTCAATAGTTTGGGTATTATCTCCTATCGTGTTTCCTAAAGGGTCGGTTACAGAATTATAAAAAAAGTAAGCTAACTGTAACTCTGATAAATCAATGCTTTTATCTCCAAGCCCTTTTGTTATAATGGATGCTTCTGCTGCTCCAATTGCCGCAAAGCTCCAACATACGCCCCAACCTCCTTGGTCTCTAACAACCGGCAAACTATCCTTTGAACTAAAACTAGATGGTAACGACTCTGCGTACTCTGTTGACTCTGTTGAATCAGCAGAGTACGTAGAATAATTTGACATATAAGAATCATCTACACTAGGAATCACAAAATCATCACTCTGATAATTGGTTGTATAAACTGAATCATCCTCTTGCGATACATTTTCTGAATCCGTAGTATTTTCATCAATTATACTTAGTTCCTCGGAACTGCCTGTTTGCTCTTCCACAAAGCTATCTACTGATTCTTCTTCAGCTACTTCTTCAGTAACTTCTTCTTGTGTTACATTCTCCACACTAGCGGTGTCATCAATAACAGTTGTATTGTCAGTTGCATTAGCAGTGCCCCAGTCTTCTACTACATGCACCGACTTTGCCAATGCTGTTATATGAAACGTATTTAGAGTTAAACAAGCCACTAGGGCAAGGGATAAAGCCTTGTTACTAAATTGCTTTTTCATTGTTTTCTCCTCACATGATGTTAAGGTCGTATTTTGTATATTATTCCATCTTGATATAATCCCAACAATTTATATGTAGTTTTTTTATTTTTATTAATAAGAAAAAGTTACTACTGCAAAGAAAAATCATATATAATTCACAGGAATAATTTCCTTGATGTTCACTGATACATTAAAATGTGTAGCTATGAATAGAATCATGTATACAGTGGATTAATCAGCAAAGACAAATGACTTAAATGTGCTTGAATATCAGACAATTCTTCTGTCAAAAATATCATATACATATTCCAATCATCTTTCGAGCTACTTGATGATTATCTCACCTTATCAAACAATTTATCAAATGTATGCTAACTAAACAATCGAACTAAAAAGCACTTCACCTAAGCTAACAATACCATGTTGAAACAATTGTAGGTATTTATGATCTATAGAAACACTTTTAGGGATATTATCTTAATGTGCTTGCACTTTAATTTTACTTATTTTTTACATAAATTAATGTCTTTTATAATTTATTGTTGATCATAAAAATCCCCTATTAAAATTTCCTCATTATATTCATAAACGGTGAAATGGGCAACATCTATATGAATAATCACTCTAACGAATATACATGAACCGCAGACTTACTAGAAAGTGTGCAAAGCACACCTCAACTCCCCTAGCCCCTCATTCATGAGGGGAATTAGGGTTTCTTTTTTTA
>JBGUEQ010000099.1:0-3986 GCA_041821265.1 Lachnotalea sp. | reverse complement strand
TCTGTTTCTCATGCCCGTTTCTAACGGGCATTTTAATTCATAGGTTCTCCGAAGGAGAACTTTCCTATGATATAAAATACTAGCCAAAATGGCTTCTGACTTCAAAAAGCCTAACTTAGTGCACACTCTATTTCCTCACGAAATAAAGGAGAAAATGTGGCCTCTTCCTGTAAGCGAATTGTATATGGCCGGACGCTCTAGTGTGAGGACACTGAATACACTCGGAATAAAAACCATTGGAGAATTAGCTATCACTTCTCCCAACTTGCTCTCATCGCATTTAAAAAGTCATGGTCATCTACTTTGGAAAAATGCCAATGGCATAGATGATTCTCCTGTTATTTCCGTGCAAAATGATTTAAAAGGAATAGGAACTTCAACTACACTTTCTTCTGATGCGACCACTGATGTCGAAATTAAGCACGTTCTATTAAGCCTATCCGAAACCGTTTCGAAAAGACTTCGTGCCTCTAAACAGCTTGCCAGCATGATTAATGTCGAAATAAAATACAGTGATTTTACAACGGTAACGCATCAGATGCAACTTACAACACCAGCCAACACAACGGATCAAATATATAAAAATTCATGTTTTCTTTTTCACGAATTATGGAACCAAAATGCAGTAAGACTTCTCGGAATAAGGACCTCTAAGCTTACTCATGAAGATGAACCCATTCAGCTGACTCTATTCGATACGCAGATCAATGAAAAACAGCTAAAAGTAGAAAAAACAATGGATTTAATTAAAAATAAATTTGGCACGGACGCTATTGTACGCGGAAGTTTTCTAGTAAAAGAATAGAGTAGTTTGAATATAATAAAATTCTTCTCCACGAATTGTGCATCTTGCCGCGTGGTGTCTTTAATTTAATAGGGACGTTCGTAAAATTTTCCAATAAGTCAAAAGGAAAGTACTCTTATTTGTACTTTCCTTTTGACTATATATTATCGTCTAACTGATGTGGACTAACAAACCCTGCTCCATCCCAATAAAAAACCACATGTAAGTACAGCATTTCGTCCCCATCATTACGATAAGTATGCTCTTGATCCGTTGCAAATTTAATTGAATTTCTTTGTTCAACGATGTATTGCTCTTCGCTTGTTTCTAATGTCAGTATGCCTCCTGATACAGTCACACATTCATACGTATTTTCTCCGTGAGCATTTGTTTTATATTCACACCCAGGATTAATTTCCAAAAGATATATTTCAAAATTTCTTTTTTTATCATATGCCAAGTAAATGAATACTCTATAATTATTTTCTATCTCTATAGCCTTGGTAATATCGCCCATTTCAACCATCGTTATCTGTTCTGATGGTGTTTGAATTAATTCTTCAAAGGATACCCTCATTCCTTCTACAATCTTTCCTATTGTTGTTACTGTAGGATTTGATTCCCCTCTTTCAATCTGTCCAAGCATACTCTTACTAACTCCAGTGCGCTCAGCCATCATATCTAAGCTCATATTTTTTGCTTTTCTTATTCTTTTTAGATTAGCAGCAATATTTTTATCTAAGTGGCTCATACTCAAACTCCTTCAACTTTTATGACATAATTATATTAGTGCAAACAAAAGCATCAAGTCAATTTAACATGACTTGATGCTACACCTTTGTCGCACATGATTTTACACAAAGCAAATTATAACAATCCACTTTTTCAACTAGTTATATGATATATATTTTTACAATATTAGTCAAGTGTTTCTTTTTTTCGATTTTCAAAATATACAAATCGGTCAATCGCATCTAAAATATTTGCAAATGCATCTCTTGGTGCTACCTCGATATATTTTTTGAGTATTCCTGTTTCCGCTTGCCCATGATACCGACCATAAAATATATCAAAGAGATTATGTCCACGCACATATATCTTTATGTCTTCCATATTATTCTTTAAGTCTTCTTTATTTCTAATTCTTGCTCCTGTTATCTTAATCATACGCTTCATACTTGGCAACTTATATAAATATGCCTGATACTTATCATATAAAATCTTATAAAAATGTTCTTCGTGCTTGATTACCCCAATCTTTTTCATGATAATCGGATCTAAAAAATAATTTTCAAAAGAATAATATTTAAGCACTAAAACATTCTTTGTCTGGACTCTAGGCACATTTCCTATATCTTCTTTGGCTCTTGCTCCATAATAACTGCATAGCTGCTTTACAAGGTAGTTGGGATTTTTGCCATCACTGTCTCGTATCATAAGAAATTGGTCTTTTAGATATAACTTGTTAATGTATTTTAAATTGGCATAGGTCTTAATATTGGTGCAACTATTAGTTGGAATAATTGATATACGTTGGAGCATTCCCTTTTCATCATAGATTTCAGAGTAATATTTTTCCAGTAACATCGGCAATCTATTTCCATCCTGTTTACCTTCAACAATAAAAACAAAACTTACATTCATCAAATCGTTTGCCGTATACCCTAAATCATCAAGTATTGTATCAATATCCACATCTTCTTTAATGGTTGTATTGTATTCTTCATCTGCTACAACCTGCTTAATCTGTTTGCTTGAGAAATTAAACAGCATATTAGGTGAATGGGTAGAAAATATCACTTGATTTTTCTTTGATAATCGAACCAATATTTCACTTGCCACCTTCTGAAGTTGGGGATGCAGATATATTTCAGGTTCCTCAATCAAAATAATACTGTTTACACTGTTTTCACGTTCAATATAAGCCTCTAATAAAGAAAGTATATAAATACTCTTGGTACCCGCACCTAAAGCCTCTATGGAGCCTTTTCTTTCTCTTTCTTTATCTTCAATAAGCGTATCCATATTAAATGCCTTGTCTAAATTAAAATTTAACACATATTTGACATCTTGAGCTTCTCCATTATTTTTGTGAAAATAATAATTGATACGCTCTTCAAAATCACCAATATTAGAATGAAATATTTTATATTCTAATAACTTTGAGGTCTCAATAATATCAAGTTGCTTTGGTTCTTTTTGATTGATATATCCAATACATTCAAAGCATCTCGTACAAGATTTTTTAAAATCAAAGAGACAATTATTATTACGAAGATTTTCTAGTTCTTTATTCCCTTGAAAGCTAAAAATATCCTCTTGTATATTGCTTAAGTCTCTCGTATTGTTTAGATAATGTATTTTAGGAAGTATTTCTTCTATGTATTTATTATCCTTCTTTACACCGTCCGAGTATCTTCTTTTGCCATCTTGGTTGATAATACAAGTAAACTTAAGAAGTTCTTCCTCTTTTGAATAAGTTGGAAATTTAGTCATAAAATCTTTTTCCCATAAATCATATCGTTTATAATGACACAGTGCTCCTCTTTCATTCAAATTAGTTAAATCTTCTTCATCAATACTCAATGTTACGCTAATTTGAATGTTACTATATTTCGTAAAAAAATCAGTGTCTTTTATTTCATAGGTATTAGAAAGTGCTAATAGTGCATCTAAAACAACTGTTTTACCTGTATTATTCTTGCCAACTAAAATCATTGCATTATCAATTTCATCAATATTTAATTTTTTAATGGATTTAAAATTTTCTATTGATATCGCTACTATTTTCATAAAATCCCCTACTTATAATTAATTTAAGCTGTTATTACTATCCACTACCTTCCTAGTTATTTGCAATGCGTTACAAATAACCTTTTATTGTATGGGTGTGGGATAGTCACAGAAACATTTCACTATTTTCTTTTACTTGAAAATTTTCTATCGCTTGAATTTCTGCCACTTGAGCTTCTTCCATTTGAACTTCTATCACTTGAACTTCTACCACTTGAACTTCTATCACTTGAACTTCTATCACTTGAACTTCTATCACTTATGTTCTTATCCCCAGAACTAACCCATTTGAAATTCTTTTCACCAAAACTATTTGTACTCTTTTGATTAAAATCTTTATTACTTGAATCTTTATTACTTGAACCTTTGTAGCCTGTAGTCTTATCTCCTGCACTTTTTTCTCCTGCGC
>JBGUEQ010000098.1:0-3989 GCA_041821265.1 Lachnotalea sp. | reverse complement strand
GAAATTAGTTATTGCAGCAGCAAGAAGTTATAACGCAATATTTACAAGAATTGAGAAGAGTGTGCAAGAATATGATTTGAATCTCAGCGAGTTTGGTGTTTTAGAAATGCTTCTCAGTAAAGGAGAACAACCAGTTCAAAAAATTGCAGAAAAGATTTTAGTATCAAGTGGGACTATTACCTATGTAATTGATAAACTCCAAAAAAAGGAATTAGTATATAGAAAAAAATGTGAAAAAGACAGAAGAATTTTCTATGTAAGTCTAACAGAAAAAGGTAAAGCATTCATTACAAATGTATTTGAAGAACATATAGAATTTCTAGAACACTTATTTAGTGGTTTAGATGAAGAGTATAAAAAGGAAATAGTTGTAAAGTTATTTACACTTCAAAATTCATTAAAGTAAGAGAAAGAGTGAATGTAATTTTAACACATTGGTACAATAGATAATATCAAAATGTCTAATTAATAAGAAGACGAAAAAAATAGGAGGAAATGAAAATGAAAAAAGATTTTTATGAAGCTGTAAAAACTAGACGTTCGTATTATGGAATCAATAAAGAAAAAGTAGTTTCTGATGATAGAATCCAAGAAGTGATTAAAGAGGCTGTAAAATATACGCCATCAGCGTTTAATTCTCAAAGTGCAAGAGTTGTATTACTAATTGACAAGCAGCATGATAGATTATGGGATATCACGATGGAAGCATTAAGAAAAGTTGTTCCAGCTGAGTCGTTTAAAGAAACGGAAGATAAGATTAATTCCTTTAAAAACGGATATGGAACGGTACTTTATTTTGAAGATCAAAAAACCGTGAAGTCGCTTCAAGAGCGATTTGCTTTATACAAAGATAATTTCCCGATTTGGTCTCAGCAGTCCAGTGGAATGCTTCAAATGGTAGTTTGGACGGCTCTTGAAAATGAAGGATTTGGAGCATCTTTGCAACATTATACGGAACTTATCGAAGGTGAAGTAAAGAAAGAATGGAATATTCCAGAAGAATGGAAATGTATTGCTCAAATGCCATTCGGCAATCAAGTGGTACAGCCGGATGAAAAGCAATTTAATATAGCAGAAGAACACATTAAAGTGTTTAAATAGTTACAACAATATAAAATTACCGTTACTGCTATAGCACGTAAGATGTTGTAGCAGTAATATTATCCACTTGAAAAAGTAATATTTATAAGGTTATATAAAACAATAACAATTTAATTTATTCAAATGATAAAAGGAGATATATAGAATGGAAGATTTTTTATCAGTAGTGAGGGAACGAAGATCAGCTAACAAATTTCTTAAGGGAATTAAAGTCCCAAGAGAAGATTTTGAGAAAATATTTGAAGATTTATCACAGGCACCTTCTTGCTTTAACCTACAGCATGCAAATTATTATGTAGGTGAAACAGAGGAAACGATGAATCAATTGTATGAAGCTTCTTACAAGCAATATAAGGTGATTACGTCATCAGCAACTATCATTGTAACAGGTGATCAAGATGCATACAAAGGAGCTGCTCAAATTTATGAAGCTTCCAAGTTTCTTAAAATTATTGATGATGATGAATATGAGGCTATGTTAGGTGCTATAAATGGTTTATATGAAGGTGGTGGAGTGCCATTCCAACGAGAAGAAGCAATACGTAATGCATCTATTTCTTCCATGCTATTTTTGCTATTAGCGAAAAATCTTGGGTGGGATACTTGTCCAATGATATACTTTGATCAAGAGAAAGTACGCCAGATTTTTGAAATTCCAGATAATGAACTTCCTGTCTTAATGATTACTATGGGTAAGATGGATATAACAAGTAGTAGAGTTAGAGGTTATCGAAAACCACAAAATGAATATGTGAAGTTTAAATAATACAAAACTCGTGAAATAAAGTAAGAAGAAAGAAGTTGAAAACATGTTAAGAAAAATTGACATGAAAAACATGGGTAAGAGTAATCTAGGGTGGTTAAGAAGTACTTTTCATTTTTCATTTGCAGAATATTATAACCCAAGTAATATGGATTTTGGAGTGTTAAGGGTTATAAATGATGATTATATAGAGCAGGGCGAAGGTTTTGATACACATCCTCATCAAGATATGGAAATAGTATCCTATGTAGTGAATGGAGAATTGACTCATGCAGATAGTATGGGAAATAAAAGAACTTTAAAGCGTGGACAGGTTCAATATATGAGTGCTGGAACTGGTGTACAACATAGCGAATATAACTACGGAAATGAGTTGCTTCGAATACTTCAAATATGGATTTTACCTGATAAAGCGGGTTATGCTCCTAACTATGGAGATTATATGTTTGACTGGGAGCTGAGAAAAGATAAGTGGCTTTCCATTGTTTCAAATCAAAATGGAGAAGCGCCTATTAAAATTAATCAGGATACAAATATTTATGTGCTAGAGCTAAGTATAGGAAACGAAATTGAATTTGATGTAGCAAAAAATAGACAGGCATATTTGGTTCAGATTGAAGGACAGTCAAATATTAATGGGATTGAACTCAATGCAAAGGATGCAATGGAAATTACAGAAGAAAATATAATGATAAAAGCAAATGAATTGTCACATTTCTTAGTATTAGAAATGAATAAACAAGATTAAAAGAAAAATTAATAGGGGTTTTATTTTAAAATAGGTCACATTTTAGATACGTGCTTACATCGTACTTTAAAAGTGACTTATTAACTGCAGTAAAATATCCAAAGCTTTTATCGTACTCGCAATATATTGTAAATAAAATAAAAGCATCCTCACTATGTCAATTCTGCAAAAGAACTCGAACAGGTACGTGAGTTGGCGAGAAAGATTTAATAGATAAGTTATAAATACAAATAATAACAAACTTTTGTCTATGCTAAATAGTTGAAATAAAGTCATAGGCAAATAGTCTCAATAGTATTGAAAATAAAATTTATATATGTGATAATATGGGGATATTGTAGAAAATAAGGAGGTATTATGAAAACTGGAATGCATTTAATTCATGATATAAATGAATGTACAGTTAGTGACAATGCAGTTGCCTTCTGGTGGCTAGGACAGGCAGGATTTGTCGTAAAACTTGGAAAAACGATTATTTATTTAGATCCTTTTTTGGCAGAGCATCCAGAGAGAACGGTTGCATCTTTATTAAAACCACACGAAGTTATTAATGCGGATTATATTGTAGGCAGTCATGATCATTTAGACCATATAAATAGAGAAGTATGGCATCAACTTTCCGTAAGTTCACCAAATGCCAAATTTGTAGTACCAAAACTCCTCTTGCATTCTCTTTCAACCGATCTTGATATTTCAGAAGAAAGAATGATTGGGCTAGACGATGGAGTTTCGGTTTGCTGCTCGGAGAATTTTAAAATATCAGCAATTGCGGCTGCCCATGAGTTCTTAGACCAGGATGTAAGCACAGGGAATTATCCGTATTTAAGTTTTATTATAGAAGGCAATGGATGTACACTCTATCATGCTGGAGATACCTGTATCTATGAAGGTATGATTAGTAAATTGAAAGAGCAGAAACCGTTTACCATTATGTTTTTGCCGATTAACGGTCGGGGTGCCATTCGCTACTCTAAAAATATACTTGGTAATATGACATATCAAGAGGCAGTTGATTTAGCAGGAACGATTCACACAAAACTTGCAGTACCATGTCACTATGAAATGTTTGAAAGTAATAGTGAAAATCCGTTGCTTTTTTTAGACTATTTAAAAGCTAAATTTCCTAAAGTCCAGTGTTGGATAGGAGAACATGGAGAACGTGTTGTTTTTGAAAATGAAGCTAATTTAATAGAATAAAGAAATGAAATATACAATAGAAATAAATAAAATAATTGAAAATATTGAGGTAAATACATATTAGCAAAAAGTATCAAGCAGAAATTGTTTGATGCTTTTTTTGTATAATAGGAAAGTTCTACGAACTTCCCTATTATACAAAAAGGCACTACGTGCCAAAATGCGCACCTCGTGGATAGG
>JBGUEQ010000097.1:0-4587 GCA_041821265.1 Lachnotalea sp. | reverse complement strand
AACGTCCTAAAAGCTAAGAAACGTCTAAAAATTTCGAATTCAATGTGCAGTTTTGAAGGTACAGATAGTGACTAGCGATAGTCACTTATGTTGTATAAAGGTATTTATTATTAGCAGAGGGGAATCATCCAGTGGTAGGATGACAGTCTCCAAAACTGTTCACGGGGGTTCGAATCCCTCTTCCCCTGCTAAATAGAGTATATAAACGTTATTGTTTATATACTCTATTTTTAATTAATAGGAAATTTCTACGAACTTCAAGATTAAGTAAAAGGCATTACGTGAATAGAAAATTGTTGCCATGTAATTTACTTAAATGTAAATAAATTTATATTAACATATTTTATGTCAGTGAGATTAATTATTTAATAAAAAAAAACAAATTATAGGAATGTATCTAATTTTGAACACAAAACAGACCGATAAATTGATAAATAATTATCAATCTCAATTGTATTAGTAAATTTCCTATGCTATACTAAGGAAGTAGATTAAAATACATATTTTAGGAGGCATTAAAATGGCAAGATTTACATTACCAAGAGATTTATACTATGGAAAAGGAAGCCTAGAAGTACTTAAAACATTAAAAGGAAAAAAGGCGATGGTTGTAATTGGTGGCGGTTCTATGAAACGTTTTGGTTTCTTAGATAAAGTATTAAACTATCTAAAAGAAGCAAAAATAGAAGTAGAATTATTTGAAAATGTTGAGCCAGATCCATCAGTTGAAACAGTTATGCGTGGAGCAGAGGCAATGAGACTATTTGAACCTGATTGGATTATAGCTATGGGTGGAGGATCACCAATTGATGCAGCTAAAGCAATGTGGACATTTTATGAATATCCAGAGACATCATTTCAAGATTTAATAACTCCGTTTAGTTTCCCAGAATTAAGGCAAAAAGCTAAGTTTTTAGCAATTCCTTCAACATCAGGAACAGCTACAGAGGTTACTGCTTTTTCAGTAATAACTGATTATGCAACAGGAATTAAATATCCATTGGCGGATTACAATATAACACCAGATATTGCAGTGGTGGACCCAGAATTAGCGGAAACGATGCCACCAAAATTGACGGCACATACAGGAA
This sequence comes from Lachnotalea sp., assembly GCA_041821265.1. Taxonomy (GTDB): domain Bacteria; phylum Bacillota; class Clostridia; order Lachnospirales; family Lachnospiraceae; genus Lachnotalea. The sequence goes on along the minus strand of JBGUEQ010000097.1, from coordinate 3,496 downwards.
TGGATGCATTAACTCACGCAATTGAAGCTTATGTATCTACATTAAATTCACCATTTACAGATCCACTCGCATTAAAAGCAATACAGATGGTATTTGATGAATTACCGAATTCATATAAAAATGATAAAAATGCAAGAGAACAAATGCATTATGCACAATGTTTAGCAGGTATGGCTTTTAGTAATGCATTATTGGGTATTGTTCATTCTATGGCACATAAGACAGGAGCTGCATTCTCAACTGGACATATTCCACATGGTTGTGCGAATGCAATATATTTGCCTTATGTAATTAAATTTAACGCTAAAAATGATACAGCAAAGAGTCGTTATGCATATATAGCAAAGTTTGTAGATATCGCAGGAGAGTCAGAGGACGAGTTAGTTAAGAACTTATGTAAAAAGATTGATGAATATAATGTGACATTAGGTATTCCTAAAACGTTAAAAGAATTTGGAATAAATGAAGCAGAGTTTAAGGAAAAAATAACTAGGCTTGCTGAGCTATCAGTAGGGGATGCTTGTACAGGTTCAAATCCAAGAGAGATTACCCCAGCCTTAATGGAAAAATTATTAACATGCACTTATTATGGAACAGAAGTTGAATTTTAATCTTTATAAGTAGATTGAATTATTAGAACTATAAGATGTTGCATAATATTTCAAAAAACAAGGGATAACGAATATATATTCGTTATCCCTTGTTTTTTGAAATATTATTGAAAAAGAGATCTAACGTGCTGAATTTCTTGAGATGTTGCTTCGGCAGCTGGAATATAGTAAGATTTATTTCTAGCTATGTTATACAAATCTTCTTGTGAGCATTCGCATTGATTTCGAATTTGTTTTAAAGTTTGTTTTAATTCGGAATTTTCTGTCTGTGTAATCATTTCGGCATATCTGGTTAGCTCACCATTAATTCCAACTAATGTATCAGCTACCATTGTTTTTTCAATCATCATAGTGACGCCTCCTATTGTAAAAATTGAATTAATTGTTGTTTTGTTTGATCGGCAGATTGAGCAGATTTTTGAAAAAATTGTTTGACTTCATTATCGCGTGCTTCTTCGGCATAAGCTGTCATTTTTGATTGAGTTGTTTCGCATCCACCTATTAAATGCCTTAAATTTTGTAAATCTAGTTCTGAAATATTTGACATAAAATTACCTCCTTTTCTTATATATAACAAGTAACTGCAAACATTATTGAAGCAATTACTTCTAAAAAGTAGTATGTCCAAGTAAAACAAAAATAATTGTGAAATCAAAAAAAAATGAAAAAAAATAGAATATAATATATTATCACTTCAGTAAGTAGTAGTAACAAATTATATTCCATATTTTAAAGCTAAAATTAATTTATAGTAGATAGAGTCTAATTTAGAACTATAAAATCTTTATCATAGTATTCGGCTATTTTATAGTTGGAATAATCATCTTTATCATATGTAATATCATCAAAATAAATCATTTCTGGAAATACAGTAAGTGGTGCTATGTAGACTTCTTTCACAGAGTCATCGTTATATAATAGTTCTCTCGTATCCATTTGTGTATCAAATTCTGCAGCTTCACCATTTGTAATAGAAGTAAGAGCTCGCATACCAGTCGATAATTTAATTTCAATTGTGGTTAGATGACACAGACCATACATAATAAAACAAAAAAATAAAATATTATATGCGAGAGGTTTGAGTGGTACAAAAATGTTTGCAATTTGACTATTTAATTCTAAGTCAGCCAATTTATTATGCAACCAACCAGCATAGTAAATAATATTAAAAGCAAAAAATAATATAACTCCAAAGTAAATAATATCAAGATAACGTGGTGCTGGAATGCCATTAGTAGAATAATACCCAGGCATTAGCAATACGGCATACATGCTATAGGTAATAAGTGTAAAAATGACAGGAAATTTAAATTTGTATTTTACTTTTCTTACACCAATAAAAGCAATAATTCCTATAAATAAAATACCCAATAAAACTACGGTATTAGTATAAAGTATTGCGTATTCTAATCCGTGAATATAGGCTTTATAGATTGTTGCAAATACAGTTTGTTTCTCAGTAAAAGATTCCTGTCTTCTAGAATTACCAGGAGCACCAACACATAATGAAAAACCTATCAGGTAAATTACTGCATTTATGGTATATTTAATTTTAAAATCTTTAGGTAAACTTTTCTTTAAAATTGACTCAATAAAAAATATCATAGTAAATACAAAACCAAGTAAAGTAATAGCAAAATGACCACCGGCTACACAAAAAGATAATATACAAAATGAAATACAATTCGGTGTACTTAACTTTTGATTATGGAAGGTTAACATTGTTTTACCTAATAGTATGAATGCTAAGTATAAGAAGAAGGTGTATCCTACACCACCGGTGTACCAGAAAAATCCTTCCACTGCATTAGGCAGATATTGGATTGATAAAAATGCTGTTACACTTGCAAGTATAATATAAATAGAAAAATCAAAATCTAAAATTTTACGAAGTATGACATGATATAAATAAAAAATAGAAATTATTAAAATTCCAATCAGAATAACTGAGTGTAAAAATGTTAATTGTTCTGAAAATAATGATGGACGTAAAGCCGCAATAAAGCTCATTGCGTAAGTTCCTTGCCAAACACCCCAATAGCTGGTTGCACGTTCAATAGCGGCACCAATAACTGCGAAAAAAGATGCAATCCCTGTTGTGTTTCGTAAAGCTGCTCCGGTCAATATAGTGTAATTAAAGTCATCTGCACTAGGATGATTATAAAAACCTAAAATGATTAATGGAAGTGTTGATAAAACTAACATAACAAAAGAAATAATAGCAAGATTTCTTTTGGAAAATAGTATATTTTTTAAATATTTATTCCAAAAAAATTCGCATATATGAAATAACCACGTCACTAAAATGCCTCCTCGAATTTATGTTTTAATGACATAAATTACATATTTATTAAATTATTAAAATTAAACCATTTTTGATTGTAACAATATTAAGAAAATATCGCAATAGTTTATATGATAACTTAAGTTAATCGTAATGTTTTACAAGGTTTATGCTATAACAGTGAAAGATATTTATGTATATGGCATGTTCATCTGCAAAGCAATTGCTGATTATTACTATGATTATATCAGTAGGAATTATGATTGCAACAATTTTGTTTCGAAGACCTTTGCTTCAGGTTTTATTTGGATCAATTGATGCAGATGTTATGAGGAACGCGTTAATCTATCTGGCAATTATAACAATTGTTGGGCAAAAAAATTAGCAACTACATTGATATTTATCCATAATGGTAATGCTATGATTTTGTGGCCAGCTTCATTCACATTACCAAATGCTCTGAGGGCTTCTAATGATGTTAAATAGTAAGAATTTTACTACAGTTGATAAGTAGCTGATTTTTAGTTATAATTCATTAGTGAAGTATCATATTTTGAGCAATCAAAAAGAGCAATCAGAGAAAACCTCTAGTTGCTCTAAA
>JBGUEQ010000096.1:0-4841 GCA_041821265.1 Lachnotalea sp. | reverse complement strand
AAAGGAAAAATAAAGAGGTTAGAAGACAGGAACATCTTACACCAGATAGCTATTCCAGAAAGAGCAAAGTGGATAATTTATCAAAAGTCAAAGGATACAAAGGTAATAAAGGGGAAAAGGGAGGTTGTTAAAAATAATTTTGCAAACTATTGCGGAGCAATTTTTATTGATGAAGCACAAGATATAGATCCAGATATGCAGATTATCGTAGAAACATTGGACGAAATGAAAATCACTCTTTTATTGATGGGAGATCCAAAACAAGATTTAAAAGGACATAAGAGCTTAAAAAGTCTTGTTGAAAAATATAAGGATGATGTTGAGTATATTAAAGTATGTCATCGTTGTCCACAGAAACATCTGGAGATTTCAAATTTACTTGTTGATTCTCAGGAAATACAGCACTCAGAAAAAATGGGAGGATTAGTTATAATACAATTTGAAACTAACATATCATGTAGTGAATTAATCAGAGAAAATACATTCGATCTATTATATATTTCAAAGAAGCAAGGTAAATACGATACGCACGAAAAAAATAAGAGAACTGATACTGTTTCGGCGATTGCGGAAGAAATTGAGGCGGTAATGAGTAGAAATCATACATCAGCAAGTGAAATTATTTTGAAGCGTGTTTCATATTATTATGCGGAACGTTTGGTAGAATCATATAAAAAAACAAAAAATAGGCAACAAGCAATGAAGGATACTTTTAAAGATGAAAAACTTGGAAATGCGTATGGTATTTTGATAAATATGATTCCGGATAATAGTGATACAAAAAATGATGATTCTGTGATTGTTAAATCCATTGATAGCATAAAGGGACAAGAGGGTAATGATTGTTTGTTTATATTAACAACAGATTTAGCAGCATATCTATTTGGGGACAAAAAGGAAAATACAAAAACAAAAAACAAATTATATGTTGCTTTGACCCGTTCCTTAGATAAACTCACAATTTTAATAACAGAAGAGGTTGAAACAAAATATGGTAAGAAAAGAATATTAGAATTCTTTAATTTCTAAATGATAATATGAGGTGAAAAATGGGTTCATTATTTTTGGCTGGAAATGGATTTGATGTTGCACACAGAATTCCTACAAAATACAGTGATTTTAGAGCGTTTATAATTAAAATGTTTCCGGATGCACTAAAATATCGTGATGAACAAATATATATAGAAGATTATGAAAATATAGATTTTCAGAATTTGCTGCTGAAATTCTTTTAAGTACAATGGATAAAATTAGTGGTACAAATTGGAATAACTTTGAGGAAGCTTTAGCATATATCGATTTTAGTAATAAATATCCAAATCCAAAACACAAAGAGAATGAAACAAATAGAAGATAATGAGCTTATGAAAAATTACTTGTTGTATATGGATCAGCTTACAAATGGATTTATAAATTGCACTGAATATTGGCAGATATTTTTCCAATTATGGATTAGAGAGGTTCAAGTAAAAATAAAGGTTTCTAATTATGATTGTAGAAAGAATTTGAGAAAAATCTTCAATAATCCAGATATGCTATTTTTTTCATTTAATTATACTAAAACGTTGCAGAAACTTTATGGAATAAAAGAAGTTACTCACATACATAATTATGTTGGACAAAAACTTATTTTTGGACATGGGGAGGACAATGCGACATCTAATGAAGTCAATGAAGAATTTACACTAGGATCCTCGTTTTTAGATGATATGATATTGGCGTTTAAAAAAGATACAGTTTTTCCGTTAATAAAAACAAAAAAGTTTTTTAAAAGACTTGATTATAATATTGATAAAGTCTATTCTTATGGATTTAGCTATGGAAAGGTAGATAGTGTATATATTAAACGTATAATAAGCCTTATATCTCCAAATGCAGTATGGTATTTCACTGATTTTGAGGCAGGTAATGCTGAAGATTTGAGAATAAAAAAAATCAAGTTGCGCAACTATGGATTTAAAGGAAAATTTGATTTATATGAAGAATAATTCTTATATTTCAAACATGAGAAAATATCTAAAACTATTGTGAATATTTATGACTACTTTCAGTATGGTAGTAAAATTCTGTTGGATATGTACTGTTATAGTGCTACTTAAAAACATAGTGTGACATTGCACTACTGAAGACCATTGATTTTATGGCAATTAAGCGATTACATTTGTTTGTATTATATTATATTTTATAAATAGTGCCGTGTGACATATAGGAGTAAAGATGAATACGATTGAACAAATATTGAAAAAAATGGACCAATGCTTTCGGGTGAACTTGCAAAAAAATATTCGGAAACAAATGTGTCCTCAAATGATGCAGCAAGAAAAGCTATTTCACGAGCGCGTTCACCGGTGCAGAAATTAAAAAAATTCCCATTTGAAAAGAATTAAGTATATTGCTACTTAGAGGAGCAATATAATACGTCAGTATATAGAGAACAATTATATTTTTCTCTTAAAAATTATTTTGCATCGATTTCTGTAATATTGATAGCCTTTGAAAATAACTCCGGAATTCTTAATAAAATAGCTATTAATATATATTCGAGTTCACCGGTAAGCAATGTCGTAGGACATAGATTGATATCCAGAAATATTAAGGATTTATTGGAACTTGGGCTTATTTATGAATATGATTGCATTCAATTCTGCAAAGGTATATCCAATGGCTGCAGAATTTGCCCATTTTCAATGGGGAGTGACGTGCCCGTCTTATTTACAATCTTTATATAATCAACAAGAGAATAAACCAGGTTTTGTTGTTGTGGATGCTATATTTGGAAAAAATGTTACATTATCAGATATTTCATTTTTTATTTCAAAAATTAATATCATTAGACATTTTAAACATTTGCCAAATTTTATGCCAGTACTGCTAATTACAAGTGCGACACAAGAAGCATTTCAATTATTAAAAGAAAATAAAGTGTTTATAGGTGTGCTTGGTAATCTATTTGACGAGAATTATACATCTGTTCTTATGGATATATATAATGTTTTTAAAAATGCTACGGCGTTATTACTTAATGACTCATCTAAGATAGACATCTTACTGGAGAATATTTCTAAGTATGAAGGAAGATTTAATAATGCCATGGGTGATTTATTTGAATATATGGTAGGGGCTTTTTATACAAAGCAAGGAGTAGCATATATTGAAATGAATAAATTGATTCCTAATGCTAAAGGTACAAAAAATGAGTTGGATATTTTAGTGTCGAAGGACAATAAAATTATTGCAATTGAATGTAAAGCAACAAAGTCGCCACTCTCTATTTCATATGTAGAAAAATGGTTATCAGAAATAGTACCTACATTTCGAAGTTGGATGCAGCAAACATATCCCAGTTATAGTTATGAATTTCAAATATGGTCTGTAGATGGTTTTGATGATAAATCAATGGAACTTTTGGAGAAGCATAAAAATACAGCTAAAAAGTATCAATTGAATTATTATTGTAAGCAAGAAATTCTAGAGAAGGCTAAAAATGCTAATGATACAGCTTTGATAAATCAAATTAACAAACATTTTCCTTCAATGTAAGAATGAATGAATTTGAAAAAGAAGATGACTTCACTAGTTGATAAAGTTAACTTGTGAAGAACATCAGAAAAACTTAATTAAAAAAATTCATTGCATCCACATAATCCTGCAATCCATTATCGAACAATGCGAATTTTGAATATGTCAGTGGCTGTTCCTGCGCCAGATGATAAAGATAAATAATATCATTAGGATCGTCAAAGCTAACGGTAGCATTAAATTCCTTACATCTAATATATTGCACAGAACCAGGACCTGCATTTACTTCCACAGTATCGGTTACCGGATTATACATAGCAAACTGAAACTGTAACTCACTCATGAGAGCAACCACCTTCCCAGAGATACTTAGCTCCATCAAGCATCTCAATGATAGCAGAAAGCATATTTTCATAATCTGTTTGAAGTGCCGAGATTTCCTCGCTAGTTGGTGATTCTGCAGCAGTGCTTTCAATAAATGCAGTCTGCATCACAAGTAATTGTTGATAAAGATTGTAAATGGTTTCCACAAGCGGATAAATAGTTTCTTTTTTACCGACAACGCAGACGCGGTTGTAGATACAGGAACGAACAAAGTAGTCTTTCTTCATCATACCGCTGGCAAGTATTCTTGCTTCAATTTGTTTTCTTTCAGCTTCAGATATTCTGAAACTTATGGTTGGATTTTTATGTTGATTGCTCATAGCAAACTCCTTTCAAAATGTGGCGACTTGTCGCCATAATTCTCTTAGTAGTAGCAATTATTTCAGTGACTCGCATGCCACAAGGAACAACTGCCAAGTGAATGATTTGTATTCACTTTGGAGTAGTAAAAAGTAGATTATATCAAGCTTTCAGATGATTTTGTCTGCTACTAAATTGCTACTAAAAGAATGAAAAAAAGTTGCGGAAAGCGTAACATTTTAAAGAATAGGTGTACTAGAAACCGCCATTTATCAGCATTTGACCGCCCGTGGTACTTTACTCGGGACGAGTTTGAATAGAATCATGTGGCTAACAATTTTATAAACGATTGAAGGACAATTGAAGAAATTCAACTGTCCTTTTTTATGTCATTGTAGTAAAATAAATTTAACTGAGAAATATGGAAAATTAAGTATAAATATAGCGCAATCATAATGGGGAGAGCATAATGGAAGTTGAACAAAAGATATATGATCCAATAATTTATCAGATTGATGATAACAAACAAGCACTTGAACAATTCCAAGAGCAATTACAACATGAAGAAAAAGAGCAAGATAAAAAAATAATATTGGAATACCCTACAGTATATATCCATAATTGTCCTGAAACAAATC
>JBGUEQ010000095.1:0-4968 GCA_041821265.1 Lachnotalea sp. | reverse complement strand
TGGTTGTATATTTATAATACATGCTATAAAAATGGATATGATTACTAATTGCTTCGCTATTTTCTTTTCCCTCATTTTTTTCCTCATTATCTTTCGTTTATTAATGATATAACCTATTTAGAATTATACCACAAAAAGGATTATTACCTATTTATGGTATCTTTCTAATTAGTGTAATTTATATATATAATTCATTTAATTCCACTTAACCTATATGTTATTTGTTTTTTTATATTTAAAATCCAACTTACTTTAAGTAATATTTTCACTTAAACTACCATGTTTGATCATACCATTTCAAATCATATACAAAGTGGCTAAAATTATAAATATCCTGTTTTTCCCTTTAATTTTTGTAGTTAAAAAATCTTCAAGATTTCATTTTTCTATACTATGCTATAATTCTTACAATAATATTCAGGTACTAAGTCTATTCTATATCATTAATATGAATTGAATCTTTATACTGCACTTGCAAATATTTACATTTTACCACTTACTACTATAAATTTGTAGCAAAACACTACATTTTGAATTTCCAAAGTTTTATCCCTTATGTTGCACATATAGTATATCAACATTTGGTTGTAACGACCCTTCATAATCATTTTGAGCAATTTTAACTATTACGTCACATTCTTCGTGTGTTTTCTTAAATCCTTTTGAAAAAACAAACATATATTCATTCGATTTTGCTCTAATCCTTAGTATTTTACCAACTTTTACAACGTAAAATCTTTTTATCTTTACTGCTCTCGTTTTACCTAATAATTTATATTCTCCATTTAAATCCTGTGCATACACTGTTACATTACCAAGTAAAAGAAATAAGATAAGAAATAATAATACAATTGCTACAATCACTCGCATATCTAGCACATTATTTGGCTCTTTCTGCACTGCAACTACTGGTATTTTCTTATTTTCAACTACTACAACATTATCAACTTTTGACATCTCTTCTTTTGGTAGCTCTATTTCTGGTATCTCTGCTTCTAGTGACTTAACTTCTGGTATTTTGACTTTCTCTGATGTCACCTCATCTGGTGTTATTGGTTCATCTTCTGTCGTTGGTTCTTTAAGTACCTTCACTTTGATTGGTGTATCGGTATATACTGTTACTCCATTTTCGGTATATCCTAAGTTAATTTTTGTTTGTTTCAGTGAAAGTTCTATTCCATCTAAAATGATATAATTATTAATATCCTTTGTTCTAGAATTATCATTGTAAATGGCATCCACTACCATGCCCTTTTTCCTGAAATTTTCTTCTATATAATATTTCGTTTTATCTGGTGGTACGACTACTTCGATTGCTTTTAATTTTTTTGCCTCTGCTTCGTTTACCGTTTGCACGGTTATATTTCCTGCATAATCTTTTATTGTAAGAATATAATCACCATTTTGAGTAATATGATAATCACAGGATGCTGTTTTTTGCTCTTTCTCATATTCAAAACCTAAAATATGTTCTTCTACACCTTCATGTCCTAATACAACAGAATCAATACCACTCAGCTTATCTTGTGCTGAGAGATTCATAATTCGATATCCATCTTGATTCCATCTATCATCTAGTAACGCCGTTAAGCTAGGTAATTCTTTATCAATTTTTGTTACTTTGATCATTGTTGCGGTTTGATTTCCTGCTTCATCTACAGCGATAGCTTGATATTCTTGGTTTTTTGTTGCAATAAAAGTAAAATATGCTTCTCCCTTTTCATTGATTGCAAACTGTTGTTCTTTCCCATCTAACGTCATTGATGAAATGGCACACTCTTCATCAATTGCACTAACCCGAATGGTAGCATCTGTATTTTGCCATATGGTAGGATTATCATCTACTTTTAAAAATGGTGCACTCCAATCTAAATTAGCTTCTGCTATAGTTTGAGTGGATATATTTCCTGCTTGATCTGTAATACTTACTGTATATTCACCTTTCTGATAAATTTTATAGTTACTTTTGTATCTACTTTTTGCATCTTTATAATCGTATTTTTTTAATGTTTTTTCATTATCTTCGTAACGAACTGATACTTTCTGTATTCCACTTAATTGATCTGTACCGCTTATCTTTATATTACGATACTTATTACTAATCCAATCTTTTTTTATATCTGTATTTATGACTGGAGATTCCTTATCAATTTTTGTTACTCTTATCCTTTGTGTCGTCGTGTTTCCTGCTTCATCTACGGCTGTAACTTCAAATTCTTGATTCTTCGTTGCATCAAAGGTAAAATAATATTCTCCATCTTCATTAATACCAATATTTTTATCTTCACCATCTAATGTCATTTTTACAATTTTCGTATCTGCATCTGTTGCAATTACCGTTATGTTGGCATCTTTATTTTGCCATTTTTCTGGGTTTCCCTCTACTCTAAGTACTGGCATACTACCATCCAAATTTTTTATTTCGATGGTATCATTGGTATATCCAGTGTTTTTTACCAAATCAACTCCTTTAAGTCGATATGTTCCATTTTCTCTTACAGTAAATCCTATAGTTACCTTGTTATCTCCTTGCTTTCTTACTTCATGCGTACTTGATTCTTCCGCATCTGTACTACCTTTATTTGATAACAGCGTAGGCTGATTTGCAAATAAAATAGATTTATTTGTAGTTGCACCTATAACGCTTTCCCCTGTTGCTTTTGAAAGTATTAAAATTTCTCTCTTCTCTTTTTGAATTTTTTGCTCTTTTTCAAGCGTTGGGGTATCTGAATCAATTAGCTTATATTCTGTATTTGTATCTTCCCATTCTCCATCTTCATTTAGTTTTTGTAGCATTGCTTTGTAATAACCACTTTGATTATCTTCTATGATTGCCTTGATAAGATAACCATTATTAGCACTGATATATCCTTCTGATGTAGATATTGACTCAATTTCAAGATTTGGTGCTTCTGGATCAACATTATCTACTTCAAGTGCTTCTTCATCTTTCATAATAATTGAATTTAATGCTTGATCTACTATCTTCGTTTTATAGTAATTATTTTCATGAGTATTATATGTAATTGACTCAATGGACGTTTCTCCATTATATTTTTTTACTTCTATATTGCTGAACTTCCCGTTATCGTCTCTTTCCCATATTTCAACGGTATCTAGTCCTGATAGTTTATCAGATCCATATCCTGTCAATTCTACGCCTGTCGGTTCATCCACCCACTGAATCGTATTTGCTTCAATGCCAATTGTATTTTCTTCTGGTTTAATCGGATCATAATTACTCACTTCCAAAAGCTCTGATGTTGTCTGATAATCAACATCATCTGTTACAATTATTCGATAGTATCCATTATCCGTCACATTAATATTTTGACTTGCATTTTTTGTATTATCTGCAAAGCTAACCGTTTTATATTCTTTCCAATCTTTTTTATTTTCTGAATACTGAAGTTCAATTGTTGCAACTCCTGACTGTGCATCATTTGCTTTTACTGTAATAATAACAGGATCTTTTGTCCAGTTCGTTGTATTTGGTGTTAACAATACATTTTCGGGTGCGGTTTGATCTAATTTAATTGTTATACTTTCAGGTTTTTCGTTTTTACTTGAGTCATAGCTGTCATGCCCAACATTATCGGTTGCATAATAGACAAAGGTATGTATTCCTTCCTCAACTTCTATATTTCTTTCATTTTTAGCAGCTTCCTGACCATTTACAGTAATTGATTTTACCCCGCTAAACTGATCTGTTGCCTTTAATACTAGATTAGCACTGTCTTTATACCATCCACTAGGTTTTAACTCTCCTTCAACGTTTGCTGTTATACTCGGATAATCGGTATCAACATTAGTAACCTGTATTTGATTACTAACTGTTATATAACCTACTGCATCGGTTGCTACGACACGATAATACCCATTATCAAGTACCGAAGGATTCCATATTTGTACATTGGTTGGATTGCTATATGTTTTCGCACTAACTTTCGTATAGTTTCCCCAATTTGTTCCATTTGAAGAATATTGTAACGTAAAACTATTTAACCCTGAATATACATCTTGTCCCTTTATTGTTAAAGTAAGACTATCTTTGACCCAATTTGTTGTATTAGCATTAAGCGACACATTTTGTGGATTTGTTTTATCTACTTTAATCGTTATATTTCTTTTACTGGAGATATTTGTTGCATTATCAGTAGCATAACATACATATTGATTACTACCTTCATTCGTTACATTGACACTTCTTGCATTTCCTGATGCCTCATTACCATTAACTGTAATAGATTTTATACCTGAACTACCTGAATCATATGCAATTAGATTTAACTTTGCATTTCCTTTATACCAGCCAACATTTTTCAGATCTCCCACAATGATATAATTTAGAGTTGGTGCTGATTTATCAATATTGTTAATATATATTGAAGAACTTACTGTTGTATAACCAACTCGATCCGTTGCGATTACTCGATAATAACCATTACTAGTTGCATAAATCGTACTATTTGTCTGCAAATCTGTGTTTCCTGAATATGTCACGTTTCCATATGTTCCCCAATTACTATTATTGGAAGAATATTGTACGGTCATAGATGCAAGCCCAGACCTTGTATCTTGTCCTCTTATAGTTAGAGGAATATTATAATTTGCCCAATTACTAATTGTTGCAATCGATACATTGGTAGGTGCAGAGGCATCTGCATACAACTTTAATGTTTGTGCCTCACTATTAGAATTATTTACATTTGTTGCGTAATACGTATATGTATTTTCTCCTTCATTTGCTACAACACTTGCGCTTGAATTATTGTAAACTCCTGAATTAACAATAATATTTCTGATATTTAAGTTTGGATCACTTCCTGCAAAAGTTATTGTTGGTCTTCCTTGATACCATCCACTTGCTGTCGCCTGTAAAGATATTGCAGCACTTGCAGAAACATTTGACTTTCTTATCATGTCTACAGGTGTTGTTATTTCCGATGTAACCGTATAGGAATCAAT
>JBGUEQ010000094.1:0-5071 GCA_041821265.1 Lachnotalea sp. | reverse complement strand
TGGAATGGGCGATGCAAGCGCTAGATGAAGTACGTCGTGAAGTTTGGCGTGAAGCCTATCATGAGGCTGTAGAACTTGCAAAAGCAAATCCAAGAGGAAAAGGGCGTCCTCGCCACGATGACCCAGTTATAAGTGTAGTGAAAGCTGCAAAAGAAAAAGCGGACGAGATAAAAAATTCTACCTTCGCATTAGGGAAAGCACCTGAAAATCTGACTGAAAAACAACAACTCAAAGTGGAGCTGATTGCAGTAACAAACAATCGTTTATACAGGGCTTACAAGCTCAAAGAAAAGCTTCGTTTACTGTTGAAAATCAAAGATTTGGACGAAGCAGAAAAGGAGCTAAAAGCATGGCTCTGGTGGGCGAGCCATTGCAGGATTCCAGCATTTGTTGAACTTAATAAAAAAATACGTCGTCATAAGGAGCATATATTAAATACGATTCGTCTTGGATTAAGCAATGCACGAATAGAAGCAACAAACAATAAAATCAAGCTGATTGTGCGCAAGGCATATGGGTTTAGAAATATCCAAAATATGATGGATATGATTTACCTTGTATGCTCAGATTTAGTGATACCACTACCTAATCGAAAAGAAAAAGGAACTCAATCCGCATAAACACTAAGCATTCATGGATTTTAACCCACAACTATCCACGAAGAGCCATTATTCTCAACTAATTTTCTTAATTCCCCTTAATTTTTATCTCCAACAGCATTTTATTTAATCCATCCCTTGCATTTTATTATCTTCTGAATTTTCCGTCTTATATTCTTGGATAATAAAAATCTTAGTTTGATAGCATTTAACGCTAATATGCGATTTTCATTATCAAGACTTGCAAATATATCCCATACACTTGATTCGTTCTGATTTTCTCCATTGTATAAGTTAAAACCTAGTTGAACTAAAGACTTTGCCCCGCTTGATAAATCGACTTTTTGTTCCTCTTGCCCTAAACACCTTATAATACAATGATTATTGCAATCATAAATATGTTTTTTCTTTTGATACAAATCAATGTTTCCTGCCATAATATAAAACAAACTTTGTCGTTCTATATCGTAAACACTTGCATTATCCTCAGCCACTAGCTGATAAAATTTTCTTTCATGTTCATCATTTAAATAATTCATTTTCATTCACCTATAGCAATTCTGTTTCATTAATTGCTTCCATTATAGTTTCACTCTCTAATTGCTCTATATTTTTACTACAACCTATCATCAATGCTTTATGCATCAAATTGTCCAGTTTCCTAATACTTCCATTGCTATAACTTCCAATTACTTCATATACAGCTTCTTCTATAATAATTCGATTTACACCACAAAGCTCTAGTCGACTTTTTATGTATTCCTTGATTTCTTCTTTTCTAATTCCTTGAAATCCATAATTGATTACCACCCTTTGATAAAGTGCTTCGTGAATTCGCATAGATAAAGTAGAATTAATTGATGGTAGCCCTGACAGAATCATAATTGCATAGTTTCTACTGTCCATTTCAAAGTTCATTAGTAGCTTTAAATCTGATAAAATAGAATGATGTAAATACTGCACTTCATCGATCCAGACTAGGGGAGTTACCCTTTGCTCACGAAATAAAGTGGAGATACGGTTTTGTATCTGCTTAAAATTATCTATTTTACGGTAACAAGGCTCTAATCCAAGGGACGTAGCCAGATCCCTGTAAAAATCATTGACACTTACGGTTGTCAACTTAATATAGACGACATGAAATAAATTTTTATTTAAACATTCAACAAAGTTTCGAATGGAACAGGTTTTCCCATACCCTGACTGCCCTGTAAATAATCCAATTCCTTTTACATTTTTTAAGTGTTCTAGTCGTTTACTTACTTCTTTAAAATCATTTCCATGATAGTAATCGCTTCCTTTTTGCTCTTTGTCAAAAGGATTAAACTCCATTCCCCAATAGGTTTTATACATCTAAAATACCCCCATCCATACTTGCCTAACAAATATTTGTTTGACGTTTTCTCTGTGAATTTTCAACTTTTTTAACAGGCAAAGATTCACCTACTCGTTTTCCATCTTGATAGATAAAAAGTTTACTAGGATCAAAAGGGTTATAGGAGAAAGAGAAGGAGATGAATTATAGAAAGACATTTGCCTTAGATAGAATTCTATTAAGGCTAAATTTTGCTTTAAAAGATTTAACTTTTGATAAATAGTTTGTATGGTACATGTTGTTTTCTTCACTGTATTACGAAGTGACTTTTTATTTATAAGTATTTCATTGCAAAGAAATAAAACTACAGGTAAGGAGTATACTTGAAATGGAATAATATCACATGGAAGAATTGCATGTGTAGATTCACAGGAAATACACTTTACCCTTAGTATTTCAATGGGTTCAAATACAATACAACCATCAATTGATAAGTAAGTAATATGGCGAAAATAAGTGCCATGACGATGAAATCGTTTCATAGCACCACATTTTGGGCATGTATAATCAAAAGTATTATAAAAATTTAAAATTTATTCATTATAGTCCTTGCTAAAAACTTGAAATTCTATTATCATAAGTTTGTGTTTAGATGTTTTATAACATCTGTTTTGGAGAATGGAAGGAACTTTCGAAGGGTAGCCTTCCATTTTTTATAAGTTACTTTTAAACAATAACAAGGGCTATGATAATTTTCAACTAATTTTGCATTTTATTATAGCCTTATTTTTTTGATATGGAGAAAATAATTCGCCTGAAAATATGATATATAAAAAGATATATTTCGCAAATCTACACCTACAAAAGCGTAAAAGCTGCCGGATCATCTATTGGTACCTTTTACACGTATTTCAGCGACAAAAAAGCATTATTTATCGAAATTCTTCATGAATACAATCAAAATGTAGTTGTCCAAGTCCAAGTGAAGACTATTCAGTATGACGATCCCAAGATTATAATTAGGCAGTATATACTCGCAGTACTTGACGCTCACAGTTATTCTCCCGAATTTCACAGGGAAATTCTTGCCATGACATATGCAGATGAAGAGATTAGGAACATCGTCGACCATTACGAGGCAGAAATGATTAACCATATCGCACAGCTTTTAAATGAAAATCGAAAATTAATAAAAGTCACCGATACAAATAACGCTGCCTTTTTGATTTTTAAGAGTGTAGAAGAAGTTGTCCACAGCATACGAATATTTGCCCATTCTTGTGATGAGTCTGCCATGATTCGGGAACTGACAGATATGATCTGTTCATATGTGCTGAAAGAAAAAGAATTTATAAGCACTGGTCATCATGTCTAACAGACATTTGAAAGGAAATATATTATGACTCATAGCAAGGCTATAATCAGTGATTGTCTTTGTTCCAATGAGCTGTCTTGTGGATGCTTTACGCTTATTCATCTGTTTCGTAGATGGATTGCAGATATTTTTTCTTTTCTGCTCATTCGATATACCTCCATTCATAAATGTTGATGCCCCATCGCCAATCCGGCAGCTCATTCCTGGGGATTGCTGTCATCCAAACAGTCCGATAACCTGTTTACCCAAAGATTTGGTAGCCTTTTAATTTCATTTGTGGTAAACTGGATTAAAAATTTGTTTAATTTTTGGTCATATAGTTATACTATTCCCCTTGTTTTTGTAAGGAAACTGGTAAGAAGATCACTATTGCACCAACATAATAAATCATGAAAGGATAATAAAAATGAAGCTCTGCATTTACACTGCTCCGTGCAAGGTCTGAACTGGACGAAACTGCATGGAGTGAATCAAATTCGTCCGTTAGGCTTTGCACTTTCATCTAATCAATAGATTTCATATGAAAGAGGAGCAAAGTCATGATAATAAATTTAAAAACAACCACCAGGGAGCTTCGCACCTTTCTGATTTTATGGATTACCCAGTCTCTTTCGGCACTGGGTAGCGCAATGACCAACTTCGCGCTGGTGATTTGGTCTTATCAACAGCAAGGGTCGGCACTTACTACCTCACTGTTGGCCATCTGTTCCTATGCGCCCTATGTCCTACTGAGCATCTTTGCAGGTGCACTGAGCGACCGATGGAACAAAAAAGTCACCATGTTGATCAGCGACAGCTTTGCCGCACTTTGTACTGTTTCGGTACTTTTTTTGCTGACAACAGGCAAACTTGAGATTTGGCATTTGTATTTAATCAACACCTTAAACGGCCTAATGAACACAGTACAGCAACCAGCGTCTGATGTCGCTATCAGCCTTTTGGTGCCACAAAAGCATTACCAGAAAGTAAGCGGACTGCGTTCTTTTTCCAACTCGCTAGTTACCATACTGACGCCAGTGATCGCCACAGCAATGCTTTCCTTTACAAGCATCCGTATCGTTATCCTGTTTGATCTGATTACATTTGCTACGGCATTCGTGTCACTGCTATGCTTTATTAAAATCCCTAATGTCACAGACCAAGACAGTGCAAGGAGCGAAATGATATTGCAGTCCGCAAAAAGCGGTTTACGGTATCTCAAAAATAATCGGGGAATTCTGGACTTAATCCTGTTTCTCGCTGTGATCAATTTTACAGCCTCCATTTTTAATGCCGCACTACCCGCGATGATACTCTCTCGGTCAGGCGGTGGAGAGTTGGCGCTTGGCATGGTCAACACGGCTACGGGACTAGCGACTTTATTGGGAAGCATTTTGGTCGCTGTCCTGCCACCACCCAAAAGCCGAGTCAGGGTCATCTGCAATTCATTGCTTTTTTCCATGAGCACGGAAAACTTTATCCTGGTGTTTGGGTGCTATCCTCGGATGGATATTTATCCCCATCATGAGTGCCAATATGGATGTGCTTTTCCGCACGAAAATTCCTATTGAGATGCAAGGGCGTGTCTATTCAGTTAGGAATACCTTTCAGTTTTTCACCATACCGTTGGGATATTTGTGCGGCGGTATTTGGGTTGACAAAGTTTTCGAGCCATTTATGGCAACACAACCAACGACTAGCCTGTGGGTCATACTATTCGGATCAGGAAAAGGTTCTGGGGCTGCTCTGTTATTTCTGGTAGTTGGAATCTTCGGAGCTTTGTCCTGTCTTCCATTTCGTGCG
>JBGUEQ010000093.1:0-5197 GCA_041821265.1 Lachnotalea sp. | reverse complement strand
ACATCTTCGTCTGTTTCTCATGCCCGTTTCTAACGGGCATTTTAATTCATAGGTTCTCCGATGGAGAACTTTCCTATTATATAAAAAAAATAATTATTATAATTATTATAATAATAACTCCTGCAACATACCATGGTATGTCGTACACATATTGTGTGGTTTTATAAGTTTTTTCCACTATATTCATTTCAGTATAAACCTCCTATGATAATTTTATTGACCACAAATTAATTATTAAGGTTAAAAATAACTTTCACTTCTATTTTTACAATATTGTAGCAAATATGTCTGTGCTTTTCAACAGTAAGTCCGTGAACGGTTACTTAAATCCTTAAACGGTCGTATTAATTGCAATAACACAAATAAAAGCCCAACTTATAATCAATTTCTCGATTATAAGTTGAACTCTCTAGTTCTTACTCAATTATATATATATCTATAAAAATTTATAAACAGTAGTAGTATTATACTCTTCGCCAGCCTTCAATACAGGGCTTGCAAAGTTTGGTTGGTTAATTGCATCTGGGAAATACTGAGTCTCAAGGCATAAACCGCCTCTCTGCTTGTATAACATACCCTCTTTACCTTTTACTCCATTTGTATCAATGAAGTTACCAGCATATAACTGAATACCTGGAAGATCGGTGTATACTTCCATCTTTCTTCCTGACTTTGGATTTTCTACTACAGCAACTTTCTCAATTCCCTGACTCTCTTTATCAATTGCATAATTGTGATCATAGCCGCCTGTAAATTTAAGCTGTTCAAAGTCATTTTCAATATCCTGTCCAATTACTTTCGATGTAGTGAAATCCATTGGTGTTCCTGTAACAGTCACAACTTCTCCTGTAGGAATGGATGCTTTATCCACTACTGGAACAAATTTAGATGCTTTTATCCACAATAGGTGATCTAAAATGGTATTACTTGTGTGTCCACCAAGGTTAAAGTAGCTGTGATTGGTCATATTTGCAACGGTATCTGCATCACTCGTTCCCTTATAGTTGATTTTAACTTCGCCGTCTTCTGTTAGCGTATAAGTAACTGTCACATTAAAGTTTCCTGGAAATCCCTGATCTCCATCTGGACTAAATAGGGAAAACTCAACTGCATTTTCTGTCTCGTTCACTTTTACATCCCACATTCTCTTGTTATATCCATTGATTCCACCATGAAGGTTATTTTCTCCTTCATTTTTATCAAGCTGATATGTAACCCCATTGATTACAAATTGAGAACCTGCAATACGGTTTCCATTACGTCCGATTGTCGCACCAAAATATCCTGGGTTCTTGATGTAACCTTCCATGTTATCATAACCAAGTACTACATCAGCAAGTGCTCCATCTTTGTCTGGAACAAAAAGATTTGTCATAATAGCCCCATAGTTTGTAAAACATGCTTTCATGCCACTTTGGTTTTCTACGGTATATAAAAATACTTCTTCACCCTGATTATTTTTACCAAAACTAGTTTTTAAAATGCTCATTTAAATACCTCCCATTATTTTTTAATGAAGTTTAAAGATAACTATTCAGATACTGAGTCGTTACGTTTTTAATCTAATAAGAGTAGAACGCCCCCCGCTGAGCCGTTCTACTCTTTATTTTATAAAATTCCTTTTACTGTTTTCACTACATTTTCTACTGTAAATCCAAATTTCTTGAATAATAGATCTGCTGGTGCACTTGCACCAAAGCCTTTCATTGTTACGTATGCTCCGTCAAGTCCAACATACTTGCCCCATCCAAAGTCACTAAGAGCTTCTACTGCAACTCTCTTACGAACTGCGTTTGGTAATATCGCTTCCTTGTATTCAGCTGATTGCTGTTCAAATACGTCCATACATGGCATACTTACTACTCTTACATCAATACCTTCTTTAGCCAATGCTTCTTTGGCATCGATAGAAAGTGAAACTTCCGAACCACTAGCAATAATAATTGCATCTGGAACTTCTTTGGTTGAGGCTGCAATTACATATCCACCCTTTAGTGCTTCTTTGCTAGATCCTGCAAGTTGTGGTAAGTTCTGTCTTGTCAAAGCAAGTCCTGTTGGAGTCTTCTTATTCGAAATTGCATAATACCAAGCTGCTGCTGTCTCTGTAGCATCTGCTGGTCTAAATGTACTAAAGTTTGGTAATGCTCTTAGCATTGCTAATTGTTCAATCGGCTCATGTGTAGGACCATCTTCTCCTACACCAATGCTATCATGTGTTAATACGAAGGTTAATGGTATTCCCATTAAAGCGGATAGTCTTGCCATTGGTTTCACATAATCACTAAATACAAAGAATGTTGCAACATAAGCCTGTAATCCACCATGAAGCATTAATCCATTACCAATTGCGGTCATTGCAAGTTCTCTTACACCAAAATGTAAGTTTCTTCCTGAATAATCGTTCTTTGAAAAGTCTCCAGCATCCTTCATGTTTGTCTTGTTAGAAGGTGCTAAATCTGCTGATCCACCGATAAAGTTAGGCGATTTATCTTTAATTCTGTTGATCATAACGTTTGAAAGGTTACGCGTTGCTTCTGCCTTTTCATCATATTTCCAGAAATCTTCGTCATCTATTAAGGAGTCTGCTGCATTTTTATCATAGTATTTATTCCAAAGCTCTTTCATTTCAGGATATTTAGCACTGTAATCTGCAAATAACTGATTCCATTTATCTTCTACTAAAGCATTTTTATCCGCTATTGCTTTGTAGTTATCATATACTTCTTGTGGTACAAAAAAAGCTTCTTTGGATGGCCATTCTAAGAATTCTTTTAATGTATCTACATTATCGCATCCTAGTGGTTCTCCATGTGCACTTGCTTTGCCCATCTTCGCTGGACACCCATAGCCAATTTGTGTTTTAACTGTAATCATGGTTGGTCTGGTTGTATCCGCTTTTGCTTCTTCCAACGCTTTACCAATCTCTTCTGTATCATTACCATCTTCTACTACTAATGTCTGGAAACCAAATCCTTCAAATCTCTTCTTAACATCTTCTGTAAAAGCAATATCTGTGCTTCCTTCAATTGAAATTTTATTAGAATCGTATAATACAATCAGTTTACTAAGTCCTAATGTTCCAGCAAGAGAAAATGCCTCTGAAGAAATACCCTCCATCATACATCCATCTCCACCCAATACATAGGTGTAATGATCCACTACTTTAAACTCATCCTTGTTAAATATACTAGCTAAATGAGCTTCTCCCATAGCCATACCTACAGCCATACCCATACCAGCGCCAAGAGGTCCTGTCGTAGCTTCCACTCCAACTGTATGACCATATTCAGGATGTCCTGGTGTCAAAGAACCGTCCTGTCTAAAATTACTTAAATCATCTATCGATAAATTTCCATATCCAAATAAATGTAACAATGAATATAAAAGCGTTGATCCATGTCCACCGGAAAGTACAAATCTATCCCTATTTGCCCAATCTGGGTTCTTAGGATTGTGATTCATATGCTTTGCCCATAATTCATATGCCATTGCTGCCGATCCTAAAGGTAATCCCGGATGTCCTGAATTTGCTTTCTGAACTGCGTCAGCTGCTAATACTCTTATGGCATTAACTGATTTAGTATTAATATTTCCCATTTCTTTCCTCCTGATTGCTATAAGCGTTTATAAAGTGCACATTCTGATTAAGAAGGTACACTTTATTTTCTCATATTGATTTCTAATTGTCACCAAAAACTTTTTTATAATCTGCTGCGAATTTTTCAATTCCTTGATCTGTTAATGGATGTTTTGTCATTTGCTCTAATGTAGAGTATGGAACCGTTGCAATGTCAGCACCAGCTAAAGCACAATCAATTACATGAATAGGATTACGAACACTTGCTGCAATAATCTCTGTTTCAATTCCGTGTATTTCAAATATTTCAGCAATTGTTCTTACTAACTCAATACCAGGCATTGAGATATCATCAAGGCGTCCAAGAAATGGAGATACATAAGAAGCTCCTGCTCTTGCTGCAAGTAAAGCCTGTGTTGCTGAGAATACCAAAGTAACATTTGTCTTAATTCCTTCGCTAGTAAGTACTTTCGTTGCTTTTAGTCCTTCTACGGTCATAGGTATTTTAACTACCATATTAGGATGTATTTTAGCGATTGCTCTACCTTCTTTAACCATTTCATCTGCATTTACTGTTGTTGCTTTTACTTCTCCACTGATAGGACCATCTACAATTGCAGCTATTTCAGCAATAACTTCTTCAAAAACTCTTCCTTCTTGGGCAATTAGTGATGGATTTGTAGTTACTCCACAAATAATTCCCATATCGTTTGCTTTTTTAATGTCCTCTACTTTTGCTGTGTCAATAAAAAATTTCATAATATATTTCCTTTCATATTTAAATAACTGTTAATAGATTAGTTTAGAGTATCATTTTGCCATGACCTTGTCTACTTCAATTTTACTTTTTTTATAGCATAATATTACTTTTAATATTAAAACTAGTTTTGTCCATAATAAGCATTGTCGCCATGTTTTCTTAAATAATGCTTATCTAATAGTACTTGTGGTGCTGGCATTATATTTTTATTTAATGCTTCTGCACTTGTTGCCATTTTCGCAACCTCTTCTAGTACTACTGCATTGTGCACTGCCTCTGCTGCGCTATTACCCCACGTAAATGGTCCATGATTGGTGCATAATACGCCAGGAATGCTCATTGGATCTATATCCTTAAAGGTTTCAATAATTACAATGCCTGTGTTTTTCTCATACTCACCATTAATCTCATCTTCTGTAAGACTCCTTGCACATGGAATTGCTCCGTAAAAATAGTCCGCATGAGTGGTTCCATAACATGGAATTGATCTCCCTGCTTGTGCCCACGCTGTTGCACCTGGTGAATGAGTGTGTACAATTCCTCCCAACTTTTCAAAGGCCTTATACAATTCAATATGGGTTGCCGTATCAGAAGACGGTTTATAATTTCCTTCTACTATATTACCATCTAGATCTATTATCACCATATCTTCTGGCTGCAATACATCATAATCAACTCCACTTGGTTTAATTACAATCAAACCTTTTTTTCTATCAATTCCACTTACATTTCCCCATGTATACGTTATTAATCCACGTTTTGGTAATTCCATATTGGCTTCATAAACTTGTTTTTTTAAATGTTTTAACATAGCTTACCTCTTTCTTACTTTTGTTTCTTACTTTTGTTTCTTGCTTTTG
>JBGUEQ010000092.1:0-5600 GCA_041821265.1 Lachnotalea sp. | reverse complement strand
TTTTATGATTCTCGATGAAAGAATTGTCGTAAAACGAATCCAGTTGATCTGAATCATTTTCATAAAACGATATACAGTATCTTTTGCAAAAGCAGGGGTATTTCTACCCGTAAGAAAATCCATATACATGCTTCTATTAGAGAAAATCAACAGGAACAAATACTGAAAAATATCCATTACTGGTGTTCCTTTTTTCTTATAAGCATTGGATACTTTTAGGGCTGATGAAACGTGGAATCTTATAAAAAATCTTTTGATAGATGTAGAAATCTGTTTATCATCCTGTGTTGCTTGTGTTATACTTTTATTCATAGCATGAGCCTCCGGTTTTATGATTTTGTTGTGGTGACTTAATTATACCAAAACCAGACGGTTACATGCTATTTTAATGCCAGTTATTATTGAATTTTCAAGGTGCATAGGTACTTATTCAAGTGCGAAGTTTGAGTTATTAAAAATAAATTTGCAGATGCAGATACAATTAATTTACTTAAAATAATTAAAAATGCAGTTACGCAAAGTCATGGAACAACTGTAGTTATAACAGATAAGGCTAAAGATGAAGCTAAGAGATTATCCACATCAAGCTTTTTGATATCACCAGTATATGCTGACAAAATGATAAAATACTTAACCTCAATAGATGGAGCGATATTAATTGACCCATTAGCAAATTGTCATGCAATTGGTGTGATATTGGATGGATGCAGTAGCGATAATGAAGATATTTCACAAGGTGCAAGACATAATTCGGCGAGACGATATAAGTCAATAAATCCAAAAAGTATAGTCATCGTTATTTCAGAAGACGGACATGTAACTTCTCTTTATTAAAGAAATGCTTCTCTTTCTTTCACAACTGTGAACTTCCAATTATTTTTATTGAGAGATGTGACGCGTTAAGAATTAGAGATTCACAATTGGAGGCAATTGCGTAGCAAAATTTAATAATTACAATTTAGGAGGTAAATGGGTTGCTTAAAGAACAAATTCAAGAAGAACTAAAATTACTCGGACTAAACGCTATTCAACATCCTATATTCTATAATTGCACATATGGCATTCGTTTTGAAATAGGTGTAGGAGAAGTATATGACAAAGACATGTCTCCACGAAAAGAATATCTTGAAAATGCTTTAGGTCGTGCTGTTACTGTATACAAAAAAGGAATACAATCCCCTAGCATTTTAGTGTGGGAAGTGTACTCACAAAATACTGATGAAAAAAATAATTATAAAATGCTTTTTACTGAAAAAATAGCACCAATTTTACCACATGAAGAATCTTCACAAGAGATTGATGAGGGCGCTATAACTCAAACACTATTCTATTGGGATTTAAAAAAAATTACATTGCCAATAACCAAAGTGTTTGAAGAAATTATACATGGTGATTTAGGAGGTTTACAAGAGTTTGTTTCATCGGTGTACCTGTTTGATAATCAAAGTCATGTTATGCTTCACTTATATGACGATAGAGGCCTTGATGTGGTTGCTTGTGATAAGAGTTCATTGACATTTCTCTATCAAGAACTAAATGATTGGATTCTTGATTATGACCGTAAACAAATAGATAAGATATTTAATTGTTAGAAATATTTGGAAATGGGAAAAGAGGTTCTAATATGAATTTTATTGATTGTGTTAAGAATAGAAAAAGTATTTTGATGGAGGGTGCATTAGGGGAAAGGTTAAAAAGAAAATATAACTTGGTTCTAGATGAAGATGTTATCATGGCTGGTTTGATATATACAGAAAATGGAAGAAGAGCGCTTAAGGAACTTTGGAGTGAATATGCCCAAATTGCTGACAAATATCATTTGCCATTTCTGGCAACCACGCCTACAAGACGAACGAATCAAGAGAGAGTTGAAAGGTCAAGATTTGATTCTAGCCTTATTCAAGAAAATGTAAAATTTTTGCGTGAAGTGCAACAATTGCAGAATGTTGAAATGTATATAGGGGGGCTTGTAGGCTGTAAGGGAGATGCTTTTACAGGAAAAGACGCATTAGATTTTGAAGCATCAAAGGATTTTCATGAGTGGGAGGTCCGACTTTTTACCGAGGCAGGAGTTGATTTCCTATATGCAGCACTATTTCCGAATGTTGAAGAAGCCGCTGGCATGGCATTGACAATAGAAAAATATAAGACACCTTATATAATCAGTTTCACAATAAAAAAGGATGGTTGTCTGATTGATGGAACCAGAATATCAGATGCGATAAAATATATTGATTCATTAACAGCAAACAAACCGGTGTGCTATATGACCAATTGTGTTCATCCAAGAATAGTATATGAAGCATTATTACAACCATTTAATAATAATGAAATGGTTCATAAGAGATTTAGAGGGATTCAAGCCAATACTTCGTCGCTATCATATGCTGAATTAGATAATTCCAAGGATTTAAAAACAACGGAACCTACTGAAATTGCTATAGATATGGTGAAACTTCGTGAAATCAGTACATTTCAGATTTTTGGTGGTTGTTGTGGAACAGATGGTAGACATATGAATGAGATTGCAAAACGAATATAAGTATTGCGATTTACTGCAATGAAGGGACGATTATACAGCAATTTCAAATCGGAAGATTTCAATATTTTGTGAGAAAACAAAGCTAAAAATTGGAGGATAGAAAAGTGAGTGAGATAAAAAGGTTTGATGTGAATGAGGATTGGGCTCATTCGGGAATGATTAAAGCAGGAGATTTTTATTTTTTGAATTATTGTGTAGGAAATGTTGGACAGTCAATCGAAGCTCAGATAAATGGTGCAATTGACCAAATGGAAAAAAGGCTACAAATGGTTGGATTGGAACTAGAAGATGTGGTACAGATGGATTGTTTGTTTAGAGATGTTTGGAATATTCCAGTAATGGAAAAAGTGATTAAGGAGAGATTTAATGGAAAATACCCTGTTAGGAAGTCTATCCAAACAGAGTTTGCACATGAAGGTGGAGAAGACGGACTTCTATTTCAATTAGATGGTATTGCATATTTATCGAATAAAATGGAATAGAGATACGCAGTTGGAGGCAATTGGTGATTGTGAACTGAATATTATTTATAAACACAGGGAGGATATTTATGAAAAGATCAATGATGCAAGCATATGTTACAAGAAGTGATGAGGCGGTGGCTTTTTATCAAAAGGCTTTTGATGCTGTTCTCATCAGCAGTTATCCAAATGAAGATGGAACATTCTTTCATTCAGAACTTGATATTCAGGGCGAAATTTTAGCTGTGGCAGAATGTAATTCAGAATACGCCATTATTGGTGAAAAAACAGTTACGGGCAACGTAATGCAGTTTTGTTTGCATTATGGAGAAGGTAACGAAGAAAAGGTGCGGAAAGCATATGAAGTGTTAAAAACGGATGCTAAAATTTTGATGCCACTTGCGCCATGTGAATTCAGTTCACTAATGACAGATTTAATAGATAAATATGGTATTAGATGGTGCTTATTTGTATAGTGAGACTTTTGGGATAATAGGAACAAAAAAGCATAACTGGCAGCCAGCCAAACCAACTTCCTATTATATTTATTAGTAAATGGAAGTAAAAAATGAAATTCGCCGTTGGTGGCGAATGCGAACAGACGATTTATGAGAAAGATAGTAATAAATAGGAATTAGGGAGGAATTACATGCAAGATTATTGTCAGCAAAATAAAAGAGCATGGGAATATAGTGCATATGACTTTTGGGTAAGTAATTTAGGAAAACCAATAGACAGAGCGAAGAAAAATTTGAAAGATCCAATAGGAATGCTGAAACGCTACGCGAATTATTTTTAAACTTATAAAGACATAAAGGTGGCTAATATATGCGGTTCATGTGGTAAGAAAGCAATACATCTAGCAATTTTGGGCTCAGAAGTTACAATTTTTGATATTTCAGAGGATAACAAAAAATATGCACTTGAAGTTGCGGATGCCACAAACGTTGAAATTGATTTTGTAGTTGGTGATGTTATGGAAATTGACATGAATAAATATGAAAAATATTTTGATGTGGTATTTATGGAGGGAGGAATCCTTCACTATTTTCATGATATTTATCAATTTATGAAAGTAATAAATCAACTCCTTAAGCCAAGTGGAATGATTATTTGTAGCGATTTTCACCCATATCAAAAAGTATCGGATATGCTAGAGCTTGAGCAGCCAACAATGGGTTATTTTTCAACTGATGTATTTGAAGGTGAGATGGCTCATGCAAGATTCTTTTCTGATGAAATTCGTAAACAGATGCCTTTGTGTAGCTATAGAAAATATACGATTAGTGAAATAATTAATGCAGTTATTTATAATGGATTCATTCTAAAACGATTCGATGAACACCCAGCATGGAATAATGAAAATGTTCCAGGAGAATTTACAATAGTAGCTAGGAAAAACAGCGTTGTTTTGTAGTTAGAGATCTAGCTTATAAGAAAGATAGATGCAAAGATACTAATTCGCCATCGTTTACTATTGCGTAGTAAAAGGAGCTTGAAATTTATGAGAAGAACAAGAGATGTATTTTATATAAATGCAAATTTTAACGAAAATTACTTTCTATATTATGGAATGGAGTTTAAAGAATTTATTAGATGTAATCCTGTAGGACTAGAAAATATTTTGGTAACTGATGGAAATTATATTGCTAATAATTTTAATGGAAGTTGGTTTTTAGAGACAGCTAATGGAAAAGAAGATATTTTCGAGTTATCAAAAGAGGATATTTACGGTTTGGGTAATTTTCACTGGATAGACTATAATAATGAAGTTGATTTGAATAATTGTACCCCTGAAGAAAAGGCAGAAGTCTTATATTTATCACATTTTGGCAAACCCTTAAAATCACCATTTATTAATAGAATAAATAATGATTTTGCTTATCTTGCTCATGATGATGGATGGTTTTGCAAATTGTATTGTAAGGATATGTCAGTGTTTAAAGATATAATTGCAAATAAAATTATTGATAGTTTTTCTACAAATAAAAGGAGAAAAATATATCCTATAAATGAAGAAATAAAAGATGAATTGTTTGAATTAACTAAGAAAGGTCTACTAATCGACTTTTCAAATATATATAGAGACAATCAATGTATCAGTCTGAATTATTATACAATTGGACAATTTGAAGATATGGATGAAGTGTATAATAATCTTGAACGAAACAAGTGTAAGGCAGACATTAAGGGGACTATTGAACATAAAAGTAAGACTTGGAGAATCTACATTTGGGATAAGTAAAATATTTTAATTCGCTTTGTTTCACAATTACGAATTTCCTGTTATATTTATAAGATATAAAAATAAAGCAATAGACAAATTTGAGCTGTAGGAGAAACAAAAATGCAAAATTATATTATAGGAGAGTAATGCATATGGCATATAAATTTACATATTATTTTGACGAATATTTTGATCAAATAGAAAAGCTGTTACTCAAAAGCTATTTTACTGGATTTCCGGCATATCAGTGACCAACAGTTCTATTGGGATTTTTGACAAGAGCTGAAAACGAAATTTGGAAATGGGAAAAGAGGTTCTAATATGAATTTTATTGATTGTGTTAAGAATAGAAAAAGTATTTTGATGGAGG
>JBGUEQ010000091.1:0-5742 GCA_041821265.1 Lachnotalea sp. | reverse complement strand
TGAAGATTGGGCTCATTCGGGAATGATTAAAGCAGGAGATTTTTATTTTTTGAATTATTGTGTAGGAAATGTTGGCGCCATGCGAATTCAGTTTATCGAGTAGATTGTGAGCAAACTGAGAAGTGAATGTGGCTTCACATTATGTTTATTAACATTTATTATCAAGACAATGAAACAGACAAAAATATTTACATAATCGCTAAATGTAAATTCGAAACGGCGGAGGTGCTTTTATAATGAAGGTGAAAAAGAATAAATATGATATTTTTGTAGAAATGGTATGCTTAACTTTACTGATAGGAGTATTGGTATACTTATTTCTAAATTGGAGTAGTATTCCAAATCAGATTCCAGGTCATTATAATGCAATGGGAAAGATTGATAGAATGGGAAGCAAGGGAGAATTGCTGACACTTCCAATTATTGGTTGGGTGATGTACTTAAGCTTGACAGTAATTGAGAATTTTCCGGGAATTTGGAACACAGGCGTTACTGTGACAGAGGAAAATAAGGAACGTGTATATCGGATTTTAAAAAATATGTTAAATACAGTTAAATTAATAATGGTAGCAGTTTTCGTGTATTTAACAATAAATTCGGTCCAGGCAATATCATTGACAGTGTGGTTTCTACCTGTATTTTTAATTTTGGTATTTGGTTCAATACTATTTTTTATTATAAAATTAGTTAGGGAGAAGTAAGTATGAATTTCCCATTATATTTAACATACAACTATGATTTTGACATGCAATTTACTTGATAATATTATTTTTAAATATTACAATGGCTGTTGTAATGAATGATTATGTAGTATAAAAAAATTATTAGAAATATTGTGTTTTGCGAAGGAGAATAATGGAAATTATGAATATTAATCAGCTTCCAGACGAATTTGTCTGGAAGGATTCCGTGGGATTAGTTACGAAATTATTAGGCACCGCAGGAGGTAGTCAAAAGCTTTATGTGAATATTGATAATGTCCCACCTAAAGCTTATAGTACCAAATACCACAGTCATTCTCAGCAAGAGGAATTTTTTATCATCTTATCGGGAATAGGGATTTTGCGTTTGAATGACAAGGAATATTCAATTAAATGTAATGATTTTATTTCAAAACCAGCTGGGCAAAATCTTGCTCATACATTTTATAATTCAGGAGATGAAAATTTAGTTATTTTAGATATTGGAACAAATGAAAATGAGGATACGTGTTATTATCCGGACGAAGATGTATATATGCAAAAATCAAATAAACAGTGCAGAATTTTTCGTGGAACATCATTAGACCAAGATTGGACATCAGAGCCAAATACAGAAACCGAAAAGTTAGTATAACTTCCCACTATGGCTAATAATTTAAGTGTAGGGGAAGCTAATCTGAACTTCCTATTATATTTATTAGGCAGATGAAGCTTTTAAGAAATAAAGATACATAATCCGTCACAAATGTAAATTAAAAAAGTCTTGTGAATAAGGAGTTTATAGATGCATATTCTTAAAGATCTGATAGATAAAGTAGATTTTTACTTGGTCTGGAAAGAATACCTTATGTTTTATCCAGACATGTCCCATTTAAAAGAGAAATATTTGTGTATGTTTAATGTTCTTCTATGTAAAGAAATTATAGAAAACAATGAAAAAATGATAATTCATATAAATAGACAAGATTATGAAGAGTTTTGTAATGAAGTAGATTGTCAGTTGGGATTAGATAGCAAAGAAAAAAAGGATATTGAATATCGAGTGCATGGTAAAAACAACTCAACTGAATGGAATGGGTACTGGGATATATCTTCTGTAGGTTGGGGAAACTGGCTTGGATATTATATTCATGAGGAAATTTTTACATTCCTAAGTATTGAACAAATTGTCGCACTATGTTTGTATGAAATGACCTGGCATGGACTATCCGAAAAAGAAGTAAGTAACTGGGCAAATAAAATACGATAAAATACTGAAAACTAAAATTACTCTTTGTTGTTCGCAAAATATAAATGTGTAAAAACCAACTGCCCATTATATTTATAAAGGGGAAAAAGTAAAAGTAACAGAAAAAATTTAATTTGCTGAGGTAGAATGATGGAGAAAAGAATCCCGCATATAGGAATTGTAACTTGTATTTTATATTTTATAGCAGTAACACTGTTTCTTATTACCAAAACAGAAACAGCGTTAACAATATGGGAGTTATTCACTATTATTGGTGCACCAGTAATTCTATTCGTTCTTATGGAGCTTGCAAATCTTATGAATATCGCGCCTGCCTATAGAAATGCAATGCTTGTATTTATGTCGTGTACTTGCTCATTAACGGGACTTGCACATATTATTAATATAACAGTAACAAGAAAGTTAATAGCAGATGATATAAATGTACCAAATTATTTTAGAATTGGTTACTGGCCTTCTGTCGAAATGGCAACCGACTATTTAGCCTGGGGATTTTTCATGGGATTAGCTTTTCTATCTGTTGGATTTGCGATTAATCGTGATAATAAAAAGAATTCAATGATGAAGATAATCGTTCTCGTATGTGGTACTCTTTGTTTGACTGGTTTTTTAGGAACTGTATTCATCAATGAGAATCTATGGTATTTAGCGCCGCTAGGTTATGGCTTTGGAACAATTTTAATTTGCATAAAAATGATTAGAATAAAAATGGAGCCTAATTAAATTTCTATTATCGACGTTATGTTCTGTATATGAACTGCCCAATATATTTATGAAGTATGGCATGGTATGTAGAAAACTTTGAAGCCAAGACGCATAAAGTGCCGGTACGAAATACCAATCCCGATTTTATTGTTGGTGTATCGGAAATGTTTGAGTATGATAGGAATGTGAATATGATAACCATAGGTTAAAGTCGGAATACATAGTGTGAATGAAAGGGTAAAAGATGAAGAGTAATACGGAGGAACTGAGAAAAAGAGGATATATAGATGATTTTGATATCAGCGAATACCGGACGAAAAGTAAAGAGGAGTTAATTGAACTATTACAAGGCAAAGAAGCATATGTGCGTTCTGCTGCGGCAAAAATGCTCTCTTTTAAGTTTGATATGAACGACCCTGAACTAACAAAAATTATACTTGATAAAATAATACGAGAGAAAAAGCTGTATGTTAGAATAGAAATGGCAGCGGCTCTTGAGAAAGGGAGGGAATTGACAGCAAAGGAAATGATAAAGTTTATTGGAAAAATAGGAAATAACCAGCATAGAGTTTTACCAGAAAGACCTTCCAAAAAGAAAAATTTTCCTTTGGCACGTGATTTTATGACTCGAAGTCTAGGACGTATGAACACATGTGTTATGCTAGTCATGATGGAAGTTCTAGAAAGTGAAGACAAAGAAAAAATATCTGAAGTATTTGATTCCATTGGTTATATGGCTTTCTATAATTTACAAGTGGCAAAATCGGAATATGCTGACGAAATACTTAAAACAATCGAAAAATACAAAGATGAGGAAGTCATTTACTGGAAAGGAATTCAATGTTTATCAGGATTCCCATGGATAAAAACTGTACAGTTTTTAAAATCAGTAATAGAAGAGAAAAGGGAACAATTATTTGTGGAAGAAGCTAAACGTTCACTAAGACTTATGAAGAGACCATTACTAGATCAGTACTAGATTCAAAAAAAGATAGCAAGGAGAATACATAAATGCAATACAAAATACGGAAGGTTGTAGTATGAGAAAAAAAAGTATTTTATTATTAGAAGACGATTCATCATTGCGTAGCGGTTTACGATTTGATTTAGAAGCTGAGGGGTATGAAGTTTTCGAAAGTGAACGAGGTAATGAGGCATTGGCAATTGTTAATGGAAATCATATTGACTTGGCTATTTTAGACGTTAATTTACCGGATGGAGATGGATTCTCCATTTACAGTGATATTAAAAAAGTTAAAGAGATTCCTGTTATATTTTTAACAGCAAGGGGTTTAATACAAGATGAGATTAAGGGCTTTGAAGTTGGGGCAGACGATTATATTACAAAACCGTTCAGTAATATTTTATTACGAAAGAGGATCCAAGCTGTTTTAAAACGCAGTGAATTTAATGAAAATACTCAAATATATGAGGATGGATATCTGATGGTAGATTTAAATCACTTTGTTGCAAAAATCGGTCAGGATAATGTAATGTTTACCCCTACGGAATATAAATTACTATCCATTTTAATTATGAATCATGGAACTGTTGTTACAAGACAAATGATTTTAGATAAGCTATGGGATAATCAGGGTAACTATGTCGATGAGCATGCACTGACAGTGAATATTAATCGCATTCGAAGCAAGATTGAAGATAAGGAACATACATATATCAAGACCGTTTATGGTTTAGGTTATACATGGATGGGTGATAAAATTGGTTGATGTCATCGTGGCAATTATTGTTACCTGTATTCTTACTTTTACTGTAGTACAATATTTTTATGAAAAAAGAATTCAAAACTTTACGTCTAAAATGGGGCAGACCATAGATGAAATCATAGAAGGGAAAGTAGTCAATTTATCCACTTCGAAAGAGCGAATTGAAGATAAAATTAACTACAAACTAAAGCGTCTTTATGAAATAGTACAGGAAAGTGTAGAACAGTCACAAAGGGAACAGGATTCTCTCAAATCCCTACTAGGAGATATTTCTCATCAAGTAAATACACCGATTGCAAATATTAAAATGTATCAAAATATTTTAATTGAAAGGGAAGTAAGCAAAGAAAAGCAGATAGAATTTTTGCAGTTGTGTAATGGACAAGTAGATAAACTTGAATTTTTAATGGCTTCCATGGTGAAAATGTCGCGACTTGAAAACGGTGTAATCCAATTATCACCAAAAAAACAATTGATATTACCAACGCTTGCAAATGCATTGGAACAGATTTCACAGAAGGCAGAAAGGAAGGAAATTGAAGTTTTGGTAGACTGCCCAGAGAATTTATCTGCATACTTTGATGCAAAGTGGACAGAAGAAGCACTTTTTAATGTACTGGATAATGGTGTGAAATATGCCAAGGATCAAGGCTATTTAAAAGTAACCGTAAAAAATTGTGATATTTATGTTTTAATTTGCATTGAAGATAATGGAATCGGAATTTCGGAAGAAGAACAAGGAGCAATCTTTCATCGTTTTTATCGTTCGCCTATGGTCTCTTATATGGAAGGGGTCGGAATTGGACTTGCACTCACGAGAGAGATCATTACAAAAGAGAATGGATTTATAAAAGTAAAATCTACAATCAAGCAAGGCTCTACCTTCGAAATATATTTACAAAAAGAAAATCTCACAAAATTGTGATATTTAACTACAATATTGTGAGGTTTTTGTTATATTTAATCTGTATAATGAGGCAAATGAGAAAGCGAGGATATCTGAATGAAGATTTTAGAAACAAAAAATATTAAAAAATATTATGGGTCCGGGGAAAGCCTAGTAAAGGCTTTGGATGGTGTTACGTTAGAAGTGTATATTCCGACCGAAAAGTACCACTTGCACGGTCATTTAGAGCCAGTCTCTCGGAGGGCGAGAGCCACCCTCACGGAGACTGAGCCAACAGCTATTTTTGATAGTTATCAGATTAAGTTCTGTTAATTATATATGACAATTGAATATTGACTATAATGTACTTTGTGATGCCTTAGCACTTTGGCGGAATGTCTATTCCGGATTTTTTAAGAAGGGCTTCCAAACGTTCTATCCGCTCATACAGTTGCTGGATTTCAATCCAGTTGC
>JBGUEQ010000090.1:0-5937 GCA_041821265.1 Lachnotalea sp. | reverse complement strand
CTATTACTTTAAAATCAGAACCTATAAAAAAGTAGCCG
Source organism: Lachnotalea sp. (assembly GCA_041821265.1). Classification (GTDB taxonomy): domain Bacteria; phylum Bacillota; class Clostridia; order Lachnospirales; family Lachnospiraceae; genus Lachnotalea. Next base: position 5,899 of record JBGUEQ010000090.1, on the reverse strand, counting down.
GAGTAAAGATATATAGTTCTTATAGTAGCGTAAAGAAAATAAAGGTAAAATAGGCTAAAAAGCAATATGTTAAATAAAAATAAAAATCTGCCTTGTGCTGTTAAGATTCATTAACACTGCACACAAGGCAGATTTTTTCCAGTAAGGCCTGCTTGAAAATCCCTATCATATAAATTAAAATTTTTATTCTTTTTTTTTACATTATGAATCGTGGTTTGAAAATGACATTAATATTTTCTTCTTAATATTATTTTGTCATAGTCTTTAATCATATGATATATCATCTTGAACAGAAGGACTCACTTCTTCACGTTGATATACGCCTACAAAAGACTTCATACTGCTATCTTCACAGTCAGGTTGTAATTCTACGGTGAGCATATCACCATCAAGGGTATAAATATAATAACTATCACTCAGTTGAATTTCATTGTCAGCAAATAATCCTCCGATTTGGCAGGATCCTATTTCATCATTAAGAAAAAATGAGACAGATACATAATTGTCAAGATTTGAAACTCCACAGCTTATCGTTCCATTTTCACTTGAAAAGGTACCGTACCATGCACTTAAATCAAATAACGTATCATCGTTGTCTGCGATTGTATAGCCACAAACTTTTTCCAGGGTGCCCTCAGCTGCCTTACTAAAAACACCTTCATATCCTTCTATTTCAATTCCAGCCTCAGTAAGCTTTGCAGCCTCATCATTAATGACAATATATTCATTTTCTAGGTCAGGCTTTCCATTAATAGTACCATCAGAGTGCATTATTAAATAATTATCCGACTTAATGATCATATATACCTTTACAGTTTCGTTATACCACTCACCTATATAGTCATCAATCGAATAATTAATATCAGTAAGTCCTTCTAACACACCATACTCTGGATCATCTGTTAGTTTAATATAACTTCCGTAATCATCCATCAGTGTGGAATCGCTCATAACGGTTAACTGATTACTTATAGCAAATTCATCTTCTGTATTTCCATTTTCATCCAAATTAATGATATCATTTCTACATTGAAAAATCCCAACCTCTAGTAATGCAGGCTCCGCTCCAATAATGATAGAATAAAGCTCATAGCTTTCATCTCCATACAAAACATAACTTCGGTCATATCCGTTATCGTTTTTCCAGATTCCCACATAATTTGTTGGATCTTCTAACTCAACAGAAGTACTGATTTCCGTTTTTTCACATGAAGTCATCGTAACAATAAGCACCGGTGTAATAATTAAAATTCTTAACATTCCTTTTTTCTTTTTCACACGCATTAGTTCCACCTTTCATTTCTAATACTACCATTTAGTGTTTTTCTGTTATTGACGCCTTCTATTTATCTCCAACTTTTTACTAGATTTCTATTATCTTAGCAAAAAAAATCCACTTGGTGTGTATTGTTAAGAATTCTTAACAGCAAAGGGGGGCGTTCCTTGTCTTGATTTGTAGCACCATCTGTACTTTGAACATCAGATGTCTTTCAGATTCCTGCAATACCAAGTGAATGGCTGATCTGTTATCAATTGTAAATCAAAAATAAAAAATCTGTCTTGTGCTGTTAAGATTTCTTAACACTGCGCACAAGGCAGATTTTTTTTGCTAAGATGATAAGTAAGACAGGGAACATTAGGAAAGAAATAAAACAAAGTAAGAATAGACGTAACTATTCAGTACCCATAAACGCGAGGTGTTTTGCTTAGCAAAATCCCGAGTTCTGTCGCGCCAAAATGCAATCTTTAAGCATTTTGTGTGCATCGCGTAGCGGTAACTATGAGGGCACAGAATAGTTACGAATAGACATTTTATCTCTGCTACCTGCTTGTGCGGTGAAATACGCACAGAATTGAGGGAAACTATGCTTCAAATTATTCGGGTGGATACATTAGATCATCAGACACTAGATATTGAATTAAATAACGGTCATATAATCTTGTTCGACATGGAAAAACTATTGAAACAAAATCCAGTTTTTTTGTCTTTGCAAAAACAAGAAGTATTACCATGTCCCAAGACAGATGGAATCTCCTTGTTGTGGAAAGGAGGAGAACGACTTTGGCTAAGTGACATTATAAATATGCTTCAAGAGGATAAGAAGTGAGAAAATCACTTAAAGAATTGCGAAAAAAAATGAAAAAATAAAAATACAATCACAAAAGGAAATTAAAACCAGGAGGGAAACATGAGCAAATATAAATATAGTGTAAAAGCATTAGCAGCATTTCTAGCCGTTGTTGTAATGGTAGGAGGAATTCCGGTTTCGGCACTGGCTGCAACAAATGAAAACACAGCTGAAGTAGTAAACGAAACAACTGAAGCAGAAATAAATGAGGCAGAAACAAATGAAGCAGAAACAAATGAAGACACAGCCGAAGTGACAAGTAAAATGACTGTGGCTGAACCAAATGAAGATATAACCCAAGTAACAGATGAAGCGACTGAGGTTACAACTGATGAAATAGCAGATAAAGCAGTGGAAAACATTATGGCTTTTGTCGTTTTACCAGAGGACATAGCAAATCAGACAGTTTTATATGGAACGGTACAAGAGGAATTGAATCTGCCGGATACAGTAACCGTAACATTGCAAAATGATTCAGAGGGAGAAGAAACAAATTCCACTGAGACAAAAGAACAAGAAATCTCGGTAAACTGGAAAGCATCTCCATCCTATGATTCCGAAGCACCAGGAACATATGGTTTTACTCCAGTGATAGAAGAATTTGAGGTTAATACAGAATTACCAGTGATTACCGTTAAGGTCGAAGAAAAAAAGACTGAGGAAGTATCATTACAGCAAAATACAGTAGAAGCCAATCCTGATACGGCAAGTGTATCAGGTTGGAAAATTACAGGAACGAAATTAACCATTGAATCAGATGCAGGAATGAGTAGCTGGATAGCAAATAGTACTACTAGCCAGAAGAAAAGTATAGAAAGTGTTGAGATATTTGATGGCGTTAACAGTATTGGCGAAAAAGCATTTGCTAGGTACTGTGAAAATCTAGAAAGCATAGTAATTCCAAGTAGTGTAAAAAGTATTGGCTATGCTGCATTTAACTATTGTACTAAATTAACAAACATATCGATTCCAAATGGAGTCGGTCGTATTGAAGCGTATACATTTAATGGATGTACTAATCTGAAAAGTTTAGTTATTCCAAGTAGCGTAACGAGTATAGGTGAAAACGCATTAGCTAGATGCGGTCTAACTAGTATAGAGATTCCGAGTAGTGTAAAGGAAATAGAGAAACAAGCATTTAATCAATGCAAAGATATGACAAAATTCATGGTAGATAACCCGAGTAGCATGACGAGTATAGGTGAAAACGCATTAGCTAGCTGTGGTCTAACAAGTGTAGAGATTCCAAGCAGTGTGACAAATATTGGTATTTTTGCATTTTCTGATTGTAAGATGTTGACAAGTGTAGAGATTCCAAATAGTATAACATGTATAAATAAAGGTGTATTTTGTGGGTCTGGTCTAACCAGTGTAGTAATTCCGAGTAGTGTAACAAGCATTGAAAATATTGCTTTTAGTGGATGTAGTAGTCTAACTAATGTAGAGATTCCGAGTAGTGCAACAAGCATTGGAGATAGTGCATTTTCTGACTGCAGTAGTCTACTTAGTATACAGATTCCGAGTAATGTAACAAGTATCGGAGAGAATGCATTTGGTCAGTGTGATAGGTTGGAGGAGTTAATTTTTTGGGGTGAAAATCCGCCAGATATAGGAAAGTATGCTTTTCATATTTTTAATAAATATATAATCTATGTTCCTAAAGACAGTGTAGAACGCTATCAAGTTTTACCAAGTTTTGAAGATTGTAAAATTTATAAACATATTAATTCTAGTGTAACTGTCAATCAGGGAAATGGTACAGGAGATTATGATAAATATGTTACGGTTACCATTGAAGCAGAGCCAGATACAGATACACGAGTATTTGATTCTTGGAGTGTCTCAGATGGGGTCACTTTAAATGATCCGTCGAGTCGAAAGACCACATTTGTTATGCCTGGAAAGAATGTTACTATAACATCCAATTACAAATATATAAATAATGGTAATGTTATGATAAGAGGAAATTTAGATTTTGGATTATATTCAGGTAACGGAAAAGTTAACAATGGTAATATTTTGGATGGTCTTGGCGAGCCCGCTGGTAATACACTAACCTTTAATTCGGAGAGTGGAGTAATAGCTGAAAACAGCAGTTTTTTTGGAGGATATGACGAATCAGGGGTAAATGTTACAGATAATACAGTTAATGTGAATGGAGGTACATTTTCAAATAGTAATGTAATAATCTATGGAGGATTCCAAAATACTAAAGATTCCGGAGATGTCACAGATAATACGGTCAATTTAAATGAATTTTCTGGAACATTAAATACAGTTTGTGGCGGGTCTTCAAGGGAAGGAACTGCAAACAATAACCAAATCACAATGAATATTGGTGAGGTTCAATCCATAATTGGGGGAAATAGTGATAAAGGTAATTCTTCCAATAACTCGGTCACTATTACAGGAGGTAAAGTAGATAGTCAAATATATGGAGGGCAGATACATAGTGGTAATAAAAGTGCTATAAATAATACTGTTACATTGTCTGGTGATGCAAATATCGCAGCTACTGTCGGAGTTTTTGGTGGTTATAGTAGTGACAACAATAATGTCTTTAAGGGCAACACCCTAAATTTGGATCAAGTTGTTTTAAATATAGGTATTATATCAAATTTTCAGTACATAAATTTTACTGTACCTGCATCCTTGAAGGATGGAGATACTGTGATTACTACTAGTGTAGGGGCATCATTATATGATCTTCAAACAAATGAAGATTCTACTATTAATATCAGTGTGGACAGTGATTGCTCTCTGGAGATAAACGATCAAGTGACCTTGATTGATGCATCAGCGGGAAAGCTTTATGTATCTGGCCTTGATGGGACCACAGTAAGTGATGATACTTCTGGCTATGAATTTAGGCTTAACGTAGAGAGTAATAATCTGATTGCCACAGTTATAAATATAAGCTACAAATTAAATGTAACAAACGGTAGTGGAAGCGGAACTTATAAAGGGGGAGATAGTGTAACCATAACAGCTAGCGAGGCACAAGAAGGGCTGGAATTTGACTGCTGGACTTCAGATAGTGGTATTACGTTTGATAATGCACACAATATCACTACAAAGTTTACCATGCCAGCAAAAGCAGTATCCGTGACAGCGAAGTATAGGATAAAAAAAGTAACCGAAATTAGCTTAAGTCAAACCAGTGCAGACCTGAAAGTTGGGAATACCTTAAATTTAAATGCCACAGTAACACCGATAAACGCTATCGATAAAAGCGTGACATGGAGTAGTAACAATATAGATATCGTAACAGTAGACCAAAACGGTTTGGCAATAGCAAAGGGAGTCGGCAGTGCGGTAATCACGGTAACCTCGAATAGTAATGTATTGGTATCAGCAACTTGTACAATCAATGTAGCAACCAATATCGTAACTGCAACAGGACTTACGTTAAGTCAGACGAATGTAGAATTGAAAGCAGGAAATAATATAATCTTAAGTGCGACTATTACACCAGCAAATGTTACCAACTCAGGAGTTACTTGGAGTAGTTCTAATAAAGACATTGCCACAGTAGACGAAAACGGAACCATAACAGCCAAAGGGATTGGAAGTTCGGTAATCACGGTAACCTCAAATAGCAATGCATCGGTATCAGCAACTTGTAGCATAAATGTCTCTATTGGAAAAGTAACTGGATTAACGGCAAAGAAAAACAATACTACCAGTATCACTCTGACATGGGAAAAGCAAAATAACGTAAAGGGATATGTGGTTTATCGTTATGACAGTGCAAAGAAGAAATATGTAAA
>JBGUEQ010000089.1:0-6824 GCA_041821265.1 Lachnotalea sp. | reverse complement strand
TATTGGAAGATAATGTGTAGTAAACTTTCTAACCTCTGGTAGCTTTTTAGGATTCTTCTCTACGAAATTAATTATTTCACTTACAATATTCTGTAACCTTTGCAACTTCATTGATATTTCTTCATTAGATATAGCATTATTTGCATTTTTTATCTGTTTTATATAATCCTTTACCATTTCGATTGTATGTGTTAATTCTTTATTTTCAGGATTATTTTCATTTTCCTTTGCTTTTTCTTTTTTTAGTTCCTGTTCATTACGTTTTTTTGAATTTTCTTGTGATAATAAATAAATTTCATTACCTAACATAAAGTATGTTTTTTCCTCATTAATAAATGCTTCTTTAAACATATCTAAATCAATCATTTTTCTTAAATCTTTAACAATAAATTTTTCGCTTTTTCCAGTAGCAGTAGCTAATTGTTTAATTTGATAATAATTTTTACCCGCAAATAACCTTACATACTGATTAAAACGTTTTACCCTTTTTCTTGAGTTTTTACCTTTTAAAACTAATGTTGTATTTAATCCTAAAAAAGCAAGTAGAATTGCAAACAGCTTAAAATTACTCAAAAGCCCAATAAAAAAGAATACTATTAAAAGAATACTTATTGTTCCTATACCCATAATTCCAAATATAGTATAAATTATTCCCGATATCCTTCCCTTTGGCATTTTAGAAATATACATTGAATTTTTATATTTATCTTTTGTTTCATTCTCCATTTTTTCATTATATTGCTGTGATTTATTCTTTAAATTCATTTTTGCGTAATCTATAGTACTTTCAGTTTTACCACTAATATTTCTTTTTAATGTAATAAAGTCTATACCATCCAGTGCATTTTTTACTGTGTCTTTAATTTTATCTTCCAAATCTGGAAAATCCTTTTTATTCATATAATTCCCCCAAATTATTCTCTTATAACTATAATAACATTCTGATTTTATTATATCTTATTGCTATATGAAATACAATTTATAGTAATTATTTTCCAAGTAACAGTTACCTGTAATATCTACAATTTCTTCTATCGGTATTCTTGTCCTGTCCTGCATAATTAGAGCACTTTCATATTCATCAATTTTCTTCACAATACCCCTAAGAGATATATACGCCCCACCTGCCTTAAACTCATCTGGTTTGAAAAACACAAGTTCTATCTCTTGCTGTTTACTTAGCTGTTCCTGCAGAATTCTTAGTTTTTCATCTAATATGGTTTTTGCGTTCTCATCTAGTTCTATCCTCTGGTCTGTGAGTCTGGCAGTTTCTTTGATTGCTCTATCAAAACCTGTAAGAGCTGCAAATGGAGAAAATTGTGCAGCACGATTAATTACAGACATATGTTCACGATTACTAGACACATGATGCTGCAAGTTAATAATATCTTCATATGGATGTTTATCTTTATTATCTTCTACCATTCTAATTTCCTTTCATAAATTCATAATTGTACAATTACCATTTTATGACTTATGCCCTCCAACTTGCTTGTTTCTTTCCTTTGTCATGGCACCTTCCACAAAGTTCGTACCTTTTAGTATTGCATTTTTTCCGTATTTTTTCTTTATATCAAGAATCGCAAGTTGCATCTTCTTTTCTCGCAATAAAATAGCTTCCTCTTCTTCTTTTTCTTTTTTCTTAGATTCATAATCTATAAATAAATCTAGCTGTTCATAAGGCTTCTCTACCTCTACTGTATTTTCATTCACAACATGATTTGCTGTAATATTTATTCTTCTAACTAATAAGTTCTTATCTACAATCCGAGTATATAAATCCATAACATGTTCAATAATCAGCTTTGTAGATGATGTTTTACGACTAAGATTTACTGTTCCATGTGCATGTTTGGGAATCTTTCGTCCATAATTGTCTGTGGTTATTGATCCGTGATATTTTTTTCTTATCTCAGGATTGCTTAGATTTTCAATATCATATCCTACTGTCAAAACCATTTGATCTGTCACAAGACCTTTATCAACCAAATCAAGTACTAGAAGATCTGTCATTTCACGTACTATAATTCTTGCTTTATCATAACTATATGGACACTGCAGAACCTGACCCGAACCAAGACTATTTGTAGTTGGTTTATACGCCTTTACATCTGCAATTGTACATGGTTCAAAACCCCACGCATGGTCAATTAAAAGTTCTGCATTAATTCCAAATAACTTATAAAGCAAATCCTCATTATAATACTCATTCTTCTTTCCAATGGAACATCTTGCCACATCACCCATTGTAAAGATTCCGTTCTCTTCTAATTTCTTGGCATACCCTCTACCAACACGCCAAAAATCTGTCAGTGGTTTATGCGTCCAAAGAATTCGTCTATAGGTCATTTCATCCAATTCTGCAATTCTCACTCCATCTTTATCTGGGGGTATATGTTTCGCTACAATATCCATTGCTATTTTGCAAAGATAAAGATTTGTACCAATTCCGGCAGTTGCAGTGATTCCAATCCTTTGAAATACCTCATTTATCATCTTCATTGCAAATTCTCTAACTGAAAGCTTTGATGCGTGCAAATATTTAGTAACATCTATAAATACCTCATCTATGGAATAGACATGTATATCCTCTGGTGAAACATATTTCAAATATATATTGTAAATTTTCGTGCTATATTCCATGTATTTCGCCATTCTCGGCGGTGCTATAATATAATCTAGTGATAATTCTTGTGACTCTTTTAATTCAGTATCATTATAAGATGAACCAGTAAAAAAATGACCAGATACTTTATTACACCTAATTGCATTTTCTTCTTTCACTTTCTGCACTACCTCAAATAACCTTGCTCTTCCTGAAATTCCAATAGATTTTAATGGTGGTGATACTGCAAGACAAATTGTTTTTTCAGTTCGGCTTGAATCCGCCACAACAAGATTTGTAGACAATGGGTCAAGCCCACGTTCCAAACATTCAACAGAGGCATAGAACGATTTGAGATCAATCGCGATATATGCGTGATTTTCCTGTTCCATTCTTCTGCCTCCTTTACTTTTTATTTGATATTATTGGATTTAAACAGATGGCTCGCTGTACTTTCAAATGTCGCTAATATAGCATAACCTAGCAATGATTGCCCGCAAATTATAATGTTTTGTATTATAGGATTTTCCAACCGATGAACATATCGTTACTTCATTTTTATTTTTTATAGGTTTGCCTCTGGTTTCCAATTTGAATTTTTTCGCCATTTTTAAGCACAAAGGTCTGTTCATATGTTACGCCCAGTGCATCTGCTATAGCTATCATTTCTTCAGAACATAATGTTGCTCGATTCAATTTTTTATTAAAATTCTGAGGGCTTTGACCTATTTTTCTGCAAAGTTCTGCAATTTTTATACTCTGTTTCTCACATAATTCTCGAACCATATCCGATGTTGTCATTCTCCACCTCCACCAGTATAGATATTATCATAAACCTTTTGGTTGATAATTTCAATTGCTATATTCCATTAGCAAACAAAAACTCCTTTTGTTCCTCTTATAGAAGATTTAAAGAAGTATAAAAATAAAGAGGTCCAGTAAAAAGCAAATAATGCTTTTTACTAGGAAATATAAAAAAAGATCAAGATACTTTACAAAATTTCATCTAAGTATCTTGATCTTTTTAGGTGCAGTGCAGCAGAATTATTAGCAACAACTGCATTAAACTTCTTGTATTTTCATCATATTGGTACTACCAGGCTTACCAACAGCTATCCCCGCTGCAATTATAACAACTTCACCCTTTTGTATATATCCAGCATTTAAACATTTTTCAACTGCATCTGCCACTATTTCATCTGTTGAAGTCAATTTTATTGAAATTATAGTTTGCACCCCAAAATTAATAGATAGACTTCTTGCAACTTTGCTACTTGGTGTTATAGCAATAATTGGACACCTTGGTCTATATTTTGATACCATTCTCGCAGTATGCCCACTTTGTGTTGTTGCTATTATTGCTGATACCTTTAATTCATCTGCAGTAGTACAGGTAGCAAGACTTATGGCATTTGATATATTACTAAGAGATATATTTTTTCTTTTACTTAAATTAGCTTTAAAATCAATATTTGACTCTGCTTCAATAGCTATATTAGACATAGTTAAAGCAGCTTCCAATGGATATTTACCATTGGCACTTTCACCACTAAGCATAATTGCATCAGTACCATCAAAAATAGCATTAGTTATATCTGAAGCTTCAGCTCTAGTTGGTCTTGGATTTCTAATCATAGAATCTAACATCTGTGTTGCAGTTATAACAGGTTTACCAGCCCTGTTACATTTATGAATAATCATTTTTTGAACTATGGGAACCTTTTGAATTGGAATTTCAACTCCCATATCTCCTCTAGCAACCATAATACCATCAGAAACTTCTATTATACTATCTATATTATCTACGCCTTCTTGCGTTTCAATTTTTGATATTATCCGAATATTGTTGCCACCATTTGCATTAAGTATGTCTCTAACTTCTAGCACATCTTCTGCTTTTCTTATAAAAGACGCAGCTACAATATCGACTCCCTGTTCACACCCAAATATTAAATCTGATTTATCTTTGTCAGTTATTGCAGGGAGATGAATAGATACATTAGGAACATTTACTCCTTGATGATTCCCTATATAACCAGAATTCAAAGATGTACAATTTATTTCAGTTCCTATAATTGAATCTATCTTAAATTCAAGAAGACCATCATTCACAAGAATTGTGCCATTAGCCTTAATGTCATCACAAAGATTTCCATAAGAAATAGAACACCTTTCTTTATCTCCAAGTATCTCTTTACCACAACTAAAGGTAAATTTTTGTCTATTATCAATTAAGACCTTATCTCCATTAAAATTATGAGTTCTGATTTTCGGTCCTTTTATGTCAAGCATTATAGCAACAGATTTATTAAGTTCTTCGTTAAGATTTTTTATAAGATCGATTTTTATTTTGTGATCCTCATGTGTTCCATGGGAAAAATTAAGTCTAGCCACATTCATACCTATATTCATAAATTTTGTTAATATATCTTTATTGTCGCTAGTAGGCCCAATTGTGAAAATCATTTTTGTTCTTTGCATATCTATCCTCCCTTACTATTAAATAATATATAGACTTTTTTATTTGAATAATATTAATATTGTACGCTTCTTAAATATAATCCTTTTGTTTTAGCCATTGGTATATATTCTGATTCTCTCTTTTCACTTAGTAGCTTTTCTACGTCTTGTAATTTAATCTTACCTTGACCCGCTTCTATAATCGTTGCTACAATAACTCTTGCCATATTAAGCATAAATTCATTTGCATTTATTTCTATTTCTATCCTACCATTATCTTCTGTTATATTTATATAATTTATAGTCCTAGTAGTAGATTTAGTATTAGCAGTTAATGTATGAAAACTCTGAAAATCATGAGTTCCTTTTAAAACCTCTGCTACAGTTTTCATTTTATCCAAATTAAGTTTCTCACTTATGTGATAAACATATTTTCTTTCAAATACATTTCTTAATTTATTATTATTTATTTTATATACATAAGTTTTTGATTTTGGATTATATCTTGAATGGAATCTTTCATCTACTTCTTTCATGGATTTAACTACTATATCTGTAGGTAAATATTCATACAGATAATTGGACATTTTATCTATACTTAAGTCACAATCAGTATGAAAGTTTGCAATATAGTTTTCAGCATGTACGCCTACAGCCATTCCTTCTGAACCTATAACCTCAGTGTCTACTCCTGTCATTTTAGTAAGCACACCTTCTATTTTACCCTGAACTGTAAACTCATTATTTTTTTGTTTCTTCCATCCTTTGTATCTACTTCCATCATACTGTATTGATATCATTATATTTCTCATATGCATCCACCTTTTATCTATTTACTTATCCATTTTCTAATTTTTCAATGAATAGCTTAATTATAGGCTTTATAGAAGAATAAAGCTAATACATTTATTACTTACTATATAGTATTTCACTATTTCATCATTATTAATCAGAAAATATTCTAATATTTACTTACAACTCAATAGAATCTAATGTATTAACAATTTCTAAGGTTAATACAGCGGACATTCCTTTATTTTTAGGAATCAGTGCTTGACTAAATACTATAAATAACAAAAAAAAAACAACTACCAAATAGTTGCTCTCATTACATTTTTGGTTTGTTCGCAAGTTCTACCAAACCTTGGAATTAAGTGAAAGGTTTTGATTGCTACCGGGCACTCTCTTTGCTAAAGTTTATGCGCAAATGCATTCAATTTATCTGCTAACTTAGATAATTCATTTATATCTACTGTGATTTTTTCAGTACCTACAGCTTGATCTTGTGTTAAATGTCCATTTTTCTCAAGCATTTCAAATATTTGTGATATACTTTCTTTAATTTCTTCTAGTACAAAACCAATCTTTTTTACTGATGCGCCACTTGAAACTGAAAGGTTTCGTATTTCCTTTGCTACAACCTCAAACCCTTTACCGGCATTTCCTACTCTAGCAGCCTCAATTGTAGCATTTAAACCTAGCAAGTTAGTTTGTCTTGCAATTTGTTGTACATTTTTTACTATTTCATCAGTTTCTTTTGCCTTTTCTAAGGAATTATTGACATAAGAAATCATTTCTTCCCCTGAAATTGCTATTTCATCGGCACTAGAAGAGATTTGTGATGTTGTATTTGACATTTCATTTAAAGAACTTGCTAATGTTTTAATGATAGTATAAAGGTCTTCTTTATCCTGTACACTTTTCACCGTACCAATAGCACCTACAATTTCTCCATCTTTATCTTTAATAGGGATTGCTG
>JBGUEQ010000088.1:0-7495 GCA_041821265.1 Lachnotalea sp. | reverse complement strand
TATCACCTACTTCTTTTCCTAGCTCATAATTATTTTCCACTAATGCCTCACTTACAATGTTTTTAATAATATTTTGAAATTGCTGCATCTTGTCATCTGCAATATTAGTAATTGGTCTTTTTGATGACAATGCTAATGTTTTACTATCTTTTTCTTCTTTTTCTTCTTTTTCTTCTTTTTCTTCTTTTTCTTCATTATTTTTGTCAAAATTTATGACACTATACTTAATGTCACTTACTACTGATGGCATCACGTCATCTAACTTGTCCACTTTGCATTCCCTTAATTTAGGAACAAGTGTCTTAACCACTTTAAGCTGAAAGCCTCTATCCTTTATTATTTTCACATTTTTAAATAAATTAATATCACTCTCGGTATAGTATCTATGCCCCATTTCATTTCTTAATATATTAAGTTCTAACTCCTCCTCCCAATACCTTAAAACATGTGTCTCCACATCCACAAGTTTTGCTGCATCTGATATCATATACCTTTTGTCCATATGTTCTTCCTCCTATACGTCTATTACCTTTACACCACACTCTATCACCAATAGCAAAAAACCTATCATAATTAAATTATGATAGCCTGTCGTCTTGCTGCTTGTTCATAATACCTCTATATTTATATATATTCTGATTATTATAAAAATATTCCTATTTTTTTTTTAAGTATTTCAGATAATTATATTTTTAATAGTAAGGAAGTTCGTTGAATTTTTTATTAGAACAAAGTGTCTGCTTGCAGACACTCTCGCGCCCGAGTGGATTGCGTAGCAATAAACTTCCTATCCACAAGGTGCGCTTTTGGCACGTAGTGCCTTTTTATATAATAGGGAAGTTGTTAGAACTTTCCTATTATATAAAAAAATCAACCCTAATGTTGATTTCTAGGATTGATTCTAAATATTAATAACATTCAATAAAATAATAGGAATTCAAAAGATAGTCTTGCTTATATTTTTGTGTTAACATCCACAAATGTTTTTTTAGCGGCTGTATCGATTGTTTACCCAACTGATAAAGCTCCAACTTTTTCTCAAAAACTTCCTTTTCATGTTCTGAGGCAATAGCTTTAAAATACCCCCAAACATGCTGTGCTGCATTCACACCATTGCCAACTAGAGTATCCTGTTTCCACTCTCTATCAATTATATTATAAAAGGATACTACAGGATAATCTGATTTTTCTTTTAATAATTCTCTAATTTCCTTATATCCATTCTGTGATTTTTCCAGAATAGCATATTTATATCTACCCCATTCTTGTTCTAAATTTTGGATAGATGGATTTTTTGTAATTACATTTTTGCATTTGATTGCTGATAAATTCTTATCCTTAACTTCTAACATGATATCTATGTCATCTCGATTGAGTTGTTGATAAAATTCTAAAAAGATGTCCGTAGAGATTGTTTCTGAATGCGAACCCGCCCTTTTCAAGGGATTTTGCTGTGAATAGTGGATTTTTTGAAATCCATCCATTGATTTCCATGTACTTTTACACTCTTCTATCCAGAAAAATTCATCTTCATCACTATCACAAGGATTCCTTTTATGATGCAAATTATCAAAAATAACAGGTGCTTGAACCGCATTAGCTATCCCTAACACATCTTTAATATTAAATAATTTATCATCATTTTCTAAGACTAATCTGTCCTTTATTCCTTGCGTTAGCCCACTATAATTTTCTATAAAGCGTTGTATTGCCTGCTCCTTATGATTGTAAACGCCCCCGATATGCAAAACCATTTTATGTTCTTTTCCAAGCATAAGACTAGCAAGTACCTTGCAATGATATTCTAAATCTTTATATGCTCTTTCTACTATTTCTCTATGGATTGAGTTTAAAACAGTATACTGACCCGGATGCATTGACACCCTCATACCATAATCTAAAATTTTCTTCCCTATGGTTGCAAACCTATCCTGAAAAACATCCCACCATTTTAAGGTATTTACCGGACTTGAGCCAAATGGAATCACATCCGAACTAATGCGAAATAACTTAATATCATTACTAATATTGTAGTCAAGGATACGCTCTAAGGCATTTAAATTATCTGCAATAGTTTGGCGCAAGGTATCTTCATTCGCAGTTTTTAGTATACATTTACGCAATGTAGTATTGGGCACTCCTAGTGTCTGGCATGCGTATCCTATACTCATTGTACAACCTCCTAGTCAAAAATCTGAATTCTCTCTTACTTATTATCCATATTAGCAAATTTCGTATAATTAGGAAGCCATACTAGATTTACCGTCCCAATTGGACCATTTCTTTGTTTTGCAATAATCACTTCTGCTATGTTCTTGTTCTCAGAATCTTTGTTATAATAATCATCACGATATAAAAACATAACCACATCAGCATCCTGCTCAATAGCCCCTGACTCACGAAGATCCGATAACATAGGTCTATGGTCTGGTCTTTGTTCTACCGCACGACTCAGCTGTGATAATGCTACTACAGGAACATGTAGTTCTCTAGCAAGACCTTTTAACGAACGTGAAATATCCGATATCTCCTGTTGTCTTGAGTCTCCCTTACCACTTCCTGACATAAGCTGTAAATAATCTATAATAATAATGCCAAGGTCGTGCTCGAGTTTATATTTACGACATTTGGAGCGAAGTTCTGATATAGAGATACCTGGCGTATCATCAATAATTAAATTGGATCGCCCTATAATTCCAGCACCTTCAATCAGTTTTTCCCAATCTGAATCAGCTAGATTACCTGTTCTGATTGACTGTGAATCAACTCGTGATTCTAATGCAAACAAACGGTTCACTAATTGTTCTTTTGACATTTCTAAGCTAAACACCGCCGCGGTAATGTTATGTCTAAAAGCCACGTTTTGGGCTATATTTAGTACAAAAGCCGTCTTACCCATAGAAGGCCTGGCTGCTATCAAAACAAGGTCGGATGGCTGCAATCCTGAGGTCTTATAATCCAAATCCACAAACCCAGTTGAAATTCCTGTAACCGATCCCTTGGTCTTAGAAGTTATTTCAATTTTCTCAAGTGCATTAATAACTACCTGTTTAATTGGTACAAAATCACCTGAATTTCTTTTTTGCACTAAATCAAAGATCTTCTTTTCCGTACCTTCTAATATCTCCTCTAACTTATCCTTACCTAAATAACATGTATTTGCTATTTCTTCATTCACCTTAATAAGCCGTCTTAACATTGCTTTTTCACTTACAATGTTAGCATAGTATTTCACGTTAGCTGATGTTGGAACTGCCATAACTAAATCCCTAACAAATTCTAAACTACTTATTTCAGGTGGTACATCTTTTTCTTTTAATCTATTTTGTAGAGTAACTAAATCCACAGGTTTATCTTCTGTAAAAAGCTCTACCATCGATTCAAATAGCACTCCATATTGGTGTTGATAAAAATCTTCACTTGTAATTATTTCAGAAGCTACCAAAATCGCTTCCCTATCCATTATCATAGAACCTACTACTGATTGTTCAGCCTCTATACTATGTGGTAATACTCGTTTAATGAGTGCTTCTTCCACTATAGTTACCTCCTATGCTTCCTTAACATTAACCTTTAACTCTGCCACAACTTTAGGATGTATCTTAACTGGTACTACAGTTGTTCCTAATGTTTTAATAGGTTCAGGAAGTTGCATCTTTTTCTTATCAATTTCTAATCCTAATTGATCCATTGCTGCTTTCGCGATTTCTTTTGAAGAAATCGAGCCAAATATTTTACCGCCTTCACCACTTTTAATAGTAAGTATGACCGCTTTTTCACCAATTTTTTCTGCCAATGCTTTCGCTTCTTCATAAACGTCTTGTGCTATCTTCTCTTCATGAGCCTTTTGTAGCTTTAAATCATTAATATTTTTACCAGTTGCTTCGATTCCCAATTTTTTAGGAAATATAAAATTTCTAGCATACCCATCATTTATATTAACAGTTTCACCTTTTTTTCCTAATGACTTCACATCTTCTAATAATATTACTTTCATTTTAATTCTCCCTTCAGTACGTGATATTCGCATACTATAAATAAACTTATTGGTAACTAATTTATAAAATTTCACCATTATCTAACATTGTATCCAGCATCTCTTTAATTAGACTTTTTGCTTCTTCTAATCCACACTCTAATTGTGCTCCTGCAATATTCAAATGTCCACCACCACCTAGTTTTTCCATGATAACCTGAACATTTATTTCATCAATAGAACGTGCACTTACATATATTTTTCCATTAAAATCGGTTAAAACAACTGAGGCTTTTACTCCAATTATGTTAAGTAACTCATTTGCTGCCTGAGCTCCCACTATTGTCGGACTCTCTAGCCCTACCGTAGGACAAACTGATATCGCAAACTCTCGATATACCTCAGCATGACGAACCGCTTCTGCTCTTGCCTTATAAGTAACCATATCATCTCGAAACATTTTTCTAACCCTTGTAACATCCGCACCGCATCTTCTAAGAAATGCTGCAGCTTCAAAGGTTCTCACTCCAGTCTTAGACATGAAATTGTTTGTATCAATCATGATTCCTGCATATAAGCAATCTGCTTCCGCACCTTTTATTTTTATACTATCATCAAAGTATTGAAGTATCTCAGCAACCATTTCACACGATGAAGAAGCATAAGTCTCTACATAAGATAAAACTGCATTATCTATACTTTCAGAGCCTTGCCTATGATGATCTAGAACCACAATTGTTTTCACACGCTTTAGCAATTCTTCACATTCTGTATAGCTTGGCTTATTGACATCCACAACAATAACTACTGTATTACTATCCACTAGTTCAATCGCTTCATTCCCTGTAACAAACATATCTTCATCATAATCTGGATTATTAACAAAGCATTCTAACAATGGCCTTACTGAAGTTGTAATATCATTAATAACAATATATGCTTTCTTATTCAGTGTCTTTGCGGCTCTAAACATACCAATAGAAGCTCCAAAGGAATCGACATCACCTATTTTATGGCCCATAACAATAATTCTATCGTTTGTTTCCATTAGTTCTCTAAGTGCATGTGCTTTTACTCTTGCTTTTACTCTGGTACTCTTTTCAACTTGCTTTGTTTTACCACCATAGTAGTAAATCTTATCATTCTCTTTTACAACTGCCTGATCGCCTCCACGTCCAAGCGCCAAATCAATTGCGGTTCTTGAATATGCATAATTCTGCGCATAGGTAGCCCCATTTACACCAAGTCCAATACTCAATGTTACAGCCATTTCATTACCAATATTAACGGTTTTCACTTCATCTAATAATGAAAATTTGCTACTTTGAAGAGATTCCAAGCATTTTTGTTTCATTACAACAAAATATTTATCTTTTTCAAGTTTCTTGACAATACCATCCATACTTGAAATGTATTTGTTGATTTTTCTGTCAATGAGCGCTGTGAGTAAAGAACGTCTTACCTCTTCAACACTCTCAAGGGCTTCTTCATAATTATCTAGATAAATAAGTCCAGTCATTAGCCTCTGTTCTTTATTATCCTTAATATATGAATTAATCTCAGTTTTATCAATTAAGTACATTGCTATAATATAACTACTCTGTTCCTCTAAATTGACAAAAGAAGTGGTATCCAACACTTTATCCATTGAAACTTTTTTCATCTGTACTTCGTAGTCTCTTCCATCATAGTCAATTGCAATTATACATTCTTCTATCTCATCCGGCAACATATCCTTGCTTATATTGGGAAAGACTCCTGTAATAGACTTCCTAAAATATCGATCTTTTTTCACAATTTTAGAAAACTCGTTATTCATCCATAAAAATTTGCCGCAATCATCTAACACCGCATAAGGCATCTTTAAATCCAAAAGAAGCTTCTTTTGAATCTGACCATATTGAGTTGCAAATGAAATCAGTTCCTGCATAATAGTATTCTTCATTCTCCAATACAGCACTAATATAAAGACAATATAAATAAAAGTAAACAGAGCCATTGCTCCGCCTGCATTTCTATCTATGGCAAATACAACCCCATTCATAATAAAGATAAGTATAGTCAATATGAGTGGCCATTGCATATATATTTTAATAGACCCCTTTAATTTAACTTTCTTATTCATAGTTTCCTCCATTCGCACGATTTTCACGCACATAGTGGTAGATACGAAAGTTTTCTCAAACACTTTCCTCTAAACACTGTTAAAGTGCCTAATATTGAATACTATCCATATATTTCATATAGTTTACAACCATCATCGCAATTTTAAATGTAAGTGCATCATCAAAAACTCTAATATCAAGACCAGTACTCTTTTGTAATTTCTCTAGTCTATATACAAGTGTATTTCTATGAACATATAGTTGCCTTGATGTCTCGGAAACATTAAGGTTATTATCGAAAAATTTATTTATTGTCGTTACTGTTTCTTCGTCAAAACTATCTGGCATATGATCTCCAAATACTTCTTTCATAAACATTTCGCATAACGGTATCGGCAGCTGATAAATCAAGCGGCCTATTCCAAGTGTATTATACGCAATTATATTTTTCGAACTGTAAAATATTTTTCCTACGTCTAAAGCCATTTTCGCTTCTTTATATGATTTAGATACTTCTTTAATTTCTCCAATAATAGTTCCATAAGATACTCTAACTTGCGTCATAGCCTCAGAATTAAGCATATCAACTAATACATTGGCGGTTTGCTCTAAGTCGTCGTAGCCTTCTCCAACTTCTAATTCTTTCACCAATATAATATTTCGCTCGTCTACTGCTGTAATAAAATCTTTTGCTTTCGCTGAAAAAATATTTTTTACAGTTTCTAGTGCGTTATTATCTTTTTCATTTTTAGTTTCTATCATAAAAACAACTCGCCTTGCCTCAATATCAATATGAAGTTTTTTAGCACGATTATAAATATCAACTAATAATAAATTATCTAATATTAAGTTCTGCACAAAATTGTTTTTATCAAAACGTTCTTTATAAGCAATGATTAAGTTCTGCACTTGGCAAACTGCCACTTTACCGATCATATAAACATCATCACTAGCACCTTTGGCCACCAATATATATTCAAGTTGTCTATCATCAAAAACCTTAAAGTAATGCAACCCTTGTATTTCTTGGCTATCCGCGGGTGAAATGGCAAAAGTATTTACCACAACTGGATTAATATCATACTCCTCTGATGTGCTTGCTATTATCATTCCATCTATATCCAATAAACATAAATCTACTCTTGTAATTGCTTTTAATTCGTTAACACTATTTTGTAATATCTGATTTGAAATCATATATTCACTCCCGTTCTTTTCCTGTTTGCCAAAAACTGGCTTTTAATTTGTTACGACACTCATCATAATTCATTATTATACTACACATAGTAAATTATTTCAAATTTTGAAGACCATTTAATTGTAATAATTATCGCAATTGTTACTGTTCACTCCGTTCACAGTAACGTATGATTTCTGCATGCAAATTCGCTACGCGAAGCAGAAATCATTTGTT
>JBGUEQ010000087.1:0-7537 GCA_041821265.1 Lachnotalea sp. | reverse complement strand
TACTGCCATGTTTCTTGTATATTCTTCATGTCCTGGCGTATCCGCTACGATAAAACTCCTGTTATTTGTTGTAAAATATCGATATGCCACATCAATTGTAATGCCCTGTTCTCGTTCAGCCATAAGTCCGTCTAATAGCAAAGAATAATCGATTGCACCTTCTCGGCTACCAACTTTACTATCCAGTTCCAACGCTTTTTTCTGATCCGCATATAAAAGTTTCGCATCGTATAAAATATGTCCAATTAGAGTAGATTTTCCATCATCTACGCTACCACAAGTTATAAATTTCAATAGTCCTTTCATCTTAGAAATATCCCTCCCTCTTTCTTCTCTCCATACTGCCAATTTCCTCACTGTCAATCACACGTGTGGTTCGCTCCGAAGACACCGCACTTAACGTCTCTTCAATAATCTCACCTAATGTATTAGCCTCTGATTCGCAACCACCTGTTAGTGGATAGCACCCAAGGGTACGAAAACGAACCATTTTATTTTCAATTTTCTCTCCTGGCAGCAGTTTTAGTCTGTCATCATCTACCATAATAATATTTCCATCTCGGTAAACAACTGGTCGTTCCTTTGCAAAATAAAGAGAAACGATATCAATATTTTCTCGTTCTATATATTGCCAAATATCTTTTTCCGTCCAATTTGATATTGGAAAAACTCGAATACTTTCTCCTTTTTTTATCTTCGTATTATAAAGCTTCCACATTTCTGGTCGCTGATTTTTGGGGTCCCAGGCATGAGCTTCATTTCGGAAAGAAAAAATTCTCTCTTTTGCTCTGGATTTTTCTTCATCACGGCGCCCTCCTCCAAATGCTGCTGTAAAACCATATTTGTTTAATCCTTGCTTAAGTGCCTGCGTCTTCATAATATCGGTATACGCAGAACCATGTTCAAATGGATTGATATTTTGAGCAATTCCCTCTTCGTTGGAATATACAAGCATTTCTATTCCAAGTTCCTTTGCTTTACGATCTCGAAATTCAATCATCTCCTTGAATTTCCAAGTTGTATCAATATGCATGAAAGAAAATGGTGGCTTCTCTGGATAAAATGCTTTCATAGCAAGGTGTAACATGACCGAACTGTCCTTGCCGATTGAATAAAGCATAACTGGTTTTTCACACTCCGCCGCTACCTCTCGTATAATATAAATTGCTTCTGCTTCTAATTCATCAAGATGTGATAATTTACTCATCTGACTTCCTCCATTTCTAATATTTGTTGGCATCCTTAGGGTTGATATCAATGGTATGTAGTATTCCACTGCTTTCTTTTATTCTCCAATGAATGATAGTTTCTTCTGTTTCAATTGTCAGTTTACTTCCTCTTCCACCCATATCTGCACCTAGGTAAAGAGAAATAGCACCAAATTTACATTCCTTTACACAAGAAGCGCACCCCCAACATTCTTTGGGATATTTCATGAACGCTTTTTTATCATCATCCGCTTTAATAAGGCTTCCTGGACAAACAGATAAACACTTTTTACATCCCACACAATTTTCCTTACTAATTATTATGCTCATATGAATCACCTCGCCCTACTAAATCTCTATAAATGATTTTAAGTTTTCCGTCAATGTATTTGGAATTTACATATTTCAACCATTCATTGCTTTTATTTGGATAGTCTAAATTCTCAGCAAAACTATGCCATCTGGTTTCTTTTCTTGCTTTTAAATGAGCAATAACCGATTTGCAAACCGTAAGACGTTCCTTCAATTCATATACATGCATTAATTCTTGCATATCTTGTGCATGTAACCGACTACTTAATTCTATAATTTGTTCTATTTTTTCCTTTGCAATATCCAATTGCGTTTCATTGAACTGATAATTACTTCCAATACCTCCTGCATAGGTGTCCATCACCTTTTGCATGGCTTCTTCTAGTTGTTCTACCGTAAAATCAGTCATTTCATAATTTAATATGCTCTCTATTTCCTCTTTTTTGGATTGAATCATCAACTCTTCTTCTAATGCGCTAAATACATACCATATATTTGCAGACTCTAGTTCTTTTACTGCGGAATTTGCAGCAATTTCACCTTCCACCAAGGCTCCTGTAACATACTTTTGTGGACAACCTCCTGCCACATCGCCTGCTGCATAAAGTCCTTTTATTGTTGTTTCTCTATTTTTATCTACCCAATAACCGCTTGCAGTGTGTCCGCCTACAATATAGGGTTCTGTTCCCTCAATTTCCACATTTTGTTCACTTGGATTTTTCCCTGATTCGATCCATTTGAGTGTCTGACTAGGCGCCATATTTAAATACGCTTTTAATAGCTCTTCGTCTTGCTCTGGCGTAATGTCCTTCGTTTTTAAATAACAGGGACCTCTTCCTTCTTGATTCTCCTTGACTGTGCCATATACTCTTTCGGAAGTTGTGATCCCATACTTTGTTTCATACACTTCCCCTTTTGCATTGATTTGTTTTGCTCCAACACCCTGCGCGATCGTTCCAGTGGGTGCTATCGTATCTTTACATCTTAATGCAATAAAACGCATCTCGAATGTAGTCATTTCGGCACCTGAACGAATTCCCATAGCATACCCCGCTCCGGTATTAAAGGGTGGATACCACATCTTATGTCTTGAAAATCCAGGATTATTGGGTCGATATAAACCTGCTGCACCACCAGTGGCACAAATTACTTTTTTAGCTTTTATTTCATACAAAATTTCTGCTTCGATATCAATTGCAAAAGCTCCCACAATCTGGTTTTCCTTCACAATATAATCAATTACATTTACTTGATTTAAGACCGTTACATTTTCAAGTTGGTTAACTGCCTTCGCTAAAATGGGCTTTATATTTTCTCCATTTATTTTAATATTTCTATTTCCTCTAGTGACATACTCACCCTTTTCATCCTTAAGAATGACAAGTCCTAGTTCTTCTAATTTTTGAGTTACTCGATTTAATCCTTGTGCCATGGTAAGAAGCAAATCTTCTCTTACAATCTCATCTGCATCTTTTTTTGCATAATCCACATAATCTTGTGGTGTTCTTCCTTTTACTATGTATGCATTGATTGCATTTACACCGGCTGCTAAGCATCCACTTCTTTTTATATTAGCTTTCTCAGCAATTAATACGGATGCATTTGATTTCTCTCGTATGGTTATGGCAGCATAACACCCTGCTGTTCCACCACCAATAATTAATACATCAGTTTCCAATTGCTTGGTTTGAATTGTTTTTTTCATAGATGCCTCCTTTTACATTTGCTTATACTAAATAAAAATCGAATTATTATCTTTCATTGCAGCATTTTCAAGTAAATACGTGTTTTCATCATCAAACACATACAGCCGATAAATTAAAACACTTACCATTTCACCAACTGTAACCAATGCTTCCTCTAAAGAGCGAGTTGCGGATAACACAATTCCTTTTACATTGATGGTAATCTCCAAATAACTTCCTCGAAACAATATTCTTTCTACCACTCCATTTTCTGCTGCACTCATATACTGTCTTAATTCGTTTTTCTTAGATATACGAATGAACTCCGGTCGAATCACTGCTTTTTCTAATTTTTTAATTTTCTCGAAACCAATTAATTTATGCGAATCTTCTAAAACCGTGGATTGACCAATAAATTGAGCTACAAATGGCGTCTTTGGATTTTTATAAATCTCGATTGGTGAACCTTTCTGCTCAATTGTTCCATGATTTGTGATGATAATTTCATCTGCAATTTCAATCGCTTCCTCCTGATCATGCGTAACGAAAATGCTGGTAACACCTACTTTTTCAATCATATCTTTAAGCCATGTTCTAAGCTCCTGCCTTACTTTTGCATCAATTGCTGCAAAAGGCTCATCTAATAACAATAACTGAGGATTTGGAGCCAATGCTCTTGCAAATGCAACTCTTTGTCTTTGTCCCCCTGAGAGCTGACTTGGGTATCGACGCTCCATTCCTTCTAATCCAACTAACTTGATTAGTTGTAACACTTTGTCATGGATTTCTTTCTTGTTTACTTTCTGTACTCTGAGTCCATATGCAACATTATCAAATACATTCATATACCGAAATAATGCATAACTTTGAAATACAAATCCTATCTTTCTTTTACTTGGTGCTATATCATTTACCCTAACTCCATCTATTAGAATATCTCCCGAATCAGGTGTTTCAAGTCCTGCTAACATACGAAGAATCGTAGTTTTACCGCTTCCACTTGGCCCTAGTAATCCAACTAGCTTTCCTTTTTCGATTTCAAAATTCACCTGATTGGATGCTTTGAAATTACCAAACGTTTTATTAATGTTTTTCAATTCTACATACATTTAGCGTTCACTCTCTTTCTTTGCTTTATATTCAACCACATTTCTTATCATCAATATGATTACTGCCATAATTACTAGAATGGATGAGACTGCAAAAGCTGCTGTCATATTGAATTCGTTATATAATATTTCAATATGAAGTGGAAGGGTATTGGTCTTACCTCTTAAATGACCTGAAATAACCGACACTGCACCGAATTCTCCCATGGCTCTTGCTGTACATAATACGATTCCATACAAAAGCGCCCATTTAATGTGAGGAAAGGTAATCTTTCGAAATATATGAAAACTACTTTCACCCATTAATGCAGCTGCTTCTTCTTCCTCTTTTCCCTGTGCATTCAATACTGGAATGATTTCTCTTGAAATAAATGGAAAGGTGACGAAAATAGTTGCTAAAATGATACCAGGAACTGCAAACACTATTTTTATATCAAACGCTTGTAAAAAAGGATGTGTCCAACCGATTCTTCCAAAGGTTAGTATGAATACCAGACCTGCTATTACTGGAGATATGGCAAACGGAATATCAATTAAGGTCATGATTAATTGCTTGCCTCGAAATTGGAATTTCGTAACTGTCCAAGCTGCAATGATACCGAAAAAAGTATTGAACACCACTGCTATTAACATAACTAAAATTGTAAGTTTGAGTGATTTTATTGTATATTCATCAAAAACAGCAGTTTTATACGCCTCTAGACCGTTTGAAAGTGCATATTTCATTACTGCAATCATTGGAATCACTAGCATGATAAAAATAAATGCAAAACTTAGTATAATGAGAACAGATCTTATTCCATTTGAATTTTTATTACTTTCTTTTGCACCACTGGCTATAGTAACCATATTGACCTCCCTTTGTACCATGTTCTAATGCCTCATTAGATAACTGAAAACGCGTTTATTATTATACCTGTTCTAGCTATTCGTTAGTTTACTTGCCTTTATCTGAATTATGTTAATGAATAGTAGTATTACAAACGACGCTAATAGCATAACGAGCGCAATTGCCGTTGCTTGTGCATATTTAAATTGCTCTAGTTTAGCCATAATAATCAGCGGTGCTATTTGTGTTTTATATGGAATATTACCTGCTATAAATACTACGCTCCCATATTCTCCAATTCCTCTTGCAAGTGCTAATCCAAATCCTGTAAGCATCGCTGGAACTATTTCTGGTAAAATTACTTTTAAAAAAGTTCTTCTTTCACTTGCTCCTAACATAAATGAAGCCTCTTCATACTGTTTATCTAATTTTTCCAATATGGGTTGTATCGCTCTTACTACAAATGGAATTCCAATAAAGACCATAGCAATGATAATACCGATTTGGGTATATGCTATCTTAATTCCTACTTTTGCAAACATTGCACCAATCCATCCCTTATCTGAATACAACGAAGTCAAAGCAATACCTGCAACTGCGGTAGGAAGCGCAAAGGGAAGTTCAATCAAACCATCCAATATTCTTTTCCCTTTGAATTCATACCTCACCAATACCCAAGCTAAAATAACTCCAAAAAAACAATTAATGATTGCCGCAATTAGCGCACACAGAAAGCTTACTTTATATCCTGCAACGACTTCTCTCGAAGTTACTATACTTATAAATTCTTTAAAACTAAGACTTGATGCGCTTATGATAAGAGAAGCCATAGGAATTAATACAACCATGCTTAACAACATAAGCGTGATTCCCAATGAAATTCCAAATCCAGGTATCACTCTACTTGGATATTTCTTTTTTCCTTTGAATGTTATCATTTTCATTATTCATTATTTCCTTCCACTTTATGTACACAAGGAACCTTGCATTGCTACGCAATCAATTCGGACATGCGAGTATCTGAAAACACCCTCTCTAGTGTTACTAATCGGTTATATATATTTGATCAAATATAGCTCCATCTTCAAAAAACTTCTTATAAGCCTGCGTCCAGCCTCCAAAATCATCGATTGTCGTCAATTTAATATCGAGCTGAAACACATTTGCATACTCTTTTAATATATCTACATTCGATGGACGATAATAATAATCTGCTGCAATTCTTTGGCCTACATCGGAATATAGATATCCGAGATATTCCTTTGCAATCTCCTGCGTTTCATTTTTCTGTGCTACTTCATCTACGATAGCTACCGATGGTTCTGCCAAAACACTGATACTAGGTGTAATTATTTCATATTCATCTGGATGCTCTTTGAGTGTTAGATATGCTTCATTCTCCCACGCTATCAAAACATCGCCCTGACCATTTTCAACAAAAGTGGTGGTAGCTCCTCTTGCACCCGCGTCTAGCACGATAACATTTTCATATAATTCTTTCATAAATTCTGTCGTTTTAGCTTCGTCTTCACCATACAAATCATTTGCATATCCCCATGCTGCAAGGAAATTCCAGCAAGCTCCTCCTGATGTTTTAGGATTAGGTGTAATCACTTCAATACCGTCCTTTATCAAATCGCCCCAGTCCTTAATATTTTTCTCATTGCCCTTACGCACTAGAAACACGATCGTAGACGTGTACGGAGAACTATTTTTATCAAATTCTTCCATCCAACCCGATTCGATCATACCTGCTTCTTCGATTACATTGATATCGTGTGATAGCGCCAATGTCACGACATCTGCCTCATTTCCCTCAATTACCGATCGCGCCTGCTTTCCTGAACCTCCATGCGACTGGATTACTTCTACATCCTGACCTGTTTTCTCTATCCAGTATTTTGCAAACTCTGCATTATATGCTTCATAAAATTCTCTTGTTGGATCATAAGATACATTCGTTATTTCAATCACATTACTTGAAGCATCATTACTGTTTCTACACCCCGTCAAAACACCCATTGTCAAAATGAAAGCTCCCACTAGTAATACATTTTTTTTCTTAACCATTTTCATATCTCCATTCTAATTTACTTTAAACAGCGTTCTAACCTTCTACTTCTAAACTTTGTATCTAAATGACTTCATTTAAACTTCTTCTAGATAGCTATGATTCATCATCGGTTTAATCCATTTTTCAATCATTGTGTGATGTATCAAGTTCTTATATTTCATACTATCTATATATGAATTGTATGATTTAATTATTTTATCAGAGTATACATTTAATTTCCTACTTTGTCAATAGGAATTGTATATTATTTTCTTTTTTTGTTACAGTTCAGCCATGCAGAAATGATGATTCATATTGACGGTGAGTGCTTGCACTCTAAG
>JBGUEQ010000086.1:0-8382 GCA_041821265.1 Lachnotalea sp. | reverse complement strand
CTTCGAAGTAATGCTTCCACTCGTGCTACTAATATCTTAGGACTAAATGGTTTTGAAATATATTCATCAACGCCAAGTTCAAAGCCTTGTAATTCATCTCTTTCATCTGCTTTCGCTGTCAGCATAATAATCGGAAGTTTTGAACATTCTCTTACTTCTCTGCAAACCTGCCATCCATCAATTTTAGGCATCATAACATCAAGAATAATAAGTGCAATTTCCTTCGTTGCATAAAATTGTTCTAATGCTTCTGCACCATCAGCCGCTTCAATTACATCATAATCTTTTTTCACTAGAAAGTCTTTCACTAACTTTCTCATTCTACTTTCATCATCTACTACAAGAACCTTTAATTTATTATGACTCATATTAAGACCTCCACCTCTTCTATCTATTATTAAGCGCATTTTCTCTTTCTGTTAATTCTTGATCCCAAGCTGCATACTTATCTGTTATCTTCTCTTCATAATTCAATATATTTGGATTATTGCTTGTTGTCGAGATGACAAACATAGCCACAATAATAGCACCTAATATAAAATTTGTAATAATAGCCATCTTAAGCCTGTCTCGATATGCCTTTCTTGAATTACTAAAAACATGTGCAATCCTATCTACCATATTTTTCTTTGATATACCCGCATGTAGTGGTTCAACTGGAATATCTGCAATACTATTATTATCAATTTCCTGTGATTCAATTAAAAACTTCTGCAATTCCCTTACATAACTGATTCCTATTTGTGTTTGAAACAATCCCTCAGCAACCATTTTATTATATACAACAAGTACCATTCTTGGATTCTTCATATTTGTTTTCTTCTTAAGATATTCCACTCCCTTAAGCTCGTTCTCTGCAACTATCGTATCATGTCTTGAGCTAAATACAAAGCCATCTATTTCTAGTTTACTACTATTATCTGCCATAACACACTCCTGATTTTTTAAAGTTTTCTTTATTAACATTTTAGCAGATTTTACTACAAATTTCTATATTTTGTTGTTAAAACAGATTGATGCTCAACTCAACACCTTTAACTATCTTACTTATACTATAGATATATACTAATTATCAAGTCAATTCACAGAAAGTTTAAACTTAAGTCATACTAATTTCTTATATTCCAGTTTTGAAAAAAATTGCAAATAAATTGATATAAATTTATCAGCACCCTATTAATTATAACTATATTGTAAAGCTCCTAAAAACGGAGCTGTTACTTTGATGACTAAATATTAGTCATTTTGCAACAGCCCCTTTTAACTTTTAATAGTTATTCATTAATTATTTCAAACTCTTCATCTGCAACTAATTCTTTTTTTAGTTCTTCGTAAGACGCCTGCCAATTTTCCTCTATTTCAGAAGCATCACTAGAATCACTAGCAATAGAATTTGAGTTAGCTGAAGCTTGCATATACTCTTTTTCTAAGTCTGCAACATAGTTTTGTATTGGCAAATCTTTTTGATACACACTAAACTCATAGTCCCAATAGTCTTGTTCAGAATCAAATTGACTTATTACTTCCATAGCATCTTCTTTGTTGTCTGCTTCATTTATAATCTCTTTTAATTCTTCTAAGTATGCCAAAACTTCTTCATCCGTAACAGAATATCCATTTTGAATTGCCGCCTGGTATAAAGCCTCTCTTTCAGTAACATATTCGATTGATTTAGTTGTTGCCTCTTCTTCACCAAGACCCGATATTATATAAAAATCTTTTGCTTGCTCTATTTCTGAATTTGTAATAATTGTATCTTTTCCCCTTGCATAAACATCATCATCTTGACTGTCCTGTTTATCTACATAATTTTTAAGATTCCCCCCCACTCTTCTAGCTTTGATAAATCTGAACATTCAGCTAAAACCGAACCTCCAACAACTAAACTTACCACAAGAATCAGACTTCCCAAACTATATTTAAACTTTTTATTTTTAATTATCATATTCTTCTCCTTATTTTGTATTCAAAGACAAACTAACAGATCCTGCAACAATTGATGGAGTTCCCCCATCACATCCTAAAAGAAAAGGTAGATTTCCAGTAACACTCGTAGTATTTATATATTTTACAGAAGTTGAATTGGAATAATATGTTCCTCCATCCCATAATGAAGTATCTACATATACACTGCCTTTATTCCAATCAGTAAATGATGTTCCATTAGAATGTTTAACTGAAAGTAATGAAACAATCGGACATGATGTGGCATATGCTCTGGTAAAAAAAACACATTTTGAAATTTTCTTTGTAATCATAAAATCCTCCTTATGCTTTTTAATCGTTTGTTATTATAGTTGTTTGTTTTAATAGTTTATGTCTGTTATGAATTTATGTCAAGAACAATATCTTTTATTTATTATTCTCTCGTTAAAAGATCCTATTTGATAAATAAAAAAAACTGCCAAATTTTATTCTAGCAGCTTTCTTGTTTTACAATATTCAATTAACATTTAGTTGGCGTAGTATGAAGGTTGAGGATATAAGCAAAAATGCACCAAATATTGTATCAAAAATTCATGATTCACTTGATAACTTAGCTTTAGGCATGTGATATGTTCCAAGACAGCAATGGACTGAAATATATGATTTAAATAAAGAATTAGTGTCAGATAACCTATAAAAATATAATGACAAAATATTAGTCATTTTGCAACAGCTCCCATACACAAATAAAAACTGCTCCAAGTGTGAGTAGTTTTTATTTGTGTATAATTATGTAGAGCTACTATGAATTGACTTCACGGATGATCAATTCTTTGCAATATGCAAAATATTTATCTACTGAAAATGCCTCCGCATCCACTAAATACTGAATGGTTGCTCCCTCTAAGAGAGATATAATAACGCTTGCAAGCAATACTTGTTTCTCCTTTTTAAAATGTGGTGCATAAGTCTCAAGGAGATCTTGCAGTTCTTTTCTCCATCCATAAAAGGAACGCTTAAATTCTTTTTTAAAATCTTCATCAATTCTTGATTGTATCCAAAAATCTATTTCAGCATAATCATATTTAGGTTCTTCTTTTATAAAAATCAACTTTTGGTTTAAAAAAATATCAAGCTGGCCTTCTAACGTGTTTTCTGCATTCTTCTTTTGTTCTTGCCTAAGTTCAATACAACGATTTGCTACTTTCTTTTGTGCCTCTAATAATAGCTCTTTCTTGGTCTTATAATAATAATGCAAGTTCGATTGATAAACCTTTGCTTTTTCTGCAATGCAACGCATTCTTGTCTCACTAATTGTCTTTTCTTCAATCACATCTAGCGTAGCTTGTATGATTTTTTCTTCTGTCGATATTTCGTCTCTCTTATCTTTCATCTCGCTCCTCACTATCTAATAAAAACGGGACCCAAAGTAATTCTAGCTCAATTGCCGAATTATTCTTTAAGAATCCCGTTGTTAATAACTTAACCTATGATATATATTACATCGCTTTTATCAATATCGCAAGTAATAATTTATACACTCTGTCGAACAAGGTATCTGCATGCAGACACTTTAGTGCCCGAATGAATGGATTGCATGGCAATCAACATCTATCCACGAAGTTCTCATTTTGACACGTAGTACCTTTTATTTAATAAACGTTCCATCTTTTATTGTTTCAACAATTGCCAAATATTTTTCCTGAATATCTGCAGGTACAGCACTACTAAATGTACCAACGCTTAATGCTCCATTTGAAAGATCTCCATAAACTGTTTTATTTCCAAATGTTCCCTCTTTTACGTCTTTCATACAAAGGCCAAGCATGGTTGCATTATCTGTAACAACACTACATATTACTACATCTGATTCTTGCGTAGCGAGTAAATCACTTGGTTGACCAATATCGTATTTTCCTTCAGATTCTGCTAGTACTTCACGCGCACCTGAATCTACTGCACTTGCATCACCAAACATTACGTCAACATTATTTGTTGAAATCATAGTGCTTGCTATCTCTTTTCCTTTTGCGGTATCACTAAATGATCCTGCATATGCAGAGTAAACTTCTGCGGATGGATTGACAGCTTTTGCTGCTGCTTCATAACATGCTAATTTAGCTTTTGTGGTATCTAATTCCATTCCACCAATGAATCCAATACTATTTGATTTTGTCATAAGACCTGCTAATGCACCTGCCATATATCCAATTTGTTCTGCATCTGGTAAGATTGAAACAATATTATCTGATTCAACTGAACCATTTAACAAAGCAAAATCTACATCAGGGTAATCGGCTGCAACTTCATTTACTGCATCTGTATATTGATTTCCAGGAGCAAAAATTAAATTAAATCCCAAATCACAATAAGATCTCATACTGGAAGCAAAATCGGCTGTTGAAAGGCCATCTGTATACTGTGTTTCAAAACCATTTTCTTCGGCCGAAGCTACCATGGCATTATAACAAGCTGCGCCCCAACCACCATCTGCGATAGAAGAATCACAAATCATTGCAACTTTATAGGTTTGATCACTGCTTGCTGTTGCTGTCTCTGTTGTTGCATCTGTTGATGTTGTTGCATCTGTTGATGTTGTTGCTGCATCGGTCGTTGTCTCTGTTTCAGTTGTTGTTTCAGTTGTTGTTTCACTTTTTGTGGATCCACATCCCACCAGTCCTGTTACAACCATTACTGTTGATAACACTAACGCTAATACTTTTTTCTTCATAATAATTTCCTCCTAAAATTTTAATTGTTTTATAATCAAAGGCATTGCCTGAAATTAACGTTCTTCTTTGAAATATGGTCGACCATTTGCTTTCGGTCCAGCCTTTTTGATGCCAAAAAATGCAAGCACAACTAGTGTACATATATATGGTATCATTGCTAATAATTGATATGGTGTTTGTGAACTCATAACTTGCATACGAAGTTGAAGGGCATCTGTAAATCCAAATAACAATGCTGCTAACAACACGCCACCAGGCATCCATCGTCCAAAAATAACTGCTGAAAGTGCAATAAATCCACGTCCAGACACAACCCCGTCTGAATACGTACTAATATAACAAGTAGTTAAGTAAGCTCCACCAATTCCTGCTAGTGCACCACAGATCGTAGATGCAAGATACTTCTGTCTTATTACGTTAATACCTAGTGATTCCGCAGCTTTTGGAAACTCTCCAACGGCTTTAAAATTTAATCCTGCTTTTGTTTTATTAAAAAACACATATGTGACAGGAACCAGAAGATACGCCAAGTAAACAATAAGTGTATGATTGAATAATACATTTCCCAAAACTGGAATTTGACTAAGCAGTGGAATCGGCATAGCACTCATTAATGTATCATTAATCAAGGATGAATTAATTCCAAAATAAATTTTGTAAATAAAAGAAGCAAGTGCTGGCGCAAAAATATTAATTGCCATACCATAAACAATTTGTTCTGCTCCTAGCGTAATGGTACAGAAAGCGTAAACCATATTAATTAAAATACCACCTGCTGCCCCTGCTAAAATTCCAAGATAAGGATTTCCTGTAATATAACAGGTAAGAAAACCTACTAATGATCCAAATGACATGATTCCATCTAATCCAATATTAACTAGGCCTGCTTTCTCAGAGTACAATTCTGCCAAAGCTACAATCAAGATTGGTGTAGCCATTCGAACCATTGATAACATTAATTCTTGCATAAAATTCACATTCCATATGGTTGCCATTACTACTTCACCTCCTTCTTAAATTTCTGAGAAATGTTGGATAAGAATTGTCTTGTTTTCGGTAAATTTGTAAAAGCACTACCTGCTACTGCAAATACTATGACTAATGCCTGTATAATATCAATTACCGATGTTGGCATTCCCGTCCCAACTTGCATCGTTGTGGCACCTTTACGAAGTACTGCGAATAAGTAAGCCACAAGAACCGTCCCAATTGGATTAAGCTGTCCAATCAAAGCAACTGCAACACCATCAAATCCATACCCATCACCAAAACCTGACATGAGACGAAACTGCGTTCCATGTAACTCTACGCTACCTCCTACACCTGCAATTGCACCTGATATAACAAAGGACATTAAAATTAATTTCTTAACTGGGAATCCGTTATACTCTGCTGCTGTAGGATTAAGTCCAACTGCACGAAGCTTGAATCCACTCGCTGTATAAAATAAAAAGTAATAAACTGCCATAGCAATGACTAACGCTATAAGAATTCCTACATGTACTCTACTATTGCTAAATAAGCGTCCAAGTTTTGCCGTAACAGCAGCTGTTTGTGGAACACTGCCCTCTCTTAGCGGGCCTGAATATAGATATCCCATAAACAAAATTGCTATGTAATTTAACATTATGCTTACTATCATTTCATTTAACCCACGAGTTATTTTTAATATTCCCGGTATCACTCCCCATAATCCACCGGCTATAGCGCCACCTGTAATACTAAGAACTAGTAGGAGCGGATTAGGAAGTCCTGCTACCGTTGTAGATATCCAGATACTAGCAACTGCACCCATAACAAATTGTCCTTCGGCTCCAAGATTAAATACACCGCATCGATAAGCGAAGGTTGCTGCTAATCCAGTGAATATTAAAGGGATTGCCTTTATAAACGTCTCCGCTATATTTGAGGAGGTTCCAAATGCTCCTTTAAATAGATAATAATATGCTTCGATTGGATTACCACCAATTCCTGCAATCAGAATTCCTCCTACTAGGAAGGAGCACAAAATTGCCGTAATTGGAACTAGAATTTTAACTAATTTATTTTTCGTATTCATATCTTTCCTTTCCCCCTTCTATTGTGTTTTACCGGCCATAGCCAGTGAAATTTCTTCAATTGGAGGATTTTCCCCTGAGTAAACACCTACTAGCTGTCCTTCGAACATAACCGCAATGCGATCTGATAATTTCACTACTTCATCAAAATCGGCGCTGATTAATAATACGCCACACCCCTTATCTCTTGAATCAATCATTTTATCATGAACATATTTGGTGGCTCCAATATCCAATCCTCTTGTAGGATGAACAGCAACTAACAAATCAGGGTTTTCTTCTAGTTCTCTAGCTAGAATTATTTTCTGCTGATTACCACCCGAAAGATTTCTAGCTTCCTGCTCTACTGAGGCACATCGTATATCGTACTTTTCTTTCATTTCTTGGGCGTACTTTGTAATATTTCTTTTTTTCAAAAACAAACCATTTACCAGCGAAATTTTTGGTTTTTCTAAGCTCTTAATCATTAGATTTTCTTTCACACTCATATCGCCTATCAATCCCATCTTGTTTCTATCTTCTG
The DNA here is from genome assembly GCA_041821265.1 of Lachnotalea sp. Lineage (GTDB taxonomy): Bacteria > Bacillota > Clostridia > Lachnospirales > Lachnospiraceae > Lachnotalea. The sequence goes on along the minus strand of JBGUEQ010000086.1, from coordinate 1,144 downwards.
GAATATGCGATACATTAGCGTTAATAAAGTAATTGGCGTCCGATTTCATTATTTTCTTTGACTTAAGGTAAAGAGTTCCGCTATCTGGTGAGATAACGCCTGTTACCATTTGTGCAAGCTGTGATTGTCCATTTCCGTCAATGCCTGCAATACCAAGGATTTCTCCTTTACCAACCGCTAGTGTAATATCCTTTATTCCACTGTGCTTTGAATCTTTGTTAAAGCTTACATGTTCCAACGAAATAACATTTTCTTTTGTCGCATTTACTTTTTTATATTCACTGGTAACTAACTCTTTTCCAATCATTAGATTTGCAAGTTCCGTTGCATCTGTTTTATCTCTATCTAATGTTGTGATTGTCTGGCCTTGACGAAGAATGGTAATATGATCACTAATTTCAAGAACTTCTCTCATTTTATGAGAAATAAAGATTACTGATTTCTTTTCTGCTGTCAATTTTCTGATAATACGAAACAATCCTTCTACTTCTATATCTGTCAACGCAGCAGTTGGTTCATCCAAAATCAATACTTCTGCGCCTCGATAGAGTGCCTTTAATATTTCAACTCGTTGCTGTGCACCTACCGAAATATCTGTTATTTCTTTCTCTATTTCAATATCTAGAGAATATTTTTCTGCTAGATTCATAATCTCTTTTTTAATAGCTTCTTTTTTGATAAATAATGACTTATCCTTCGATACACCTAATATAATATTCTCAAATACCGTCATGGCTTCTACCAGCATAAAATGCTGATGCACCATTCCTATTCCAAATTTTACTGCTTTCGATGGTGAATCAATTTTTACCTTCTCACCACGAAGGTAAATATCTCCTTTTGTAGGTTGATACAATCCGATGAGAATATTCATCAGCGTACTTTTGCCCGCTCCGTTTTCACCTAGAAGTGTATGCACCTCCCCTTCCATAATGGTCAGGTTAATATCTTTATTGGCATATACATCTCCAAATTTTTTTGTCATACTTTCCATTCTAAGAATTTCTCTCATCTGCACTTCTCCTAACTATAAATAGTTCAATTCATTTCGCTTGTTATAAAAACAATAAATATGTCTTAGTATATGGTTGCCTAATATTTTTACTTTTGTGAAATAGTGATAATACAACAAAGTGTCTGCTTG
>JBGUEQ010000085.1:0-8450 GCA_041821265.1 Lachnotalea sp. | reverse complement strand
TGTACTGAGATGGGTAAAACTATGGGACTAAGTGAGACTGTGGTCAAACGTCTAAAAGATGCGGGTTATTTACATGATATCGGAAAAATTGTTTTAGATGAACAAATGCTTAAAAAAGATGAATTAAATGATGAAGAGAAGAGAAAATTCCAAGAACATCCAGTTGCGGGTTATCGAATTTTAAATTTATTTGATAATATAATGGATTTATCAGAAGCTGTTTATGCCCATCATGAAAATTGGGATGGAACAGGATACCCGAAAGGTTTAAAGGGTGAAGAAATACCGTTAATATCTAGAATTATTACAATTAGTGAAAAATATGAAAAAATGCTAGCAAATACAAAGAATGAAACAAGTGATACAAAGGAGCAGGTTTTAAATGAAATGAAGGAGAAGGCAGGTACTGTTTTTGATCCAACATTATTAGAAGTGTTTATTGATATGATTCATAAAATAGAATAAAAGGGTGAAAAATTAATGATATTAAAAGTACTAGTAGACAACAACACGTATATTGATCAATATTATTTGGGAGAACCAGCAGTATCTTTTTATCTAGAGGAGGAAGACAAAAAGATTTTGTTTGATACCGGATATTCGCATGTTTTAATTGAAAATGCGCAGAAGATGGGGGTTGACTTTAATGAAATTAATACCGTCATATTTTCACATGGTCATAATGATCACACCGCAGGGTTTCAATATATTACAGAGAATTATGATGTCTCAAAAATGGAAATAGTGGCGCACCCTGCTTGTTTTAATAACAAAAAAGAAGGTGACGAGGAAATTGGTGCACCATACGAAATAGACAAATTAAGAAATTTATGTAAGGTAAATTTATCATCAAAACCAATTCAAATAAGTAATCAAATTACTTTTTTAGGAGAAATACCAAGTAGCAACAATTTTGAAAAGCGAAAATTGATTGGTTCTTATCAAAGGGAACAAAGTTGGGTTGATGATTATGTGATGGATGATAGCGCCATTGTTTACCAAGATGAAGAGGGATTGTTTATTATTACAGGTTGTTCTCATAGCGGTATCTGTAATATTATTGACTATGCTAAAAAAGTATGTAATGAAGATACCATAAAAGGAATCATTGGAGGCTTTCATTTATTTGAGAAAGATGAAGTGCTAGAACATACAATAAAATATTTTCAAAATACTAAGATTCAATGTCTATATCCTTGCCACTGTGTATCATTTCAAGTAAAAGCTAGATTGAATGAAGTATTTACGGTTCATGAGGTTGGTGTTGGGCTGACACTTGAAATTTAATTAAGTAAAATGTAGTAACAAATTAACTAGCGAGCTTAGAAATCCCAAATTAATATTATTTTTTCAGATGTAGAGGGATTTTTGGATTATGCAAGAGAGATTAAAAATAGATTTCCAGATGCCATAACGATGGGAGCAACAACCTTTGCAGCGTTTTGTAAAGAGGGGGCATTTAAAGACACTTTAATGGTATTAGGATTTGAGGAGGGTATTAATTTTGAAGTTGGAATTTTAGAGGAAGTTGATCAATATCCATTGAAATATGTTGATCGAGTAAAAAAAATATCCAATAAATTTACTAAACCAGATAATACGATATGTTTGGAATTCTCAAGTGCACTTATTAGCTGTGAAGAATTGGTACTTTCCACTTTGAATTCTGTACTTGGGAAGAAGAAAATATCTGTTTTTGGTGGATCAGCAGGTGATAGAGGTAAAGCAGAAAAATCAATGATTTCATTCAATGGAGTCATATATGACAATGCATGTGTATTTGCAATTATAGAAAATTTAGGTGGGAAAATTAAATTATATCGTGAAAATATTTATAAACCTACAAAACACTATTTCAAATCTACTAAAGTTGATGTTAGAAAACGAATTGTATACGAATATGACGGAAAGCCAGCAGCAAAAGTAATAGCAGATGCACTAATGGTAAATTGTCTGGCAAGATCAATTTTTTTTGAATCAGATGGGTATTTAAATGAGTTTGCAACTACAGTAGGTAGCTCAGTAGGTAATTATGTGGGTTTTGCAGGTTACGGGGAACAATTGAATGAGCAACATTTTAACCAGACTATGGTTTTGGCTGTATTTGAATAGGAGGATAAGTCATAAGTTGGTTTAAAAAAAATAGAATGCAAGAAGTTGATCTTCATGAACCACATGAGGAAGTTATTGATATACGAAAAGATGACAAAACAATGGAAAAAAGTATCCAATATGGAGTTTTACATATTCAAGAAAAAATCGAACAATTAATGGAAGAAGAAGTGGAAGTTTCCAAATATATGGATGATTTGACACATACATTTACACAAATTAGTGACGTCAATACAATGATTACAAATGTAAATCAAGATTTTATAGAATTTAATTCACATGCGAATCATATCAACGAGATTATCGATCGTTCAGATGCTGTGATTGTCAAAACAGAGAGTAATGCAAAAGAATTAGCAGAAAATATTCACGGAACAAATGCACAATTAGATTCAATTGTTGAGGTGTTTCGTCAATTAGAAAAAGATTTTGGAAATATTCAAAATATGTCAAATGGTATTACTGGAATTGCATCAAAAACAAATCTTCTTGCTCTCAATGCTTCTATTGAAGCTGCAAGAGCTGGAGAAGCAGGAAGAGGTTTTTCTGTTGTTGCAGAACAAATCCGTGAACTTTCAACTTCCACTAAAAAAATGGTTGATGGAATTGATGAAAGTATTCAAGCATTATTAGAGAGCATCAATGATGTAAAGACAGAAATTGAAACATCCAAAGCGACAAGTTCGGCAAATTTACAAAAAGTAAGTGATGTTCAAATCAATATAAAACAAGTTAACGATTGCACAAAAGAAGTGAAAGATTTTAGTAAACAAATTATAACGAGAATCGAAGGAACCAGTGCTAGAATCAATGGAGCGGCTGAAGGTGTCGATGTAATTTCCGATGTAGTAGAATCTTTTGGCGGTAAAATAGAAAATTTAAATATAAAGATGAGTAAAAAATCCAGTATTTTATGTAGTGTAATTGATTTTTTACAGCAAATGGAGAATATGCTTGTTAAATTGGTGCAAGAATAATTATGAAACGGAATTCGTACGGTGCTATTTCTGATTAACCATTGCATTCAATTGATCTACTTGTGTATTTGTGCCTAGAACAACCATGGTATCCCCATTATCAAGAATTTCATTTGAGCTTGGGTTGAATTTGAAAGTTGTCTCGCCCTTTTTCTTAAGTGCAAGTATGATAAGACCAGTTTGTTCTGGTATCTTAGCTTCTAAAAGCATTTTTCCAATCAAAGCAGAATGTGAGTTTATCACGACCGCATCTAAATCAAGAGTAACATCTCCAGCACGAGTAATAACATCTAAAAAGGAAATAACAGAAGGTCGAATTAGGAGGGCAGCAATACGTTGTCCTCCAATTTCATTTGGAGAAATTGTTTTGTTTGCTCCAGCTATTGCTAGTTTTTTATGCGAACTAGGCTCAATGGCTTTGGATACGATGAAAATATCATCATTCATTTGCCTTGCAGTTAAAACAGTAAAAACATTTTCAGCATCGGTAGGAAGTCCACATACAATCCCTTTTGCTTTTGTGATGATAGCTTTTTCAAGAATGTCTTCATGTGTTGCATTACCAAGAATAGTTAAAATTCCTAGCTGTTTTAATTCTTCCACTCTCTTTTCGTTTTCTTCAATCACAATAAAGTCTATGTTGCTATCACAAAAACTCTTAATTACCGTTCTACCTACATCACCAGCGCCACAGATAATATAATGGTCATTTAATTCATTGATTTTTGATTCCATTTTTCTTTTCCCCCATGCTTCTTTCAATTCGCCTTCAAAAAATAGAGCTATAAGGCTTGTAATTCCATAACCAAATATAGTAAGACCTGATAAAATAATAATGATTGTAAATAGTTTGGCAGTAGAGGTCATTACACCTACTTCACCATAACCAACCGTTGAAATGGTGATAATAGTCATATAGAAAGCGTCAACAAAATTAAGTTTTAAAAATGTCATGTATCCTACAATACCTATTATAACCACTGCAAATAATAAGAAAATCATTAGTGCAAATTTACGTTTGTTTTTCATAGAAGCACCCCATAAGTTTGATAACTATAATATAACAAGAATATAGGTTATTGTCCAATTTTTCATCCTTTATGATTTATAGCTATAAATAAATGCACAATAAATATATTTTGGAATAAACTGAATACAGAAAAGTATATTATATGAATCAAGGAGGTTTACTCATTTTTTATGGATAATACAATTTATGACAAAGAAATTAATCCGATTATTGGAATTCCTTATAAAAATATTAATTGGGAAGATATACCAGGTCAACCATTTGGCGTAGCTTCACAATTTAATCTATTTGTATTTGGGGATGCCAATAATATTGTCGATGTGGAGGGTGCTATGGCTGTAGGAGGCAGCTTTTATAGTACAAGGGGGTTAAGCATCGGGTTCCAAAGAGAAAATGGTCAGGTCCCAATCGAATTTTCACCTGATCTTGTTAGATATTTAGTGGGCAATATTGCTTCTGTAAAAGGACCGTTAGTTGTAATTGGTCATGCAGTTTCTGGTGGAAATTTCCATGGAGCACTAGGTAGTACTTACTATATTGGTAAAAATGATTTAGATACGCAAATAGAAGAATTAAAATATTTATATCAGGCAAATGGAGGAAGTCCTTATTGGACGCCAAGTGACAAAGGTGAATATTACATTATATCTAGTTATGATGTACCACGAATTATTCCAGCATCCAGAATATCCGCAAATCTTTCACTTTTCTTTCAAAGTGCTAGAAAAAGTATTGAAACTTTCAAAGATTGTATCGAAAGTCTCGATATGAATGGAACAGTTGCCAGCAATTCTTACGAATGGGTTTTAACAGGAAGTAATCCTATTCAAAATGTTTTTACACTTGATGTGAAATCAAATGGTCTCTTAAATAAAGGAATTCGATTTAATATACCAAAAGAAAGTGTAGCAATTGTAAGATTACAAACTGGTCCACATGCACATTTACAGTATGGACTATATGGTGAGGAACGATTTGCAAATCAAATTCTCTATGTATTTGAGGATGCAACTAATATTCATATGGAAAAATCGTCAGATATATGGGGGAGTATCTTAGCACCACAAGCAACATTTCATGGTCATCCGACAGGAGGTAGAGTAAGTGGAAATGCAGTTTTAGGAGGATTCGCAGTAAATGTAAACAGTGGATTTGAATTTCATTTATATCCTTTTGCTGGTGGTGTTATTTGTGGAGTGGATGCACCGATACAGGCTACACCAGAGGTGATTCCAGCACCTATTAATACACCATTACCTGAAATTCCAGCACAAATAATAACACCGGAACCGATAATTTCAATTTGCCCGGAACCAATACCATGTCCCGTTTGTCCGGCGCAAGTACCATGTCCAACCTGCCCTGAGGTAAAAGAACAGATACCATGCCCAACCTGTCCAACTTGTCCAGAAGCAATCGTATGTCCAAAACAGATACCATGCCCAACCTGTCCAACTTGTCCAGAAGCAATCGTATGTCCAAAACAGATACCATGCCCAGATTGTCCAACTTGTCCAACATGCCCAACGTGTCCAGAACAGATACCATGTCCAACGTGTCCAGAACAGACACCATGCCCAACCTGTCCAACATGCCCAACGTGTCCAGAACAGATAGTATGTCCGACTTGTCCACAATGCCCAGATTGTCCAGAGAAAGAAACAGAGTATATTGCAGTACCAATACCACTTCCGTTTCCGGTAAGAGAAGAACAAAAAGTACCAGTTTGTGAGGAATGCTTGATTGTTTCAGGTATTATTGCAGGATGTGTAATGGGATGCAATTGCAGTAGAACTCATGAATGGGATATTTCGTTATTTCAAATAGTAAATGGTTGTAAAAAACTTATTTATTGCATTTCAATATGTTATATGGGATCGTTTCAATTTGAAGTTGATTACGAAGGATCATATATCTTAAAGATTTGTCCATCAAGAAGAAATTGCTTTTCATCTACGTGTAAACCTAAAGTCACCTTTTATAATATTGGAGTAGCTAATTTTACAATAGAGTAATTTTAAAAATGATACAAAATGCAAATTAATATTTATATAGTATCAATTACAAGGTATTATGAACTATTCAATTGATTCATAATACCTTGTAATGATTCAGTAACTTATTAGTTACAATACTTGTAATGATTCAGTAGTTACTGTTCACTCCGTTCACAGTAACATTCAGTACCCAGAGTGTGCGAGGTGTTTTGCAGAGATGGTTGCAATCCATTTATTACTTATGTTAAAATACTATTAATACTGATGAAGCTAGCCTTTTTTTCGATATTATTTTTCGATTTTTATGGAGATGGAATGATTATTTCAGCAATGTCATTTTTATCTATGTTACCTCTGATTCATTTGCTTTTTTTTTGCACAAAAACATTTTGTACAAGGAATTTCTACTTCTGGCTTGAAAGGTTAAGTTTTAAATAACAATAAAGGAGGCTGAGTTTATGAAAGATATTTTAAAATGGTGTGCGATAGGTGATTCTTTCACATATCTAAATGATCATTTGGAAGAAACCGGATTTCGCCTTAAGAAAGGATATCTTACACATACAGCTGAAAAACTCAAGTTTCCAGTTCATATTGCTAATCTTGGAATAAATGGTTCTGCCACTTCAGATTGGCTAAATAAAGAATTGGAAGAAGCTGATTTCTACACCATTTTGCTAGGAACAAATGATTGGTTTAGCAGACACACACCGCTTGGAAATGAAGAGGATTTTCAATCGAAACGTGAAGGTACTATTGTTGGTAATCTGGCATGTATCCTAAATATGATAAGAAAATACGCTGATAAAGCTCCAATTATTGTGATGACGCCGGTTGAGCGAGGAGATTTTGTATACATAGAAAACCCTAAAAACATGGCACATGGAAGTTATCAACCAGAGAATGGATTAAAATTAGCTGAAGTTTCAGAAGAAATATGTAAAGTGGTAAGAGGTAATCAAATTTATCTTCTAGACCTTCATAAGCAGGGTGGATTTACAGCGGAAAATGCAGTTTATTTCAAAAGACTCAACATAAATGGGGAGATAAAAGATGTTTCCTATCCTGATTATATTGGACTTTCCTATAACCCAGATAAGGATCTCTATCCATATCCAAAAGAAGCTGCTTATATGACCTATGATGGTTTACATCCATCAGATTTGGGATGTGAGCGAATTGCTGAATTGTTAGCAAATAGATTAAATCCTATTTTACATAGTATTAAAAATAAAGAAACATGATTTTGTAGAACAAAAATTATTGATCACCTGAAATAAGGCACTTGGAAAACTTATGGGGCTTATGTTTTTAGGAGGTGCGACAGCAACTGCAATTGGTGGTGCGATTTCGTATTTTGGTTCATGGAGACTTGTATACATGATTTATGGCATTGGCGAATTGATCGTTGCAATCATTATGTTTAGAATTCTTGAAAGAGATAAACCAGTGGTTAAAGAATTGAATTATGTAAAGGCTTATAAAGAACCTTTGACCAATTTTAGATTTATGAGACTTGTAATAACTGTATTCTTTTTGGGATTTTGTGTATTTGGAAGTTTTACATATACAGGAACGTTATTAAAAGAAACTACAGGCCATAACATCTTAATTGTTGGACTTATCCTTTCTCTATTTGGTGTAGGTACGGTTCTAGGAGGCAGAGTAGCTCCAATTATGAAGCGAAAACTTAAAAATGAATTTTTAGTTTTTGCAGGCGTCATTGGTTTTGTATCTCTACAGGCACTCTCTTTAACTAGTAATATTTGGATTATGAGTTTAGGACTTTTCGGATTTGGTATTGCGTTTATATCTCTTCAGTCGACACTTGTCTCAACTGCACAGGAAAAACTTCCTAAGATGCGAGGAACTGCAATGTCGTTAGTGTCTTTCGATATTTTTGTTGGTGGTGCTGTAGGTACCAGCTTAAATGGCATGGTAATAAAAAATTATGGAACAGCTAGGATTTTCTTTCATGCTTCTTTTATAATTTTAATCGTAGGTATTGTTGCAGCATTTTTTATTGCTCAATTTGAAACAAGAAAAAAGGCTATGATGGAAACTACAAAAAAATAACTACCTAAAATTTTAGAAGAATAACTCATTATTCGTTTCATATGATACAAATGCAATCTGATCTTAATAATAACTTTTTTTCGTTTTTTACTTTGCTTTCTTTCTTTTTTGTCTTATAATAAGAAGCTAGGCTTATTTTATTAAATGCAAAGTTCTACGAACTTCCTTATTTAATAAAAATGCACTACGTGCCAAAATGCGCACCTCGTGGATAGGAAGTTTATTGCTACGCAATCCACTCGGGCGCGAGAGTGTCTG
>JBGUEQ010000084.1:0-9053 GCA_041821265.1 Lachnotalea sp. | reverse complement strand
CATGTAGGGCGTCAGCCCTATAGAAATGATGATACAAATTGTCCTTAGAGTGCAAGCACTCACGGTCAATTGATATAATTATTTCTGCATGGCTGAACTGTTACAAAGTATAAGCATTAATAAGAGGTAAATTAGGTTATATAATAGTTCATTAGAAATATAAATGGAGGAAAGTATGTTTAAATTACTAACACATAAAATATATGCTTTGAAAAGTGAATATAAATATAATGATTTAAAACGAGAAGGCATAAAAATTTGTTTCATTTATATGCTGATTGGATTTGTATGGATTTATTTCTCTGATAGAATAGTGCACATATTTGTGATGGATCCAGAAGTGAAACTATTATTAAATACCTATAAAGGATTTGTTTATGTTATTTTAACGGCATATATTTTATTTTTATTAATTTCTAGTCTTTTAAGAAAAGTAGAATCTGCTGAAAAAAAACTAAATGAAAATAAGGATGAGTTAACTGCAGCAAATGAGGAGCTTCAAGCATATGTAGAGGAAATGCTTATTTCGGATGAAGAATTAAGAATTCAATATGATAAGATTGTAGAGTATGACAAAAAGCTTAAATTAAGTGAAAATAAATATAAGTCGTTAATAAGTGAAATGCAATTAGGACTTGCACTTTATGAAGGAACGGATACGGAGGATGTTAATAACTATAAGCTAATAGATGTGAATAGTTGTCATGAGACGTTAACGGGATATAAGAAAAAGGATATATTAGGAAAATATTTTTACCAAATACATAAAAATTTTGAGCCAACGTATTTAGAAAAGTTGAATCACACAGCAAAAACGAGTAATCCGATTCAATATGAAAGATATCAGAAAAGTACAGATAAATTTTATCAAGTCATTGCATATAAACCCAAACAAAATCAACTTGCGGTTATAGTGAATGATATAACCACAAGAAAACTAGCAGAAGAGAAAATAAAAATCAGTGAGAATAATTTTAAAAATTTATTTACTTATTCGTCTGATTGTATACTTTTAATTGATGGTGAAAAAATTATTAATTGTAATTCGGCAACAACTGAATTATTAGGTTACGAATCAAAAGAATCATTAATTGGAAAAAGTCCACTTGAATTTACACCTAAAATACAGCCGGATGGGAAATTGTCGAAAGAAAAACTTGCTGAAAACCTAAAGATTTGTATGGAACTAGGAAAACTTAAATTTGAGTGGTGGCATGAAAAAAAAGATGGAAGTTTAATTCCGTCCGAAATTATGGTGACAACTATAAATTTGGATGGAAAGAAAATTTTTCATGCGGCATGTAGAGATATTAGTGATAGAAAGAAAATGGAAGAAGATTTACAGTATTTAAGCTACCACGATCAATTAACAGGATTATATAATCGAAGGTTCTTTGAACAAGAATTAATAAGGCTCGATAGGGAAGAAAATTATCCCCTTACTATTACAATGGCAGATATCAATGGTCTTAAGCTAATCAATGATTCGTTTGGACATGCAATCGGAGATGAATATATAAAAAAAGTAGCAATGGTATTAACGAAGGGCATAAGGAAAATTGACACCGTTTGCAGATTATCAGGCGATGAATTTATTATATTATCACCAAATACAGAAATTTCCGAAGTGAATATATTGATTAATGAAATAAATCAATTAGCTAAAAATGAATCGGTAAAATTAGTAAATATTTCAGTCTCTTTTGGATACTGTAGCAAGAATAGTAAGGAAGATTCTATGATAGTAGTTTTGAAAAAGGCTGAAGATTATATGTATAAGAAAAAACTCTTTGAAAGTCCAAGCATGAGAGGTAAAACGATATACACAGTAATAGCAACACTTCACGAGAAAAATCCAAGAGAGGAACAACATTCTCTCAGGGTATCAGAACTTTGTGAGCAGATGGGAATTGAACTAGGCATGCAAGAAGGCGATATTAAAGAACTCAAAACGGTAGGCTTATTACATGATATAGGAAAAATTGCAATCGATGAGAGCGTACTAAATAAAAATGGTAAGCTAAATGAAGAGGAATGGGAAGAAGTAAAAAAACATCCTGAAATTGGTTATAGAATTCTTAGTACGGCAAATGAGCTATCTGAAATGGCCAATTATGTATTAGCACATCATGAAAGATGGGATGGAAATGGATATCCGAAAGGACTTAAGGGAGAAGAAATTCCAATCCAAGCAGCAATTATTTCAATTGTTGATTCCTATGATGCTATGGTTAGCGAGAGAAGTTACCGCGAGGCATTGCCAAAAGAGTACGCTGTTAGCGAGTTGATAAAGGGTGCTGGAACACAGTTTTCGCCAGCTTGCGTAAAGGTGTTCGTAGAGAAAATATTACATGAATCATATGAACTTGCATAACTTGAGAAAATAAATTGTATAGACAAGATTATGTGTACTACATTAAAACTTCACGATGAGAATAATGGATATTATATGATGGAAATGATTATATTTACTTGACATAACAAACGAAACAATATATATTAATCATAATTGTATAAAGTTTAAGAACAAAAGCTATGAAAAGAAAGAGTAGCAATCATGAAGACAAACAGAAAATTGCCGGTTGATGAGAGGCGTGTGGATAGTGACTGTGAATACATCTTGGAGCTGCGTACCGAAAGGGAAACCAATTAGGCTACGACGGATAAGCACCCCGTAATCGAGTGCTAGAGTATCGCGGATTTGCCGTACTCGATAAGGTAAGTAACGTGAGTTATTTATGAACATTAGGTGGTATCGCGAGAGTAATCTCGTCCTTTTGATAAAACATTAGGACGGGATTTTTTTATTTTATAGGAAAAATTCATTAACTTTCTTATGAAATAAAAAGTCACATCGTGTCTACAAGTAGACATGCGCATGTTTTTGCTTTTAGACTTTTAATAATTAAAAAACACTAGGAGGAAATTGTGATGCTTACACCAAAAGAGCAAATGAAAATTATTTGCAAAGGAATTGAAGTACTAGTAAATGAAGAGGAATTGCTAGCGAAATTGGAAAAGTCATATAAGGAGGATAGACCACTCGTTGTCAAACTTGGTCTAGACCCTTCCGCACCAGATATTCATTTGGGACATACAGTAGTACTACGTAAGGTAAAACAATTGCAAGATTTAGGACATCGTGCGGTTGTTGTAATTGGTGATTTTACCGGTAAAATAGGAGATCCTACTGGAAAATCAAAAGGTAGAGTGGCGCTACGAGAGGAACAAGTGAAAGAAAATGCAAAAACATACTGTGAGCAGATTTTTAAAATATTGGATAAAGAAAAAACAGAAGTAAGGTTTAATAGTGAGTGGTTATCCAAATTAACGTTTGAAGATGTAATTCAGTTAGCAGCTACGACTACGGTTGCACAAATGCTAGAACGAAATGATTTTCAAAATAGATATAAAAATCAAATTGCAATAGGTTTAAATGAATTTTTTTATCCATTAATGCAGGCATATGATTCCTGCGAATTACAGGCTGATATTGAATTAGGCGGAACAGATCAAACCTTTAATGTATTAATGGGAAGAACATTGCAAAAGGCCTTTGGACAAGAGCAACAAATCGCTCTATTTCTTCCAATCTTGGTAGGGCTAGACGGAGTAGAGAAGATGAGTAAAAGTTTGGGAAATTACATTGGTGTGAGTGATGCCCCTGAAGTGATGTTTAAAAAAGTAATGGAGGTTCCAGATGCTTTGATTATAAACTATTTTGAATTAACTACAGATGAGCATCCAGATAAAATCAGTGAAATCAAACAAATGTTAGAAAACGGAGTGAATCCAAGAGATATTAAAATGACACTAGCTCAAATCATAACTAGATTATATCAAGGGGATAGCAAAACAGAGGAAGCAATGGCATATTATGAGACTGCATTTAGTAAAAAAGCCATACCTGAAAATATACCAGAACTTGTATTAAACTTAGAGAAAGATGTATTAGAAAATGTGGTTTTGGAGCTGATTTCTAATGGGTTAGTACAGAGTAAGAGTGAATTCATTCGACTGATTAAACAAGGTGGGGTATATATAGATGGTGAAAAAATAGTGCTAGATGATATGAAACGAGTTTTATTTGGGGGAGAAGTTATGAAAATTGGTAAGAAAAAATTTGTGAAATTTATTAAGTAGAAAATTGATTGCATTTTAGTATTAGCGAAAAGCATTGAAAAATAACAAAAATCCTTCTATAATAAAATTACAAAGATAAAAACACAGTCCGGTAGGTAGTCCGGGCGCAGCAATTGTGCTGTCAGTAACCTGCCTCCTTGGTTGTCCGTTCTTTGTTCATTAACTAATCTTTTAAGGAGGGATTATGATGGACAAAGTAACAGAGAATTTACAAGTGTTTTTTGAAGACCCATTTTGGGTTGGAGTTTTTGAACGGGTAGAGGATGAGAAATTAGCGGTATGCAAAGTAACGTTTGGCTCACAACCAAAGGATTACGAAATTCTGGAATTTATTCTTGAGAATTACTATAATCTTATCTTTAGCCCAACGATTGATACGAAGATACAAGAGAAATTACGTATTAATCCGAAGCGAATGCAAAGATCAGTAAAGAAACAGGTTCAAAATGTTGGCATTGGAACAAAATCACAACAGGCGCTGCAATTGCTTCAGGAACAAAATAAATTGGAGCGTAAATGTCGTTCTCGAGAACAGAAGGAATTAGAGAAGCAATTTCAATTTGATTTAAAACAACAAAAGAGGAAAGAGAAACACAAGGGCAGATAGTTGCGCTTGTGTTTCTCTTTTTATTAAAGCGGAAAGTTTGCCGAAGGTTTCTCTTTCGTGATGTCTTTTACATAACCGAAGCAATTCTTTTAATACCTTCATAAATGGTATCAGAGTCTGAATTCGTATAGTTCAGTCTTAAGGTGGGAACATTTGTCATATCGGTATAGAAAGGATCGCCGGGTACAAAAGCAACATTTTTCTTTGAGGCTCTTTCAAATAAGTCAACTGCTGATTGACCATTTGGAAGCGTTACCCACATAAACATACCACCTTGAGGTTTTGTATATTTAACATCTTTTGGAAAGTACTGTTCCATTGCATGAATCATAGCGGTGCTTTGTTCTTTATATAATTGCTTGATTTTCAGAATATGTGTCTGTAAATCATTGTGAGCTAAATAATCATTAATTACATATTGTGAGAAAATGTTACTATGTAAATCCGAGGCTTGTTTCGCAACAACCAAATGATGCATCAGTTCCTTGTTCTTGGTACAGATCCAACCAAGGCGAAAGCCTGGCGTAATTATTTTAGAGATAGAACCTAGTAAAACACTGTTTGGGAGCTTGTTTGCACCAATATACGGCAAATTCTCACCATCAAATCGCAGATCTCCATATGGGTCATCTTCAACTAAAACGGTATTATACTTAGACATTATTTCAAAAATTTTATCACGTTTTTCTTTTGAATAAGTTAGACCCGTCGGGTTTTGAAAGTTTGGAACGGTATATAATAATTTCACTTTGTTTGAACGAAGTGTATCTTCTAACATATCGGTATCTAGACCATCATCTAATAAATCAATGCCCTTAAAGGAAGGCTGATAGAGAGAAAAAGACTGAATTGCACCAAGATATCCTGGTTTTTCTATCGCAAGTGCATCTCCTTCATTAATTAAAACTTTTCCGAGTAAATCGAGAGCCTGTTGTGAACCTGTCGTAATTAAAATATCATCTTTGTTATATTCAAGATTATATTTTTCCTTATATTGATTGGCAATGTATTCCCTAAGTGGGATATATCCTTCTGTTGTTGAATATTGAAACACTTTGCTTTGGAAGGTATGTATCACACGATTCGTTGATTCATTAAGCTCTTGTGTTGGAAATGAAATTGGATTAGGAAGTCCACCAGCAAAAGATATAATGTCATCTGATTCTGTTACTTTTAAAATTTCACGTATAAAGGATGAGGGAGTGTTAAGTATTCCCTTTGAAAATAATTGATCCATAATAAGTCCTCCATTCTTAAATATTTTTAAATTATAGCATTGAAACAATAAGCGTACAATGATATAATTGTATGCAAGACAAAAAATATTGGAGTGATTATATGCCTATTAATTCATTTGAAAATTATCCTATGAGTTGGAAACCAACGATTATAAAAAGTAATAAAGCAATATACCGTGATTTAGCATTACAACTAGAACAAGATATAAAGACTGGGGTATTAACACCAGGTACGATGCTACCGCCACAAAGAGAGATAGCAGATTATTTGGATATCAATTTAAGTACGGTTACAAGGGCCTTTAAATTGTGTGAGCAAAAGGGACTTATATGTGGTGCAATTGGAAGAGGAACATTTGTTGCTTCCGATGTAACTAATAATGCCATATTATTATGTAATTCGAAACAAAATCAATTTATTGAGATGGGTGCAATCATGCCAAGTCGAGAGCCAAATGATTATGTAATAGAGGCTATTCAAAAATTATTGAAGGAACCAGAAGCATACAATATACTACAGTACGATTTGGTAGAAGATAATGTAATGCAAAAAAACGCCGCCGCCCAATGGCTAAAACGAGCTAATTTTAAAGTGAATCCAAACAATATTTTGTTTGCGGCTGGGGGACAGAATGCGATTGCTGGAATTCTAGCTTCATTATTTCAGTGCGGCGATAAAATAGGAACAAGTTCGCTTGTTTATCCTGGAATTAAGACAGTGGCAAATATGTTGGGAATACAGCTAATTCCGATTCCGGAGGTGGAGGGACAACTTTCGGCTGAAGCACTAAGACAAATTTGCAAAATGGAAGGATTAAAAGGGATATATATCATTGCGGATTACCACAATCCTACAACCTATTCCTTGAGTACCGAAACGAGAAAACAGCTAGCTACAATAGGAAAAGAACTTAATTTAATTATTATAGAAGATGCAATTAATAGTCTTTTAAAAGAAAATCCGTTGCCTCCAATAGCGATGTACGCTCCGGAAAACACAATATATATATCCAGTGTTTCTAAAACATTATCGCCAGGTCTTAGAATTGCATTTATAGCTGTAGCAAAACAGTATTACAAAGCACTGTCTGTTGGGTTATATAATATCAATATAATGGTTTCACCCCTTTTAATAGAAGCAACGGTTCGATTAATTAATTCTAAATTGGCAGATGAGATTCTTGATCAAAGGAGAAAACAGACAAATAAAAGAAATCAGCTGATAAATAAGATATTAAAGGGATATAGTATATTAGGGGATGAATTTTGTAATTTCAGATGGTTGGTATTGCCTGACGGATTTACAGGAAAAACCTTTGAGTTATGTGCTAGAAATGCAGGTGTCCAAATATATTCGGCGGAAAGATTTGTAGTTGGTAATAGTAAAATTCCATGCGCAGTGCGAATTGCTATCACTGCGACAAATAATGATGATGAATTTGAAAAGGGTATTCATATACTAAAAGAGATATTAGAATCGGAGACGGAATTTACTTATTTTTAGTAAAAAGACTGATATGCTACTAAGAACTAATTGTCGCAGGAGGAAATATTATGACAGACAAAAAGAAAAAATTAGTAAAGTTATTTTTATCCACCTTGTATTTAAGTGCTTTTACATTTGGAGGTGGATATGTAATTGTATCTTTAATGAAGAAAAAATTTGTAGATGAATATAAATGGATTGATGAAAATGAAATGCTTGATTTGGTTGCAATTGCACAGTCGGCGCCGGGAGCAATTGCTGTTAACGGAGCAATTGTAGTTGGATATAAAATAGCAGGTTTTTTTGGTGTGATCATATCGATTATTGCGACAATCATTCCACCGTTTATTATCATTTATGTGCTTTCATTTTTCTATAATGCGTTTCAAAGCAATCTATATGTCAAACTAATGTTGGAGGGAATGCAGGCAGGAGTAGGTGCCATTATTGCGGTTGTTGTGTATGAAATGGGAAGTGTAGTCATTGCTTCCAAGAATAAAATGTCTATAGCAATTATGGGGTTGTCTTTTGTTGCGGCAACTATTATCAATGTCAATGTAATTTATATTGTAATGGTATGTGGCATAATTGGAGTGGTGAGCACTTTAATTAAAGCTAGGAGGACATTATGATATATTTACAATTATTTCTAAGCTTTCTTCAGATTGGTATGTTTAGTTTTGGTGGAGGATATGCCGCTATGCCGTTGATACAAAATCAAGTAGTAACCGTTCACAAGTGGCTATCCATTAGTGAATTTACAGATCTCATTACGATTTCCCAGATGACTCCGGGACCAATAGCAGTTAATTCTGCAACCTTTGTTGGGTTGAAAATAGCTGGAGTGGGAGGGGCAATGGTCGCTACACTAGGATGTATCTTACCGTCATGTCTTATTGTTTCAACTTTAGCATATGTATACATAAAGTATAGAAAATTAACAATTCTTCAAGAAATATTGGATTCCTTAAGACCAGCGGTTGTAGCTATGATAGCAAGTGCAGGCGTGACAATTGTTATTTTGGCTTTTTGGGGGAATAATGGGTTCACTAAACTAAGTGCCACAAATGTGGATGAAGTAATTATATTTGTAGGAGCGTTCGTACTAATCAAATTTAAAAAGTGGAACCCCATTTTAGTAATGGTATTAAGTGGAGTTGTAAAAGTAATAGTAACGTTAGTATTTTAGAATAATAAAAGACGATTGAAGATAATTTTAAATAATTATTTTCAACCGTCTTTTCCATTAATGAGCCAAATTAGGTTGTCAATAAAATCGATTTTACATAAATCCAACCTTAATTTAACCTGAAATGATTTTTTGAGAGTAATTTAAGTTAAATGAGTTGGTAAGAGTAAAAGCACAAATATGGGTAGTCTTTATGAATTACAATATCATATTTTAATTAAAAATCAGGCACTAGAAAAAGAATTTATGGATGAAATACGTTGCAGAAATAGTAACTTAAATATTACTTGTGAAAAAGTTGGAAAATATAACTATTTAATTGTAGGGAAACTAATAATCAGAAAATAGTTATTATTAGTTTCTATTTCCGAGTAAGAAGGTTCATGTTAT
>JBGUEQ010000083.1:0-9932 GCA_041821265.1 Lachnotalea sp. | reverse complement strand
TATTTAGAGCAACTAGAGGTTTTCTCTGATTGCTCTTTTTGATTGCTCAAAATATGATACTTCACTAATGAATTATAGCAAAAATCGTAGAAAGTATGTAGAACGGCTAGCATTGTTTGCATTGATATCACATATTCCGTATAATGTTTTTTGCAATTATGGCGAAATTACATTTTTTCCAACTAGTGTTATTTTTACTTTGCTCTGTGGTTTACTTGCATTAATCGTTTATGAAAAAATAAATAAAAAAGTCTTAAAATGGATATTAATCATTTTCTTAGTAGGAGTTACTTACATAGCTGATTGGGCGTTGTTTGGAGTTCTATTTGTATTATCTTTTGGTATTTTTTATGGAGATACGAAGAAGCAATGGATTGTATACTTAACTGTAAATGCAATCAAGTTAGTGAAAATAATTTATGTTAGTAATTGGAATATTTATATGATTATTCCAGCCGCAGTCAGTCCGTTTCTTGTTAGGGCGCAACTTCATTTGTACAATGGAACAAAAGGTGGTAATGAGTACTCAAAATGGTCATTTTATATTATTTATCCTGTGCAGTTTTTGGTGATTGGTGTTATTTGGATTTTCCTTAATTAATTAGATTCTAAAGCTGGATTTTCTTATGCAGAAATTGCATGCTAGAAAGAACGTTTTTATTGTTATAAATAATATATTGAAACAGGGTTTGTATTGCGTAGCGTTAACTATGAAGGAACTGAATAGTTATTCTTAAATAATAATACGATTCAAATTATTAAAAGGTTTTGGTATTAGCTAAGAATATTGGCTTATCCAAAACTTTTTTGAATATAATTTTATAAGATAAATTTGAAGATATAGATGTTATCAAATAATTATGATTGATTGAAGGTAAATTGTGGGATATAATAATTGTTATACTTGAAAAGGAATAATAATTATGAAAGAATCCAAAAGGATTGCTTATTGATAATTGTAATAATTAATGACAAATAAATAATTTGCGAAGCTAAGAGGGTTGCTATCTATGAGGAGGGAGAATGCTATGAAGAAAAAAAGAAGGGTTGTAATACTTTGTATTACTATATTACTATTAACGATACTAACCTATAATGTTTATATTATAAAAACAACATTAGTAACAATGAGTAGAAGTGTATCGAATGGAGAACAAGTGGCAAACGGGAGTGGTTTTACAATAGACAAGGCAAAAGAAGTTGTAGTGAAATACAAGTCGAGTATCGAAGATGGTGACTTAACGATTCGATTAACGGACGAAAACTGGAATACGATACAACAATTTCAGACGAATAAGGAGGGAAAGGAAAATCTTTATTTAGAAAAAGGGGGATATTTTATTCGTGTGGAAAGTGAATATTTTAAAGGGAGCTATCACTTGAAAGTACAAGATTAAGAGAAAGTTAATGTTATGTGGTTAGTGATGCTTGTAGTTGGAACAATAGGCTCTTATAAGGCGGATATTCGGGTATATTCATTAGAGTGATTGTTCAGATATAGCGGTTGCTAGTTTTTAGCTGATAGAAACGCTAAGAAAAATTTGTCAATTTAACGAATTTCAATAGGGGCCTTTTATCGGTTTTTGTATTAATTAATTATTTCTTTTGCCTTAACCATAATAAAGTGGACATATATTTATTAAAATAGTATAATTTATAGGGATAAATTGATTTGTGTAGGAAATAAAACCTGTAATAGAGCTAGAAAAGAGGCAAGACAGTGAACATTAAGATGGTAGGAGTCGACCATTATAAAGCGTCGATTGAATATAGAGAACAATTTGCATTAACGAAAAATAGTAGTATAAAAGCGATGGTTAACATGCAAGAGCTAGAGGGAGTAGAGGGATGTGTCATCTTATCTACTTGCAACAGAACGGAAGTATGGATTAGTTATAACGATAGTTTTAATCAAAAGTTAGGGGAATGCCTATGTCACCTAAAACATTTGGATTATAATACATATAAGCAGTTTTTAACAGAACGTTCAGGTGAAGAAGCAGTAAAGCATTTATTTAGCCTTTCTTGTGGAATTAAATCACGTGTGTTTGGAGAAGACCAGATTATTACGCAGGTAAAAGATGCATTAGCCCTATCACATGATAATTATTGTACGGATAATGTATTAGAAGTACTATTTCGAATGGCAATTACAGCAGCAAAGAAAGTGAAAACTGACGTTAGATTATCAACTGCGAGTCGTTCCGTTATCGATGAGGCAGTGAAGTTTTTAAAAAAGGAAGAAATAGACCTAACTAATAAAAACTGTTTAGTAATTGGAAATGGAGAAATGGGTAAACGTTGTGCAAGTGCTCTTAAGAATCAAGGTGCAAATGTTACGGTAACGATTCGGCAGTATAGAAGTGGAATTGTAGATATTCCTCTAGGCTGTGAGCGAATCAATTATGGAGAACGAATGGAAGTCATTCCAAAATGTGATATTGTAATCAGCGCTACGGCAAGTCCCAATTGCACCATTAAATATGAAGAAATGAAAGATATTAAAGTGGATCATTCTATTATATTTATTGATTTGGCAGTACCAAGAGATATTGATGTTAAAGTGAAAGAACTTGTGTTTGTGACCTTGTATGATATTGATGAGTTTAAGTTAGATGCAATTGACGACAAGAGAACAAAAGATTTAGATAAAGTTGAAGTCATTCTTTGCAATCAGATGAACGATTTTATTTCATGGTATGAATGTAGAGATATCATTCCAATCGTGAAGGAGATTGCAGATCATGCCGCCAAAGATATTGGAAATCGAATTTGGGGTGTCTCAGGTAAGCTTAATATAGAAGAAGAATCGAGAGAAAGTCTTGAAAAAACCATTGATGAAGCGTCTAAGAAAGTGGTTGACAAACTGATATTTGGATTGAGAGATAATTTGACAATCGATACTTGGAGAAAATGTATTGAAAGTATGAATAAGATATACTCAGACTAATTATAATAGGTCTGTTAGGAGAGCTAGAATGAGTAATTTAAGATTTCCCATGTTCATTTCATTAGAAAATAAGAGTATTATTATATTTGGTGGAGGCAAGGTAGCTTATCGAAGAGCGAACACCTTGCTTTTGTTTCATGCAGATGTAACAGTAATTGCACCGCAAGTCATTGAGGAAATAGTACTACTTATGGAGCGGAAGCAACTACGCATTATGAAAGAATATTACGCCGAACAATACATAAATGAGACTGTATTTATGGTGATCGCAGCCACCAATGACGAGAAAATAAATAGTGAAATTTATGATAAATGCAAGTCGAGCGGCATATTAGTTAACAATGCGAGTAATCAATTGCAATGTGATTTCTTTTTCCCGGCGGTGATAACAGATGAGAATATTGTTATTGGGGTATCAGGAGATGGGCGTAATCATAAAAAAGTAAGTGAATTGGCAAAAAAAATAAGATTGGATATACAAGAATAGGGGTGAATGGATGAGAAAAATAAGAGTTGGAAGTCGTGAGAGTAAATTAGCAATTGTACAGTCACAGTTAGTGATTGAATGCATCAAACAAAATCATCCAGAAATAGAAGTTGAATTGATAACGATGAAGACAACCGGTGATAAAATACTAGATCAAACCTTAGATAAAATTGGTGGCAAGGGTCTTTTTGTGAAAGAATTGGATAAAGCACTATTAAATAATGAAATCGATATTGCAGTTCATTCTCTTAAGGATATGCCAATGGAAGTAAATGATAAGCTTCCAATTATAGCATATTCAAAGAGAGAAGATCCAAGAGATGTATTACTATTACCAAAAGGAGAAGTATCATTAAATCCAACACTTCCCATTGGTTGTTCTAGTCTTAGAAGGACACTTCAGCTTAAGAAATTATACCCAGATATGGTAGTCAAACCAATAAGAGGAAATGTTATAACAAGACTAGAAAAGTTAGATTCTGGTGAGTATAGTGCATTGGTACTTGCAGCAGCAGGGATCAAAAGACTGTATCTTACAGAGCGAATTAATAAAACATTTACAATAGATGAAATGCTTCCGGCAGCAGGTCAAGGCATTATGGCAATCCAAGGAAGAGAAGGAGAAGATTATTCCTTTATTGCTTGCGTAAATGATGTGGAGAGTGAAATTTCTGCAAAGTGTGAACGGGCATTTGTGAAGGAGTTAGATGGTGGTTGCACTTCGCCAATTGCAGCATTTACAACTACCCAAAAAGATACTTTAGTTATTGAATGTATGTATGAAGATGGAGAACGAAAAACTTTTGAGGATACTATAAATAATGCGAAGAGTCTCGGTGTCTTTGCGGCTAAGAACAAAGTAAGTACAATTGGCAAGGTGTGGTTAGTTGGTGCGGGACCTTCAGATCCTGGATTATTTACCATTAAAGGAAAATTGGTTCTAGAAAATGCCGATGTGGTTGTTTATGATAAGTTGGTGGGAGATGGTATTTTGTCTATGATTCCTGAAGAAGCAAAGAAAATATATGTTGGAAAAATAGCAGGAAATCATGCAGTTCCACAGGAGCGAATCAATGAAATTTTATTAGAAGAAGCGTTAAAAGGAAAAAAAGTAGTTCGATTAAAAGGTGGAGACCCGTTTGTATTTGGACGTGGTGGAGAAGAATTAGAGCTTCTCGTGAAAAACGAAGTACCTTTTGAAATTGTTCCTGGCATCACAAGCCCAATTGCTGTTTCAGCATACAATGGAATACCAGTAACTTATCGAGATTATTGCTCTTCCTTACATATTGTGACAGGACATAAGAAAATGGACGAATCTCTAGATATTGATTTTGAAGCCTTAGTAAGAACAAAAGGTACGCTTGTATTTTTAATGAGTGTATCCACTTTAAAAGATATTTGTGATGGCTTACTAAATGGAGGAATGAACCAAGATATGCCAGCTGCTGTTCTTGAGAATGGAACGAAAGCAAAACAGAGAAAAGTGGTATCAACGGTTGCAAATTTATATACAGATGCTACAAATGCAAAAATAAAATCACCATCGATTATTGTGGTTGGCCAAGTGTGTGCATTGTCTGATAAATTTGCGTGGTTTGATAAGAATACATTATCAGGATGTAAAGTAGTGGTAACAAGACCCAAAGAACTAAGTTCTACATTGTCTAGTATGTTGAGAGAAAAGGGAGCAGAGGTTCTAGAACTTCCGAGTATCGTAACCCAGAGAATAAAGGACAATACTACACTATATCAACAGATTGCAGAAATTGAGAGCTTTCAATGGGTTGCACTGACTAGCCCAACGGGTGCAAATATATTTTTTGAAGAACTAAGGATACAAAAAGTTGATATTAGAAAACTAAACCGAATTAAGTTTGCGGTAATTGGAAAAGGTACCAGCAAGGTACTAGAAGAGAAAGGCATATATCCAGAATTAATGCCAGATGCGTATAGTGGTAAAGAACTAGGTGAACTTCTTGTGAGTAAGATGGAGAAGGATGAAAAAATATTGATTCCCCGAGCAAGCGAAGGTGCATTTGAAATTATAGAAGAGCTAGCTAAGATAAACGTTCAAGTCTACGATATTCCTACCTATGTTACTCACTATGCGAAGCCACTTGCTGATATTTCAGAGGAATTTAATATGGGTGAGATTGATTTTGCGATTTTCACGAGTGCTTCTTCGGTCAAGGGATTTGTCAAAGCAAATCAGGATGTAAATTTTAATAAAGTGAAAGCAATTTGTATTGGAGATAAGACAAAAAAGGCTGCTGAACAGTACCAGATGCAGACCTTTGTATCAAGTGAAGCTAGTATCGAAAGTCTTGTTACATGCCTAGAAATGAATTATATAAAAAAATAGGTAACTATGATGGAATTGAATTGTCACATTTAAAGTTATTATCTACAGAACTGCTTTATATATGAAAGCGAATCGTAACGAAAATTTTATCACATATGATAGATAAATACAGACGGAGGAAGTTACAATGATAAAAAGACCTAGAAGGTTAAGAAATAATGAAGTACTTAGGAAAATGGTAAGAGAAACTAGAGTTGATAAGTCAGCTCTTATGTATCCTCTTTTTGTGAAAGAAGGCAATCAAATAGAAGAAGAAATTTCTTCTATGAGGGGGCAATATCGTTATAGTGTTGATCGATTAAAATATGAATTAGAGAGACTTTCTAATGCAGGAGTATCAAATGTTATGTTATTTGGAATTCCAGATGAAAAAGATGAATTTGGAAGTGGTGCTTATGTAGAGGATGGAATTGTACAAAAAGCGCTAAGAGAAGCGAAAAAAGAATTTCCA
Source organism: Lachnotalea sp. (assembly GCA_041821265.1). GTDB lineage: Bacteria > Bacillota > Clostridia > Lachnospirales > Lachnospiraceae > Lachnotalea. Next base: position 3,679 of record JBGUEQ010000083.1, on the reverse strand, counting down.
AATTTATATTATGCAACGGATGTATGTATGTGTGAATATACATCGCACGGACATTGTGGAATATTAAAAGGTGATTATGTAGATAATGATAGGACACTCGAATTTCTTGCTAAAATAGCGCTTTCTCATGCTCAGGCAGGTGCAGATATGGTCGCACCATCGGATATGATGGATGGAAGAGTTCTTGCAATCAGGAATGTATTAGACTCAAAAGGATATATTGAAACACCAATTATGTCCTATGCGGTGAAATATGCTTCTGCATTTTATGGACCATTTCGAGAAGCAGCAGGTTCGGCACCTTCCTTTGGTGATAGAAAGAGCTATCAAATGGACTATCATAATAAGAAAGAGGCGTTAAAAGAGGCACTTTTGGATGTTGAAGAAGGCGCAGATATTATTATGGTGAAGCCAGCACTTTCTTATTTAGATATAATAAATGAAGTGTCAAATATAGTTCATACACCAATAGCTGCTTATAGTGTAAGTGGAGAGTATTCCATGGTGAAAGCGGCAGCTAGTTGCGGTTATATTGATGAAACTTCTATGATGTGTGAAATTGCTGCTAGTACATTTCGTGCAGGCACGGATATTTATATTACATATTTTGCGAAAGAACTTGCAAAATGCATAGACGAAGGGAGAATTGGTTAATGACAAAATCAGAACAGCTATTTGAAGAGGCGATTAAATATATACCAGGTGGAGTAAACAGCCCGGTAAGAGCGTATGGTAGCGTAGGACTATCACCTAGATTCATTACCAAAGCAGAGGGTGCCTATATTTTTGATGCAGATGGCAACAAATATATTGATTATATTGGTTCTTGGGGTCCGATGATACTTGGAAGTAATAATGAGCAAGTATATCAAAGTGTTGTGGAAGCTTGTAGAAGCGGTTTGAGTTTTGGCGCAGCGACTGAAATTGAAGTGAAAATGGCGAAGTTAATCTGTGAATTGGTTCCTTCAATTGAAATGGTTCGTATGGTGAATTCAGGAACAGAAGCAGTTATGAGCGCAATTCGAGTTGCAAGGGGGTTTACAGGACGCAATAAAATCATTAAATTTGCAGGTTGTTATCATGGACATAGTGATGCCATGCTTGTGAAAGCTGGATCGGGTGTAATGACAGCTGGAGTGCCTGATAGTGCTGGTGTTCCAAATGGTTGTACTGAAGATACATTAACGGCTCTATACAATGATTTTGACAGCGTTGAACAGTTATTTAACCAATGTGGAAAAGAGATTGCGGCAGTCATTATTGAGCCAGTTGCTGCTAACATGGGAGTTGTTTTGCCAGAAAGCGGGTTCTTAGAGAAAATTAGAAAAATTTGCGATGATCATAAGACACTTCTTATTTTTGATGAAGTAATCACAGGTTTTCGCTTGGGAATCGATGGTGCACAAGGTTACTTTGGTATTAAACCGGATTTGACTACCTTTGGTAAAATAATTGGTGGTGGCATGCCTGTTGGTGCATATGGTGGTCGAAGAGAAATTATGGAAATGGTAGCACCGGTTGGAGCGGTATATCAGGCAGGTACCTTAAGTGGTAACCCCATTGCTATGGCAGCAGGATATACTCAGTTAAATCTGTTAAAGAGTGACCCAAATTTCTATACGAAACTCAATCATACCTCGAACCAGTTATTTGAAGGAATGAAACAGATTATACAAGAGAGTAAAGTTAATTGTACCTTTAATCACATAGGTTCACTAGGATGTATGTTCTTTACGGAAAATAAAGTTTCTGATTATACGACAGCAAAAACATCAGACACAAAAGCTTTTACAGGGTATTTTAAGCATATGCTAGACCATGGAATCTATATAGCACCTTCTCAATTTGAAGCGATGTTTGTTTCTGCCTCCATTGGTGAAGTGGAAATAGAAGAAACACTTTCGGTTGTAAGAGATTATTTTATTTAGTGTGATATGTTAATAGGAGAAATGCAAATGGCTAAAGTGAAAATTACAGTACTTGAAAGTAAATGCAGAGGTGGTTATTGTAAAACAGGAGATGAATTTATTGTTGAAGATTTATGTCCACCTTTGTGCCATGAATTATGGAACTCGATATATCCCTTTGTGTATGCATTACAAAATGGTGGGGATTTAGATTATGGGAATCAAAGAGCACCTATGTTTGACATGAAATGTCCTGATGAGGGAAGAGTTTTAATTCATGCTGAGAGAATGCAAGAATAGAAAAATGTAATAAAATACAATAAAATGAAGATAGTACAAGGAGTACTTATGAAAGCATTATTTCTATTAGCAAAAAGTTTTGAAACAATGTTAATTGAAATGCTTAAGGGGTCTAAAGAAAAAAATATACAACAAGACATAGGAGCGAAAATATATGCCTGTAGAAAATTATGGTGTTTTGAAAGGGAAAATTCTTGATTCAAAAGTAGGTAGAGATAGAGATACGCCTCATTATCAAATATTAGTGGAAGGTGAAGAAAATATAAAGTATAGAGTTGCGATTAACGTAATGACTAACTCAGAAGTTTTGTATTTAGCGGATGATAAATATGATTCAGAAGCAATCAAAATATTACCGACTTTAAGTAACGGTTTTAATAAAATTACGCAAAGTAACAAGGAGTTATCCTTAGATTATATAAGAGGAAATATGATAAATGATCGAAAAAAGATGATTCCTTTACCACAAAATAGGAAGGGACCAAATAATGATTTAAACGATTTTATTGATGCTTATATAAAAAAGTGTAAAAATAATAATGCTATTATTTATGTATATGGTTCTAAGTTTGAATCACCCAATGAAGAGGATGGTGTGTTTGGGTTTAAACCAGAACAAGGAATGCATGATGTCCATATGAATCAAGGAAATCATGGCTGGTGGAAAAAAGATAATGGTATTTGGCAGGATGGAGGAATTTTAATTCATCATCAAAGCAAATGGACTGCTATATTTTTAGCCTTTTTATCACAAACATGGTGTACTGATGAAGAGGGAAATCAAATAAAACAATGTAGTTATAATGAGTAACCGTAATTATTTGATACTTTTATAGTTATCACTTAAAGTAAGGAGAAAAAGATGAGAAGAAAAGATAGAGAATTATTAGAAACTAAGGAGATTGTAGATATTATAAATCAGTGTAAGACATGCCATGTCGCTATGGTTGATGAGGGAGAGCCTTATGTGATACCTCTTAGTTTTGGATATGAGGTCAAAGATTCTACTTTGATTTTGTATTTACATAGTGCTAAAGAAGGAAGAAAAATTGATATATGGAACAAAAATAGCAGAGTTTGTTTTGAAATGTCTTGTGAAGGTGAATCCGTGCATGCAAAGACTCCTTGTGATTCGGGATATTATTTCTCAAGCCTCATTGGATATGGAAATGTTGAATTTATAGAGGATATTGGTGAAAAATGCAAAGCATTATCATTATTAATGAAACATCAGGCAAATCAGTATGTAGAATTCAACGAAGTGCAAGCAAATAGCGTTTGTGTATTTAAAATTGTTTCATCAGAATTAACAGGAAAGAAAAAATCGAAACCTCAAAATAAATAAAGGAAAAGAATTATGCTAACAAAGGAAGTATGATGATTTGAATTTGGGGAATTTACGGTGTTGTTGCGCAACCCGTGTGGGCGCGAGAGTGCCTGCAAGCAGATACTTTTTTCTGAAAATGCAGTAC
>JBGUEQ010000082.1:0-10088 GCA_041821265.1 Lachnotalea sp. | reverse complement strand
TAATAAATAAAAAGACAGCAGTAGACAGAGGTCTAATGGCTATTTTTCATACACAAAATTATTGATAATTGATGTAAATAAACAATCTAAGGCAAAATGTGAAAATGGGAGTAGAAGAAAAATAATGCAAAATAAAAGTGAAGATTCAAATCGAATAAACCTAGAAGCAAAAAACAAACATGACAATCTGGAAGAAGTCGCAATAAAATTTGAAACACAAGCTGATAGCATCGTAGTAAAAAAAATATTTTTTGTAAGTAAAATATTTGAGCTTAGTATGGATTTTATTTATCGAGTAGGCAAACTATTGTTTTGGGTGGTAATATGCATCCTATTATCAATCGGTGTGAATGCTATTGTTAATCCACAAATAAGGGGGATAATATTTAGTTATTTTACATTTTAAGAGGGAGTTCATATGAAAAAAATAAAGCAATATATAGCAATCATGCTAATTTTTATTGTATCTATATCATTAGTAGCACCAGTAAGTGTACAAGCAGGAAGCATACCAATAAGTAATGTAACTAAAAATGAGAATAACGCAGATGTTATAGATAGTAATCAAACGGTTATTACCAGTGAGGGAACAGATAGCACAAGCATGGCAAATATATTAGATACGACAGAAGATACAAACGTAATAGATTCTACGGATACGACAGAAGTTACAGATGTAACAGAAGCTATAGATACTACTGAAGCTACAGATGTAGAAGAAGCTACGGATACAGCAGAAGTTACGGATGCGACAGAAGCTACGGATGTAACAGAAGCTACGAATGAAACAGAAGCTACGGATACGGCAGAAGTTACAGACATGGAAGAAGAGATAACCCAAGAAGAGGACAAAATAAAAACAGATCCAGAAACTGAGGATAGTCAAGAAATAATCGAAATGACAACAAATGAATTATCGGAAACAGTTTCTGACTTATATGAAGATACAGATTTAGATTCTACCGTAACCTATGCAACAAAAACATTAATCGTGATTTCAGAGAATTCGGATTTTGAGAATTACGATGCGTCAAAAATTATTAATTACGATACTATGTATATTCTTCAATACGATACAGAAGATGCAACAAAAAATGCATATAAAAAATTAAAAAAAGATGATGACATAATTTCAGTAGAAATTGATGCAATTATTGAATCTCAAACAGAAATTAACATTGAAACTACAGAATCTTCAAAAGAAAAAAGTGATTTCGCTTTTTATTTAGATTCAAAAGAAAAAAACAGTGATGTAACAGTTGCTATTTTAGATTCTGGCATAGACTTATTAAATGAATTATTTCAAGATAGAATCATTGATTTAAATATAAATTTATCCGTAACAGGTAATGAAAACAGTATAGAAGATGATAATGGTCATGGTACGGAAATGGCTAAAATCATTGTCAATAATACGCCTAATACGGTAAAGATTATGCCTATAAAAATTGCAAATGATAGTGGAAAAGCTACTGTTTTAAATGCTTATTTGGGAATAAAATTAGCGATTGAAAATAATGCAGATATCATTAATATTAGTATGGGAACAGTTAGTTCAAATTCTTCAATAATTTTATCAAACATTATAGAGGAAGCGGTTTCTAAAGGGATTTTAGTAGTTGCAGCATCAGGAAATGATAATGCAAATGTAGAGAACTATACTCCTGCAAATATAGATTCAGTTATAACAGTTTCTGCTACTGACAATAGTGGTGTGATAACTTCATTTTCAAACTATGGAGATAAAATTGATTATAGTTCTTATGGTGAAGGTGGAACTTCAAGCGCCGCTGCTAATGTGAGTGCAATTATTGCAATAGTGAAAAGTATTTATCCAGATTATTCATTAGATGATATAAATAATCTTTTAAAAGAATATGCATTAGATTTTGGAGAAGAAGGATTTGATCAATATTATGGAAATGGTTTTATTGGATTAGAATCTGTTGATGAGGAAATTTCAGAGACAGAAAAAGAAGACAATAGTATTTTCAATTATTCGGATTGGAAAAACCTATCTGAGGATGAATTTAATAAGATAGTATTTAATTCGGAACAATACATGGTAGGAAAATTCTTATCAGAATTAGATGAGGAAGATTTTAATCTTGCTTTGTCTAAAAGTGAATATTTAAATAATACAACGGTTATTTCTACGTTTGATGATGATGGGAATATTTCAGGTCAAGAAAAGGAGATTTGTTATAAGTATTGCTTGAAGGAATATGAAATGGAAAAGAATGAATTACAAACGTATAATAATACTAAATTTGCTGCTAAATCAGCAACAGTTTATATAAATCTTAAAGCAACAGATGGAGCTTTCACAAGCTCAAATAAAGTTACAATAAAAGGAGAATCTAATAAAGATTTAAAAAAGTATACTGTTTGGGTAAGTGGAGGGAGCGCATTAACTGGTCTGACAATGACGGCAACTCCTGAACACACTGGAGGTACTGATTTAGGTTTTGCAATTGCCTCAGATGCTTGGTCATTTGGTATTTATTTAAACGGTATAGATGATTATAAAAAAACAGATGATATTAGACAAGCAGGAGTAGTATTTCAAATAAAATATAATAAACCAGCAGGTTACCAACTGAGTTCAGTAACAGGTAGTTATCCAAAAGCAATGTTTTCAGGATTGGAGTTAAATGGTGAGGGACATTCAAATACTACATCAGCACCATTATGGCAATATGGAAGCAATGACAATGCCGCTTATAATACTGGTACTGATAATAAAAATAGCACTACTAAATTTAATAAGTCTACTCCAAATATCTGGATAGCAGGAAATTTGCAAAAAATTATTTCTTCATCACCCATATTAACAATCACATATGAACCAATTAAATATTTACAAAGGGTAAAAGCTAGATACGAAAACGCAGATGCTAGTTACGGAGACTATGTGGATGATGTTAGTGTGGAGTATAGTTATGGGAGTACATTTTCATGGAGTAAGGAAGAAAATAGTGTATACCAGGCAAATTCAATTGATTCTTATACGGTTACATCGGAAATAACAACACCTGTAGACATTATAAGAAAGTCAAATGTTTCTGCAAGTGCAACTGTAAATGCAACACCAACAGCCAGTGGATGGTATAAGGGACTGCCCCAAATCAGCTTCACGGGTAGCGATCCTAATTTGAATATCAGTAGCGTAACCGTCAACTCAACACCTAATAGCGGCGCTAGTACAACAATAACAGCAAGTGAAGGATCGAATACGTATAGTTATTATGCTACGAATGTAAACAATATAAGTAGTGGGACACAAGACTTTACTATTTATGCGGATAATTCAGCACCGATCAATGTGTCGATTTTAGCATCCACAACATGGACTAATACCACGGCTCCACTTGTTATAGCTGGTCAAGATACTATATCAGGTCTAGCCTCTTTAAAAATACAATATTCATCGAACAATTATACCTGGAATGATTATCAAACGCAAACATATAGTGGACAAAAAGAACTGAAATCCTATACTGGCTTTAGTGCTGATCAAAATGGATATTATAGAGTGATTGCAACGGATTTAGTTGGTTTTACAACCGCAAGTTCGAGTGTTCATGTAACTAATATTGACAAATCAGCACCTTCCTTAACCTACACTATTGCTGGGACATATTTGAATGGATGGTATAAAGGAAGTGCGGTATTAAATTTAACAGCAGGTGATACAGGTGGTTCTGGTGTGAAATCAATTACTGTAAATAACAACGAAGCTTCTGGAAGTACAAGAGCGATTAATGTAACCTCAGAAGGTTCAAATTTATATATATGTAATGCGACCGATCATGCAGAAAATAAAACGATACCAAACAAGGTAATAACCATTCAGGTTGATGCATCTGTTCCTGTAAATTTAGGTATGACACCAAATACCTTAAAATGGACGAATGCCCCTGTTAAAATTACAGTCAAGGCAGATGATGTACAAAGCGGTATACAATACATAGAATTGCAATATACAGTGGACAAAGATAATCCTGACTGGAAATCTTATCAGACAGTAACCATGAATGGAGTAAATCAGGCAAGCACCGAAATTTCAGTTACAGACAATGGATATTACAGACTTATTGTAACTGACAGAGTAGGATATCAAACCACTACAGAAAACGGAAATATTTTAAAAATTGATAATTATGATCCAGTTGAACCAGACTACAATACAATAGGCATTGTGCCAGATACCAGACAATGGGTCAATGAGCCAACCGGTGTAGAAGTAACAAGTTATGGTTCGGATGAACTTTCAGGATTAAGTACAGTTGATGTTTTAGAAAGAAATGAAAGTGGTAATTTTGAATCTATAAAAACGGAACAATATAATGGGGAAACCACGGTTGAGCCAGCTACGTATGATACTCATATTAATGGAAATTATAAAACAAAAATAACGGATCAAGCAGGAAATAATTTAATTATGCCAGATGAAGAAGCTTTAGAAGTGGATAACATCGATTCAGAAGCACCTGATTTAACTATCACATCTGTTTCGCCTGAAGAAGATTTTATAAGCACAAAAGAGGGCTATGTCATCAGAGCGGTCATTGAAGATAGTCAAAGCGGCTTTGCAGAAGCGGCTTTGCAAAAACTAAATGAAGATGGGGAATGGGAAGATTACAAAGCGCAGTATCAGGTCATTACAGAAATAAAAGAAGATGCTGATTTAGACAATAGCGAAGCGGAAGAGGCGGAACTAACCAAAGTACCCCGAGAGCGATATATAGTTGCTACTGCAAATCAGACGCTAATTTCTAATATGGAAACAGAAGAAATTCAACTACAAAGTGAAGGAAACGAAGTAAAAAAACAGGGAGATACGCAGGTTATCATTGATTATACAATTAGAGAGAATGGAACGTATCGATTAAAGGGGACAGATTTAGTTGAAAATACAGCATATACCAATCATACAATCGAAATCAATAACTTGGATGGAAGTATGCCAGCGATTCAGGTAGAAGGGAATCCGACCATATGGCAAAACACGGATGCTACAATTAAAGTGATCGCCATGGATGCAGATTCAGAGATCGTAAAAATGACATTAGACGGAGAAGAAGAAGCATTAACAGAAGAAAATGGAGCATTTTATTTTACTTATGATGCAACGAAAAATCAAGATTTTACGGTAACTGCAACAGATGAAGCAGGAAATACTACTACACAGGTCATAAACGTAACAAAAATTGATAAGGATGCACCTGACATTGATACTACAATTAAAAATACCTGGGTAAGCATGATCTTAAATGATTATCGGAATCTGAATATTGATACTTCTGATGCATTGAGTGGAATATGCAAGATATCAGTAACGTTTGAAGATCAAGAGACGGTTCTAAAAGAATATGCATATGAAAAAGCAAAAGACACGTACCAGGAAAATTATAAAATATACAAGGATGGTAGCTATATTATAACTGCGACCGATCAAGCTGGAAATATAACAACACAGACGATAGCAGAAGGAAATTTAGATTTTAGTGCACCTTGGCTTAAAATTGAAGGAAATCCTACCATATGGCAAAATACGGATGCTACCATTACTGTTACAGCATACGACGAAGATTCTGAAATAACAAAAATGATTTTAGATGGGATAGAACAGAATTTTAGTAAAAATGAAGATGGAGAATATGTTTTTTCCTTTGTGGCAACGAAAAATCAAGATTTTCTAGTTGCAGCATACGATGAAAGCAAAATGGTAACAGCGACAAAAGTAAAGGTAACTAAAATAGATAAGGAGTTTCCTACAATCAGTACAGAATTAGCGCTGGCGTGGAGTGATGACGGATATCGAAATATGAACTTTTTTGGAGCAGAAACATTAAGTGGAATTAAAGAAATTTATATTGAGCATGGGGGAATCAAAGAAACGTTAAGTAGTTTTGATTACGAGACTGCGCAAATGAATGCATCCAATGATTATCATATCATGTCAAATGGAGATTATGTCATATCAATTCAGGATCATGCAGGAAATATAAATACCCAGGTCTTTACAGAAACAGGGGCTAAAATATTAAAAGCAATAGAAGTAGTAATTCAACCTGATAAAACAATTTATTATGAAACGGAAAATTTTAAAAAGAAAGGTATGATTGTTGATGCAATTTATATGGACAATTCCAGAAAAGATGATATTAAGGATTATATTATTTTAGATGGAATAAATTTACCACTGGCACAAGATACAATCAATCTTTCTTATACCAAAGACGGGGTAACCGTATATACAGATACACCAATCACAGTAATAGAAAAGGGAGAAGGTGTTATTTCACCTCAATCAGATGATCCCGTGATACCAGATACGCCAGTATCACCTTCAGATCCAGTAGCACCAGATATACCAGATGATTCAGTAACAACAGAAGATTCCATAACACCTGTGATTGCCAAAGAAATAGAAGATAAAATAAGCGTTTTTTCTGAAAAGCAGGATAAGGATGAGACACTGGTTACAAGTCAAATAGAAAATAATGAAAATCAGTTATTAGGTGGATTGATATTTGGTGTGGCAGGACTATTTGTAATTATCCTATTCATGCTACTAGCCAACGTGAAAATATATAGCAAGAATGAAGATGGAGAATGGAAGTTTCTTGGAAAAACAAGGGCATTAAGGTCAAAAGAACAATATGGTATAAAGATATCCAAGTTTCTTCGTATTAGGGCATCATCCAATCGTTATAAGCTAGAATTTTCAAAGATGTTTAAAAAGTTCCATGAAGAATGTGATTTACTGATAAAGATCGATCAAGAAGATTATGAGAAGCATTTAGAAAAAGATAGTGACACAGTTTACGTGGATCAGCAAGAATTATAAGAGAATTATTCGCACATTGAAAATTTAAATCAAGCATATTTTCTCATAAATTGTAAAAAATTTCAAAAATATGGTACAATAGCTAAATGCAGGAGGGTAATAACAAATGAAAAAAATAATAAAAAGTTTATTGTTCATGATGTTTACGTTTAGCATGATGTTTTTTAATCAAATAGATGCAAATGCGGAAACGAGTGGAACAACTACGGATGGATATACGTATACCGTAGATGAAACAACAAATGAAGCAACTTTAACAGGTTATACAGGGGGAGAAACAGATATTACCATACCAAGTGTAGTTGATGGACATACTGTTATAAAAATTGGATTAGATACATTTAGGAGTAATAAATCAATTATATCTGTTATAATTCCAGGAACTATAAAAACAATTGGTAAATGTGCCTTTTGGTATGCAACAAATTTAAAAGAAATTACAATTTTAGATGGATGTAAAGAAATTTTAAGTTCCGCTTTTTTATCTTGTACTAGTTTGGAAAAATTGGAAATTCCAGCAAGTGTGACAACTCTTGAATATATTGATTCAAAAAATGAAATATTTGATGGTGTTAATGCAAAAATTTTAAAGGTTTATATAGAACCTGAAAGTGCAGCACAAACCTATTTTGATACATATGAAGATGATATTCAATACTATTACATGGAAGAATATTGTCCAAGTAGTGTTGAATTTAAAAACACTGCTCGTACCTTAAATGTAGAAGATACTTATACATTCAGTCAGGATGATTTTACGGTTTCTCCTGATACAGCATATGTAACGATGCCTACAGAATTTACAACCAGTGATTTTGATATTGCTTATATAGATAGTAACGGTATGATACATGCAAGAAAAGAAGGAATAGTAACCATTACAGCAACCATTACAGATGATCATTTAGCAAATGATATTAAGACTACAACATCATTAACGTTGACGGTGGAAGAAAGCCGAAAAGCAGTAGAAAGCGTAAGGTTAAATGTAGATGATGTAATCGAAATGAATATAGGAGATACCATACAATTGGAACCTACGGTTTCCCCAAGTGATGCGACCTATACTTCCTCTTGGGGAACAACCAATAGTGATGTAGCGAGTATAAGTGAAACGGGATTAATAACAGCTCTAGCAGCTGGTTCTGCGCAAGTGGGATATGACACTAGTTCTGTTTTTGGGAATGTATATGATAATAATGGAAAATATATATTAATCGTAGTAAACAAAGTTCCTGTACAAGAAGCAGAAAGTGTTACGCTTAATGTTGAAAACAGAGCCACTATGTATGTAGGAGATACATTGCAGCTTGAAGCAACTGTATTACCTAGTGATGCAGTGTATACAGGAGGCTGGCATTTAAATTCTTTTGGAGCTGTGGGAGTTGCCAGTATAAGTGAAACAGGATTAGTAACGGCTACTGGTGCAGGATATGTAAACGTTGAGTATGATACGTTCACCGAAGGCTTGAGCGGGGCATCTGCGGTACTTAATTTATACATCCAGGAGAAGACAACCCCATCCTCCCCAACTGATCCAACCGACCCCGCAACACCAGCAACACCAACCAATCCAGCAACACCAGCTACACCAGCAACACCAACCAATCCACCAATACCGTCGACACCAAGTGACCCAACAACACCAGAGATACCAACTACCCAGGAAGGTAAAATTACTTTAAACTCAAGTAAGATAAGTTTACAAAAAGGAAAAAAAATAAAAACCCTAGAACTAAAAGTAAACCAACAGGAAGGGGATACGATAGCAAGTGTAACAAGCAGTAATACAAAGGTATTAAAAGCTTCTTTGAGTGGTCAGACAATAGAATTAAAAGGCTTGAAAAAATATAGTAAGTATGTAACTGTAACTGTCACAATGAAAAGCGGAGCAACCGCTACGTGTAAAGTAAAAGTTGTAAGTTCTACTGTAACAACGAAAAAATTAACGATAAGTGATAAAAAACTTTCCCTTTTAACAGGCGATTCATCAACATTATCGGTAATTAGAAATCCAATTAGTGCAACGGATAAAATTACATGGACAAGCAGTAATAAAAAAATAGCCACAGTGAATAAGAATGGAAAGGTAAAGGCAAGAGCCGCAGGAAAAGCTACAATTACTGCAACCAGTGCTAGTGGTAAAAAAGTAAAATGTAAAGTTACTGTTTCCAATCCTTTAAATGCTACCACCATAAATCTACAAAAGGGAAAAACAATAACAACACTATCAACAACAGCATTGTTAAAAGATGATCCAATCGTAAGTGTAAAAAGTAACAAGACGAAAGTTTTGAAAGCCACTTTAGATGGTGAGACAATTGTTTTAGAGGGGTTAAAGACATATAGTAAGTATGTTACGGTTACAGTTAAAACGGCGAGTGGAGTAAAGGGAATCTGTAAGGTAAAAGTAGTTAAGTCTAAAGTAAAGACCCAATCAATTACTGTTGAGAAGAAAAAAAAGATACTAACAGTAGGAACAGAATATCAATTGACGGTTACCAGAAATCCTATCAGTGCCACGGATAAGGTTACTTATAAAAGCAGTAATAAAAAAGTGGTTACAGTTGATAAAAATGGAAATGCTGTGGGTATGAAAAAAGGTAAGGCAACGATTAACGTAACAAGTGCGAGTGGGAAAAAGGCAACGTGTAAGGTGACAGTGAATTAAGACCCATTACAAAAATAAATATAAATAATACTGAAATAGAAGGTATGCGCGGAAATAACCAATTTATTTAGCAATTGGTTATGGAGACAGAGTTGAATAAAAAAGTGTCTTTATCATAAAATAAACTTATTTTTAGCAATAATAGAAAAAGATATATTTTATGATAGAGACATTAAATATGAAAAGAGAAAGGTGATGGTGAATTCTTAGAGAATTAATAAAAGAGAAAGCAATGCATGAATGAAAGCAGTGGACAAAATGTCTAGTTGCTATTTTTATACCCAAAATTAGATTGAATCAACTGAATAAAACTAAAATTCAGATAATAATAAAGATATTTTATAGTTATCTATTATGATCAAACCGATGATATATCAGATAAAATTCGTTCCAAAATTACTCGATTTGAAAATGAATCTAGTGACCTGAAAGGATAATTGGAGATGCATGGAATGTGATTAATGATATAGCTACAGCAATTTTAAATTTTATAGACTAAGAGAAAGGAAAAATGATATAATGGAAAACACAAAGTTTTTATCACTTGGTAGTATTGTTCGA
>JBGUEQ010000081.1:0-10447 GCA_041821265.1 Lachnotalea sp. | reverse complement strand
TTTACATATTTCTTCTTTGCACTGTCATAACGATAAACCACATATCCCTTTACGTTATTTTGCTTTTCCCATGTCAGTGTAATACTTGTGGTTTTGTTTTTCTTTGCCATTAAGCTCGTTACTTTTCCTATGGATACGTTAATACTACAGATCGCTGTAAGTCCGGTATTACTTTTTGAAGTTGCTGTAATATTAGCACTTCCAATTCCGTTGCATGTTACCGTTCCATTTTCGTCTACTGTGGCAATATCTGTATCCGAACTACTCCAGGTAACACTTGCATCTGTTGCATTTGATGGAGTAATAGCAGCGCTTAAGGCTACGGTATCTCCAACTTTTAGGTCTGCATTCGTCTGATTTAGGGTAAGTCCTGTAGCTGTCACGATATTTGCTGTTACATTGACTGTACAGGTTGCAGATACAGATGCATTACTATTTGAGGTAACCATAATCGCAGCACTTCCTAATCCTTTGGCTGTCACAGTTCCGTTTTGATCTACTGAGGCAATATCTGTATTCGAACTATTCCATATAACACTTGAGTCTGTTACATTTGATGGAGTAATAGCAGCGATTAAGGCTACGGTATCTCCGACTTTAAGGTCTGCACTTGTCTGGTTTAGTGCCATACCTGTTACCTCTACTTTACTCTTATAATTTGCAGTTACCGTAACTGCTTTTGCTGGCATGGTAAAGGAGGTAGTAGTATTGTTTGCATTCTTAAACGTAACTCCATCCTCAGATGTCCAACTATCAAATATCTGCCCATTTGGTGCTGTTCCTGCAGCGATTGTTACAGGGTCTCCTGATTTATAAGTTCCACTTCCAGTTCCATTTGTTACATTTACTTGGTAGGATTGATTCGTAACTGTAGCTATCAACTTGTTATCTTCTACGCTAAGTGCAAATTCATAACCAGAAGTCGGGTCGCTTGCTGTTGTGTTGATACCAGCAGCATAAAGATGCCCGCCTGTTGCATCAATGAGTGTTACTTGATCTCCTATTTGAAGAGAAGACTCACTATCTACACTGATATTGATAGTGGAATAAAGCGCACTCTCTCTATATTCATCATTCTTATTATTTAAGAATGCTCCTCCCGAAGTAGTAAGTATCGTATCATTGGCTTTCACAGAGGCAGGTATTACATAGTTTACGTATTGGAATTCACCCAAAGCCGCTATGTTTAAACCAGATTGTTCTAGGTTCAGTGTATTACCACTGAAGCAATCAGCATATCCTTCCCCACCAATAATATTAACATTTTCGTTAAGATTTACACTACCAGACAACGTTACGGTATTGTTGGTACTCGAACCGTAACTATCCCCACCCAATATAAATTGCTTTACCGTTCCACCCTTGATTATAATAGTGTTGTTAAAGGAAGTACCTCCCACTCCATAACTTCTTCCACCAGTTATCTTCCCTACCTCACCACCGCTCATTATAATCTGGTTATTACTACAATCTCCTTCTGCAAAACCACCAAAAGCAGCGCCAATACTTCCAGTAAATTGCTTGAAATTAATTGAATTTCCTGTGGCATTTGAATTCTCAATCGTATTTCCACCAAATATCTTTATATTGTCAGAAAAATTACCCCCATTTACTGTTACTGTATTATTGGTAGCATCAGTATTTGATTCCGCATATCCGCCACTAAAATCATTATAACCTGTAATTGACCCACTACTAGAGTCAAAGATTAGTGTATTTCCAGATGGTTCTCCAATCCCCCCTAAAATATTACCATTTTCTCCCTTTCCATTTCCAGCATAACTACCATCATCACCTGAAATATCTCCACTAATTGTAACATTGCCAACGCTTGATGTCAGCGAAGCATATACTTCTTGGTTTTTTTCTTGGTTTTCTTCTACGATTACCGTAATGACAGGAGCTGTGACTCCCTCTGCCACATTTTGTCCGTCTGCCAACGTATACTGGGGTGTAAAACAGTAGGTGCCTGCACGTTCGGGAACATAGTCTGGTTCACAACTCCAGCCTGTTACTTCGATGGAAGCTTCGATTTCGTTCTCTATTGTTTTGTCTTCTGTTTTTTCTTCTTCTGTTTTTTCTTCTTCTATTTTTTCTTCTTCTATTTCTTCTTCATTTGTCTGCTGTTCTTCTTGTGTTTGTGTCAGTGCTTCATTTGTGGCCTTCAACGTTACTTGCAAGGTATCTGGCAAATTTAATTTTTCCTGAGCAGTTTCATATGCAACTGTCTGGTTTATTGTTTCCTCTGGTAAATCTGCGAAAGTAATCATTGTTTGTGTTGTTTCGTCTGTTGCAGTTTCAGTAGCTTCGTCAATTACTTTCGTTGTTTCTTCGTTTGTCTCAGCCAAAGCTGATACGGGCATTCCTCCTGCCATAACGGCAACGGCAAGAAATGCCGCTAATGCTTTTACACCATATTTGTAAATTCTCATGTTTCCCTCCTGATATTAATTTATTATTTGACTTTACTTTTTCCTACTTATTATAGGTTTTTCTCTAAGAGATTCTTTCAACTTTATATCCCATAGATGTATTAGATAGTCTGACGTTTTTCATAACTCATTTTACACTATCAAGCGTATCTAAAATATTGTGTAACCCTATTCGTTCTTCTCCTTTCCAACGTAAGAATGTTTATCTATCTTTTGTTATCTTAGCAAAAAAAATTTGCCTTGTGCGTAGTGTTAAGAAATCTTAACAGCACAAGGCAAATTTAAAATAATTAATATTAAGTTACAGTTCAGCCATAATGACATGAAACACATGACCTTTGGGGCCCGCAAAACATGAGAAAGTAGCCCCGATAGGGCGGATTTCGAATGTTTTTAGGATTGTGGGAGCACAAAGTGCGTAACAATCCGTATGTATCAGGGGTCAAAATACCTTTTGACCCCGACATCATGTCAGTTAGCTAAGTTCAACCAAAATCAGCAGGAAGATTTGTAACAATACACTCATAAGTGGTTTCTTATATTGGAAATCGGACGATTCGAAATGATATTTCGTATGTTTCCAGAGATTCATAAGTAATATAATCAAAGGAACCTGCAAAATCCTCATTGTGTAGCTTTAGCCTCCTCCAGATTTATCCCAAATATAGGTTCTCAAACGTTTCCAACCAAATGTCTAGCATCTCCTCTGCATTATCTACTCCGGAATTAAAGACATACGTATAAGTATGGCTATCTGTCATAAATAAAAACATTTCCCAACGTTTCGTGTCTTCGTTTTGGCCTGTAAGCCAGGAAACACGGTAAACTGGATAAGTCAATTTTGCAGAATACTCTTCATCTAAAGTAATCTCAGGTTCTAAAACAACATCATTCCCCAGCGCATATGCGCATTCTATAATATAATCATCGATTGTCTCATCTATACCCATCGCATTTGTCTGGGCAGAATTGATAATTACAGTCATTCCATCTTCCGTCATTTCAGAATAATAATATCCGCCATCTTCATAATTTTCTGTAATCAATGGTTCCATACCCGTAAATATTGCTCCACCCATTAATACTGGAATTTGGACACCATTGTTTTCATGCACTTCCTCATTTCCAGTTACTTCATCTTTTATATAACTTGTTCCATCCTCATTTCCAAAGTGAATTAGTGTATCAGTCTCAAAATAAAAATCTGCAAAATAGCTTTCACTTAGATCATATATTGTATAGTTTTCTTTATTAGAATCATATTCTAAATATCCCTGAATTTCCAATACCCCATCTGCATAATAACATTCACATCCTCCAGCACCATCCATATAAATGTATGCAGTATCGTATACACCATCTACGCGCCATATTCCTTGCGTACGCATATAGTCTATCGTGTCCCCAGCATTTTCTAAATTTTCCACATCTTCCTCTGTCTCTACAGTCTCATTTGTATCTACCTCCTCTTTTACTTCTGTATTTTCTTTTGGCTCAGTAGTTTCCTTCCGATCAGAAGCATCACCCTGTTCCGTATTAGCACATGCAAATAATAAAAGACATGTTGTCATAATTAAAAGTAACATAATAAAAATTTTATTTAATTTCATGAAAAATCCTCCCGTTTATTTATTATATAATATGATCTGTTCCTTCCCTTATTAGGTTAGCAGAAAAAAAATAATTTGTGCGTAGTGTTAAGAAATCTTAACACCTCCTATCCGATTTATTTTGAAAATAGGAAGCGCAAAGGTAAAAATCAAACCTATCTTCTTCTCTATCAATTTCTCCTTCTCCATTAAATATCTGATGAGTCATTACGGGAGCGATGAGGTAACCTTATCTTCACGTTTTGGTAACTCCATTCACGTTAATGCTACCGCCATTTGTAAAACAAAAACATTATACTGAATTTAAGCAACAAAAAATCTCTCTTGTGCTGTTAAGATTTCTTAACACTGCACACAAAACAGATTTTTTTTGCTAAGATGAAAGGGAAGACATGAAACAAATGGAAGGGTTCATAGTATCGGCACTCGCTGTGACAATGAATAGCGTCAAAATTTATAGCTCTTGCTAAAAATAAGAAAAGGAAAAGTTAAAATGAGAAAAAAAATCGTAATTGGATTATGGATTGTATATGTTGTTTTTGTTGCAATTAATTTATTTGGATATAATTATATGGAATTTGATATTCTAGATAATGGAGGATTAGGTCTTTTGATTGCTGCGCCATGTGTAATTGGAATCATCCAAAGTGGTGTAAAATTATATAAACTAGTTATTTTTTGGTTAGGAATGTTAAATTTTATCAATATGAACATAACAGGGGAAACAAATTTATTATTACTGTTTGAACTTATTATCTGTGGCGTTTTGACTTATTTTATTTTAAAAATGAAATCAGCAAAAGAAATCAAATCTGCCGATACACCAGATGGAGCTGAAATATCAAATTCATCTCTGGCATGGGGAATTGCATCTTTGATATTGGGAATTGTAGCGTTTATTTTGTCGATAAGCATATTTACTATTTCTATACTTGCTATACCCTGTGCAATAATTGTCATAGTACTTGCTAGCGTAAGTCTTAAGCGAAAAATAGCTGGTAGCGACATAACGCTTATAGGTCTATTTTTTGCTATTTTATCTTTAGTAATAAGTATCATAAGCAATTTTACAAGATTTTAATTTGTGTCATTGTTTTAAATGGTTGATGTTCAAAGTAAGTTCCACTCTGTCAAAGTAACTTCCACTTGGGATGGTGCAGCGGTGGAATTTAGGTTACTGTTCACACAGTAGCTTAACACTAGCTGTTAAGCTACGTAAGAAAATGATTCGACAAATGATTTCTGCTTCGCGTAGCGAATTTGCATGCAGAAATCATCTGTTACTGTGAATGGAGTGAACAGTAACGAATTTAGTTTGAAAATTAAGTAAGTTACAGTTCAGCCATCTAGTACCACAAGATGTTTTGCCAAGCAAAATCCCGAGATTTGAGTATTCGAAATGATGGGATGCATCATCACAGAAGGAGTATATATCTAATGAAAAAAAGTAGTCTTTTAACTCTCTTTATCATTTGTCTGATTCAAATTTGTCTTGGATTTATGTTTGGGACGGAAAAAACGAATTATCATATTGACGAAATTTTCACCTTCGGATTGGCAAACAATACTTCTGGTATTACAATGACACTTCCAGAAGGTGAGTTACTAGATCGCAGTATGCTTAATCAATATGTTACTGTAGATTCCTCTCATCGCTTTGATTATTCCAATGTTTGGGCAAATCAAACAACTGATGTACACCCTCCTTTCTATTATACCTTAATTCATACCATTTCTTCTTTTTTTCCTGACAAATTTGTCATAATGGGAGGAATCGGACTTAATATTTTATGTTCAGTTATCATAACCATTTTGATATTTTTTATAACCATTGAATTGGTTCAAAATGAAATCTTATCCCTTTCATTAAGTGCTGTATGGGCAGTTTCTCTGGCTAATATGACTTTTATTGTTTTTATGCGTATGTACATGATGCTAGCTTTATTCATTATTGCTATCACCTTACTACATATTCGATATATTTCTCAAAAATTAACGTTTCAGTTTTATTTGGGTGTTGTACTACTGTCTATTGCTGGTACATTGACGCAATATTATTTTCTTATTTATTTATTTTTCCTTTGCTTCATTTTTAGTATTTCTCTATTAATCAACAAGTACTTTAAACATGCCTTATACTATCTACTATCACTTGGTATTGCAGGAATTGGAGCAATTTTTATTTTCCCTGGTATGCTCCATCACATATTTAGCGGATACCGTGGAAAGGAATCTTTTAGCAATATCATGAAGACGTCAAATACATTAGTACGTATAAAAGGATATTATAAGATTATTAACAAAGAACTTTTCAATCAGCTTTTACCAGTGCTACTAATTATTTTAGCTATTATTTTTTTCATATTTCTTTTTACAAACAGAAATATGTTGAACTGGAAGCATATTGTTTTTTCAAAATATAATTTATTGCTATTTCCTAGCCTTTTTTATTTTATAGTGGTATCTAAAATATCAGTTTCAATTACTGACCGTTATATGATGCCCATCTTTCCTGTATTATTAATCATTGTAATATCCGCTCTTACTTACCTATCGTCTCGTGTAATCAGCAAAAATTATATTATTTTAGCCGAAGCCTGTTTCTTTGTTTTTATCTCTGCATTAGGGCTAGTACAAAATAGAAATATTACGTATTTATATAAAGAAACCGCACCACTTGTCCAATTTGCTAAAGAAAATAAAGATTCGGATGTCTTAGTCGTTTATGACAGCCCGTGGCAACTTAATTATGTGTATGAAGAATTGGCTCAATATGAGCATATTAGAGTAATGTCCCAGTTTGATCTTTTTAAATTCAAAGATATTATTGATAGTTACAATGATTCTATTGTATATGTAGTCAGCTTTAGTTATAACTCGACAATGGATGATCTTATGTCTATGAATCATTCCTGGGAGTCCTATACTTTAGAAAACGAAACTCACGATTTTTTTTGTTTAAAGCTTAAAAGTAACCATTTAAGTAATGAAACATCTATTAAACCTTAATATTAATCATCAAATCGGAAGCGTAAAGGAAACTGTCGTACCTTCTTCCTCTTTACTCTCTACCTGAATGCTTCCTCCATGTTCTTCTACTATATATTTACAAATCGGAAGCCCTAAACCAGTTTCAACTACTGAACCGTTTTCGGATACTTTATTACTGTAACGTTCAAAAATTTCTAATAAACGCTCTGAGGATATTCCCTGACCCGTATCCTTCACCCGAATAACTACATTGTTATCTTCTTGAACAGCACTTACTATAATATTCCCTTTTCGTGTATATCTAGATGCATTAGCAATCAAATTTACGATAATCTGTAAGATTCTTCCATGATCAGCCTGAATAATCGGTATGTTTCCTTCAATTCGTATTTCCAACTTATTATCATTTTTATTCAGAATTGGAAAATGAGTTTCAACGGCCTCATAAATAATTTCATCTACATAGCAGGGCGTCTTATCTATTACCATTCGCCCTTCTTCCATTCGTGTAACATCCAACAGTTGGCGAACCAATATTGACAAACGCTCTGTTTCCGATGTAATCAGTTTCATTTTATGTATAATGTTTTCTGCATCCGGTTGTTGTGCCCCTTCCGCCATTCGAATTACATTCTGTGCATATCCAGAAACTACCATAAGTGGTGTTTTCAATTCATGAGAAACATTTCCCAAAAATTCAGTTTTCATTTGGTTTATCTTCTCCAAACCCTCATTTTCTACAAGCTGTCTATGCTCTGCTTCTCTTGCCTGCGCAATCAATCGGTTGTTTATTAGAAAAAGTGAAATCGTCTGTGCCAATACAAAAATAAGCATAGATTCCTCTGTTATTGGTTCTTTAACACTATCACCAAATACATTATTATACATTAAGATATCCCTAACCGCAGCCATACAAAAGACTGCAATCCCATACAAAGCAGCCACCTGTTCTTGTAATGGACTACGCGAATTCCAAAATACTCCTCCTATTCCAAGGACAATGCACACAACAAGTATAGCCTGATAATACAGCAAAATTGAAGTATAAAAAAGCGAGTCCCCAAACAACACACAGACACCATAAAGAACCGAGCTCACGATTGCTACAATCTGAATTTTTTTCAAATATGGCTTACTGGCATATTGTCCCAGATAAAGAGATAAAAAAATAGTTAATAAAACAACACTCAAGTATTCCAGCATAAATGAAACATTTCCTGGAATCCAGGTGAAATATGTCCACGTCTGACTTTGCAAGCATTCTCTCATTGTCATAACCACACAAGCAATAGCAAAGTAAAGCGTTTCCTTCGCAATGGGCTGTATCAAATGAATACTAAATAAAAAGCTTGCAGCACAGAGTAATGCTCCCATCACAAGCCAGCCCTTTTCTTGTTCTGTAATCAGTGAACTTGTAATTGCATTACCACTTTCCAGCTCCACTTGGACAAGCGAAGCTTGTTTTTTATAATGATAAAATTGAGCTACCTGAACAATCACCTCTAGCTTTTGATTCACCGGAGCCGCATAGCAGGTCAACTTATTTTCCCAAACTTGCGTTTCATTCTTCGTTGTTCCCATTACTCCGCTTTGATTTACCATCTTTCCATTAATATAAATTCGAATCGCATGGCGTCCTGATACTTTGCAGGTAAGTTTATATATATCTATGTCTTTGGAACATTCAATGACAAAACGCTGTGACAAATATTGAGCTTTTATCCTTCTATATTCATTCACACTTTCAGCAATAGCCACTTCTTTAGGAGCCGGTGTCAGATAGGTATTCGGATAGTATATTTCATCTGGAAGCAATATAATACTTTGACCTTTTTTATTATGAATTTCAGTCAAATCGTACATGCTATTTTGTGATTTTACAATAATACCCTTTTGTTCCCCAGTCTCTAAATCAAAGATTTTGGTCAGTAATACTAATAGAACAACTGTTAAAAAAGCGCATAACACAAGAAGAAATAACTTGCGTTTCTTTAATTGATTGGTTATATATAACTCTCTTATAGAAACTTTCATTTACCTTTTCCTCTCTTATATATGTTATTTTCATAATAACTATAGAGAATAAATTATTACAATTAATTATTATAATTATTTTTAAGTTCTTAGCGGCATTTTATCACATTGTTGACTTTACTACAACTTAGAAGTTTATTCTAACGATTTATTATGAAGTTTATTCTAACGATTTATTTAACCTATTTTCAACAATTTTATTGCACTACCAATTAATTTCTATTCCATTTTATTAAAATTATGATAAAATAAACTAGAGGTGATGTTATGAAAAAAGCCAAATTATTATTTATTGAAGACGAAACCAATGTTGTAGCTATTAATCAGGAATATTTTGAAAGCAAGGGATATGATACTGCATATGCTACCACCCTAAGTGATGCCCGCTTTCAACTAGAAGAATATACCCCCGATCTTATTTTACTTGATGTTATGATGCCAGACGGAACAGGATGGGACTTTTGTGGCGAATTACGCCAGAAAACAAATGCTCCAGTTATTTTTTTGACCTGTCGTGATGAAAATGAAAGCGTGGTAAAAGGATTGATTCAAGGTGGCGACGATTATGTTACAAAGCCATATGATTTGAACGTGCTTCATGCACGAGTTGCCGCTCAATTAAGACGCTCTGGTGTCATGTCTGCCGGTAAAATTGAGCTTTTGCCTTTATCCCTTGATCTTTTAACGGGAGAATCTACACTGAGTGATGAAAAAATTGATTTAACTCCAAAGGAATTGCAGTTACTTGCTTATTTTGTTCTATTCGCAGGTCGACGCTTAAGCTGTGATGAAATATATCAACGTGCATGGGGCTCTATACCCATTAATTCCTCTCGCACTATTTCAGTTCATGTAGCCAATCTTCGAAAAAAACTAAAGCTCGATGAAAACAGCTATTTTGAATTGAAAAATACGGGGAAAGAAGAATACATTTTTCGTAAAATACGTTATGATATATAAAAGTGGCAATCGATAGTTCCATCTCTCCTAACAATTAACAGGTAATTGATCCATTCCCCCTATAGCACCAGATAGACCTACCCCAATCATTCCAAACTCAAATCCTGCCATATATCCCTTTGTATAAAACCTTTTTAATATCTTTGGAAAAAAATAATGTAATCCGCATTCAATTCCATAAAGCAAACTGCAATAAAGAAATATTTTTAAAAAAAGAAGTAAATAAGATACTTCAAGTTTCATGATAGAAAATGCATCAAATAAAACTGCAGGTAATGCCATTTTTATAATTATTTATTACCGTTTTGTATTTTCAACGCAAAAATAGCCCTAAAATATCACTATTTTAAGGCTTACTATATCTTCAAAACTGCACATTGAATTCGAAATTTTTAGACGTTTCTTAGCTTTTAGGACGTT
>JBGUEQ010000080.1:0-10894 GCA_041821265.1 Lachnotalea sp. | reverse complement strand
TTTGAGTACCACGCGGCAAAAAAAGATAAAAACAGTAATGAGAGTAGAATTAGATATCTTGAAAAAATGATTAAGACAGCAACTATCATATCCGAAGAATCAAAAGAAGATGAAGTTGGTTTGAATAATACGGTTGAAATTCTCTTTGAAGAAGATAATTTGACAGAAAAATATAAAATAATAACAACGGTTAGGGGCAATTCACTGGGTGGTTTAATAAGTAATGAGTCACCTATGGGGAAAGCTGTTTTAGGACACAAAGTAAATGACCGAATTTATGTTAAAGTGAATGAGAGTTATGGCTATTATATTGTTATAAAGGGAATTGAGAATACAACAGATGATGGTAGCGATAAGCTTAGAAGTTTTTAAAATAACTATTTAATGATTTTTATAGTTGTTTTATTGCTTAAACTATGAGCACAAGCAGGAATATTTAGATTCAAAAAGTATTGAGACTATAATATTAGTTGGTCTTCAAAGCGAGTATTGTATGAATTTATCAACTACAAAATATGGAATAATCGTTTTGCAAATGTGATGTCCTTTGATGAAGTTGCAAAAAATATATTGATATAAAATAATTATAAACAATCTTAAATTTAACTCAAACAGCTACTCACTTTGGAATAATTATTGTAAACTAGTATTATATTAAGAACAAGGAGAGAGCAAAATGAGCAATTTTAAAGTACGTACAAAGATGTTATTGATTTGTGTTCTGACGGCAATTGTGATTGCAACGGTGGTAATTCTGAGTGCTAAAAGTATGAAAGATAATGGTGATGTGGTGTTGCGCACATTGGATGAAACAATAAGGGTGGATTATGATGAAAATATAAAAAATCAGGTTATCAATGTAATATCATTGTTGGACACGATTAATAGTAAGTATGAGCAGGGAACTTATACGTTAGAAGAGGCCAAGTTATTAGCGGCAGATTTAGTAAGAGATTTACATTATGGGGTAAATGGATATTTCTGGATTGACACAATTGATGGAACCAATGTTGTAATACTTGGAACCGATACGGAAGGAACGAATCGCCTTTCAATGAAAGACGCAAATGGTTTTGAAATGATTAAAGAAATCATTCGTGTAGCACAAATAGAAGATGGTGGATACACAGATTATGTATTTCCAAAACCGGATGAAACAGAATCTTCTCCGAAAAGATCTTATAGCAAAGTATTTGAACCATTTGGATGGGTAGTTGGTACAGGGAATTATACAGATTATATTGATGAGGCTGTAGCAAAAGAGTCTGCAATAGTATCAAAGGCTACAAGTCAGAAAATATTATTGATACTCACAATAGGCGTATTAACTTTAATGGCATTGTTAGCATTTTCCATTTTATTAATGCTAGAGATTATTGGAGCACTTAAAACTACTTCGGCATACATAAAAGTATTAGCAAGTGGAGATTTTTCACAACAGTTACCTTCGAAGTTCTTAAGTAGAAAAGATGACTTTGGAGTTTTGTCAACTGAAATTGATGTAATGAAGAATCAAGTTAATGGTCTTATTAATAAAGTGAAAAAGGAGGCTGACACTATTAGCATGGTTGTATCTAATGTGAAAGGTAATATGTCAGACTTGAATAGCGAAATTGAAGGCGTTTCAGCTACAACACAAGAGTTAGCTGCAAGTATGGAAACAACGGCTGCATCAACACAAGAGATTAGTGCAATGTCACACGAAATAGATTTGGCGACAAGAACGATTGCTGAAAAGTCTAGTGAAGGAGCAACACATGTAGTTGAAATTTTCCAGAGAGCTGAAAAGGCCAAAACAGATACCCAGTTACAACGAAGTATTGCAAATACAATACACAATGAAATTAGAAAAAGCTTAGAAAAAGCCTTAGAAGATGTTAAAGTAGTGGAACAGATAGAAATACTCTCTGAGTCTATCATGAGTATTACGGAGCAAACGAACCTTCTCGCATTGAATGCAGCCATTGAGGCGGCAAGAGCTGGTGAGGCAGGAAAGGGATTTGCGGTAGTAGCAAGTGAAATTCGTAGTTTGGCAGAGCAGTCTCAAAATACAGTTGTCAAAATTCAAAATGTAACAGGCGACGTAACTGGTTCCGTTAAAAATCTTGCTGAAGATGCATCCAAGTTACTTTCGTTTGTAACCAATGATGTTATGAATAGCTTTGAGATGTTTGATACTGTTTCAAACTCTTATCGAGATGATGCAAGTTTTGTGGATGAATTAATCACAGATTTTAGTGCTACATCCGAAGAATTATTAGCCTCTATTGAGGAGGTTCTTAAGTCAATAGAAGAAATTAGCAGAGCATCACAAGATGTTGCTAGTGGAACAGTAGATATAGCTGAACGCTCAGCAGACGTAATGAATAGGTCTACAGCAGTAGTACAAAATATAGACAAGTCAGAAGAAGTGGCCCAGAACTTAAATAATGAAATTAACATGTTTAAAATATAAGTAGAATGTATTATGTTAAGTTTTCCTATGATAAACGCCACGAAAGAAACATTTAAATTGAATATTTGGTAGCATCATAGTTACCATTTAACAGCAGAGAATTTTACGAAAGAAGTACCTGTATAAGAATGAAAATACAGGTACTTTTGACGTTAAGAAATACTTAAGATTTATTAAAATACATAATAATCCAACAATACCAAGGGAATCATACTAACTATATTGAAAAAGTAGGGTATAATAAGGTAAAAAAATATATATATTTGTCTAAGATATGATATAATAATAAAATCGTAACTATTCAGTACCCACTATTCCGCGAAGTAAAAATTATGCAGTATGCATAATTTTACGAGTGTATCATGCGCCAAAATGCAATTCTATTGCATTTTGTGTGCATCGCGTAGCGGTAACTATGAAGGTACTGAATAGTTACATAAAATCAATATATTCATTTCCGAGTAGGAGTACTAGCTCTTAGCTAATTGAAAGGATTTAGGCGATTGATGATACGCGTAAACAAAACAAATACAAATTATTCATTAGGTAGGTTAGAACAATGGGAAAAATAAAAAGTAATCGTAATAAGAGAAAAAAATCAAAGAAGATTAAATTAAGAGTAGGATTTATAACAGGCATAGCACTTATTTTATTATATTTGGTGGGTTCATTTTATTATACAATTCATTTCTATAATAGAACAACGATAAATGGTGTGAAATGTTCTAATATGTCTGTAAAAAGCGCGGAAAAGATAATTTCTACACAAGTAAGAAATTACAACTTGACAATTGAAGAGAGAGATGGCAACACAGAACAGATAAATGGTGAAGATATTGGACTTACGCTATATTTTGACGGTGGTCTTGATGCCATTAAGAAGAAACAAAATGGATTTTTATGGCCAATTGGATTTTTTTCTCTAGATGATTTTCAAATTGGAACAATGATAGACTTTGATAAGGATTTGATGGAGAGTTTTTATAACTATTTGAATTGTTTTAAGGAAGAATCAGTAATTTTGCCACAAGATGCACATATATCGGATTATGGTACAGATGGATATACAGTTGTAGCAGAAGTGCAGGGAAATCAGGTGAAGAAAGACGAATTCTATGAGTTAGTACAGAAAGCTGTATTATCTTTGGCGGATTCGATTTCGATTGAAGATGAGGATTGCTATGAGAAACCTACATTAACTGCTGATTACGAGCCGTTAGTACAGGCTGTTGAAAAGATGAATCAATTAACGAGCTCTGATATTACTTATGAGTTTGGCGATGCCAAAGAAGTTGTTGATGGAGAGAAAATACATAATTGGATTACAGTGGATGCAGATTATAATGTAACCCTCGATAGCCCCAGCGTGAAAGAGTTTGTTGACTATATTGGTAAAACATATAACACGTTTGGTAAAGTTCGAACACTAAACACTTCATATGGACAGACAATTAAAGTTTCGGGTGGTGATTATGGTTGGTGGCTTGATAGAGTGACAGAACTTTCTGAGCTAACAGATGCTATAGAAGATAGTACACAAGGTGTTAGAGAACCGGTGTATTTTCAAACAGCCAAACAATATGGTGATGACGATGTAGGAAGTACATATGTTGAAATAAATCTGTCAGCGCAACATTTATATTTTTATAAAGATGGCGAATTAGTAGTGGATTCTGATTTAGTATCTGGAAATTTGACAAAGGGTAATGGAACACCAGTGGGAACATATCCTGTGCAATACAGACAACAAAATGCCACATTAGTCGGTGAAGATTATGCGACACCAGTAGCATATTGGATGCCATTTAACGGCAACATTGGATTACACGATGCGCCATGGAGAAATGGTGTATTTGGAAAAGATATCTATCTTGCTAGTGGATCGCATGGGTGTATCAATCTCCCACCTACAGTTGCAAAAACTATTTTTGAGGGAATTACAAAAGGAACAGCAGTATTTGTGTACGAATTACCTGGTACAGAAAATTATGTAGTTGATCCAACAGCCGTATACAATACAACGCAAACGGAAGGTGCTACTACAGAGAGTACTACAGATACCACCCAGACAAATACACCCCAGACTAATTGATGATAAAGAAATTGTTTATGAGTTAGTTTAATTGAAAAGTAAGATTATAAATTCAGTAGGAGTTTTAACTCCTGCTGAATTTGTATGTTGAAAAATTACAATTATGTAGTAGAATAGTTTATAGAATGTAAAAATGAAGGTAATGAGTCATTATATAAGAATTTAAAATGAAATAGAAATAGTAAAAGGAAATAGGTTATGAAAAATTTACTGAAATACGTAAGACCATATTATAAAGCAATGCTGATAGGGTTTTTGATTAAAGTGACGGCAACTAATTTTGAACTAGCATTACCGTGGGTATTGTCCTATATGATTGATAGCATTATTCCAACTAAGAGTATTAAAATGATTTTAGTATTTGGAGGACTCATGTTAGCATTTACGTTGGGAGCAGCAATTCTTAATATGTCTGCGAATAGAAGGGCTTCAAAAGTTGCTAGAGATGCCACAGAAAGAATAAGAAATGATTTATTTAGAAAAGTTACTTATCTTTCGAATGGACAGATAGATAAAGCAACTCTACCTTCTATTATTTCAAGACTTACGACAGATACCTATAATGTACATAGTTTAATAGGAGTAGGGCAAAGGCTTGGCGTACGTGCGCCTATTATGTTTGTAGGTGGGATTATTATTACATTGACGCTGGATCCTGTGCTTACGCTGGTCATGTTAAGCATGTTGCCATTGATCGTTTTTCTTGTGATTAAGGTTCATAAAAAGGCAATTCCTATGTATAGGGAATTTCAGAAAAAAATAGATCGATTTGTGCAGGTAGTACGAGAAGACTGTGCTGGAATTCGAGTCATTAAAGCATTATCTAAAACAGAATTTGAGAAACAAAAATTTAATGCTATTAATGAAAATGTAGTGAAACAAGAACAGAAAGCTGGCATGACAATGGGCATACTTAATCCAGCGATGAATTTGTTGCTTAATTTTGGGATGGCAATTGTTATTTTAGCAGGTGCATACCGTGTGAATAGTGGACTTACATCGCCGGGCAAAATAATAGCTTTTCTCTCTTATGTGGTTTTAATATTAAATGCTATTTTATTTATATCTAGAATGTTTGTTATTTATTCGAAAGCAGAAGCTTCTGCAAATAGAATATCGGAAATTTTAAATACCCAGGAAGAACTTCTAGTGGAAGAGATACCAAGTGTAAACAGTGAATATCATATTGAATTTAATGATGTATCATTTGCTTATGAAGAGGTTGATAATACACTGCAAAACATAAGCTTTTCCTTAAAACGTGGTGAAACATTAGGTATTATTGGTGCTACCGGCGCAGGAAAAACCGCAATTATAAATCTGCTTATACGTTTTTATGATGTAGATGAAGGCGCAATTTTAATAAATGGAAACAATATAAAATCTTTGAAGACGAAAGAGTTAAGAGAAAAATTTGGGGTTGTTTTTCAAAATGATATTTTATTTAATGATTCAATTTATGAAAACATTAAGATTGGTAGAGAACTAGATAGAGAACAGATTTTACGTGCAGTTGACTATGCAAGAGCAAAAGAATTCATAGATGACAAAGAAAATGGTGTGGAAGGTACTGTAAACATAAAAGGTGCAAACCTTTCAGGAGGTCAAAAACAAAGAGTTCTTATTGCCAGAGCCTTAGCTGGAAAACCAGAGATTTTAATTTTAGATGATTCTTCGAGTGCACTTGATTATAAAACGGATTCTGCGCTTCGTTCTGAGATAAGAAATCATTTTCAAGAAACAACGACAATTTTAATAGCGCAAAGAATAAGTTCTATTCGATATGCGAATCAAATACTTGTGTTAGAACAAGGGAGAATAGTTGGGATTGGAAGGCATGAAGAGCTTTTAGAGAATTGTAGTATCTATCTAGAAATATATCGCTCTCAGATGGGAGGGTGTGAAAATGAATAAAAAATTAAAGAAGCATACACTGAGAAGATTATTAACATATCTATTACAATATAAATTACTTCTTGCTATAGCAATTTTTTTGGCTATAACTGGAAATATATTAGCATTATTTTCACCGATGTTGTCAGGCTTCGCAATTAATTATATCGCGCCAGGAGTGGGAGCGGTAAATTTTGATAAAGTCATTTATTATGTTGTAATGATGATTATAACTTTTATCATTTCTTCTATATTAACATATATCTTAACAATTATTATGCTTAAAATAAGTAAAAATATATCGTATCAATTACGAAAAGATGTATTTAATAGCTTAATGTCAGTTCCGGTTGCTTATTTTGACGTTAATTCGACGGGTGATATTATAAGCAAAATTTCATATGATATCGATACAGTAAATACCTCCTTATCCTCAGATCTGGTTACAATATGCTCGAGTTTAATCACGGTAATAGGGTCTTTTATCATGATGGTAATTATATCGCCAAGATTAGTGATTGTATTTTTATTTACAGTGCCTCTTTCTGTTTTTGCAACGAAGAAATTGACGAGTATAACAAGGCCATTATTTCGTAAGAGGTCAGCTAAAATGGGAGAGCTAAATGGATTTACAGAGGAAATGGTTTCCGGTCTTAAAACACTAAAGGCATATCATCAAGAAAAGAATACAATTGACAAATTTGCTGCTAAAAATGCAGAGGCTGTTGATGCTTATTATTTAGCAGATTATCAAGCTTCTATTGTAGGACCAGTGGTAAATGGTATTAATAATTTATCTATGACATTAGTAAGTGCACTAGGGGCGATATTTTATTTAATTGGAAGCATGAGTCTGGGAAGCATTTCATCCTTTATCCTTTATTCTAGAAAATTTTCTGGACCAATCAATGAAGCAGCTAATATCATCAGTGAATTTCAATCAGCCATTGCAGCAGCAGAAAGAGTTTTTAATTTAATTGATGAAAAACCAGAAATAGCAGATGTATCAAATGCTACGGTGCTAAATCAGTCAAAAGGGAATGTTGAACTTAAGAATGTTTCATTTGGCTATACAAATAATGAAACGATAATTCATGATTTGAGTTTATGCGCGCCTCAAGGAAAGACAGTTGCGATTGTTGGTCCAACCGGAGCGGGAAAAACAACATTGATCAATTTGTTAATGCGATTTTATGATGTGAATCAGGGTGAAATTACATTAGACAAAAACAATATTAATGAAATTACAAGAAACAGCCTTAGAGGATCTTATGCCATGGTTCTACAAGATACGTGGCTGTTTAATGGTACAATATTTGATAATATCCGTTATGGTAACGAAAATGCTACGAAAGAACAAGTCATAGAGGCAGCCAAGGCAGCCAATATTCATAACTATATCATATCTCTTTCAAAAGGCTATGATACAATCCTTACAGATGAGGGAACGAATATTTCAAAAGGACAAAAGCAAATGCTTACGATTGCGAGAGCGATGTTGTTAGAAGCAAATATGCTTATTTTGGATGAAGCAACTTCAAATGTCGATACACGTACAGAAGTGCTGATACAAGATGCGATGATAAAATTAATGAAAGATAAAACTTGTTTTATCATAGCCCACAGACTATCAACAATTAGAAATGCAGACATTATCTTAGTGGTAAGAGACGGAAATGTAGTAGAGCAGGGCAATCATGATGAATTAATGAGTAAAAGCGGATTTTATAAACAAATATACGATTCACAATTTGATTAAAGGAGACTAAGAAATGGGATTATTAGAGATTGTAAAGGTAATTATTTTAGGTATTGTAGAGGGAATAACGGAATGGTTGCCTATCAGTAGCACAGGTCATATGATTTTGGTGAATGAGTTTATTCAATTAAACATGACAGCAGATTTTAAAAAAATGTTTTTTGTAGTCATTCAATTAGGTGCAATTATGGCGGTGGTCGTTTTGTTTTGGAACAAGATTTTTCCATTTAAGCGGAAAGCAGGTGCGGCGCGTGTGGACATGAATATTATGACGTTGTGGTTTAAAATCATTGTTTCCTGTGCGCCAGCAGCAGTGATTGGACTTTTATTTGATGATAAAATAGATGAGTTGTTTTATAATTACAAAACAGTTGCTGTAACCTTGATTTTATATGGTATTATATTTATCATCGTAGAAAAATGGAATAAGACAAGAACAGCAAAGGTGAATCAACTATCTCTTATCACCTATCAAACAGCACTGTTAATTGGAGTGTTTCAAGTTCTTGCACTTATACCGGGAACTTCAAGATCAGGAGCAACCATAATTGGAGCATTATTGCTTGGAACTTCGAGAACAATAGCAGCTGAATTTACATTTTATTTAGCAATACCAGTTATGTTTGGTGCAAGTTTGCTTAAGGTAATTAAATTCGGCCGTGCCTTTACATCTACGGAGTTTGTTATATTAGTACTTGGTATGGCAACTGCATTTGTAGTGTCTATATGGGCCATTAAATTTTTGATGGGATATATAAAGAAACATGACTTTACTGCCTTTGGAATATATCGGATTATACTTGGTTCTATTGTTATTATTTGTGGCTTGGTTGGAATAATACAATAGATTATTCAAAAAGAGTGAAACATTTATAAATTTGTTTCACTCTTTTTGATTTGACCTATTTAATATGGTTGTTAGGAGGCATGCGTAAAAGCCCGCTTCCAGTTATTTTTCTTGAACGTAATTAAGTAAATAGCACCTCTTGTACATTCATCGATTGCCATTGCTATCCAAACACCTTCTAGACCAAGACCTAATTTCACCCCGAAAACAAGTGATAATAAAAAGGCTAGCACCCAGTGACCAGATATTCCAAAAAACATAGGCGTTTTAACATCGCCAACAGATATCAGCATCCTTGTCATTACAATGTTGATGGATCGTCCGATTTCTAAGAAAATCTCAATAAATAGGATGCGTTTTCCAAGCGCAAGAACTTCAGGAGATGGATTGAATATTTTAAAGATGGAATTACTGCCTAAATATAAAAGTATAGCTAGAACAACACAACAACAAACAGCAACTTTGAGGGAACTCCATACTCGCTTTTCTAAATCGTTGATTCGATTAGTGCCTAGGAGGTATCCTAGCACAATTTGAGTGGCTTGCGCAATTGCAATTGCATATACATAAGAAAAATTGGCTAAAATGCTACTATATCCTTTTGTTACAATGGCAACTGTCCCGAAGGAATTTATAATCCCAAGGATAAACATTTGTGAAACTTGATAAGAAAGACTCTCCAATCCAGAAGGAAAACCAATCGTTAAAATCTTTCGAAACATAGGATAAGAATTATATTTTAAATAGCTCAAATTCATATGAATCGTTGTTTTTTTATAAAACATAATAATCATAAGAATCAAACCGATTGTTTTGCTAACTACGGTAGAAATAGCTGCTCCTTTTACACCAAGTTGAGGAAAAAAGAAAAGCCCATTAATTAATATAGCATTTCCAATTATATTTAGTACGTTCATTATTATAGAGATGTACATAACTTGCTTTAAATAAGTGTGGCCTCGAAGTAGTGCAGCAAAATTAAGATAAAGTCCTTGGATAATAGTAAATCCACCCACAATACAAAGATAAATGGATGCTTCTTTTGAAATGTCAGACGAAACATGCATGGCTTGAAAAATATCTTTATTAAAACATAATATAATAAGGGTAGAAATCACACTGATTACTGAAATGATAGTGAACGAAACCGTGCAAGTCTGATTACAATGTTCCAAGTCATTAGCTCCTAAATATTGGGATAATATAATGGTAGAGGCCATAGACATCATACTTAGTACAATGATTATAATGTTGATAATCTGATTACCATTTACAATGGCAGCAACTGAATTTTGAGAATACTGGCTTATCATAATTTGGTCGATATTGCCAACAAGAAGCTGCAGAAGGAGTTCAATAAAAATGGGAATTGACATTTTAAATATATAAGAATTTGATTTGAGTATATCGATATTATTTGTTTGGTTCATTTACTAGGCCATCCTTTGTACGTTGGTGTATCATAAAGCAAAGATTTTAATTTGTCAAAACCAGCTTGGTATACATTATAATAGAGGTTCAAACATTCTTTTCCAAATAGTTCCTAGAATGCAGTCTAATCATAAGATTTTAGTTGACAAAAGTCAATATGAATTTGTAAAGAATCCTTATTTACATAGGAAAGTTATGTGAACATTCCTATTAAATAAAAGGAATTATATGTCGACATACACACTACGTGAATTGAAAGTATGTTGCTACACAATCCGTTTGGACGCAAAAAAGACTGTATGCAGACATTTTTCTATATAATAGGAAAGTTCTCCGAACATCCCTATTATATAAAAAGGCACTAAGTGCCAAAATGCGCACCTCGTGGATAGGAAGTTTATTGCTACGCAATCCACT
>JBGUEQ010000079.1:0-11022 GCA_041821265.1 Lachnotalea sp. | reverse complement strand
TTTCTCCACCTGAAAGTTCTTCTACTTTTTCTTTAAAAGCAGTATCCATTTGTCCAACAATGGTATCTAATGGATTTACTTCTGCAAATACAAGTGTAACCAATGCTCCTGCATTGCTTGTTGCATCTGTAGCAGTTGTTGTGTCTGTAGCAGTTGATGCGTCTGTAGCAGTTGATGCATCTTTTGTATCTTCTGTTGTTGCTGCTGGTGTTTCCACTTTCTCTGGTGTTTTCAAACTACATGCGGTAAGAGAAATTACCATTGTTGCACTTAAAAGTGCGGCTAATACTTTCCTTCTCATTTCTTAACCCTCCATAAATTGTATTTTAATTTAGTTTCTATACAACTGTATAAGCATATTATAATGTGTATATTACACAAATGAAACCGTATTTTTTTAATATTCATAGTAGTTTTTTAACCTTTTTTAAATTAAACAATATATTTTATGTGTATATATTTTAATTTACATACTAATCTTCATTATTTTATTGTTATCTTGTTATGTGCATTTTATACTATATGTCACTATATTTTATTACAAATCTTTTGGGAGGCAAAGAAATGCGTCATAACAAAATTCAGCCTTTTGTTATGACGCATTATTTCACTCTTATATAACTGACATCACCACACAATGGTGAGTTTTTTACATTTCATTCTAAATACCTAACTCTGCTAATAAGATTATTAAAGATGCAATGGAAATTTCAGTCTCTATACCAATCAATACACACCCCAAAAAAGCTAGTATAAGAAAAGCAATACCCAAAACTCCTCGATTTAATTTTTTTATCATATTTCACTCACTCCTTACATTCTTCACTTCATTATTACTTGACATTTTTACTTGATTATTCTTTTGACATTACATTTGTAATCTCATATAATACATATTATAATGAACAATAAGCTTAAACACAATATTATATAGCAAATGAAGTATCATAACGTACAAATAGGAGAAAAATGTCATGTCCGATTATCCATTATTTACCACGGACACAACCAAACACCATTCCAATAAAGAAACAAATCGTTTAACAAGAGAAGCCATCTGCACTGCACTCGTGCTATTATTGAAAGAACAACCCTTTGGCAAGATAGCTATTACCGATATTGTTAAACGTGCAGGGGTTTCACGAACTGCATACTATAGCAATTATTCATCGAAACAGGAAATCCTTATCGATCTCGTTAATGCGCTTATTTTAGAAATCAACCAAAAGCTTTTACCATATACCGAGTATGTTTTAATGCTGGTGCATTATATAATGTTTTTTCAAAATGGATACAATCCGACTCTTCTAAAACAATTGATGAAATGACTGAAATTTGTCTGAAAATTTACTATACTCCAATGTCTCAATAATAGGGAATAAGTCCGCTTTTTCCTATTATTTTATATTACCATCTTATAGCCACTCACGTTCCGACATTAGTGATAATTTCAATTCAACTATTCACTATCCACAAAAGCGAGACGTATGCAAATCAAAATCCCGAATTATATATCAGACAAAATGCAATTTTCTTAAATTTTGTCTGCATCGCATAACTGTAACTATAAAAGTATCGAATAGCTACAATTTAATTTATTTTAATATAATTAAATCTGTCACTCGGCATTATAATTGCCGTGATTACAATGCCAGCAATTGTAGCCATTGACACAATAACCAAAATCATTTTCTTCATACTTATTACCTCCTTAATTAACTACCCATTAATAAACTCTTACTATAATACAAAAGAGCATAAAAGAAGTAAAACTTCTTCTTTAATGCTCTTCGTGATCCTTATTTTACTTCTTTTTCATTGCTATTTCCATTGCATCCTGTGCATCCATCTGCACATTTGCTATTTGCCCATAATTTTTCTGCTACTGGCGCCCACTTATTCGCTGCATCCAAACACTTATCGGTAAATTCTTTTGCAGTTTCAAGATTCTGATAATCTGTACTACTAGCACCACTCTTTTCTACAATTTCTGTTAAGCGTCCTGGATTATCAAGAACCGGACAAGGTCTAAGCATATTTTCATTAAATGGCTGGTTATCGTGATAGCCCATAAATAACGGCGATTGATAAGCTTCCAGCAACGTTTTTTCACGGATATTAGAATCTGAATAATGCATGAATGCACATGGTTCAATATCTCCATTGGCATTGATATGACAATAACTTCTACCACCAGCAATACATCCATTAACATATTCTCCATCATTCCAGAAATCTATTGAAAATAATGGTTTTGTCTTTCTATATTCACGAATTTTATGATACATCATCTCGCGTTGCTCTGCTGTTGCCATAAGTTCGGGAACTGCTCCTTTACCCACTGGCATATATGTAAAAAACCATGCGAATTTCGCTCCTAATGCAGCCATATAATCAAAGAAATCCTCACTGCCTATTACTTCTGCATTGTTACTTGTGTAACAACATGAAATACCAAACGGCAATTTTTTGCTCTTTAAAATAGTCATGGCTTTCATTATTTTTTGATACGTACCATCCCCTCTTCTTTCATCTGTTGCCTCTTCAAATCCTTCAATACTAATTGCCGGAATAAAGTTCTTAACTCTTAACATTTCATCTGCAAAGGCCTCATCAATTAATGTCCCATTTGTAAAAGTGGAGAATATACAGTCTGGATGATCTTCACATAAATGAATGATATCTGCTTTACGAACCAATGGCTCTCCTCCAGTAAAAAGATAGACATAGGTTCCTAGTTCAGTTCCTTCTTTAACTACCTTATCTAACTCTTCATAGGTCAAGTTCATTTGATTACCATACTCTGCTGCCCAGCATCCAGTACATTTCAAGTTGCATGCACTCGTAGGATCCATCAATATTGCCCACGGAATATTACAATTATATTTTTCTTTATTTTCTATTTGCTTCTGATATCCAATTAAAGATGCATTAATAATCAAATTTTCAAATAATCTATTTCGAACCCCTGCATCAATATCTTTCCAAAGACTCATAACCAGTTTATACCAATTACCATCCTTATTTTCAACTACCCCTCGTATTGCCTTACGTTGAGTAGCTAATGTATTTTTAATATCAAATATATCAAACCAATCCATAAGCTTCGGCAAATTTGTTTCTGGATCTTTATCCATATACTCTAATGCTTTTCTAATTGCAAATACTTCCGCAGTTTCTTTAATTGACATTTACTAATCCTCGTCTCTTTCGTTTTTATTATTGTCTGTTTTATAGTTATCTTATGTAGAAATTATTTTCAAAATTTCGAGAATATAATATTCTTATACCTCGCATTGCCTCCCACCTAATTTAATAATTCATTTGATTTTTCACATACTCAATAAAGTTCTTCATACTTTTGAGAAATCAACGGATTTACCTGTTCTATTTTCTTCTCGCTTATACGTATGCATCAAATTGTCTTTGAAGTCTTGTTAGTTCTACTTTATTACGGATTTTTCTGTTACGTTTACACTTAACAGTTATATTGTCTGTTTATCCAACTGGATTACTATTTTACACGAATATCCAGCCAAAGTTCTTGTAGCTATCATTATAAACATACTGCATTGTTTTCTTCACTGTAAGTTCCTTGTATTCAAATCCTACAAAGCTATTTTCATGATTTGTTGTTCCACTCATTTATATACCTCCATTCCATATTTAAGCTTTTGTTTTATTTGATAGTACTA
Organism: Lachnotalea sp.; assembly: GCA_041821265.1. Lineage (GTDB taxonomy): Bacteria > Bacillota > Clostridia > Lachnospirales > Lachnospiraceae > Lachnotalea. Next base: position 7,327 of record JBGUEQ010000079.1, on the reverse strand, counting down.
TTTTACAAATCATTTATTTAAATAATGTTTGGAAACTGTTTGAAAATTATTAATTTATGTTTTTCAACAAAAAAAGACACATATCCAATTATTCTCTGAATATATGTCTTTTAACCTGTTTTTACCAACCTGTTTTTGTTATTGATTTTGTTCCAATCACTCAACAAAACCAGCTATTCCAAAAGCACCCGGTCCTCCATGCGTTGTAATTACACAGCCCGTCTTTATCCAAGTAATTTTCTTGTATCCTAATTTCTGTGCTGCATTTTCTGCTAAAAGCCGCACCTCTATCGATAATCCTACCGACCACAACAGCCATAAATGATCTTTTACTAAATTCTCTTTTTGTGTAAATTCCTCTAGTAATTTTACGACTATTCGTTCCATTCTCCCCCTATACTTCTTCTTTGCTACCAGATAACCATTTTCAATTTCTATGGCTGGATGGATGTTTAATAATTTACTTCCCATGAAAACTACATTGCTAACCCTTCCGCCTGCCTTTAGATACTCCAAATCTTCAGTAATAAAACTCATTCTTGCCTGTTTGCAAAAAGTCTCAATCAATTTTATAGCCTCTGTTACAGATGTACCTGGATGTTTTTCTAACATTTCTGCTGTTCGATACAAAATTACACTTTGTCCTGCTGATACCTGTTTAGTATCAATGCTCGTTACATAATCTCTATCCTCTGCTGCAATTATTGCACTCTGGTAAGAACAAGTCGTTACTGCTGAATATGCCAGATGCAAAATATGTTTCTCTGGAAATTTTTCATGAATGGCATTAAAAACCACTCTGAAATCTTCTGGTGAACAGCCGCTTGTTTTAGGTAATTCCTGATGTTCTACATAATAATCACAAATTTTTTCTACCGGAAACGTTGTATCATCCAAAGTAACATCTCCAAATGTGACATGCATTGGCACCAACGTTATTCCATACCGTTGAGCTGTTTCTTTCGGCAGATCGGATCCTGTTTCTGCCAATAATACTATATTACACATATTTTCTTCCTCCTGTACTTAATTGCTGTGGCATTTTATAACTTAATAAGATGTATGCAAATTATGAGTAGCGATATAATTTATACCCTAATATTCAAATGAACAATTATCTCATTTTCTTCTAATGATTTGACGATTTTTTCGAATAACGTATTATTCCTATTCTTTGTTGTGATTATTCTTGATGAATACATTATCATATCATACTAAATATACATTATAACATTAATACAAATAATTTATTTCCAGCTTTTAAATTTATTTATGTGTCATAATGTATTATCGTTACTGTTCACACAGTAGCTTAACACTAGATGTTAATCTACGTATGATCTAACCAAAAGAAATACTCTTTGCGAGTTTCTTTTGATTAGAGTGCCAATCGCCACGTACAACCAATCTTACATTTATCTTGTTGCACATGTGAATAAAACAGGACATTTAACCAAATTTTTCTGGCTATATGCTCTTTCAAAACAAATTTAATCATTTATCTATCAGTATAAAAGCTTACTCCCTTTTTCGCAAATCTCAAAAACTTCATCCTGTTTCTCCTCAATTAATGGAAAGACTTTTTCTGTTCTTTTTTTAACAATTAATTTATATATATAACAAGGCAATATCCAGCATATAACAGCTAGTATCACTAGAATGACGGAGAATGCAATCATTGGTGGCTTCTCCATTAACGCAATAATAGATCCTGCCATAAATCCTATTCCTGTAATTCCCACTATAAGTGCATACATAGTAGCAGCTGAAGTTTTTGACTTTTCCAAATAATTTATTTCCTTGATACAGAATTCAAAATTTCGCTGCAATCTGGTAAGCTCCATTTTATTCATAATCTTGCGATTTCTCTTTAACTTTAAGACAACATTTGCATATGGATTTGATACATTTTCAGATATATTATGACTAATATTTTCATCTACTATCCATCCAAAATTCTTATATCCATCTATTAAAAATGAAATTCTTTCTTTATTTGTAACTATTTCCTGATACTCATATCCCACAAATGAATGGTTGTCTTTTATTATTTCACTCATAATAGACCTCCTCATATTCTTCGTTGTCTTTCCTGTTATATGCACTAGAAACTGGTAATGTCACAGTAAATATAGTTCCTATCCCCTGTGTACTTTTCACACTAATTGTACCGTCTTGCAGTTGCAATACCCTTAATGTCAAAGCAAGTCCAAGCCCATTTCCTTCTTTTGAATGAGATGTATCACCTTGATAAAATTTATCAAAAATATGGGCTATACTGTCTTCACTCATTCCACACCCTGTATCAGAAATAGATACTATGATATGATCTTTTGTGGATGTCTGTTTTAAAGTAATAATACCACCATTTTCCGTGAACTTGATGGCATTCGATAATAGATTATTCCAGACTAATTCCATAAGACTTTCATCCGCACAAATCATTGCCCTGTCTTCAATATCAGCCTCAAATTCTATATTTTTCTTCTCCCATATTTCTTCAACTTGAATTACACATTCACTTAGCTGCCAGCAGATATCATATTCTGAGACATCTGGTTGTATTCTCTGATTTTCAAGTTTATTTAATTTCAAAATATTAGTAATCAAATTTGCTAAACGTTTCGAATTATCTTCAATGGCTTTTGCATATTCTATTCTCTGCTCATTTGAAATAGAGTCCTTTCTCAAGTACTCCGCATAATTTTGTATCACTGCAATGGGTGTTTTTATCTCATGAGAAATATTTGATATAAAATCCGTCTTCAATGTCTCAATACTACCAAGTTCTTCTACCATCTTGTTAAAATCAAGAAACATATAATCCAGATAGTCCATCTTATCTGCTGAATGAACAGGTGCAACATAGACTGAAAAATCACCGTTGGCTACCTGATTAGTTGCTTTTGCAAAATCCTTCATTGGTTTTTCATACCAGTGACTTATTTGATATAACAAAATAAATGTAAAAATTGACGCACAAAAAAACCAGAAAAAAAGCAGCTGAACAATATGGATTGTTGCTATATTTTTATAATCTATATAATCACTTAAAATGAAGTACTGCGCCGTAGTAATAACTAAAAAAAACTGCAATGCAAGAATAAATATCAGTACCACATTCGTATTATTTCTTCTCTTTAAATTCGTCCTAATATTTTTATTCATGACAACACCGATTTATATCCAATTCCTCTTACTGTCACTATTTTAAACCCATCACAATCAGAGAGCTTTTCTCTTAGTTTTGTTATATACACATCTACTGCGCGAAAACTTGTATTTGTGTCAACACCCCAGAATTCATCCATGAGTTGTGCCCGTGAAAAAGTTTTCTTTGGATAAGATAATAACTTATATATAATATTAAATTCTCTGGTCGTAATTGTCACTTCTTCATCCTCTATGGTTGCACTTACAGCATCCGCATCAAGCGTAAGATTTCCTATTACTAATTTTCTCTCCATTTCAATATTTGCACGGCGCAAAAGTGCTCTTACACGAATCAGTAACTCACCTAGCTCAATTGGTTTTACCATATAATCATCAATTCCAAGTTGAAATCCCTTTTGTTTCGATAATAAATCGTCTTTAGCCGACATAAATAAAATTGGAATTGTTCTGTTTACCTGGCGTACCGTCTTGGCGAACTCATATCCATCAATTCCTGGCATCATAATATCTGAAATTATCATCTCATACAGGTTGTTATACATTTCCTCATATGCCTCATTTGCATTCAAACACCCTTTTGCCTGAAAACCACTATCAGTTAAATAAGTACAGACAATTTTATTTAATCCTGCATCATCTTCCACTACTAATATTTTAATCATAATTTGTCCTCCAATTTCTGATAATAAGTGCTTACATTCATAATCAGAACGCAAACTTCAGTGCAAAAGCATTTTCTTTCACACTTCCTCCTAGTATTCCATTAATAATCCCATTACACCCTTTGTGCTAGAAATTTCTAGATAACCCACTGCTTTATTAGAAAATTATTCCAAATTTGTTAATCTACATAAAAACAGATATCGAAGAGCTTTTCACCAAACGATATCAGTAATTTTATATTATATTGAATAGAAAAATACTTTACCTAATTATTCCGTGTTTCAGCCGATTTTTCTTTTTGTTTTTCAACATCTGCCACAACTTCATTCATAATTTTGCATCATCCGAAATAATCTGTATCGCAGATTCTATTTGTCCCGTAACTGCACTTGCTTCTTCAACCATTTTTTTCATAATATCTTCTGAACTGACCAACTTTTTAGATACATTCCGAATATCTAATATTGTATCTTTTAATTTTTCTCTTAATACAAGCAACGACTCAGACATAGCACCAATTTCATATTTTCGTTTTCTCATTTTCTCATCAATTAAAATATCAAGATTTCCCTCAGACAGCTGTACTATGCAATTTTCTGTTTCGCGTATAGGTTTCACAATACTATTTGCTACATAAAGTAATTGACATACACCAACAAAGAGTATCAGCGCAATAATATTAGCAATTGTCAGTGGATTAGTTCCATTCACAGATAAAATCGAGACTAATGTCGACATTAATAGTAATGGACATAAACCTGTTGCAATAATTTGATTTATTTTGTAATATTTTATATTATACACTAAACGGTATACATATCGCAACTTCAAATGTGGTTAAGTATTATTTTATTATTTTTGTACATTAAAGTTGATTTTTATGCTATATCCTGTAACTATCACTACTCAACTCTCACTCTAATGATTTACTATCTCATATTTTTTTATTTCTCCATTAATTTACTATTATTACCAATTTATGCCAAGTGGGAATCAATTGCTTTTGCCGCAGTTTTTCCAGCTCCCATGGCCAGAATAACAGTAGCAGCTCCAGTAACTGCATCTCCGCCAGCATAAACATTTTCCTTAGCTGTAAGGCCTGTTTCTTCATTGACGATAATACCTCCCCATGGCTGTGTCTCAAGACCCGTTGTAGTCGCCTTGATAAGTGGGTTTGGTGATGTACCAATTGACATAATAACACTATCAACAGGAATACTACAGCAACTCGCGTGCTTTCCTTAACCGGAGTTGTAGCGTTATTTGTATATGCATTCATAAGGTTTACTCTAGTCAAATATTCATTGGCTGAGTAAACACCCTTTAAATTTTCACCTGGAATGTTCATAAATCTTGGAAGACCTGCTCCTGAGCCAATAAATACAGATTCAAATTTATACTCTTCTATTAATTCATCAATTGATAATACTTTACCAATAACCATATTTGTTTCTACTTTTCATCCGATACATTTTCAAACTCATCTTCTAAGATTACCAATTCCTTTGTTCTAAAACCGATTATTGAATGAACTACTGCTCCTATTGTTTACTTCTATCAAATGGATTTACGCCTGATGCCACAAGTCCTCCATCACACAATATATCAACCCCTGTCAAATATCCGGCACTTGGACTGGCACAGTAGGCAAATAGACTTGCGATTTCATCTACATGACCAAAACGCTTGATTGCACAATACTTTGTAAACTTATCTGCTTCTTCTTTTTCCAACTCAACCATAGGTGTTTCAAAATTACCAGGTGTAACCGACAGCACTCTGATCCCTTTCTTTCCAAATCTTGCTGCATCCTGCTTTGCAAACCAGATTACAAAATGTTTGGAAATCCCATAGGAAACTCCTTCCCTCACTTTTTTTGGGAATAGATTTACTCTTTTCATTATTTTTTTCATAAAAATTTCTGGGTTCCTTACACCATATTTATATAAACCAATTGGCATAATTATTTTTGGTGTTAGATAAGCTGACATGGAAGATACATCAATAATACACGATTCTTCCTCCATCACTTTATAAAATGCATTGTTTATATTAATTGTCCCTAGTGCATTTACTTCCATAATTTGTTTTGCATCTCCCATGTGTGGTGATAATCCTGCTGCATGGATTACTGCTGCAACTTTACCTTTTTCTTTTGCATGATTTGCTAATTTTTCAACACTTTTATAATCTGAAACATCACATGGAAAAGCTTCTACCTCAATTCCTTCCTCCTGTAATTCTCTCACTGCACTTTCTAATTTGTTCACGGTTCTTCCACATATAATAATATAATAATCTTTTCCCATTAATTTAGCTGTAGCAAGTCCTAATCCACTTCCGCCACCTGTAATAACACATACATTTTTCATTTCTATATCCTCCTATTGGTCATTTATACATAATTACATTTTATATTCACTTTTGCATTCAGTGAATTAATGTTCATTAGAATTCATTACTTTATTAATCATATTCATTGCAAAAGCCGGGCTAATTTGGTACAAGAAGTTCATGATTTTACAGTCCTTTCCAATATAAGAACGTAACTTATTTTTTTCCATTGCCTCTATAGTTAATTTAGCGGCCTTTGCAGGTGTTAATACCATATTTGCTTTTTTACTGTCGGTATCAGTTGATACATTATATGAGATGTTAGAATTCTTTTTGATATCTGTTGCAATACCACCTGGAATTACAACTGATACATTTACATTTGTATCACGCAACTCCGAGTACAGTCCCTCAGTCATTAGCTTTACTGCTGCTTTTGATGCTCCATAAATACTTTGACCTGGTACCGGTAAAAAACCTCCCATACTTGAAACATTTACAATATGTGCATCTGGACGTTTTAATAAATGTGGTAAAAATGCCTTCACCATATAAAGTGTTCCATAGTAATTAATATTTATCACTCTATCAATATGATCCATATCCAATTCATTCAAATGAATAAATGGCTGAATGATTCCTGCATTATTAATAATTCCATCAACCTTTCCATGTTCCTTAATTACCTTTTCTGCAAATGCAAAAACTGCTTCCCTATTTGATATATCAACCACATAGGTAAATAATGATTTATTGTTTTGTGCTATTTTTACAGTTTCTTTCAGTGATTCTGGATTAATATCAGCAGCAAATACTGTTGCACCCTTTGCAAGAAGCTGCAAAACCAACTCTCTTCCTACCCCATTTCCTCCACCTGTTACTACAATGTTCTTTCCTTGTGCTTTCATAATTTTTTACCTTTTCCTTCTTTTTTTATCATTTTTTCTGTTTTGCTATTTCATTGTTTCTTTCGATATCTGTATATTACCTTCCAAATATATTTTTTTTGTTAAAAAATTGTTTGAATTTTATTAATCTGACGATTTTTTCTTACACTTTCAAAATCAACAGGCCACTATTATTTTTTTTATATTGAACAACGTGTCTGCTTGCAGACACTCTCGCGCCCGAGCGGATTGCGTAGCAATAAACTTCC
>JBGUEQ010000078.1:0-11929 GCA_041821265.1 Lachnotalea sp. | reverse complement strand
AGAAGAATTTAGACTGATGGATTTTTATATGCTCATTAAAATTTGAAGTTTATAAACGTATGTTTTTCAGTGCCCTCGAGTGAGGGGCAGGGGAGTTGAAGTGTCGAAGACACTTTCTTGTATGTCAAAATAAGCCTCAACAATAGTACTGAAAAACACCTCTTTGCTAAGAAAACGGTGGATATTTATGACATCATTATCATCACCACAAGGTATGACGAAATGGTCTTGTTGTTAAACACTTGTAAAAAATTAGATTAATATTTGAAAGGAGGAATGCAAAATGTCAATGAAAGATATGGAAAGAATAAAAAAACTTTTAGATGAGAAGAAATCTAAAGGAAGTTTCTTAAAAAACGAAAAAAAGATTGGTTCTGGTAAAGTTGAAAAGATGAATAAGAACATAGGAATTGAATCAACAAGAACTAATAAAATATCACAATAGATGTGACTATAGTATATTATTGTAGACTCCTTATGTATGGTTATAGTTGTAGATTGGGAAAAACCAGTGTGCAATCTGGATGAAATTGAATATTTATTATCAAAAGGGCATTTAATATTATTGTTAAGTGCCCTTTTGGTAGTTTGTTCAGGAATAGGGTGGTATCAATCGTGGGTAGTAGCTTGGAGTCAGATTCATAAAAAGGAATACGGGGATAAGAATAAAATATAAAGTGGTAAAAATTACTAATAAAAAGAAACTGAATATTGGTAAGCAAATTATTTGCTTAAAGTTTACATATTTAGTTTGATTGCTTAGTTCAAAATTTCAGCATATCCTTTATAAAAATCACAATGTCTGTCAACAAAAGCAGAGAAAAGATATCTTCCAAATATCTTATCTGTTTTATACCCCATACTTTGAAGCTTTTCCAAATGGGGCAAAAAATCTATTCTTTGTGGATTGCTATACTCCACTGCCAAGGGAAATGTAACATATCTATGATTGCTTTCCCCTTTCTCCCATAATAGTTGGCTTTCTTTTGAATAGCATTGCGTCATTCCAATTTCTGGACCATTCCATGTTTTATCATAATATAATATATTAGAGTACTGGTCACTAATACAAAGAGCCCAGGCTTTAGCATTGTCATAAGCAAAGGAATATATCCTATCGAAATCCATCTTATCCTCTTGATAAGGATTACTTACAAGTGCCATGTAGCATTTTATGTTTGCTTCTCTTTTCTTTAATTCATCCTTAGACTTATGCAACTGATCTATCTGTTCCTCCAGTTTGTTATCCAAAGTCTTAAGACTGTTCTCAAGTTCTAATGGTGTTACTTCTTTTAATCTTTTCAATTCCTTTAATGGCATATTTAAAGAACGGTAATATACTAAATCGGAAAGGCTAATCAGAGTATGAAGGGTATATTCTCTATAATTATTCGCATCATTTCTAGATAAATCAATTAACCCTTCACTATCCCAATACCTAAGAGTTGATTTTGGGATATCTAACAGTGTTGATATTTCTCCTATAGATAAAGGCTGTTTCATATTAATCTCCATTCTGCCTGCATTTATATACCTAAAATAACATTAAAAGACATCTTAACATAAATTCTATTGACATTCAAGCTACTTGAAGGTTTATAATGAGCTTTGTAGTTATACATAATAACTACATCAAAAGAGAGAGAAGGATCAAAATTAGCTATGAAACCCCTAGATTTACTTAATGACAATATTAAAAAAATATTTTTAAAATACTTATTTCCCTCCGTCGGCGCGACTATGGTTACATCAATTTATATTCTGGCGGATACGATTATGATTGGTAAAGGAATTGGAAGCAATGCGGTTGCAGGCCTTAACATAATACTCCCTCTTTTCTCCCTCATTTTTGGGTTTGGTTATCTTTTTGGTAGCGGAGGTGCAATCCTAATGTCCGTATCTTTAGGCAGAGGAGATTCTAAGAAAGCAAGTCAGTATTTTTCAACCGCTTTGTTTTTAATTACAATTGTATCTGTTGTTATCACGTTTCTACTTAAAATATATTTTGAGCCTTTAGTGCAGCTATTAGGAGTTACAGATAGTACTTATAATTATGTAATTGAATATGGGCATATTTTAATATTCGGAGTGCCCTTTTTTATCTTTTCCCCATTTTTGCAGATTTTTGTTCGTAATGATAAAGCAGTTAAAAAAGCAATGTTTGGGGTGGCTACTGGCGGTATTTTAAATATTATATTGGATTATATATTTATTTTTCTATTTCACTGGGATATGGAAGGAGCATCACTGGCTACGGTTATTGGAAGTTTTATTACTTTTCTAATACTCTGTTCTCATTTTTTAACCAAAAACAATACTTTACGGTTTAGTAAGAGGGATATTTCCTTTTGTAGAATTAAAGATATTATTAGTAATGGTTTATCCACGTTTTTTATTGAAATATCCTCTGGAATTGTTATTTTTGCTTTTAATCACCAGTTACTTGCATATAGCGGTGTTGCTGGTGTCACGGTTTACAGCATTATATCTAATTCCGCAGCCGTAGTCAGTTCTTTAAACAATGGTATTGCTCAGGCAGCACAGCCTATTATTTCTAGAAATTTTGGAGCAGGCAATAGAAGCAGGGTACAGACTACGCTGAGGTATGGCTTAGCAACTGCCTTTGGAGCTGGAGCTTTATTTATGATAATAGGTATATTGTTCCCAGCTACGATTACAAATGTATTTTTAAATTCTACAAAAGAAATTTATGCCATGGCCAAACCGGCTATTCAGTTGTATTCTTTTGCTTTTTTAACCATGGCAGGCAACATCTTTTTAAATACGTATTTTCAGGCGGTATTATGTCCTAAAACAGCGCTGTTTATTAGCTTGTTAAGAGGGTTTATATTAAATCTTGCTTTTTTATATTTCCTTCCTCATGTATTTGGTGTTAATGGTATCTGGATTACTATGCCTGCTGCTGAGCTAATAACTTTATTAACCGCTTTAATCCTATTTAAAAAGAAGGCTTCGGAAAGTTTTAAAATGGAAAATGTTAATGAAAGCAGCATAGTGAAAATCGTGTAATAGCATAAGGAGGTTTTATCATGAAAGTAGATTTTAGAATACTAAATAAAGAGGAATTTTCCTCTGTCTATAGGTTAATGCAGTTATCCTTTCCTACATCGGAAATTAGAAGTTATGAAGAAGAGCTCGCTTTATTTAATCTTTCAAATTATCAGGTGTTAGTTGTAGAAAAGAACGGTGAAATACTGGCGTTTATAGCTGAATGGAATTTTCAGGATTTTCATTATGTAGAACATTTTGCAGTAAGCCCTAAGACAAGGGGAAAAGGCCTTGGAACTAAGATTATGAGTGAATATTTACATCAGGCACTGCTACCGGTAGTTATTGAAGTGGAAGCTTCTTCTACCATAAATGCCAAACGAAGAATAGAATTTTATGAACGTCTAGATTTTGTCTTAAGCGATATAGAATATATACAGCCAGTACTGCAAAAGATATCTCAGGATGTTTTGTTACGACTCATGTATTATCCTATTGACATTCCCAATAAAACGCTGCATGATATAAAACAAGAAATTTTTAATACAGTTTACAGCTAAAGTACAAGATAATATGAAATGATTAACGGAAATGGAAATACCAAAATAGTATTGGGGATAAGGTCGAATTGAATTATAACGGTAAATAGCGCAAAGTATTAAAAGGGTTTGTTGTTGATATAAACAGCAAACCTTTTTAATACTTTGTTCTTAAAAATAAAATTTTACCTAATGATGCATTGTAGGGCAATCGAAAATTGCATATCAATATATTGTTGACATATGCCCATAATTAAAATATACTAAGGACATAAAGAAATGTCAATATAATTTAAGGAGGAATGAAGTATGCCAGGTGGAGATGGAACAGGACCGTTAGGAACAGGAAGTAGGAATTTCATTTCTGATTTTATATTCAGGATATGAAATTGCGATGGAGGCTATTGGTGAAACGCAGATGTACTTAGTAATACTGTTGTAATGATTGCTATTATATTTGGCTCGATAGGTTATCAGTTCGATAAAATCGCAGCACTTATCGTTGTAGTTTTTATTGCCAAAACTGGATTTGAGATATTGAAAGATGGAGTAAAGGTTCTTTTAGATGCTTCTGTTGATTATGAAACTCTTGGCAAAACGGAAAAAATTATATTGAATACACCGCAAGTTGTAGAAATAAAATCTTTGACTGGAAGGAACTCGGGACGATTTAAATTTATTGAATCTAATATAATTATAAAGACTCATAACTTAGATAAGGCTCATGTCATTGCAGATAAAATAGAAGAAAATATTAAAAAAAATTAAGAAATATTGATCAGGTTCTAATTCATTACGAACCAGTAAAAAAAGATTTTTCAGGAGAAGGTCCTGCATATGTTTTTTCAGACGCTAATGTAGAAGTGATATTAACAGAGGAAGAGAAACCAGTATTAGCAATAGAAAAACTTGGTTTAACTTATAACACGAATTAAAGTTAAAAAAAATATTAATGGGCATTTGACAAAAACTCATATAAATAGTATTATAGTATTTGGCATATGCCCATAAAAATAAAATAGAAAAGAGAGGTATTATATGAAAATTGCGATATCAGCAGCAGGTCAGAATAAAGAAAACCTATTAGATAGAAGATTTGGTAGATGTGATTATTTCTTGATTTATGACACAGAGTCGAAAGAGTTTAAAGCAATCGGAAACAAGGGTGTATCTTCTGGAGGCGGAGCAGGGATTGCAGCAGCAAGTCAGGTGATAGAAGAGAGTGTATCAGTGATTATTACAGGAAATCTCGGACCAAATGCATTTGAATTGGTAGAAAAAGCGGGAATCAAAGCGTATAGTTGTGAAGCACTTCCAGTATTTAAAGTAGTTGAAATGTTTCAAAAAAACGGTCTTTCACAGATTAATGCTGCAGGGAATGCACATCCTGGAATGAAATAGGTAAATACGAGGAGAATGGCATGAATATAGCAATACTTAGTGGAAAAGGTGGAACCGGAAAAACAACGGTGTCGACTAATCTTGCATTAACGTTGGGTGTTAGTTATGTAGATTGTGATGTAGAAGAGCCGAATGGGTTCATATTTTTAAATCCTTCTATTCAGAAAAGAGAAGATGTTTTTGTAGAATATCCTGTTATTGATCAAAAAAAGTGCGTGTTATGTGGAGCTTGTTCAAAAGCATGTCAGTTCAATGCACTTGCAAAAGCGGGAAAAGAGATTGTTGTTTTTGAAAAATTGTGCCATGATTGTGGAGCCTGCCAGTTGGTCTGTAAGACGGATGCTTTATCTTATTCGCAACGCTCTATTGGTAAGCTGGAAAGTGGTAAGGCGAAGAGGATTAATTGCTATCGTGGCATCCTTGACGTAGGTGAACCAATGGCAGTTCCAGTAATACGTAAACTTTTGAAAGAATTATCAAAGGAAGATCATCTTATTGACTGTCCACCAGGCACTTCGTGTAATGTAGTAACAGCGCTTAAGTATGTGGATGCAGCAATTTTAGTAACAGAACCTTCAGAATTTGGACTGCATGATTTGCAAATGGCAGTTGAATTGGTAAAACTTTATAACATTCCATATGGAATCATAATTAATAAAGATGATGGACAAGATAATATGGTAAAAAAGTTTTGCCGAACAAATGGAGCAGCATTATTTGGAACCGTTCCATACAGCATGGAAGCAGCCGTGTTATATTCAAACGGAATGATGTTATGTGAGAATGACAACCACAAAAAGAACTTTATCGATATGGCAAATAAGATAAAGGAGGCGTTTTCATGGTAATATCAGTGTTAAGCGGAAAAGGTGGAACAGGAAAAACAACTGTTGTAGCTGCTTTGTCTGAACTAGCTAAAAGTGTGATAAAAGTTGATTGTGATGTAGATGCACCAAATCTGTATCTGTTTTATAAAGGTATGGATGTTGAAAAGAAAAACTTTTATGGTGGTAAATGCGCAAAAATAAACAAGAGTCTTTGTATAGAATGTGAAATCTGCGAAGAGGTCTGTAAATTTGGTGCAATAAAAAATTGGATAATTGACCCATTTAGCTGTGAAGGATGTGGAGCCTGTACCTTGGTGTGTCCGCAGAATGCGATTAAATTAGTAGATGAGAAAACGGCAGATACATTAATAACAATAACGGATGAAGGTATCATATCTAGAGCAATGATGGGAATAGGAAGTGATGGATCAGGAAAACTGGTTACTGAACTGAGAAAGAATGCAAAACGTTTTACAGAAAATAACAGCATAGTAATTCTTGATGGTTCCCCTGGAATCGGGTGTTCTGTCATCGCATCAATTACGGATTCGGATATCGCTCTTATCGTAACCGAGCCAACCAAATCTGGGCTGGATGATTTGAAAAGAATTTTGGAACTTGCAGAATATTTTGAAACAAAGGTAATGATTTGTGTGAATAAGTATGATATCAATCCAAATATGACAGCTCAGATTGAGAACTTTGCAAGAGAAAAGAATCTTTTGGTCGTAGGAAAAATACCTTTTGATAAATTGGTCATGAAATCTGTTAACACATTAAAACCAATCACAGAATTTGCAGAAAGTTCTGCAAAAAAAGCAATTGAGCAAATGTGGGTTCGTATGAATAGTCTCATAAAAAAATAATATGCAAGAGGAAACAGTAATTTGTTTCACTTGCCAAAAATTAAAAATAAAACAATACTTGGAGGAATAAAAAATGAAAATAGCAGTAGCAAGTGATGGAGTAATAGTAAGTGGACATTTTGGACATTGTGAAGGATTCACCATGTTTGACGTAGAAAATAATGAAGTGAAAAACAAAGTATTTGTACCCAACCCAGGGCACAAACCAGGATATTTGCCTGTTTTTTTAAAAGAGCAGAAAGCAGATGTTATTATTGCTGGAGGAATGGGCGAAGCAGCACAGGACTTATTTATCGAAAATGGGATTGAGGTTGTAGTTGGCGCACAAGGAAATACAGAAGCTGCTTTAAAACTTTACATTAACGGTGAATTAAAATCTACAGGAAGTGTTTGTACAGAACACGCTCATGAGGGTAATTGTAACGATTAAATCAGGTGATTTGTTTGCATAAATTGTTTAAAGTATCTGGAAATGTTGTTGGGAAAATGAAACATTAATCAGAGAAGAGGGGAAGAGATGGATGGAACTTAGGATAACAACGTTAATTGAAAATAATCCTGATGACATGGATCAGTTACTATATGAACATGGTCTTTCTTTATATATAGAAACGGATGGAAAGAATATTTTATTTGATACTGGAGCAAGTGGAGATTTTATTAAAAATGCCAAGTCTCTTAGTAAAAACTTAGATAAATTAGATTATTGTATGATCAGTCATGGACATTATGATCATAGTGGTGGATTTGAAAAGTTTATAAGTGAAGTCGATCAATTTCCACCATTAATTGTAGGAGACGAGTTCTTTCAGCCTAAATACAAAATGGTAGATGCCCATGAATATAAATTTAATGGAAATTCATTTGATGAAGAATTTATAGCAAAGAAACGAATTTCTTTAAGAAAAGTAAAAGAAGACATGATATATTTGACGGATCATATTATTATTTTTCATCATTTTTCTAAGTACACTGACTATGAAGAGAGAAACAGTAGATTTTATATAAAAGAAAATGTTGAATATATTCCAGACAATTTTGATGATGAAATTTCACTGGGAATTATCACAGAAAAAGGATTAGTTGTAATCGTTGGATGCTCGCATGTCGGTATTGTTAATATTTTGGAAACAATCTCTAAAAAAGTTCATATTCCAATTTATGCAGTGATTGGTGGAACTCATTTGGTTGAAGCAGATGAAGTCAGAATAAAAAAAACAATCAATGCTTTTAAAAAATTGAAAATACAATTATTTATAGTGTCACATTGTACTGGTGAGGAAGGAATTCTTTTAATTGGGGAGGAACTAAAAGAGCAATTTCTTTTTAATAATACAGGACGAATAATAGAAATTTAAATAGTAACTAATAATATTGTATAGTGGACTTTGTGTAGTATATGGCAGAGTCCATTTTTCAGTGGATAGCGGAAAAGCTATTATCAATGATCTAGGTGTTGAATGTGGAAGCTGTGTAACTGTCTGTCCAGTAGAAGCAATTACCATAGAGTAGGACTATGTGTCTATAGAATAAAAGATAATGCATAGTAACACATTTACTTTTAAAGGAGATGAGAAAATTATAATGAAGAAGACACTATATTGCGAAAAAAATCAAAAGTAGTTAAAATAATAGATGAAAACACTCAAATCTTGCTAGGCGACATGGCAGATACCATGTATCAATCAAATGGAGTGGGATTGGCAGCACCACAAATAGGAATTTTAAAAAGACTAGTTGTTATCGATCTTGGTGAGGGGCTTATAAAACTTATTAACCCAGTCATTTTAGAACAATGTGGAGAACAACAGGATATGGAGGGCTGTTTATGTGTTCCGGACATATTAGGTGAAGTGTTACGTCCTCAGAAAGTACGCATCAAAGCTCAGGATGAAAATGGAGATTATTTTGAGATGGAAGGAACAGACAGGAATCAAAGATCCATATTCTGAAATAAAAGAAAAAGATTTAGAAGCAGCGAAAAGGGGATATCCATATTTGAAAGATTTTATTCAAAGTAAAGAGAACAGTCTTTATTGGGCATTAAAAATAGCTGCCACAGGAAATAACATTGATGTAGCTATATATAGTGATATTGATGTAAAAAAATGTATTGAAAAAGTTGGAGAAAGAATTTACAATTTGTGATATTGACATTATGGAGAAAAAATACAAACTGCTTTAAATATACTTATTAGTGGCGATAATACAGGAGAGACAATTTTTGATAAAGTAATGATAGAAAGTTTTTCAAACATTCATAATACATATGGTGTAAGAAGTGAACCGGTTATAAATGACGTAACAGAAAAAGATGCAGTTGATTCCGGAATGGATCAGGTTTCAAAAATAGTGTCTACGGGATGTAGTGTGCCGGGAGCCATATTAGAGGATTGTAGTAATGAGTTTATTGAAATTTACAATAAATCGGATATTATTATAAGCAAGGGACAGGGCAATTATGAAGCTTTTTCAGAAGAAAAGGAAAGGTATAATTATTTCTGTATGGCTGAACTGATACGTAAATGGAAATGGTATCCAGGCACATTATTGCATTCATACGTTAATCATGTTACACTATAGACAAGACTTGAATCCATACGATAATAAAATATGGTTGGCATCACAACAATTAAGTACATAAAAGCTTGCTCCTTTCATTATGGCCCCATCTATAAATAAGGCGAATTCTTAAATTTCTAAGACTTAGATGAGATACAACTCATCAGTACCATTCTAAATCATGTAGTTATTATTAATTACGATATCGGATACCTATTTCATGACAGTTTCAAAAGTCTTTTCAATAAAAAACTTATTTCAATATAGTGTATATACTTTATTTATTATTTAATAAAGTGAGAAAATATAGAGATTCCAATTTATTCAAGTTAATACTTTGGATTATTTCACATTACCTAAATATGTGATGTATTAAATTTACCATTAAATTCATATAATCCAAAAATGTACAAGAAATAAAGATCTATTATACTTGTAACACATTGATTTTAAAATTTCATCAGAAGGATTCAGGAAGATAGAAAAGAACTTTCAATCTAAAAAGTTTGTATCTGCAATATTCGCAGCTTAAACTTTGCATGTGCAGAAGGAAGGCACAGAAATGGAGAAACAAATGACTAAAAACTATCAAAAACTGTTCGAACTTCTTAAGTTAGGTAAACTTACCATCAGAAATTGCATTACTATAGTATTATCGGGAAAAGCGGTAATGGCAAAGATCCCAGTGAGAAATTACCCCCTAAAACATAATGATTAAATCTTATAACATAATAAAACATCAAAAGAAAGAGGTAACTATATGTTAAATAAAGCAAAAGTATTAAAGAATTATAAATTAAATAGTCTTGATGGAGAGATAGGGAAAGTGAAAGGCTTTTACTTTGAGGACCAATCCTGGTTTTTAAAATATTTAATAGTTAATACGGGCAACTGGTTAATTAATAGGCAAGTATTAATTTTACCTAGTTCAATTATTTCAATTAATAAAGAAGAAGAGTATATCACCACTAATTTGACAAAAGATCAAATTGAAAATAGTCCATCACTAGATAGTGATAAACCAGTCTCGTTGCAATTCCAAGAAAAATTCTATGGTTATTATGGATTACCGATATTTGCAATGGGGATTGGAAATGGCGGGGGATATAGGTTTGGATATGGCGGAGGTGGAAGAGTTGTGCCTTGTGAAGCACTTCCTAGTAATGAAGATAATATTATTCAACATAATATTGAAGAGAACAATTGGGACCCACATTTACGAAGTACACAAACCGTGAGTGGTTATACGATTGATGCTATAGATGATAAAATTGGTCATGTCGATGATTTTATTATAGACGATGAGAATTGGAAGATACAGTATATTGAAATAGACACCAAAAACTGGATACCAGGGAAAAAGATTCTTATATCACCAAACTGGATTGAGAATGTTAATTGGGGTGATTCAAAAGTATCTGTAAATCTTTACTGTGAAGAAATAAGACAATCACCGGAATATACGAACGAAGCTATAATAGATCGAGATTATGAAATAAGACTACATCAGCATTATAAGCGTAAGGCATATTGGACGGATTTACTAGAAGCACAAGATAGTTCTGTTAAGTAAAACTTAATTTAGTAAGTATGAAAAATACTAGTGTCGTCCTTATAATTAAATAAATGATGACATGGAAAAAGAAAGGACTATAAAATGATATATGAAATTACAAATCAATTTCCTAATGAGATGATATTATCAGATGATGGAGGCCCACATATTTCGCTGTATCAGCCTACCCATAGACATTATCCGGAGAACAAACAAGACCTTATTAGCTATAATCTTAGAGGTCCGATAAATAAATTTGTAGTAGTGAATAATAGTTTTCATATTAAACCACTTATTCAAGCTTTTCAATCCGTAGAAAATTACCAGTTATTGGGATTGAGCCAAAATAATTTTACCCTTTACCAAGGCAATAGATATGGCTTTTCAGAGATTGAAATAGATTCAGATATTCCAAGGACATTAGAGGCCGTATTAGGAAAACAACAGACGGATCCTTCTTTAACCCATGGATCGTTTGGAGGCGTTGGAAGACCCGCTGTATTCCATGGACAGGGAGACAAAAAAGCTGAAGATGATAAGGACACTGAAAAATATTTTAGATATGTAGATCATTATGTATATGAGAATTATTCTAAAGCATCAAGCATGCCACTGATTTTAGTTTCATTAAAAGAGTATCATACTCAATTCAAAAATTTGAGTAGTAACCCTTATTTAATCGAAGAAAACATAGATTGTTCTTATGATTCGGTTGAAGTGGAACAGCTACAGAGCAAAATTTTGGAGACTAATAAATCTTTAAATATGAAAAAACAGAAAAAAATATAGAAGCTTATAAAAAGTCTGTGGCGTAATCAATGGGATCATATGATTTAGGAGAATTAGTACTTAAAAAAGGGGGCAACGTAGTGATAGTTTCAAAGGATAAAATGCCTAGTCCTACAGGTGTTGCTGCAATATATAGATATAATTAATGTCTGTCATATTTAAATACCACATTAGAGTTTCTTAGACTTGCTTTGTAATGTTTAAGGAACTCTTTTTTATTAATAGGAAATTTCATGAATTTGAAGTTTTCTTTTTTTGTATACTAGTAAAGTTCTACGAACTTCCCTAGTAGATAAAAAGGTACTACGTGCAAAATGCGCACCTTGTGGATAGGAAGTTTATTGCTACGCAATCCGCTCGGGCGCGAGAGTGTCTGCAAGC
>JBGUEQ010000077.1:8646-14669 GCA_041821265.1 Lachnotalea sp. | reverse complement strand
GCACTTAGTTGTGTATAACCATATATAAATTATATAAAAATCATCATATCATGTCAAGGAATTTGTGGAAATTTTTCTATATTTCTTTTTAATTTGCTTTTCATCGGAAAGTTTTCCACTTTTTTCGGTGATTTGCTTTACAAAAACTTATTGAGGTGCTAAACTCAAATAAAAAAGTAATGCATTAATAGGAGAGTAATATTATGCTAAATATCAACACAGCTAATTTAAACCCTTTAGAAAAAAAAATATATAAGACACTGATAGATTATTCTAAATCAAATCCTAAGTTTAGAATTACAAAAGCTTCGGAATTATGTGATTGTTCTGTCTCTAAGATTTCTAAATTCGCAAAAAAACTTGGTTTTGAAAATTTTAAACAATATTTGAACTTTTTATACGGTGAGAATATGCTTGTTTCAGAAAATTCAAGTGAACTTACCAGAATCAAAAATTTTATCGAGGAATTTGACAAAGAATTAATAGATGAATTTTTAGAATTAATTATATCCCATGAAAAAATAGTATTTTTTGGTTACGGTCCATCACTACTATGTGCACAATACTTTGAATATCGCTTGCGAACATGCACTAACAAAATGATTGTCGCTGTTTCAGACGAAATTTCTGTTTCATCCACGGTGGATGAAAACACTTTATTGATTATTTTAACTGTTACCGGTACTTTCCACTCTTTTAAAAACATTTATAATAGCGCTAAAAACAAAGGCTGTAACGTTGCTATACTTGTTGAAGAGTACAATACTACACTTTTTGATCAGTGTGACAAAATTTTTTGGCTTTCAAAAGTACCACAACCTAACTATCTAAAACCTTACGAAAAATCAAGAACCATCTTCTTTATTTTCCTTGAAGAAGTTATTCAACAAATTCAAAATAACAATTTGAATATTACAGAATTAAAATGATGAAGTTTCTTAATTTTTATACTCTAAGGTGTAGTGGGAGAATTTATGCCATATACCGAAAAATATTTACCCATATATGTAATTTTCTTATGTAATACCTATAAAGAGAAAAGGGAATGGCATTAGCTAATATTCAAGCTAATGCCATAATTGAAATCTATATATTGTTTTTTATTGAAGCATTCCATAACTTACCGAAATATTGGTTGTGGTCTAAGAGTTCCTTAAAATCACCCGCACCAACAATTTCGCCCTCTTTGAATACATAGATTTTCTCAACATTTTTTATTGTATTCAGACGATGTGCAATAGTAATAATTGTTTTATTTTTTAAGAATTGCATCACATTCTTCATTACTAACTCTTCTGTAACATTATCCATTGCTGAAGTAGCTTCGTCCAATATAACAATTTTTGCATCTCCAAAGAACACTCTGGCTAATGATAATCTTTGACGTTCTCCACCCGAAAGCAGAACACCTCTTTCGCCAACTTCTGTATGGAGTCCTTTTGGTAGATCATCATAAAATGATGTGAGTCCAACACATTCTAATACTTCAATAAGTTTATCATCTGAAATATCTTTGTCGAAAACAATATTCTCCCTTAAGGTTCCATCAAAAATAGGAGATTCCTGCGAAGTATAGGAAATATAATTGTAAAAATAATTTAAGTTAAGCTCTGACAAATCATTATTATCAATATAAATACTCCCTGAATCTGGCTTAATAAGCCCCATGATTTGCTTAACAATTGTTGATTTTCCCGAACCACTTTCTCCTACAAATGCAATCGAACTCCCCGCAGGTATATTAAAAGATAAATTCTTGAAGATATTCTTCTCATCATAGGAAAAGCATACATTATTAAATGAGATATTCCCCTGGATGGATTTTACTATCTTTCCAGAATTCAATCTTACATCATCTGACATATCCAATAAATCCTCATATCGCCTAAAAGCACTCTTATCTAATTTAAATTGTACGAACAATACATTAAATATTGCAATGGGCGAATATGCCTTATCAATCAAAATAAGTAAAGCAACTACAGAACCTACTGACAATGAATTGTTTTTCCAACTAATAAATATAATAATCACTTTTATTAGTGTAATAAACAGTGCAAAGATAGCAAAAAATGCTTCATGAATCATCTTCATTTTCGTCTTTGATTTTACAATTTCTTCAGATGCAGTTGTTGATTGTTCTATCTCATGATCAAATCTTTTGTTAGTTCTAAAAACTATCAATTCCATAAAACCACGAACTATATATTTATTAAAGATTTCCTCATTATTTAAAATGTGTTCTTTAATTTTATATAAATATTTCAGTAAAATATTGGTTATCACAAAGACAAATACATAACCAATTGCAATATAAATCATAATATTCTTATCAATATTGGCAATGAAAATCAAACTGAAAACTATACTAGGAATCAATTCACTAAATAATCGAAAGTAAAAGTCAAATAATATACTTTTACCTGCATTAGCTCCATTTTCTATCTTTTGAATTAAATTACCTGTCCCTAATGATTGATAACATCGGTAGTCTATGGTACTTATTTTTCTCAATGCTTTCAACTTAAAATCCAAGTATATACCTTGGGACAATTTGCAACTTGGATATTCATCAAAATAGTTAAGGCAACAAATCAGTACTAAAATAAATCCATAAATACATATTGTCGTAATGGAAAGGGTCTTATATCCAAAATCATCTAATACCTTCTGAAAATAGTTTGCGCTAAACGCATTCAACAAAGCCAATACTATTCCCAATAATATATAAACAGCAACTAATACTTTCTTCTTGTTTAAAATTTCTAAATAATGTTTCATAACTGCACTCCTTCTAATTTTTAATTTTCATCAAAAATCAGTACAGTTGAGAATGCCAGCAAATAATTTTAACCTCAGTACAATCTGCTAACAGATTATTTCAACTGCACTGAGTGGTTAATTCGTTTTATTCTCATTATGAACACACTTCCTTTCAATATTTTACATTCAAGTATAAATATACATCTTAATTTCTACTATTGCAATATAATTCAAATAATTCTTACATTATATCAAATTACAATTCTGATTTAACTTATATTCATATACTACATTTTTAGCTTTCGTTCAAATAATCTTGAACCATAAAGTCATTCGCCTAAAATAATTAATCAATAATAATTTTATCTGCAACTGTATATCCACCATTCTTTTCTGTTTTATAATATTCTATAGTAGCATTGTTTTCTGTGACAGTAACATTTAGAAACCCAGCAGAAGGGAGTACAGTTCCTGTAGTGTATCCTTTTTCTTCTGCTAAGGCAACATTTTCTCTTATAGTGCCAGGTTGAGGTACAAGAATATATTTTATGCCGTCAAGCTCTTCATTTGCATAGTGGTGATCATGTCCGTGAAAGACGGCACTAACATTATATTTAACTAACAAATCATGTATTGGCATTGAAAAATCAGTTCGATATTTACTAAATTCATCGGCACCATCAAGATTATTACCGCCCCATTCAAAAAGCTCTGCGGCAGCAATTCCACCTCTGCGTTCTTCATTAATACCACCTATAATATTATGAATGAAAACAAATTTATATTTTGCATCACTGGTTGAAAGTGTTTGCTTGAGCCAATCATACTGTTCTTTGCCTAATGTATCTTGCCAAAAGCCCGAAGAATCGGTTGTATAAGTATAAGGATCCAGCACTATAAATAGAGTGTTTTCTTTCTCGAATGAATAATAATTTGCGGTTTTAGTGTTTCCTGAAAAACTTTCAAAATCAGAAAATGGCATAGGGAAATAGTTATTTCTAAGCTTCTCAGAGTTTTCCATTAAACTTGGATTAAAACCATTTTCACCATCATGATTACCGCTAATTAAACAGATTGGAATATCAGAAAAGTCTGAATAGAGCCCCTTAACATATTCCATTCTCTCTTTAGCCGTTGTATCTAAAGCTTTTAAGTCACCAAGCATTAAACTATCCCCAAGATCCATAATAAAATTTGGATTAGTATCTATGATATTAGAAAAAGTATTTTTTAGTACTGCTAATTCTGTTTCTTCATCTATATGAGCATCAGCCTGTATTGCAAAGCTAAAACCATTTTTGCTATCAGTATTTTCTGTTGATATAGTGGTTTCGGTTTTGTTGTTTTGGTCTTCAAATATAGAGACACTTCTCACACATCTAACATAATTATAAACCATTTGGATATCCCCTTGAGGTCCAAATGATTTTGGATAATCCTCAATATTGCCTGATTTAGGGTCACTTCGCTGAGCCCCTGCGCCATGAACATCCATTAGTTTATCATTCATTACCCCTTGCGCATAACCAAAAGCAACGTAAACTGCTGATGTATATGCATTTTGACCTTTACCAGTCAAATGGGTTGTTCCAGTCCAATAATAAGGATATTGTGTTTCACCATTCATATCTTTTATTGCTGAAACATTAAACACGGGGTCAATAGCAGCAGAATTAGTTGTCGAGGGAGAACGGGTATAATCAACAATACTTTGTAATTCTTTTGCATTTGGCAGACGCCAGTCATCGTAATTTGCAAGCTCTAAATTTTCAGCATATAATAACGAATCTTGCCAATCCATTCCTTTTTCACTATCGTCTTGTTGCCACATAAGTCCTGTTGCAAGGTCAGTTATAGTGCCGTCACCATTATCAATAAAATTGTTCTTACCATATTCTTCATTACCACGAACAAAACGGAAATATGCTGTATTCTCTTGTGTTTTTTTATAGTAGGGATAACCTTTAATTCTTCCATCAATAAAGTTAACACCGAATACAGTTTTATCTCCATTCATTGTTTCACCAGCATAAATTGTAGAAGACCAAGTTTGTGCATCGATTTCTCGGTCGCCAATAGAAGTATCTCCTAAAGGTTGAATAAAATAATCGAGATCAATATAACGGTTCTCACCTGCAGTTTCGCCACCACCGTTACCTGTGAATAAAATAAGAGAATAAAGTTCTTTGATTGAAGCCACTCTCCAATCATCATAGCCCCCAAGCGTGCTTTCTTCAGCTGCCTTCATAGCCTCTTCATAAGTCATTTCAACTCCCATATCTTGCTGCCACATAAGTCCTGTCACATTGTCTGTAACAGTTCCATTTCCGTTATCTGTATAACTTGGTGTATTGCTTTGATAGGTTGCGTCTTGACCGTAAACATCCTCACCTTCACTTGGTTCTCCTATGACTTCATTATTGCTATAAAAATTAACAACACCAGTATCTACCAAAGGATAAGATAACTCAAGTTCTTCACTTTGCATATTATTATTATTATCTTTATTCTCACCTGATTTTGTCAATATATAATAGCGAATACCACCGGCTATAATGGAAATTGCAACTATAATACTTATAACAATTATTAAATTTTTCTTTTTCATGATATTCTTTCTCCATTCAAATTAGTTATTATTTATACAAATATAATGGCGTCTAAGAGATCAATCCACTACAGATGTTTATTCCCATGACTATTTATAGTACTATTTTAATCGTAAACAATCCGCCTTTATAATAGGCTTTAGCAGTTCCTCCATGCTTAATTGCGATATTTTTCACTACTGAAAGTCCAATGCCAAACCCACTAGAATGACTAGTTCTTGATTGATCCAACCTATAAAATCCGTCAAATATATTGTTACATTCTTCTTTAGTCATTTCACTTGATTCATTACTGATTTTTAAAATTCTATCCTCGCCTATTAATTTAAAATCAACAACAATATCACTATGGTAAGAACTGTATTTAATGGCATTATCAATTAATGCATCCATCATTGTGGTCATATCTTTTTCAATTCCTTTATACATGATATCTTCTTCTATATCTAATTTTAATTTTTTATTATTCTCATATGCAATAACCTCAAGTTGCAAAATTGAACGCAATATGACTTTACTTAAATTAAACTCGTGAAATTCTATCTGTTCATTATAGTTCTCCAGTTTAGCAAGTACCAACAGATTGTTAATAAGATTTGCCATTCTGTCAACTTGCATATCTATTTCATTTAAATACTCATAATCAATAGG
>JBGUEQ010000077.1:0-8636 GCA_041821265.1 Lachnotalea sp. | reverse complement strand
CTATTTATTTTAATAATTGATAATGGTGTTTTTAGTTCATGGGAAGCATCAGACACGAAATTCTTTTGTTTCTTCATGGCTGTTTCCAGAGGTTTTGTTATTATCTTAGAAAGACCATAGGAAAGTATGACAATAATTAATGTTCCTACAATAGCTATCTTAATAGATTTATCTCGTAAATCTTCTAACATTATATTTTCAGTCTCAGTATTTACAAAAGCGATTGTATATCCATATTCTGTTTGCTTTATTAGGTATCTAAAACCTTCAATATCTCCTCGTTTGGATTTGAGTAACATCACCTTATCTTTGTACCCTATCATTTCTTCTTTTGTTAATTTCTTTTGCCCAGCAATAACATCAATTATTTCATTGTTACGATTAACCTTAATAATAAAGTATTCGTTACTATTTGTTATTTTAATTGGTACGGTTTCCTCTTGATTTTTTACTAATAAATCAAGAGTTTCATTAATATTCCTATCTTTTGTCTGCTCCATTGTCATATTAAGATTTATCAAGAGAACTGCTAATAAACTAATAAGTGATAATACAATAATTACTACAAATTTCATTCTAGTTTTTCTAATCACTACAATCACCTACGGAATATCCAATGTTTCTATGAACTTTAATTTTCACTTCTGATCCAATAGCTTTAAGTTTTTTCCTTACAAAAGAGATATATACCTCTACTTGGTTGTATTCTCCATCATAATCATAACCCCACACACTTTCTATTAATCGTTCTTTTGAAATAATCTGATTTTTATTCTGAATCAACATTTCCATAATCAAAAATTCTTTAGCATTAACCTTAATGCTTTCTCCAGAAGAAGAAAAAGTATAATTATCTTTATCAATAGATAAATCTAAAAACGTCTGTACATCAGCAATATAAATTTCCTTTCGTCTTGCGATTGCTTTAACCCTTACTAACAGCTCCTCTGATTCAAATGGTTTGGTCAGATAATCATCAGCTCCGATATTAAACCCATTTAATTTATCACTTAATTCTGATTTTGCAGTTAGCATTAGAACAGGAACAAAATTATTATTACTTCTAATTGTTTTTAGAACATCATATCCATTCATTTTTGGAATCATAATATCTAGTATTACTGCATCATACTCTGTTTGGTTGATATAGTATATTGCTTCTAACCCATCATGAACAACATCTACCTTATAACCGTTTTGCATAAATAGTTTTCTGATTGCTTTAGCTAAGGATGGTTCATCTTCCACAATTAAAATTTTCATAATAACACTCCTCAATAAAAATTCCTCTAAATTTATCTTCATATTATATCATGTTCTAATTATTTCATACACATCTGTCGCATAGTTAAGCTAAGTTCCTGTTGTATCCTGTTCATTAGTTTAATATGGGGTTAGTAACATTAACATATATATATTTTTACATCTGAACATTGAATGAACCTTAAAAATCAACTTATAATATTCATTTATCGGTACAAAAAAATCACCCAATCTACATTGAATGCAAATTGAGTGAAAATGAATATATATTTACTTAGAGGTAATTAATAACACGTTTGTTAATTTAATTGTATCCAGTTACAGAGAGTTTGCTCAAAACCTGTGCTTTATTTTATAATGAATTTCTTAAATATTTTGCTGTAATTGTATTAGACTCCTCCAACATCCTAGTAGGCCTCCCTGCAAATACTACAATTTTGTTCTTTGGTACAAATAAAGATATATTTTTTAGATTATTCTGGGTAAGTCCCATAATCTCTATATGATCATGCTGCATAACTTGCTTTTTCCTCCATGGTATTTTTCCTCATAAATAAGACACTAAATATGAACGTAATTGTTTCCGTTGTAAGACTTACAACCCATACCCCTGTTATTCCAAATATCCTAGGCAGAACAAATACTGCAATTAAAAGAATTACCAGACCTCTTGATGCCGATATAGCGGCAGATTCCATAGCTTTGCCAACGGCCGTAAAGTAGAACGATGCGATTGTATTAATTCCTGCAAAGGCAAAGGAACTCATCTGTAATCTTAAGCCAGGCACTACCAAGTCTTTTACATCTGAGCTATCCGAGAACAATCCACTGTACCATCCTGTAAGCAACGTCATAATACCAAAGACAATGATTGCTGTCACTGTTAGCATCTTCATGGTAGTGTTTCTCACCTGTCTTGATAACAAGTGATCTCCAGCGCCGAATGAAAAGCTGATAACTGGCACTATTCCCTGTCCAAAACCAACAATGATCATACTGAACACATATGATACATATCCAATAATAGTAAAAGCAGCAAGACCATCAACACCTGCATAATTAAATACTATATAGTTGTATGCTGCCATTGAAATACACATAGATAATTCTCCGATAAATTCTGATGCACCATTGAAGAAAGTCTCTTTTAATGATGTCCCCTCCCATTTGAATGAACCAAATTTAAACACCTTTGACCTAATAAAGTAAGCCATGTTAATAATAAGAACGATGACTACGGAAATTACTGAAGCCCAGGCTATTCCAGCTATTCCAAGGGATAGTGGTCCTACCATCACATAATCGAGAATTATATTAAGTATTACAGACACAATATTTGTAAGCATTACAAAAAGCGGACTGCCTTCCCCTCGTATGAACATTCCCAAAGCAGAAATAATGACCATGAGTGGAAGTTCAAATATAAGGATTCTGTAGTACGCAATAAAATATCCCCGCGTAACTGCATCCGCCTTGACAAGCTTTGATATCGGTTCCAAAGTGAAGAAAAAAATAGCAGTCAATGTTAAAGTAACAACAACACATAGAGTTATTGTCTGGCGAAATATATGATTTGCTTCCTTTATTTTTCCAGCTCCTAACATTCTGCCAGCTATGGAAATGCCACCAACCGCAATCATAAGTCCCACTGCAAGATAAAGATATACAATAGGCAGGCCTAAATTTATTGCTGCCAACCCTTCTTTTCCAATATAATTACCTGTATAGTATCCATCAATAACACTAATCATTGAAGATAGCACCATTGCAACAATAGACGGAATCGCAAACTGCAGTATGGTCCGACTTCTGTGTTGTTTAATTTTCATAAGCTCCATTAAAAAAGCCTCCCTATAATCATTTTCTAACGTGATTATAGCAAGGCATAATATATATTACTTCTGAATTCTTACTTTTATTTAATTGGAATACATATATCAAATTCCATATAACCATCTTCCTTTACCACATGATACTGATCATATGCATAACGCTCATCTATTTCATGATGGCTTTCTGGAAACCATACGCCAACTATCTGCTGATTAATCGGATATATCTGCTCTAAATATCCTTTGAATGTATATACCGCAAATTTGCCTCCCTTTAAAATGCATGTATTTTTATAGTTATCTGCATTATCTATTGACATGCATATATCAAAAATACATTTATCCTTATCTGTAATGGTCGGATCATTAAAGGTTCTTTCAAAAAATATGGCATTATTAACACAGTTCTTATATTTATCCATAAATCTACACCATGCATTTTCTAATTCCGAATAATTCCCAATTGTACGTTCATATGTAACCAGATAATCCGGTTTAGTTTCAATACGGATTTTCTTATTAACAGCATCATATAGTTTTTTGAATTCTTCTGAATCCTTATGCACTTTATTCCTAAATTCAGATGGTGACTGCTTATGGTACTGGCTGAATGCAGAGCTATAGTTAGATGCACTATAACCATAATCTTCCCCTATATCCGTAATGCTTCTGTCAATTTCCATTTTTAGTTTCATAGCGCTTTGTTCAAGTTTGATCTTTTTAATAAAAGCATATACACTTTGCCCAGTGCTCTCTCTAAACAGCTTGCTAAAATATGATACCGACATATGGCAATGTTCTGCTACCTTTTCAAGCGTAATATTATCGCTTATATGCAAAAGAATATATTCTATTGCTTCTGTTATTATCTTGTTCTCAATCATCAAAACCCCACCTGTAAAAATTACTGCTTTGTTTCGTACTATCGTGTATTTATTTCACTCCTCAAATTTCATAGCTAACTTATCCAATGCCTCATTATGTACTCTATATACTGTCCATTCATCCATTGGAACCGCCCCCATTTGCTTATAAAAATCAATTGATGGCTTATTCCAATCCACGCACCACCATTCTAACCTTCCACACTTTCGCTCCAAAGCCAATTTAGCAAGAAAAGAAAGCATAATTTTTCCCATGCCCTTGCCTCTCATTTCAGGCTTAACATATAGGTCCTCCAAGTAAATACCTGGTCTCCCTAAAAAAGTAGAAAAATTATGAAAGAACAGTGCAAAAGCTACCGGTTTATTTTTATATTCCCCAATAATAACCTCAGCCATTTTTCGTTCAAATAAAGATTCTTTTAGAACTTTTTCTGTTGCTACAACCTCATTCAGCATTTTTTCATAATCAGCCAATTCTTTTATAAATTCTAAAATTAATGAAACATCATTTATTTCTGCAAATCTTAACTTGAAATCATCCAATTTAGTATCAATTATCATTTTTATGTCGTCTCCCTCAATATTAATAATTATTTAGCAACAAAACTTCTTTCGTTCCACTTCAGGAAATTTTATTTCTGCAAATGACAAATCATTATATATTCTTCTTCATTTTCATCAACAATTTCAAATCCAACTTTTTTATACATCTGTACAGCATAATTTACTTTTTGAACTGCTAATGATGTTTGTCTATATCCTCTTTGTTTTAATGTTTCAAGCATCTTCTCCATCATTGCAGTACCAATACCAGCATTTCTATATTCTTTATAAAGAGAAATTGCAAACGAAGGTGTGTCATTATCAATATGTCCATAGTCATTCATAATTCTAACCCAAACAGCACCGACAATTTTCTCATTCACTTTCGCTACAAAACATATATCTCCCTTTTCCTTTCCAAAATCAGTTAAGTATACTTGTAATTCTGGTTGTTTCGTTACAGATTTTGGCGGAGCATCTATTCCTTCTGGAATAAATATTGCTTCATATAAAAAATCTTCAAGCAAAAGGTATTCATTTTCTTTCATTTCTCTAATTATATAATTCAAATAACACCACCTCAAATTCTATATCAGTTCTACTTATCGGAATTTACTGTTTTCTCTTGAAATGCAGATAGGACAGTATACACACCGGCAGGAAATATGCGCACCAAAACTCCAATGCAATTACGC
Organism: Lachnotalea sp.; assembly: GCA_041821265.1. Classification (GTDB taxonomy): domain Bacteria; phylum Bacillota; class Clostridia; order Lachnospirales; family Lachnospiraceae; genus Lachnotalea. The sequence continues at coordinate 3,419 of JBGUEQ010000077.1, read as the reverse complement.
CGCCCCAATATCCACTCTCCGTATTGCTTGAAAAAATGCCGAGCACGGGCATGATCAGGCAGGCGATAAAAAATATACCGTGAATGATCAGCAGCCATTTGAGCCACTTGTCAACCTTACTATCTGCTTTTACGGTCAATCCTATAAAAAAGGTAGATAAAGCCATAAGCCCATATCCAAGCAAATCATAATTAAAATATAAGCCAGATTTTGAGTAATCCACGATCTGAATTGCCTGCTCGTTCAGCCCATCCAACCTTACCGAAGTGATCTGCGCAAAATATACCAGTAAGATAATGACACAGTATACTGCGGCAAAAATCATTGCAGCATTAGCGGCAGCTTTCTTATTTGGTTCACATTCCTGTGCAAATGCGCTTATTATAAGAACAAAACCGAGAGACAAAAATATGCAGATAAAAAAGCTACCGAAATTGAAAACTATCAGCATAAAGACGGCAAACAAAGCTACGGAGATTGCTGTTAACACCGAACCGATCATACCTATTTTATTATTCATTTCCACATCCTCCTATCTAATTTTATATATTTACCTGCTAATTTATATACTTGATTAATTGCTTTTTCTGGATACTCTTTTATAATTTTAAATTTATGGCTGGTACACTTTTTACAAAACTAGAATTTAAACTAGAATGTATATTGCATGAAGTTCTTGTTTTTCTTGAAGCCATAATCTGTATATAGAAGAACTCCCATATCAGAAGCCGTAATTTGTACTGCACCACAGCCATAATCTTTCGCTTCATTCACTACCTTGTCCAGTAATTCTTTAGCAATTCCTTTTCTCCTATACTCTTTCAAAGTATACATACTTGATAAAAGACCGATTTTACCATACGGATTGCTATAATATGGCGGCTTTTCAACAAAGGACATTCCGCTCGTTCCCACTATTTTTATATCATCTACTGCCAACCATGAAACAAAAGTACCGTCCTCTAAATGCTTTGTATAATACTCATATAACTGTGGTTTTAAATCTAAGGTCGATTCTGCACCTTCTTCCTGTAACTGGTTAGTTCTCATTTCTATAAATATATCCAAATCATCTTTAATTAGTTTTCTGAATACTATTTCCATAATTTTCACCTCAATAAATTACATTTGTCTAATACTACACAGTTATCTACTTTGGAATAGCCGTTACAAGTTTTTAATTATAACATCCTCTAAGAAAATTGCGAATCTAGATTATATTTTTTTCGAAACAAATTGCTTCAGGTTTATTTACATACTTACCGTAATTAGAAATACGATGATAGCCTCTTTTTTCATAGAATTATACTGCTCTTTTATTAATCAATCGGGTTTCAAGCCAAAGAGCAGAGTATCCTAATTTTTGTGCTTGATTCTCTAAGTGTTGCAAAATTTCACTTCCCACGCCAATCTCTTTAGCCTTAGCAAACATTCTTTTAACCTCAGCAACTTCTTCATTAATTGGTCGTATTGCTCCATTAAACTAATAGCATCTTGTGTATTGGGCTGTGTTTCTATAATTCTCATAATTGTATCCCCCTTTTACGTTAATTAATAGTGTAAATATATTTTAAATTCATAACACTCCTATTCCCCTATCTATTGTAATTTCTACTATATCCACTGTATAAAAGCAGTCTTATCATTTTGATTATATCCTGCTTGTTCATAGAAATTTAGCGTACTTTCTTTTTTTGAGCCTGTTAATAGCATTAATTTATAGCAATTCACCTTAATTGCTATTTCTTTTGCATAATTTAAACAGTCTGTTGCCAATCCTTTTTTTCTATAGTCTTTATCTGTTACTACATTTTCAATAAATGCGTATGGTCGCTGATTATGTGTCAAATTAGGTATTATCACGCATACACATAAAGAGACTATCTTCCCATCTTCTTCTGCAATAATAATATGATCAAGTTTATTTCTACTATAATGCATCCTTTTAGAAGCTGACGCTTCAACCTTTGTGCCATCTACAGCCATTAATTCTTTGCCATATAAACCTAGTTTTATACAGTAATCAACAAAGGATGGTCTTCCTTTAGCCTTGTTACTAATTTCAAAACCTAAAGATTCAATGTCTAGGGAATCTTTAAGTTCATCAATTATTCTAACTTCTTTGTCATTTTCTATAGAATCTTCTAATCAACCAATCTCCATATATTTTCTATCTTTACCATAAATGTAGTTCATAATATTTTCATCCGCGAACTAACTTTTTTACTATAACTATACCATATTTTCAATATTATTGATATAAATATGGAGTTTATGCACATGTTGTAACAATTACTGGAAAATCATATCGAATGAAAGATCATATGAGACCATTAAAAGAATAAAAAATGTACATCCTTATTTGCACACATCCCCAAATGTGCATTTTAAACTTGACATTTATATCTAAAAATTATTTGTCAATATCATTCTATATGATAGAATGATATTGACAAATAATTAACTCATAGTTGCGAATGTCATAACTAAACAAGTTAGACGTAAGAATCACTGGTGAATCGGATGAATCAATTATAAATGTGAGGTGATAGGATATGAATAGAAAAGAAGAAGCAATTTCATTGTTTAAAGATGGGTTTAATTGCAGCCAGGCTGTACTCAGTGTATTCTCAGATGAATTATCTATCGACAGAGAAATGGCTCTGAAGATTGCTACAGGATTTGGTGGTGGATCTAGGAATGGAGAGCTTTGCGGTGCGGTATCAGGTGCGTTAATGGTTCTTGGTATGAAGGATGGCCATTTTATTAAAGGTGACAATGACAGAAAGAGCAGATCCTATGGTTTAGCTAAGGAATTTACAGATAGATTTAAAGAAGTACAAGGAGATATTGTCTGTAAGAACTTGTTAGGATATGACTTATCTAATCCTGATGAATACAAGATACTTGATGAGAAAGGCTTATTTATGTCTGAGTGTCCGAAGTATATTGAAAGTGCAATAGAAGTGTTGGAAAGCATGTTATCTTCTAAGAATCTATAATCTATGGTGGTGACTTCCGTAGGGCCTGTAATAAATTTTGTGTAAACTGAATAAAAACAACTCTTTCTTGGCAATGATTCAAATAGAAATATTTGTAAATACAAGGAGGAGTTTTTTATGTCAAATTTATCAAAAGAAGTTTTAAGAGAATATATCCAGGATCAAAAATTTACTAGTACTGATGATGTTCTTAATTCACTTAAGGAATTATTTAAGGAAGTACTCCAAGAATCACTAGAAGCGGAAATGGATACATATTTGGGTTATGATAAGTATGAAATTTCCGAAAAGGAAACTGAAAATAGTAGAAATGGTTATTCTAAAAAGAAAGTCAAATCAGAACTTGGACCTGTTGAACTTAATATTCCAAGAGATAGGAAAGGTGAATTTGAGCCTAAAATCGTTCCTAAATTCCAA
>JBGUEQ010000076.1:0-15403 GCA_041821265.1 Lachnotalea sp. | reverse complement strand
AAGCAGAAATCATTTGTCGAATCATTTTCTTACGTAGCTTAACAGCTAGTGTTAAGCTACTGTGTGAACAGTAACAACTGTTACAATAAATGTTATATAAAAGTGATAGAATGTTTACAACAGTAAATATTTGTGTTACATTATAGAAAGACAGGGAGCTTGTAAGCAGGCTGAGAGGAAGTAATCGAACTTCGACCTATATAACCTGATTTGGATAATGCCAACGTAGGGAGGATATGATTATTTTGAGTTCATACACTATTTACGTAGGTGTGGACTCTTTTTATTTAATCGAACAGTTCTACGAACTTCCCTAATAGATAAAAGGCACTATGTGTCAGAATGCAAACACTACGGGAATAGGAAGTGTGTTGCTACGCAACACGCGTGGGCACGAGAGTGACTGCAAGTACGTGCTTTGTTCTTTGCTTAATAAGAAAGATATTTTTGTTCAAGTATAGTGGAAGAGTCACATTACTTACGATTGTGTTGATGAAAAATTTGTATTTAAACTTTTTTGCTTTTGGTAATTGAATGAAATAGGAGTTATATAGAAATGAAAGCTGTCAATAGGAGGATACGAAATGAGAAACTACACAACACAGATGGAAGCAGCAAGAAAAGGGATTGTCACAGAGGAACTAAAAGTTGTAGCGAGCAAAGAAAGAATGACTACAGATGAATTATTACCCTTGGTAGCGGAGGGAAAGGTTGTTATTTGTGCCAATAAAAACCATAAATGCATTGATCCAGAAGGTATCGGAAGTATGCTTCAAACAAAAATCAATGTTAATCTAGGCATATCTCGCGATTGTAAGGATTATAGCATAGAGATGGAAAAAGTTATGGAAGCAGTTAAAATGGGAGCGCACGCTATTATGGATTTGTCTTCTCATGGTAATACCATTCCATTTAGAAGAAAACTAACCTCAGAATGTCCAACAATGATAGGAACGGTACCAGTATATGATTCCGTTATTCATTATCAAAGAGATTTAGCGACCTTAACGGCCAAGGATTTTATTGATGTAGTAAGACTTCATGCAGAAGATGGTGTGGATTTTGTTACACTTCATTGCGGATTAACAAGGAAAACAATCAATCAGATTAAAAAGCATAAGAGAAAGATGAACATAGTATCAAGAGGAGGTTCCCTTATCTTTGCTTGGATGTGTATGACTGGAAATGAAAATCCATTTTATGAATATTTTGACGAAATTTTAGAAATATGCCGTGAATATGATGTGACAATCTCACTTGGAGATGCTTGTCGACCTGGATGCCTCGCAGACGCATCAGATGTATGTCAGATAGAAGAATTAGTTCGACTTGGAGAACTTACGAAGAGAGCATGGGAAAAGGACGTACAAGTTATTGTAGAGGGACCAGGGCATATGCCGATGGATCAGATTGTAGCCAACATGAAAATCCAACAGACTCTTTGTATGGGAGCTCCATTTTATGTGTTAGGACCGCTTGTAACTGATATTGCACCAGGATATGATCATATTACATCTGCAATTGGAGGTGCAATAGCAGCGGCTTCAGGAGCGGCATTTCTATGTTATGTTACACCAGCAGAACATTTGGCGTTACCAAATATCGAAGATGTAAAGCAAGGCATCATTGCTTCCAAAATAGCTGCTCATGCAGCAGATATTGCTAAAGGAGTTCGTGGAGCAAGAGAAATAGATGATAAAATGGCAGATGCAAGAAGAGAATTGGATTGGGAAGCACAATGGGATTGTGCAATTGACCCAGAAACAGCCAAAGCGATTCGTGAGGATAGAAAACCTGAGCATGAAGATACGTGCTCTATGTGTGGAAAGTTTTGTGCGGTAAGAAGTATGAATAAGGCATTGGCTGGAGAGTATATAGATATTTTGTAAGACTTGTTGTCTTACGTATGGAGATGAATAGAAATTTACTCCATGGTGAATATATAAAACGACATGTAGTGAAACTAAAACTTAGGAAATAAACTTCTAATTTTTTTAATGCACACCACGTGGTGAGGAAGTTTATTGCTACGCAATCTACTCTGTTCTAAAGTTACTATGTCATATATGATGAAAACGAGTTTATTTGCTTAGAAAAAATAAAAACGAGAAAAAGTTTACAATGTAATGCGTTATGGTGTATTATCATAGTTAAAAGAGATTATATTAAATAGATAACAAATACATAAAGATATTTGGCTTGGAGGTAAATATGATTCGATTGAGACCCTTTAAATTAAGTGATGCAAAATATATTCTTGAGTGGTTTGAAGAAGAAGAAGGATTTGTAAAATGGTGTGCTGGTAAGTTCCAATTTCCATTAACAATAGAACAATTAACACAATATTACCATGAATTAGAAATTGATGAAAAAGGTTGGATCATGGTAGCGTTAAATGAAGAAGGAATACCGGTAGGACATTTCGTTATGCGTAGAGCAGATTATGAGAATAATAGTATTCATTTAGGATTCATAGTAGTTAACTCAAAAATGAGAGGACATGGATATGGTAAAGAGATGTTATCAAGTGCTTTAACCTATATTTATGAAATACTGAAGATGAAGCGAGTGACATTATCTGTTTACGATAATAATCCTGTGGCACATAGCTGCTATAAAGCAGTTGGTTTTATTGACGAGAAGTATCTTGAGAATTCTTTTTTGTATAAGGATAAGAGGTGGGGACTTTTTGATATGGCAGCTACTAAGCCAAACCAATAAAATTGAAAAAAGTAACGTGGGGTTATGTATGCTTTTTTAAATTTAGTGATTAAAAAGAATTATTCATATTTTATTAGGGAATATATAATAGATTGGAGACTACTAGTATGAATCCTGTAGTTGAGAGTTATGAAAATTATAAAGAAGAGGAAAGATTAACAACCAATAATGCAAGAAAAATTGAATTTATTACAACCACACGAGTTTTTGATGAACTCTTTATACAGAAATTAAAAATATTAGATTGTGCTGCTGGAACGGGAGAATATGTATTTGAACTGGCGGATAAAGGACATGATTTGACGGCAACAGATATAACACCAAGACATATTAAAGTAATCAATGAGAAATTAAAAGAAAAGAATTATCAGATGGTTACAGCTGTGCTAGATGCGACAGATATGAGAGTGTTTGAAGATGAATCATTTGATGTGGTTCTTAATATGGGACCTTTTTATCATTTAAAGAAAGAGGTTCAACGTAAAAAATGTATGTCTGAATCAATTCGAGTGCTAAAAAAGGGTGGACTATTAATAACTGCATACATTCCAAGATTTTATGTTTTTCAGTATGTGGCAATGAGTGATGCAAACTATTTAGACAGTCAATTGGCAAAGCAACTGATACAAACGGGTGTATTAAACCACGATGATGAAAAATGCTTTTGGACTGATACGTATTATTCAAGTAAGGAAGAAATGGAGCAACTGTATGAGGAATTTCATATTGGCATCTTAGATCACTTTGCACAAGATGGGTTAGCACCAATATTAAGCCAAGTGGTTGATGAGTGGAATGAGGAACAATTTGAGACATGGTGTAATTATCACTATAGTATTTGCCGTGAGAGTTCTATTTTAGGTTCCAGCAATCATGTAATAATAGTTGGAAAAAAATAATTTCAAATTAAAATTATTTGAATAATGCAAATTAGAATTTACAATTAGTAGATTGTTAACATAAATAGGAAATGCGAATAATAATGGAATAAAAGGAACATATTTAAATTATGAGTTGAGGGTATCACGGAAATGAAATATAGCAATGAAACATTATAAGGAGAAGAGTATGAAAAAAGCATTAAAAAGTATATTAACACTATTAGCAATCATATTGATTGGCTTTATTTATTATTATGTTACAATCCCAGCATTTAATATTCATTCAAGCGGATTTTGGGCATTCTTAATGATTGGAATATTTTTGTTTTTTGCAATATTAGCAGCAACAAGAGTGAAAACGGTTGAAGAGGCAAAGCATTCCAAGTTAATTAAACTAGGTGGGTTTTGTGTAGGAGTTACGTTGGTTATATTTATTATAGGAAGTATATTATCTTCACCAATTGTAAATTCCAAGAAATACCAAAAAATATTAACGGTAGAGGATAGAGAGTTTTCACAAGACATTCAGGAAGTATCTTTTAATCAAATTCCTTTATTGGATAAGGATTCAGCGGAACTTTTGGGCAATCGAAAAATGGGTAGTATGGTAGATATGGTATCGCAGTTTGAAGTAGGAAGTGCATATACGCAAATCAATTATCAAAGTGTTCCAACGCGTGTGACACCACTGATTTATGCGAGCCCTATTAAGTGGATTGCCAATCAAAGTGATGGAATTCCAGCATATTTAAAAATTAACATGACGGATCAAAATGTGGAATTAGTTAAGTTGGATCAAGGAATAAAGTATTCAGAAAGTGAATACTTTAATCGATATATTTATAGACATTTAAGATTTAGTTATCCAACCTATATTTTCGACAGTTTTAATTTCGAAATCGATGATGAAGGAGTGCCTTATTGGATATGTCCAGTTAAGAAGTATACCATTGGATTGTTCGGTGGAGAGACAATTGGTGGGGCAGTTTTATGTAACGCAATTACAGGGGAAACAACAGACTATGATATTTCTGAAGTCCCAAGTTGGGTAGATAGAGTGTTCTCAGCAGAATTACTAGTTTCACAGTATGACTATTATGGATCGCTTAAGCATGGTTATTTTAATACGCTGTTAAGTCAAAAAGATTGTTCACAAACGACTGAAGGATATAATTATATCGCTATGGATGATGATGTATGGGTATATACAGGTATTACATCAGTAAGTGGTGATCAGTCAATTATTGGATTTGTTCTAATGAATCAAAGAACACAAGAAACAAGATATTATAGTGTTGAAGGGGCAAAAGAAATTTCTGCAATGTCTTCAGCCGAAGGGCAGGTACAGAATTTGGGGTATCAAGCCACTTTTCCATTGCTGCTCAATATTGGAAACGAACCAACCTATTTCATTGCATTAAAAGATGATTCGGGTCTTGTGAAAAAATATGCGTTGGTTAATATTAAAAGATATCAAATTGTGGCAATAGGAGATAGTGTTTCAGAGTGTGAGAAACAGTATATTTCTCTACTTAGTTCAAATGGAATATCAAGTGTAGCAGCGAGTACGCTTACTATTACTGGAAGCATAACTAAGATAGCGCAAGGTGTAGTGGAGGGAAATTCCCATTACTATATTATGTTAGATAGTTCCAACGAAATATTTGACGTACCAGTTGTAGATTATATTAACATTATTAAGTTTAATGAAGGCGATCAAATAACTTTTGAATATGCAGAAGGAACTGATGTTAACACAGTTTTCTCAATTCAATAAATAAAAAATATCCCATGATGATAAATTGTGGGATATTTTTTATAACATCTTGAGAATGTCCCCCACTTCTTAGCAAAGCGTAAGTGGGGGAGGCATACTTGTTTCAGTAGGAGTTCAAGCTCCTACCTCATAGTAACGTAGTTGCTAAGAGATTACGATTAATGAGCAAAGCGGATTATGAGTATCCGCTTTGACTAAACATAATAGAAGTGAAAGTTTGCGTGCATTACAAGTAATTTAAAACATTAAATAAAAATAAAATTTTAAAGATTTCTAGAGAGTTTGTGATTAAAATGGTATACTATAATAAGAACAAATAGCAGTAATGTAGACAACGATGGAGGAATAAATGAAATTAATTACTTATAAACTGAAAGAGAATGGAAATGAAATAATTGGAATAATAAACAAGAAGGGGGAGAAGATTTTTCCAATCAGTCAGTTTGATATTCATTATTCGTCAATGAATGATTTGATAAAAAATATTTCGAATGCAGAAATGGAACTATTAAAGAGTAAAGTTGATAAAGAATTTGATCAATTTATGTTCTACGATAAAATAGTTCATGTTGCACCTATTGTACACCCAAATCAAGATGTGATATGTCTTGGAATAAACTATTTGGCTCATGCAGTAGAGTCGGCAAGATATAAAGAAGAAGCATTTGGAGGAGAACGACCATTTGCAGTATATTTTTCAAAACGTGTCAATGAAGCAGTTGCAGATGGAGGAAGTATTCCTAGTTATGAAGGATTAGTGGATAGTCTTGACTACGAAGCAGAACTTGCAATTATTATTGGAAAAGATGCAAAAAATGTACCAGAAGCAGAAGCATTTGATTATGTTTTTGGGTATACAATTATGAACGATATCAGTGCAAGAGATTTACAAACTGCACACAAACAGTGGTATTTTGGGAAAAGTCTTGATGGATTTACACCAATGGGACCGATTATTGTTACACCGGATGAATTTGCAATTCCGCCACATTTGGATATTAAAAGTTATGTAAATGGAGAGTTAAGACAGGATAGTAATACAGAGTTATTGATTTTTGGAATCGCACATGTAATCAACGAATTGTCACAAGGCATGACATTAAAGGCTGGAACTATTATTTCAATGGGAACACCAGAAGGGGTTGGAATGGGTTTTACACCTCCACGCTTTTTGAAATCAGGAGATGTTGTTACTTGTGAAATAGAGGGAATTGGTAAATTGACGAATACAATAGGGTAAGAGAAATTTAGCAAAAAGTCCCTATCAATAGCGTCTGACAGTAAATAATAGTAAATTAAACGATAAAGAAACAGGTTATTTAAGATGATTAAAAAGGATGTAATACACAATCAAGAATTAAATGAGTGTATTACATCCTTTTTATCAATTATAAATTAATTTGATTTTACTTCATTCCAAAGATTCGTATAAATTTCGTCATAATCAGAACCAAGATATTTAAAAGTTTCACAGTTTGCTAAAGCACTTGCATCAGGGAAAATGGTGGTGCTATTTTTTATGTCATCATCTTCGATTAAATCTCTAGCAGCCTTATTAGGGGTAGCATAAGTAATGTAATCAAAATTCTTAAGGGCAATATCGGCACGACATAAGAAATTGATGAAGGCTTCAGCGTTTTCTTTATTTTCAGCATTCTTTGGAATTACCCAAGAATCAATCCAAACATTGGTACCTTCCTTTGGAATTACATATTCTAGGTCTGGGTTTTCACGCTTTGTAAAGTTTGCTTCACCAGAATAAATAACACCAATAGCAGCTTCATTACCTATCATTTTATCTCGAACCTGATCTATAACATATGCCTGAACCAAAGGTTTTTGCTTAATCAATAGGTCTTTTGCTTCATTTAATTCTGTTTCATTTGTTGAATTTAATGAATATCCTAATGATTTTAATGCAACAGCAAATGCATCGCGAACACTGTCTTGCATCAAAATGTTATCTTTGTATTTTTCATCCCAAAGAACCGACCAACTATCAATTGGCTCATCTACCATGGTTTTGTTATAAAGGATTCCAACAGTGCCCCAGCAATAAGGTACCGAATATTTGTTTTCTGGATCAAATTGTTTTGACTGGTCTAAATAAGTCTCATCTATATTTGAAATATTTGGAATGTTATCATAATCCAGTTCTGCTAACAAATCTTCTTGAATCATTCGTTCAATCATATAATCAGAAGGGCAAACAACATCGTAAGAAACTGCGCCAGATTCAACTTTAGGATACATACTTTCATTTGTTTCAAATTCATCGTATACAACTTCAATACCAGTTTCTTCTTCAAATTCAGTTATAACGTCGGGATCGATGTATTCACCCCAGTTATAGACAACCACTTTGCCATTTTCAAAAGCTGAATCCTTACTTCCACAACCCGAAAGTGAAGCAAAAGCAACACTTATAATAGCAAATAATATAATAGATTTTTTCATAAAATCCTCCTTGTTATTGTTCTTTCTTTTGTTTTGGTGCATGGTTAACAATAAATAATAATACTAACACAGATACAAAAAGAAGAGTAGAGAGTGAATACATTTCTGGTTTTATTCCTTTTCTAACTTCTGAATAAATTTTAGTGGAAAGAGTATCGATACCTGCACCTTTTGTAAAATGTGTGATGATAAAGTCATCTAATGACATCGTAAAAGATAGTAGAAATCCAGCTAAAATCCCTGGAAGTATATCTGGGAATATTACCTTGAAAAACGCATAGAGCGGCGAAGCACCAAGATCAAGAGCAGCCTCATAAGTACTCTTATCTGTTTGATTTAGTTTGGGCATAACACTTAATATAACGTAAGGAATATTAAAGGTTATATGTGCCAAAAGAATGGTTGAAAATCCAAAACGAGCCCCAAATGCAATAAATAATAACATTAACGAAATACCTGTAACAATATCTGCATTGAGCATAGGGATATTAGTAATGCTCATCATAATTGTTTTTGTATATTTTTTCATCGTACTAATGCCAATGGAAGCCGCCGTTCCGATTACGGTCGCAACCAATGCAGATAAAAACGCTATGGTTAAGGTAGTATAAAGTGCATTCATAATTGCTTCATCTTGAAAAAGAGAGGAATACCATTTAAAAGTAAAACCACCCCATTTAGCACGTGTTTTGGAAGCATTAAAGGATAAAACTACCAAGGTTGCAATGGGCGCATATAATAATATTAAAATGAAAGCAAGATACAATTTACTAAATGTATTTTTCATTATAGTAGTCCTCCTTCCCCTTTGTCATATTTTGATAAAATAGCCATACTTACAAGTATAAAGACCATTAGGACAAGAGATAGACCAGAACCTGCATTCCAATTACTTGCTTGCGTGAATTTCTGCTCAATTACATTACCAATAAGAAGTATCTTACTACCACCTAATAAATCAGAAATAACAAATGTAGTAAGAGATGGAACAAAAACCATAGTGATTCCGCTAATGACACCAGGCCAACTCAATGGCATTATTATTTTGAGAAATGTCTGCGTATTACTTGCACCTAAATCATGTGCTGCATCAATTACATTTTTATCAATTTTAATCAATACATTATAAATAGGAAGAACCATAAATGGTAGGAAATTGTACACCATACCGAGGACGATAGCATAAGGGGTATTAATAATATTTAGCGAAGGTAAGTTGAAAAATGCTAAAACACTATTAATCACACCAGTTTTTTCGAGTAATGTCTGCCATGCAAGCGTACGAAGTAAAAAGTTCATCCACATTGGTAAAATAAATATTAAAACAACAAAGCTATTTTGATTCACATCTAAATGATTCAATATCATCGCTAATGGATAAGCAAGTACAAGGCATATTAAGGTACTTACTATGGATAACAATAAAGACAAATAAAGTGCTTTCATATTAACAATAGTTGCTATATCCATTATGTTTTGTAAAGTAAAATTTCCTGATTTATCAGTGAATCCATAGAACAATATCATTCCAAGAGGGATAATAATAAAGGATACGGCCCAAAATAAATAAGGACCTGTAAGCAATTTCTTATTCATTTGAAATCACCGCCTCTTCATCTTCCGATTCAGGCTTATGCATAATCTGAATATCAAATGGATTTACATGGATACCAACTTTAGTTCCAACTGAAAATAAATCAGTACTATGTACTAGCCATTCATGACCACCAGCCATGACTTCCATTTCGTAATGAACACCTTTGAAAATCAGGTGAGTTACAATACCATTAATGGTACCGTCCTCAGGGTTGATAAGGTCAATATCTTCTGGCCGTATGACCACGTCAACTGGAGTGTTGTTACCGAAGCCAACGTCTACACATTCAAATTTAGTACCTAATATTTGAACTAACTTATCTTTAAGCATGATAGCTGGAAGAATATTGCTTTCACCAATAAAATCTGCAACAAAAGCATTTTGTGGTTCGTTATAAATATCTTCAGGAGTTCCAATTTGCTGAATGTATCCTTGATTCATTACTACAATAGTATCCGACATTGTTAAGGCTTCCTCTTGATCATGAGTTACATAAATAAATGTAATTCCGAGTTCGTTCTTTAAACGTATTAATTCATATTGCATATCCTGTCTAAGCTTTAGATCAAGGGCACCTAGGGGTTCATCAAGCAGAAGTACTTTGGGTTCATTTACAATTGCGCGGGCAATTGCGATACGTTGTTGTTGACCACCACTAAGAGAATTAGGAGTACGATTTCCAAAACCATCGAGATTAACAAGTTTTAAGGCGTATTTTATTTTATCATCTATGTAGGCTTTTGATTTTCCTTTTATTTTAAGGCCAAAGGCAATGTTTTCAGATATTGTCATATGCGTGAAAAGAGCATATTTTTGAAATACTGTATTTAAAGTTCTTTTGTTAGGGGGGAGCTTCGTAATGTCTTTACCACCAAATATTACCTGCCCTTTATCGGGATTTTCAAAACCACCTAATATACGAAGCGTAGTAGTTTTACCGCATCCACTTGGACCTAAAAGCGTTACAAATTCATTTTCTTTTACAGATAAATTAAGTTCATCCAAAATAATATTGTTGTCATATGACTTTGATACATTTACTAAATCAATTAAATTAGTGTTCAATTTTCATCTCTCCTGTAGTTTAAAAGTTTGGTGGAGTGCTCACCCATATTAGAGTAGCGCCTGTTTTTGAATTAGCTATTATATAATGTTTCGCATTCGGGGTGAAGTAAAAAGATTCCCCTTTCTTCGCCTTATAAACTTTAGCTCCTATATATATAGAAATATTTCCTTGAAGAATATATCCAAATTCTTCTCCTTCGTGTGGATTATCGGGATAAGTAGAACCACCAGGTTCAAGCGTTAGTCGAATGGGTTCCATGATATTTTTCTGCGCATTCGGGATAATCCATTCAATTTTATTGTTTAAATCTGAATCAATTTTTTCAAAATAATCCATTTGTTTAAAAATAATTTGTTCTTCAACTGTATCATTAAAAAAATCTTTTAAATCAGTTCCAAGACATTGAAGTATATCTACCAACGTTGCAATAGAAGGTGATGTTAAATCGCGCTCGATTTGCGAAATGAAACCTTTAGAAAGCTCAGCGCGATCGGCTAATTCTTCCTGAGTAAGATTTTTTAATACTCTAAGTTCTTTCAGCTTACTTCCAATATTCATTTATACCATTCCCTTCTGTAACATATTTTTTATTAGTATAGTAAAGTAGTAACAATTTGGTTGTTATGTAAAACTATACTTGAAGTTTACTATTTCTAAACTATATACTAAATATATTATACTCATTAAGACTAAGGTGTCAACTAGCAGAAAGGAAAAATTACCACTTTTATAAAAAGAAAAGTCGTTACTATTCGACCACATAGCATCTTAGTAACGACTTGGTACAAAAATGAGGCTAAGCAACAATTAAATATATAAAATTCGAAATTATAGGATCATTGCACATAAAATCATGTATTATAATTGACAAAACTCATAATAAAGTATAATGTATACAAAGAACAAGAACAAAGAACAAGAACAAAGAACAAGAACAAGAACAAGACAATATTAAAAACAAATAAATCAAATAATGACAAAAATAATTATATGATCAATGAAATAACTATAAAAACTAAAAATAGATAAATTTATTACATGGAGGATAACAAATGCGAGGATTGTACTCATCTAAAACAGAAATCAGACGAAAAATATTTAAAGAAGTTGCGAAAATGGCATATGAAGGTGGAGATTTTACAAGAGTAGAGCAATTGCCTTATAAAATTATTCCAGGTGAAATGGCTTCATTTCGAGAAAGTATATTTCTTGAACGAGCAATTGTAGGAGAGCGTTTACGCCTAGCGATGGGAATGAGTCTTCGATCTGTGTCGGAGCATGCAGAATTATCGCAAGGGCTAAGTGAAAGCGTAGTAGCTGAAAAATATTACGAGCCACCACTCATTAATATTATTAAGTTTGCATGCCATTCATGCCCCGAAAAAAGAGTGTTTGTTACCAATGGCTGCCAAGGTTGTTTTGAACATCCTTGTAAAGAGGTATGTCCTACCGGAGCAATTTCTATGGTAAAGGGCAAGTCCGTAATTGATGAGGAAAAGTGTGTTAAATGTGGAAAGTGTGTAGATGTATGTCCATATAATGCGATTATTAAACAAGAGAGACCTTGCGCCGTGGCTTGTGGTATGAATGCGATTAAAAACGATGAACATGGAAGAGCAGATATAGACCAAGACAAATGTGTTTCTTGCGGAATGTGTTTGGTGAGCTGCCCGTTTGCAGCAATTTCAGATAAAAGTCAGATATTTCAGACAATTTTAGCGTTGAAGAGTGATGCGCCGGTATATGCCGCATTAGCACCAGCATTTGCAGGTCAATTTGGAGATAAATTGCCTCAAGAAAAACTACAGGCAGCATTTAAGGAATTAGGATTTGAAGATGTCGTTGAAGTTGCAATTGGAGCAGATTTATGTACAATTTCGGAAGCAAGAGATTTCCTTGAAGAAGTGCCAGAAAAGCAGCCATTTATGGCAACTTCTTGTTGCCCAGCTTGGTCAGTAATGGCTAAAAAGCTATTCCCTGATTTTGCGCCTTATATTTCTATGGCTTTAACTCCAATGGTATTAACAGCAAGGTTGATTAAGAATGAACATCCAAATGCAAAGGTTGTATTTATAGGACCATGTGCGGCAAAGAAATTAGAAGCAAGTAGACGAACTGTGCGTAGTGATGTGGATTTCGTATTAACATTTGAAGAAGTAATGCAAATGTTTGAAGCTGAAAATGTAGACTTTGAAGCAATTACAGATTCACAAAATAGTTCGCTGCAAAGTTCTAGTTCGGATGGTAGAGGTTTTGCCATTTCAGGTGGAGTTGCCAATGCAGTCGTGAACCAGATTAAAAAAATTGATCCGAATAGAGAAGTAAAAGTGATAAGTGCGGAAGGACTTCATAATTGTAGAAAAATGCTTATGGTGGCGAAGACAGGTAAATATAATGGTTATTTATTAGAAGGAATGGCATGCCCAGGAGGTTGTGTAGCCGGAGCTGGAACGATTCAACCAATCAAGAAATCGGTAGAGGCTGTTAAGAAAACAATGAACGATGCAGATATTCATAATTCACAAGACACAAGTTATAAAAAATATTTAGAAATTATTGAAGAAAGAAATGAAGAGCAATTGTAATATAAATATTAAGCAAAATAAATAAATAAATAAATAAATAAATAAAGTTGTATCGTTAATAAAAAGATATCTATGTATATTTGGAAACTTGGAGTATGTTCTCAATATAACCGAGGTATCTTTTTTAAAAATAATAATAGTTTATGTTGTCATTACTGATTATATACTGTATATAATCAGAAGGGAAGATGTTAATGCTATTTGTAGATAATGAAAGTAAAATGATAGGTGATTTTTCTATGCAAGAGATATCCCTACATTTACCCATAGGATATATTATGGGATTGGTTGGTCAAAATGGGTCAGGGAAAACAAGTTTATTTCATTTGATCATGGGCTTATATACAACGGAGACTGGAAGAATAGAAATAAATGGCAGTAATATAAAAGAAAATGAAGGTAAGAGTAAAAATGATATTGGATATGTACTTGCAGAAGAACTGTTTGAAATGCAATTAACGCTAAAAGATAATGCTGACATGTTTGGAAAATACTATTCCAGCTATGATGAATCGGTATTCCTAGATTATTGCAGAAAATTCAGCCTTTTACCGAACAAGAAATTAAGAAAATATTCTCGAGGAGAAAAATTAAAGTTTCAATTTGCATTTGCCTTATCTCATAATCCTAAACTTCTTATTTTTGATGAACCCACAGCAAGTTTTGATCCGGAATTTAGAGTGGAATTTCTTGAAATTATTACACATTTTGTGTCAGATGGAGAACATAGTGTGCTTTTAGCGACTCATTTAACGGGAGAACTTGATAGAATTGCTGACTATATAATGTTTTTAGCATGGATAGAGAAATGATAGAGCAATCTTATCGAATGGTGATGGGAGAAGATTACAAACTTAATCTTATCAAATCAGAAAGAGTAATTTATAAAGAAAAAGGGAAATACGCTTCAAAAGCTCTAGTAAAACATAGTAGATTAGCTAGTTATGACAAAGAAATAACGGTGGAGATTCCTACGATTGAAGAACTAATGTATTATATCGTTAAGGGGGAGGAAATTAATGTTAAAGCTGATTGTAGGTGATTACAAAATGAACTTCAAATCAGGATTGAAGAACACTCTTAAAGATGGTAACTGGTTAATATATATATATATTAACTTTATTTTACGTTTGTAAATTCGAATATAGAAAATAGAAAAGCCGTTATTTATTTGGGTTCGATTGTTCCAATGGTAGTTGGTATAAGAAAAGAAATATTGCGTTTATTACAATAAATAATACAACTGGTATAATAACTCTTAGCCAAAATGCTGTCATAAAATATTGTTGCTGTTCCTTCTTATCAACAGGACATCAAAACAAAGTCTTACTGAAACGATTCGGATACATTCTCGATATCATAATCGTCAATATAATTTTACTGGTTTTTAAGATAACAAATGAGGATTCGATAACAATATTAAGAATAGCAATAATGACAGTTTTGATACTAATACAGTTTTATATATTTGTGAAGTTGATAACTAAATATTTTAAACCTATTTTAGAAGTTGCGACTAATTATGAATTCAGTTATCTGATTATATCAAAGGAGGATAAGAGGCTATGAAAATTGTAATAAAGCCTCAAGGAACACTTGCAATTTATGAGCAAATAGTCAATCAGTTAAAAAATATCATTGTATCTAGAGAATTGTCAGCAGGTCAAGCTTTGCCTTCTATTCGTTCCCTTGCAAGTGAACTTGAAGTTAGTGTAATTACAACTAGGCGTGCTTATGAAGAATTAGAAAATGAGAGACTGATTCGTTCTGTTGCAGGGAAAGGTTTTTAGGTGTGTGAATATAATACAGACTATTTAAAGGAAAAACAAATTATGATGCTAGAAAAACGTCTTCAAGAAATTATTACAGATTGTAAACGAGCACAAATCTCCAAACGTGATTTCTTGGATATGGCAAAAACATTATATGAGGATAATAAATAGAGTGAGTGACAGGGGGAATGGATCCAATATTTAGAAGAGAGTTTTTTAGAATTATAAGAGAAGTGATTGCAGAAGAAAAAGCATCAATTATTTTGGCAACGCATATTCAGGAAGAAATAGAGAAACAAATGGATTATGTGGGTATTATGGAACTTGGAAAACTAATTTCTTTTGGTGAAAATAGGTAGGAAGGATAACTAAATGGAACAAGTAGAAAAATATGATGAATTAATTAAAGAGTTTGAAGATTACCAGATTTTGATGTATAAAGTAGTAAGGTATTTGATTGTAGGAATTGGATGCATTTTTATGGTAATTCCAGTACAAGATATGAAAGAAGATGGATTAATTAGTGTCTGCTGATTAACCAAAAAAG
>JBGUEQ010000075.1:0-15525 GCA_041821265.1 Lachnotalea sp. | reverse complement strand
AGCTAGTGTTAAGCTACTGTGTGAACAGTAACTTCTATATTGTCATTATTCATTACTTAAATGTTGTTGATTGTATTTAATAGGGAAGGTCGTAGCACTTTTCCATTAAATAAAAAAAGAGCATGCAACACTCAACGCGCTGTACACTCCATTTTCTTAACTATTATGTTTATTACAAAAATATAAATTTAAACTCTCTTTGAAAGAACATCTTCTTCATATTTTTGCACATCGCTTAACCACTCAAGACCTGCACCAGCATCTTGTTGTTGGCAATAATAATCCCATACTAATGCAAACGGTGCTGCCTTAAATTCTTCTTTATAAGCTAAACGTCCACTCAAATCTCCATTGCTTTCAATTTCTTTCATCTTGGCAACAGGTTGTAGTAATGCAGCCAACATAGCTTTTCTCGTATTTCTAAGTCCTGTTACCCATGCAACAATTCGATTGATTGAAGCATCAAAGAAATCGGTAGCGATATAAGTATCATTTAATTTATCCATACGAACCAATTCGTCCATGATAGCTCTCGTTTCATCATCAAAACTTACTACATGATCTGAATCCCAACGAATTGGACGTGATACATGAAGTAAAACCTGATCTGAAAATGTGAATATAGATGCCAATTTAGCAGAAACAACTTCTGTAGGATGATAATGTCCAGTATCTAACGTCATAATAATATGATCTTCATTTGCTTTCATTACATATCCCATACAAAATTCATGTGAACCTGCCGTAAAGCTTTCAGCACCAATACCAAAGACTTTAGATTCAATACCATCAACTACACCTTCCACATCCTTGGTTGCTTCAAAAATCTGGTCATAACTGTCTTTTAATCTCTGTCTTGGTCCTAATGTATCTATAGGAACTTCTTTATCTCCATCTGGAGTCCAATGATTAATAACACAAGGTTTACCAGTCTTTTTGTATAAATACTCACCTATTTGACGACATCTCACGCCATGTTCAATCCAAAATTCACGAATTTCTTCGTCTGCTGAAGATAATGTTGCCTTTTCACTTTTCGGATGTGAAAAGTAAGTTGGATTAAAGTCAAGGCCAATTCCCTTTTCAACTGCCCAATCAGCCCATTTTTCAAAATGCTTTGGTTCAATTGCGTTACGGTCTACAAATTCATCTGCTTCCTGATAATTAGCATGTAGATTCAATTTTAATTCACCTGGAATATATTTCATTGCCGTCTCAATATCTGCACGTAATTCCTCTGCATTTCTAGCCTTACCAGGATAATTCCCTGTTACCTGAATACCTCCTGTTAAAGATGCATCCTCCTTTTTCTCACATCCAGCAACATCATCGCCTTGCCAGCAATGCATTGAAATTGGTGTTGAATTAGCGATTTCAATTGCTTTATCAACATCAATACCATATTGTGCATAAAAATCTTTTGCTACTTCATATCCTTTTTTAATATCGTACATTCTCTTTTTCCACCTTTCTTATTTTAGAAACCAGGTATTACTAACCCTATTTCAGCATGTTTCGTTTGATTTGCAACATATTTTGTATATAATAAATACAAAAAACCAACTTTGTATATTCATTATATCCAAAGTTGGTTTTTTTAACAAGGACTTGATTTTTATTTATTTACGTCCTTATTTTCCATATTTCTGTACTGCTTGGGACTCATTTGATACTTATCTTTAAATATTCTATGAAAATAACTAGTATTATCATATCCTACCCTATAAATAATATCTGTAATTGGTAACTTGGTAGCTACTAATAAATGTGTTGCCTGATTCAATCTTTTGTTCTGTAAAAGTACTTTGAATGTACTACCTGTACCATTCTTGATAATTTTACTTAAACTAGACATAGAATGATTCAGTTCCTTAGCTAATGCGGTAAGATTTGCCGATTTATAATTTTCTTCAATATACTTTAATGCTTTAATTACTACTGTATTATTCGACTGGTTTTGCTCATCATGTTCAATTCGTTCTACTTGATTCATCAACTGCATAAACAATAATCCCATTGTCGTTTGATCAATTTGTCTATGATTATGTTGTTTATTGAGTAAATCCCATACTAAATTCTCAACGAGGTTTTGTATTGGAATAATATCTGCAACTTTATAATGTAAGTAACTTGCCTGTTTTGTATTTTGTCTTAATGTGTTAACTAAGAAATCACTCAAAGCATTGTCTTTATTTAACATTGCCAATACCTCATCAAAGAACTCTGGAAGAATAATAAAATTAATTCCTATATCTTCCACTCCAGCCGGAAGAATTTCATGAGAAGAAAACTGATTTAAAAAAAGTAAATTTCCTTTTTCCAAAACAACCTTTGTACTCTCATTAATAATATGTGTTGTCTTTCCAGAACACATAAACATAATCTCAATATAATTATGTTTATGTGCAGGGAAATCTATAAAGCGTGTATGTGTCCGAATATCAATCAATCTACCTTTTTCAAGCATTTTATTACTATCTATGGTAAATTCACTGCTGGTTGTATAAATTTCTTTATTTATCTGCTTATTACCAATCAGAATCCTTTGTTCTTCTTCTGTTACTGGCTTTAATCGTTCCATCAATTCAGTATTCATATTTGCCTCTACCTATGCAGCTTTTCATGTGTACTCAAATAGTCATAAACTCTTTACTCGAAGTTTGTATAGCCTATAATATGATATAGGCGTCCCAAGGTCATGTTTTTTCATGCATGCATAAAAACATGACCTTGGGACCTTGGTATCATAATATTATTTTTTTAGGGCACTTTTCTACGCATTTTCCACAATTCGTGCATTTTTCGTAATCAATGTGTGCGATATTATCGGTAACTGTAATTGCGTTAACTTCACATACCTTTTCACACATCTTACATCCAATACATCCAACTGAACAGCCCTTCATCACATCTTTACCTTTATCTTTAGAACTACAGTTCACTAAATGTTTGGCTTCATATGGTACAAGTTCTATAATATGTTTTGGACATTCCACAATACATTTTCCACATGCCTTACACTTTTCTTTATCTACCTTAGCAATTCCATCAATGATATGAATGGCATCAAATGGACAGACCTTCACACAAGTGCCATATCCCATGCAACCATAGTTACAAGTTTTAGGACCTCCTGTTGGTACGAACTCAAGCATTTTACAATCTTCCACTCCATGGTAATCATAATTTTGAGTTGTCTTGTCACAGGTGCCTCCACATTTAACAAATGCCGTCATTTTTGTAGCGCTTCCTGCTGTCTTACCCATTATTTCACCAATCTTATCTGCTACTGGACTTCCGCCCACTGGGCAAGCTCCAACTTCTGCTTCACCTATCGATATTGCTTTCGCTAATGCATCACATCCAGCATAGCCACATCCACCACAATTACTTCCTGGCAATTCAGCTCTTACTTGTAACTCTTTTTCATCTACTTCGACCTTTAACTTTTCACCAGCAACTCCAAGAAATAATCCTATGATTAATCCTGTACCGCCAACGATTAATGCTGCTATTATAATGCCTGTTATACTCATTTCTATTCCCCTCCTATAACAATCCGGCAAATCCAAAGAACGCAATTGCCATTAGACCTGCTGTTAGTAATACGATAGGTGAACCCTTAAAGGCTGGTGAAATATCATTGTATTCTATTTTCTCTCTAATTCCAGCCATAATTACAATCGCAATTGTAAATCCGATTGCCGTTGCAAAACCATTCACAATACTATCTACAATGCCATATGATTTCGAAACGTTTGTCAGTGCTACACCTAAAACAGCACAGTTTGTTGTAATAAGTGGCAAATACACGCCTAATGACTTATAAAGGCTTGGACTTGATTTCTTCAAAAACATTTCAACAAACTGAACCAATGCTGCGATCACTAGAATAAATACAATGGTTTGCATATACTTTAATCCCGTTGTAACTAAAACAAATTTGTAAATAAGACTTGTAAAAATAGAGGAAATTGTCAAAACAAATACAACTGCTCCGCCCATTCCTGCTGCTGTCTCAACTCTTTTTGATACTCCAATAAATGGACATAGTCCCAAGAATTGACTTAATACAACGTTATTTACAAGTGCTGCACCTATTGCAATAATTATTAACTCTTTCATTTATGTCCACCTCCTATTTATCGTTTACCGAAAATACCTTTCCGCCACAGCTACTATTGCCACAACTTGCACAACCAGCATCTGAACATTCTGTATTTCCATCTGACTTATTCTTATTTGATGCGCTTAATTTCACCTTATTCTGAATAGCTGTTAGCATTGCTACTACAAAGAACGCTCCAGGTGCTAAAATAAATATAGTGATTGGTTCATACGATGATGGCATAACCTGATGTGAGAATATCGCTCCAGCACCAATTAATTCTCGTACTGCACCAATTGCCGTAAGACCAACAGTAAATCCAAGCCCCATTCCAATTCCATCAAAAATAGATGGAACAACTGGATTCTTAGATGCATAGCTCTCTGCTCTACCTAAAATAATACAGTTAACCACAATTAAAGGAATATAAATACCAAGTTGTGTATATAGACTAGGAAGATAACCTTGTAATAAGAACTGAACTATTGTTACAAAAGTTGCTACAATTACAATATAGGCTGGCATTCTTACTCTATCTGGAATAATGTTTCTAAGCATAGAAATCATCATGTTTGACATAATAAGTACAACTGTTGTTGCAAGTCCCATGCCAAGTGCGCCCTCTGCTGATGTTGTAACTGCAAGCGTTGGACACATACCAAGCATTAATACAAAAGTAGGATTTTCTTTTACGAGACCATTATAAAGTCTCTCAATTGCTTTATTCATTTATGGTACCTCCCTCTTTTATACTGTTAAAATAGGCAATTCCAGCATTTACTCCATTCGTAACTGCATTCGTGGTTATTGTCGCACCAGTAATCGCATCAATTTCATTATCGGCTGTTGCTCCAGTTTTTGTGTATTTAAAACTATCTACGAGTTTATTTGAAAACTGACCTTTAAATGCAGCTTCTTTTGCTTTCATACCAAGACCTGCTGTCTCATTAATTGTTAATATTTC
The DNA here is from genome assembly GCA_041821265.1 of Lachnotalea sp. Classification (GTDB taxonomy): domain Bacteria; phylum Bacillota; class Clostridia; order Lachnospirales; family Lachnospiraceae; genus Lachnotalea. The sequence continues at coordinate 10,453 of JBGUEQ010000075.1, read as the reverse complement.
ATATCCATTCACGGTTCCGTCTGCTTTGATACCAAGAGAAAAAATAATGTCGCCGCCATATCCTTCACTCGTAGTAACTGTCATAACGTATCCTAGTGCATTACCACTACTATCTTGTGCCACTAATACTTCGTCAATTGATTCTTCCGAATAGCCAGCTGCGACTAAAACCTCTGGTGCGTTACTAATATCAAGAGTATCATCCTTAACAAATTGACTTGCATCTTCAAAAACCGCTTTACATGCATTCTGTTTATCCAACGCTTGTTGTTTTATAATTGGTTCTTTTGTTATTTGATATACAAATCCAAGAAAAAGTCCCGCAATCAACGTAATCAGTGTAAGCATTGCTGCATCTTTTATTATATTCTTATTCATGCTTTTCTCTTCTCCTTTCCAAATGCTGTAGGAAGGGTCACTCTTTCAATAAGTGGTACTAAAAGATTGACAATTATTATAGAATAAGAAACTCCTTCTGCAGAACCTCCGAATAATCTAAACAATCCAGTAAGAAAACCTAGTGAAATACCAAATACAATTTTACCCTTTTGAGTAATCGGTGATGTTGCATAATCTGTAGCCATAAACCATGCACCTAGCATAAGTCCACCACCACATAAATGAGCAACTATATAATTAATATCTAGACCTTTTCCACCAAAGATAGTAATAAATACTACAAATGATAAAATATAAGATGCTGGTATCGTTAACTTTATCACACCAATTGCTAATAAGAAGATTGCTCCTATCATAATTGCAATAACAGATGTCTCTCCAATGGTTCCAGAACATGTTCCAAGAAACATACTCCACGTATTGACAGTTTCACCGCTCTTAAGCACGGCAAGCGGTGTTGCACCTGTCACTGTGTCATATGTAAAATTAGTCATTCTTCCTGCAAAAGAAATAAGAAGAAAACATCTTGCTCCTAATGCTGGATTCATAAAGTTTTGTCCCAAACCACCGAATAACTGTTTTACTACAAGAATTGCGAAAACACCACCAATTACTGGCATCCATAATGGTACAGAGGAAGGTAGGTTAAGTGCTAATAATACACCTGTGACAGCAGCACTATAATCTCCTATTGTAATTGGTCTCTTCATAAAATACTCATAAACATATTCTGTAACAACACAAGTAATCACACTTGTAATAATGATTAATAACGCATTCAATCCAAAATTATATACACCAAACGCACTTGCTGGTAATAATGCAAGTAATACCATTAACATGATATTATTGCTTGTAAATTTAGCTCTTATATGTGGCGATGACGACACACTTCTTAAATCACTCACTTTGTTTCCCTCCTATTTCTTTTTACGATTAGCTAATACTATTGCTCTCATTGATTTAATAGACTGTGTTAGCCTTCGCTTTGCTGGGCATATAAAACTACAACATCCACATGCACAACATTCCATACCATCTAATTTCACAAAGCTCGCTTCATCATGTCTCTCGGCAATATCAGCTAATCTTGAAGGAATAATTCTACCTGGACATACTTCAACGCATTTACCACAATTAATGCATGCTGTTGGTTCGAATTTAGCCACATCATCACCCGTCAGACATAATAATGCAGAGGAGGTCTTCGTAGTAGGTATATCTAAATTATAGATACCAAATCCCATCATAGGTCCTCCTGAAATGATTTTAGAAGGCTCTTCTTTAAATCCACCTGCTTCATCAATCAGCTCACGATAATTTGTTCCAGTACAAACCAAAAAGTTACGTGGATCATTAATTGCATCACCTGTAACAGTTACAATTCTATGCATAAGTGGTTTTCCCTCAAAAATCGCCATATATATTGCAGCAACTGTATCTACATTATTCACTACACAACCTGCATCCGCTGGCAACATAGAGGAATTAATAGCTCGTCCAGTTGAAGCATAAATCAATTGACGCTCTGCACCTTGCGGATATTTTGTTTTCAAAGGAACCACTTTTATTTTCTCTTCATTTTGAATCAAATTATTTAATATTTCAATACAATCTGGCTTATTATCTTCAACCGCAAGAATTCCTTTTGCATTATCAAATAACCTTAATATTGCTTTTAATCCACCAACTAATTTCTCTGGTTCTTCTAACATTCTTCGATAGTCAGATGTTAAATATGGTTCACACTCTGCACAATTAACAATTACAAAATCAATCGCATTGTCATCTTTAGGTGCAAGTTTAACCTGAGTAGGAAAACCTGCACCACCCATACCAACAACCCCTGCTTCTTTAATCATATTTCTTATTTCTTCTTTTGATAATTCTTCCAAAGGTTTAACTTTTGGATATTCAACTTCCTCATATTTGCCATCGTTTTCTACAATGATAGAATTAATCATTGCTCCTGTTACTGTTAATCTTGGTTCTATTGATTTGACCGTTCCTGAAACTGACGCATGTATGTTCGCAGATACAAATCCCGAAGCCTCTCCAATTTTTTGCCCTTTTAAAACTGCATCTCCTTTGGCAACTATTGGTGTAGCTGGTGCACCTATATGTTGTGATAATGGATATACTAAATCGCCTTTTGGTAATACTGTTTTAATTGATTTATCTTTCGATAATTCTTTCCCATCATAAGGATGTATTCCACCCTTGAATGTAAACGCTCCCATCTTATCCAACCTTTCAATAATAATTTTAAGTAATTTCAATTTTTTTACAAATCTGATATTCCAAATTTAAACCTAACAATCTTCTTTGCTTATCAAATCACTTTAACTACTAATATACTAGATTTCACTGAGAATTACTATACCTTTTTCATTTTTTTTACTCATTTCTTTCTTTTATACAATCTGTATTTTATGTTAAATTTTTATCGAATTCAATAACTCAAAAAAATGTAAACGCTTACATTTGATTGTTAAAAAATAGACTTGCATTATTTCTCTTTTCTAGTTAATATTAGGTTGTAACCTTTTCATAACTAATTTATTTGAGGAAACTAGTATGTACATACGAACTTATGACTTACAGGGTAATTGTGATGATTTATCCGGATTTAATTTTATTTTGAACACACTATTATGCAAAGACCAACTGTCCCTTTCTGATGTGTTAATATTTGATATAGAAACTACAGGTTTCTCACCTAAGAACACTTTTTGTTACTTAATTGGATGCGTTTACTTTCAAAATTCAGATTTCAAATTGATTCAATGGTTTGCCGACTCAACTCTCGACGAAAAAGATGTTCTACAATCATTTTTTAATTTTCTTAAAAATTATAAAGCAGTTTTACATTATAATGGTAATGGTTTTGATATTCCTTACTTAAAGCAAAAAGCACTCCAATATAATATGCAAAGTTTTTTTGAAAATATAGAAAGTATTGATTTGTACAAATTGCTTTCCCCCTATAAAAACTTTTTTAAGCTAGAAAATCTAAAGCAAAAAACAGTAGAAATTTTTCTTGGTATAGAGCGTGAAGACAAATTTAATGGTGGGGAGTTAATTAGTGTATACAACGATTATACGAAAAATCCTTGTGAAGAATCCAAAAGGTTGCTATTGACACATAATAAAGATGATATTTGCGGACTGTTCTCATTGCTTTCCATTCTTTCTTATCATGCGCTTTTTAGTGGCCTTTTTACAGTTTCCAATTTTGATGTCAAACCTTATATTGACCTATATCAACAGCAACAATTCGAATTTTATATAGATTTAAAATTAAGAATATCTCTTCCAAAACATATTTCCTATGGATGCAAAGATTATTATTTTTCTGGTCATGGAAATATTGGTAAACTAAAAATCAAGATATGTTCCGAAGAATTGAAGTTTTTTTACAGCAATTATAATGATTATTACTACCTTCCTTATGAAGATATTGCGATCCATAAAAGTGTTTCTTCTTATGTGAACAAAAATTTCAGAAATAAAGCAAAGGCATCGAACTGCTATATTAAAAAATCCGGACATTTTCTACCTCAAGAACAAGTAATCGTAAGTCCTTGCTTTCGAAAAAATTATAATGATAAAACTACATATTTTGAAATAACAGATGAAGTAATTAATGATAAAGTTTTAATAAAGAAATACATACTACACATTTTAAATGTTTTGCTAAGATAATAAAATTAATGAAACCAATAAGGGTAAGTACATGAGGACTCATTCGAAATTATATAATTTGACAATATTGCACGTATGTAAAATATAAAACTAAACAAAAAACCATCTTGTTAAATGTATATCACACATTTAACAAGATGGTTTTTTCTAAATTCTATTTACAAAAACATTACTATTCTCTAACATAAAAAAATGATTTGTATCTTCCAAAACCTAATTCTTTGTATTGCATTATTTGCTCTGTGCTACCAATAAAAAGAATACCTTCTTTTGATAATGCACCATTAAATTTCTTATAGATATCGTCTTTTGCTTCTTCTGTAAAATAAATCAATACATTTCTGCAAACAATCAAGTTACATCCCGAAGGATATGGATCTTTCAAAAGATTGTGTTGTTTAAACTCTACTCTACTTTTAATCTCATCATTAATTTGATAAGATTGTCCGATTTTAGTAAAGTATTTATCTTGAAATTCCTTTGGAACGCCTACAATGCTTTTGGCATTATATAAGCCAACTTCTGCCTTAGATAAAACTTGTTTGTCAATATCTGTAGCAATTATTTTAATCTGGTTAAGTGGTATAAACTTAGATAAAGCCATTACTAGTGAATAAGGCTCATCTCCCGTTGAACATGCTGCACTCCATATTTTAAGACTCTTTCCATATGTCTCAATCAACTTCGGAAATACTTCTTTATCTAGCAATGCCCATTGTTCTGGGTTTCTGTAAAATTCCGAAACATTAATTGTTAAATAATTTACAAACTCATCAAACATTTTTGAATCAGCCTTAATAACCTTTATATATTCATCATATTCTTTGATATTATTTTTACCAATTAATGTATCAATTCTTCTTTTCATCTGACGTTCTTTGTATGCATCCAAATCAATTTTTGTAAGTTTGAAGACGTCGTCTTTAAATTTTTCATAACCTTCCATCTAGACAACTCCTTATTATTTTATAGATAAGATAAGGAAAGCTTGCAAAGCAAGTTTTCCCCATCTTTATAATACTACATATAAAATATAAAATTATTCGTAACTATTTAGTACCTTCATAGTTATCGCTACGCGATGCACACAAAATGCATAAAAATTGCATTTTAGCGCTACAGAACTCGGGATTATACTTAGCAAAACACCTCGAGTTTATGGGAACTGAATAGTTACAATTATTCTTCTGTTGTTTCTTCTGCATCTTCTTCCAATGCTTTTACGCTTAAACTGATTTTTTTATCTTCTGCATTAAAATCAACAACTTTAGCTGTAACTTCCTGGCCTGTTTTAAGAACATCTGATGGTTTTTCAACATGCTCTTTTGAAATCTGAGATACATGAAGTAATGCATCTACTCCAGCTTCTAGTTCAATAAATGCACCAAAATCTGTCATTCTTGCAGCTTTACCTGTTACTACTGTACCTACTGCATATTTTTCTGCAGCTTTAATCCATGGGTTCGTATCTGCGAATTTAAGGCTAAGAGCAATCTTTTCACCACTAATTTCTTTAATAAGAACTTTAACAGTGTCTCCTACTTTAAATACTTTCTTAGGGTTTTCAACTCTTCCCCATGACATCTCTGAAATATGAAGTAAACCATCTGCTCCACCTAAATCAATAAATGCACCAAAGTCTGTTACATTCTTAACAGTTCCTTCAACAACATCACCAACTTTAATTCTTGCAAATAATTCCTTCTGTAATTCCGCTTTCTTAGCAACTAATAATTGCTTACGGTCTCCAATAATTCTTCTTCTCTTTGGATTGAACTCACTAATAACAAATTCAATTTCTTCACCTGCATATTTAGCTAAATTTTTCTCATAGCTATCTGATACCAAACTTGCTGGAACAAAAATTCTAGCTTCATCAACAACAATACTTAAACCGCCGTCTAATACTTTATCAACTTTAGCTTTAAGCACTTCTTTATTATTAAATGCTTCTTCTAATCTCTTGCTTCCTTTTTCTGCTGCAAGTCTCTTATACGTCAACAATACTTGTCCTTCACCATCATTAACCTTTAATACTTTTACTTCCATAGGGTCACCTACAGAAACAACTGTAGTCAAATCTACGTTAGGGGTATTGGTATATTCGTTTCTAGTGATAATTCCATCTGATTTATAACCTATATTTAAGATGATCTCATCTTCTTTGACATCAATAACAGTGCCTTCAACTACCTCCCCTGTTCGTATTGTTTTCAATGATTCTTCAAGCATTTCTTCAAAACTCATTTCTGACATTTGAATGAACCTCCTCAATAATATTATTTGGGGTTGAAGCCCCTGCGGTAATACCTACGCTATCAAAGAACTGCAAGGACTGCGTATCTAAGTCATCTAGTGTCTGTATATAGTAAGTATTTTCACATTCATCTTTACATATTTCAAATAACTTTTGTGTATTGGAACTATTCTTGCCACCAACAACAATCATAGCCTCAACTTGACTTGCAATTTTCCTGGCTTCAGTTTGTCTTTCTTCCGTCGCACTGCAAATCGTATTTAAAACAATTATATCATAACCCTTTTTTGAAATAATTTCAACTAAATCTTTAAATTTATTGTAGTTAAATGTCGTTTGGGACACAATACATACTTTTTGATCATTCATATTAGAATAATTATTGGCTTCTGCAACAGTTTCAATTACAGTAACTCGGGATGTACACCACCCTTTTATTCCCTCTACCTCTGGATGTTTATCATTACCAATTATAACGATTTCGTAGCCTTGATTGCTGTGTACTTTCACTATCTTATGAATTTTCTTTACAAAAGGGCATGTAGCATCTACATAGTGTACCCCAATTTGATCCAAAGTATCATAAATTTTTTTGGTTGCTCCATGAGAGCGTATAATTACAGTACCTAATTTCACATAATTTAATTCTTCTTCTGAATTTATAACTTTCACACCCCGATTTTCTAAATCTTTTACTACTTCTTCATTATGAATAATCGGACCATACGTATAAATATTTTCTTTTCCTGCTTGTTCATAAACTTTATCAACCGCTCTTTTTACGCCAAAACAAAAACCGGCTGTTTTTGCTAATAATACTTTCATATTACCTCCATCTGCAACAATTTGAATCTATCTATTAAATCAAGTTAATAATTGCCTCAATCACTTCTACCACTGTCATGTCAGAAGAATCTAACAAGATAGCATCTTCCGCCTGTTTTAGGGGCGCAATTTCTCTTGTACTATCTCTTTTATCTCGTTCAATAATATCTCTTTCAATTTCCTCTATATTACAAGGTAATCCCTTATTGCTTAACTCATCAAATCTTCTTTTGGCTCTTACTGCGGAACTCGCCGTTAAAAACACTTTGATATTTGCTTTTGGCAATACATTTGTCCCAATATCTCGTCCGTCCATAACAACATTAGCTTTGTTAGCCAATTGTCTTTGAAGTTCAACCAATTTCAGACGAACCTCCGGATTAGCCGAGCTTTCCGATGCCATATTCCCCACTTCTTCTGCTCTAATATAGGGATTAACATTCTCACCATTTAATACAACAATTTGCTCACCATTTTCATACTCTATTGTTATATTTGCATCTTTACAAGCCAAACTAATCAAATCTGACTCTTCTGGTTTAATGTTTTTTCTAATGACGTACAATGCCATTGCTCTATACATTGCACCGGTATCCACATAAATATAGCCTAATTTTTTTGCTATTGATTTTGCTATTGTGCTCTTACCCGCGCCTGCTGGTCCATCTATTGCTATACTGTAACTCATTTTATATCCTCTTTGTAACTATTCAGTACCTTCATAGATACCGCTACGCGATGCACACAAAATGAAATAACATTGCGTATTGGCACTATAAAACCCAGGATTTTGCTACGCAAAACACCTCGCGCACTCTGGGTAATGAATAGTCACTCCTCTTTCTACTATATTATATATTTCACATTAGAAACTATTTAGTATCTTTATAGTTACAACGTCTGATTCAGAACCAAACCGATAATAATTTTTACCATATATTTGATCCCGCAGCGTAGGCCGTCGACCAAGCTATCTGCAAATTAAACCCACCTGTCAGAGCATCTAAATCTAAAACCTCACCAATAAAAAACATGCTTTTAACCAACTTGGACTCCATTGTTGAAGGATTTATGTCCTTTACAGCAATGCCACCTTTTGTTATAATTGCTTGATTGTAATCACAAAGTCCCGTTAACGTAAGTTCCATATTTTTTATAATATGTACAAAGTTTAAACGTTCTTCTTTTGTAATTTCATTTACTTTTTTTTCTGGATTAATTTTGCTTAGATCTAACATAACAGGAATTAATTTCGAAGGAAAAAGACTAACAATTGCATTTTTAAAATGTTTATTCTTATACGTCTCAAATTCTCTAACCATTCTATTATCTAACTGCTCATCTGATAACGCTGGTTTTAAATCAATTGTTAATTTTAAATTTCTATCTTTTATCTTATCTGCCGCAAAACTACTTGCGCTTAAGATTAATGGTCCACTAACTCCAAAGTGTGTAAATAACATTTCTCCAAAATCGCTATATAGCGATTTAGAGCCATCATATATAGTTGCACGTATATTCTTGAGTGAAAGTCCTTGCAAGTCCTTTACAAAGGCTTCCTGCGTCTTAAAAGGTACTAGAGAAGGTGATAACCTTGTGATTTTATGACCCGCAGTTTTAGCAAAGTTATATCCATCACCAGTTGAACCTGTAGTTTGATATGACATCCCGCCTGTTGCAACAATTATATTATCACCATATATTTTCTTCTTATTTTCTAATTCTAACCCTTTTGCTTGTCCCTCTTCAATAATAATATTTTTAACTTTTGTATTTAAATTAACTTCTACGTTAAGATTTCTCAATTCTCTGGTCAAACCACTTATTACATCTGATGAATGATCTGAGGTCGGAAATACTCTGTTTCCTCTTTCAATCTTAGTTTGTACACCTATTGCTTCGAAATAATCAATTACATCATAATTATTATATCCATAATAAGCGCTATATAAAAATTTTCGATTTGAAACCACATTGTCAAATAAGGTATCCATATCACAAGCATTTGTAATATTACACCTTCCTTTACCCGTAATAAAAAGCTTTTTTCCTAATTTTTCATTTCTTTCATATATACTAACTTCATTACCATTTTTAGCAGCTATAATGGCCGCAAACATACCAGCAGCTCCGCCACCAACAATTAAAACCTTACTCATTCTTATCTCCTAATCCAAAATTATCCATTAAATGGCTATTCAAATAATTCATTTCATCATTATTGTCAATTTGATATTCATTCCATATCATTTCTAGTTCCTCAAGATTTTGAATCACTTTATTCTTACATTTCATACAAATCGCTACCACTAATGCATTAATAATACTTAATGGTGCTACGAGTGAATCTACAATAGAAACCATGTCGCTTCTTGCTACCAAATTACATGATGAATATAAATTAATTGGAGCATGAATATTATCAGTTAATGTTATAACCTTTGCATTTCGGTTATTGGCAAACTCTAGTGCTTTTAATGTTCTCATTGAATATCTCGGGAAACTTATGCCTACTATAACATCTTCTTTATTTATATGCATCAACTGTTCAAATATTTCTGTTGAACTATTTGTTTGTATCTGCTGAATATTATCAAGCATCATATTTAAATAAAATGCTAGAAAACTTGCTAATGGAGTACAGCTTCTAATACCAATTATATATATTTTTTTTGCTTTAATAAGAGTATCCACTGCTAGTTCAAATGCGATTGAATCAGCATGTTCTAACGTATAATTGATTTTCTCTACATCAGATTTCAAAACATTCTCTAGGATTTGAGACTGACTATTATGTCCATAAGTCACATTCATTTTTTCTATTTTATCTATTCTTCTACTAACTAATTCTTCCATTGATTTCTGAAACTCTGGATAACCTTTATATCCCAAACTCATTGCAAAACGAACAACAGTAGACTCACTAACACCTACTGCTTTACCTAATTTAGTAGCAGTTAAAAAAACAGCTTTATCATAATTATCTATTATATAAGTTGCTAGTACTTTTTGTCCTTTACTTAAACTACTATATTTTTCGTTTATTCTATTTACAAGCTCATTTGAATTCTTCATTTCTCACCCTCTGTATTTCTCACTAAATTATATTATAACATGAAATACAGTAGGAAGCCAATCACATATTATATGTACTGGCTTTATCCTTTATAGTTTCGTTACTGTTCACTCCGCAATGTCATTTAGTTAATTTAAGGGTGACGACTTCCTTGGGTTCAGATGCTAACGTCTATGAGTGAAACAGATATT
>JBGUEQ010000074.1:0-15695 GCA_041821265.1 Lachnotalea sp. | reverse complement strand
AATCGTCTAAAGGCCAGCTAAGACCTGCTTCTGATGCAAGCTTAATGACATCGCTGACTGTGTTGCGTGAACTATGCACGCTTGCAGCGATTTGACGCTGCGTGTACTTGAGACTGCTAAGTCTCAAAATTTCTCGATAATTAACCATAATTATCGACCTCCTGTAATGATAGTCACACAGATGTGTGTGCCAATCTCATTATAGGGTAAATATATATGAATGGCTCACCTTCCGTGAATGTGGCTCTATTCAATCATGTCAGTGGCTCTAAATCATCGTGCAGATGGTTCTAGTTCCTCGGAATATACAATTTCTATCAGCCTTTCCGATAAGCTATATTCTGTACCTTACTTATTATATTTACCGTTCACGCATCAAATGAAGTCATAACACATTGTTTTATAGCCTATTCCTTCTTCATTGCCTTAACAGATTACACCAACTAAAAAAGCCATCAAAGCATAGCTGTCTACTACACTCTGATGGCATATAATTGTTTTGTATGTACTTGTTTGAGAATTATGAGAATTTGAGAATTAACCGTTTTTTATTGCCTTATGTATCTATACTATCACTACCTGTCTGTCCTGTCCACAGCAATTAATAGTTGTACCAAAGAATTTCTTTACGTAAAGAATTGTTTCCACCAACAGTTGTTATCGTATCAAACTCCAGACGCTTCCATCCATACTCTTCAGACAGACGGTTATACACTTTACTCTCATAATTACTTACCATTACTTTGCATTTTACATTCTTTAATAAGTCAATAAAATTATTATGCTCTTGTTCTGTCCAAAAGTTGTTATATAGACTACCTGGATTCATACTGCTTCCGTCTGCATCCATCTGCGGTAAATATGTAGGGTCACAATAAACCATAGCCTTCTCATTGTTCCACACACTTATTTTATTTAATTTACCCTGTCCACCATGCTCAAAGAAAAGGTTTGCATCAAACCTAGTCACAATAACACCCTTTAACCGCTCATGGCATTCAAACAATCGGTCAATTCTTTTATAATAACCTCTATTATCCTTAAATTTATGTGCCGAAAAGTACTTTCCTATGCCATCTCTTGAAAATAAATGTGCAATAAAAGTTGCGGCAGCTAATTCAATATCCGATTTTTCATCGACCCAACCATGCTGATATAGGCTGGTACTTACTTTTTTCTTCTTTTCCTCTTTTATTCCTTGCTTCGCATTCCATTTTCTTTGGATCGTTTCTTTCCGCTCAATCTCTTTCATAACAGAATAAATATAGTCCACTGGAATAGACTGTGAAAGCAGTTCCTGCCTTCGTTTAATATCCTCATCATCTAAATGTATGTCAGACCATACCTTTTCTACAGCCTTACCAATGGTATTGACCTTTTTATCCTGTTCCTGCCTTTCATTGTCCTTAAATTCTTTTATATAATCATCCAGCAAACGGACATGATACTTCTCCTCCATCTCCCGAATGAACTCACGCTCCCTTCTTTGCATTTCCGCACGATAATCGGTCTCATAATTATTGCGGTATTGCAATGCCTTTTGAAAAGACTCTTTTGAGTATTCTGTCTGATATAACAGTTCCATCAAATTCATTGTATCGGATTCACTCGTTAATACAGTGTATAGGGTTGTTATTCCCACAGACAAGTCATTTATAATTTCAATCTTATGAGCAGGTTTGTTTAATAATGTCCTTGCACCACCAGCAAAAGGTTCAATATAGATATCCGTGTTCTTATAGTCAAGCATATCTATAATGAGTGGATTTAATTTGTCCTTGCCACCATAATACGGCATGACTGACAATTGCTTTGCCATAAATACTCTCCATCTTACTTTTCTTCGCTTGTTTCTGTATAGCCCAGTTCAATTTCTGTTTGACGAATCGTCTCATTATCCGACTGTACCGCTATGTAATATTTATTGTCTGCCTTTCGGTAATCCAAACGGTTTTTATTTGTATAAAGGATATCAATATCTTTTCTGGTTAAATATTGTTTTATTTCCAGTATATTAGAACGTTTGTCGAACTGCTCATCAAAAGTATCCTTTTCAATACAGTATAGATTTTTATTCCTTATTCGCTCTTTCTGTATCGAATTTTCATGGATAAATGTTACCAGTTCCTTTAAAAAATCCTGCCTATCATCCTCTTCAGCATCATCTACAGGCAAATTTCTTATATTATCCAAGATAAGCTTTTTAATTTGAACAACATTTTTTCTGGATAATCCAACGGCATAGTCAATCAGGTCAATTAGATTCTTATCTATCTCGGATATCTTAGTATATAAGTTCCCTAAAAAATGCTCTTCTTCTTTATCCATTTTACTAACACCTATTTTTAATTCGCTGCGTCCGGTAGCTTTATCAAATATTTTATACACCACTAAAATAGCAGCTAATTCAGGTTTCTGTACCTTTTCATTAGCAGTAAATTTGTTTATATAATATTCAATATTTTTATTCTCGTCCTGCATAAAACAGTCATTTTTTCCTGCATCCCCAGTCAAAAATAATATCCGCATATCTTTTCCTCCGTATGTTATATATGCTTTAGCCTTATTCTATCCCTTTAAGTTTAACATCAACTGGTATACTGCATCTCTTTCTAGTCTCTTATATTCTTTACTTGTTATCTTTTTATTAAATTCAAGAAATACCTCAACTGTATCAATCAGCAAAACACCATTGCATTGTTTACAATCATAATTGCAACAGCAACATTCTAATTCTCTGCTAAATCCATCCCCAAATACTATTTTTTCAGCTCTGTGGAAAATCTCATTTGGTTCCATACTGCTCCTAATCTCTGCTTTCTTATCATTGGGTATAATCGGCTCCCAGCAGTTGTGGATAAATCGGTGCTGACTAATATTCACTTTCTTTAAATAGGCTTTTCTATTGTCAAAAGTATGCCCCTTATGGTGTACTCTGATATCACCACTACATACACTAATTAAGTATTTATGTAAAAATCCAATTGAATCATTTGGATTATTGAGCCATCCACCTATTTTAATATATCTATACTGCTTAAATGCTTCTACATCAGTCTGCAACCCTCGAGCTTCCAATGCATTAGATAGAAGCTCTGCTTTTTCTTCATCAGCAATCCTGTTCGGATTAACATAGGGTTTATGCTTCGATTGATGATTATTACCTATTTTATCTCGAGTCGTTCCCCATTTATAATTGCTTATTTTACTTACATCTTCCGTATCAATTATAGTATAAGCCCAATCATAAGAAGCGCCATTGGGATAACGAAATTTTATAAACCGTATATCATCATATCCAAATTCTTCTTTTAATGCAAATATGCTATTTTTATGGTAGTTATTTTTACCACCATCTTGTATTAAATCCATTGATAAATTTACAACATCATCAGATATCAATAAAAATTTATATAGTTTCATACAGCAGTCCTCTTTCAAACCATCCTTACAAATCATCTTTATCAATAGGAAAGCATCCCGTATCTCTCACATAAACATATTCGATTTTTAACTCCTTATAGCTCTCACAATCTAGTGCATATTCCCATTTCAATTCAGGAAATAACTCTTGTGCTGAATGAATTGCTGCCATATAATGGTCATCCTGAAAACAATCATCAATAAACTTAATGCATTTACTTATAATTTTTTCATCTCCACTTATAATGTTATAACCAGATGAATCAAATTCTCTTATAGCCCACCTAGCTTTTTTCCCATTTATCTCTTTTAATAATTCTGTTTTATTTTCTTTAGGATTAATGGAACTTAAAAGCTCATCACAAAGATTATAAGCACCTAGTTTATATGCCGATGTTACTGGATCAGTTGTATCCATACCTAACAATATTTCTTTTTTCTTTTCATCCAATAATTTTATAATGTCCATTAACTCATCCTCTAATTGTTAATTATTCCTTCCAACAAAATTTATAACTTCAAAGCCTATATAAAATGTAATTACTTAGTTAAGAACAGATTTTTCTATACGTCTCCCTTACCAAATATGTTTTATACTTTCTAAATTAAAAGCTTACAGAATGTTCATTCATCTTTCAAGCCTTCTGCATTTGCTGTTTCCCTTTGTCGCCTAGCACGCTCCATACCATATTCTGTAATTGTCTTAATAACAGTTTTATTTTTCGCATTATCAAATTCAATTATATAATAATCAAATTCCTTTATATTATAAACTTGACTCTTACCTAATTCCTTAATAGACTTACTTAGCATATCCATATAATTTGCAAACTGTATATCATTTAAATACTCCGGTATAGGTGCAATGATTTCAGCTCTTTCATTTTTAAATTTTACGCATACCTCTGGTCCATCCTTCTTACTTCTAAATGCAAACCTACCAATTCCCTTAACAATAAAATAAATTGTCTTTTTAATTGCATCATATGCAGCAGGAGCTAATAAACCAGATATAATCAATTCTGTAAGATGTGCATTAATATAAATGCTAAATGCATCAAAAATTGAGTTTTCAATTCCTCTCGTTTCAATAAACTCTATACCTATATTATTCTCATTCAATTTAGATGCAATGGTATTTCTTTCTTCACTGCTAATAACAAAGGATATATTTTTAACCATGATATAGTCTTCATATGTATTATCAAACATTATCAGCAACCTCCTTATTTTCAGGTTATATCGTCAATCAATATTCATAGTAGCTATTAATTTTTTATCTTTATAAATAAAAACTTTGTTATTATTAATATTAAAAAGAATAAAGCAAATGTTGCAATAAATAAACCAATTCTACAATAGTTTCCAATATCAGAATATTGAACACCATATACTTGGCAATATATCGGTATGATGATAAATTCATATAATGGTGCACTTGATAAAAGTACAGCAACAATCGAGTAATATAATTGTATATTATTCATTTTTCTATTCTTCTTCATTTCAACCTTTTTAAGGTTCAATTCAATAATCGCCTTTATTTGTTCAATAATTTCATCCGACTTTAATTCTATCCATAAATCACTCATAATGTCTCGGACGCAAGCAAGATGATTATATTTACTTAAGTATTTATGTTTCAGCTGTAATACGCTCTCATATAAATTTATTAATTCATTATCATTTTCAATATCGCATCGCTCCACTTCACTTCGCAGATGTCCAATCTTTGCCATATAAAATAATATTTCTTCATCTAAAGTGTCTGCAAACATATAAGTACTTAAAATATCTCCTACCGTCAATGTAGTACCAGCTGTAACATAATGTTTATAGTCATTAAATTCTCTATAATTTTTCAAGACACCTTGAGGTATACGTTTTATATCTCCAACTACAGAAAACAATAACTTTGTTATTTGCTTCTCTGATATATCCGCTGAAACTGAATATGTAGTTCTTCCAATCCAATTTATTTCCTCATTATTTGTTATCAAATAAAAAATACTTAGTGACACATCTTTTAAATACTCATATATACCATCAGGAACCGTACATATCTTTTGCTTACAGCCATCATGTTCAATCTCTTTTTCAAAACATATTCTTTCATTCGGAAATAATGCTTTAAATAAATTGGTATCCATTTCTATTTTTTCTATTTTCTTATGTAAAATGTCAGCATACTCATCTACAAACGTATCAATATCTATTTCATTATCTCCTGGGAATATCCTGTACTCAATCATAATCATTTTATTTCTTAATTTTATCATTGGATACAGTCCTAAATATTTTCCACTATATACTATATAAATTGGTTTAAGCATCATATACATAGTCTTTGTAACGTCTAAATCATCAAACATCAAATTTCTATGAATAAGCATTCCTGCAACTTCGTAAAGATAATGCTCTTCTTGACCATCAAAGTTAAGTTCTTCATCAAACTTTATAGTGCCGCTAGGATATCCATGGTCGCAAATTAGTTGAAAATGTTTAATAATAAAATTATCATTTTCATATTTAAAAAAATTCATATCGGAATCTAAAGCCATAATGCAGATTTTCTCTTTGAAAAACTCTGGTAACAAGTTTTTTATATGATCACTTGTTTTAATTGAAGTACAATATCTCCATGTAATGCGATAATCTTTAATCTTGCTATTTTTTATCCCTCGATGTTCTGGCTTATTCATAATTGCATCAACCTGTACCCCTCTATCTAACTATTGTACATATAAAATTTTATTGTGATTTATAATTACATTTTTCAGCATGTAACTATATTATAAGTTATTTTCCACATTATTTCCACATGATTCTTTTATGTAACAAGCCCGTAAAATAAGCCTTGGATTACTCTCCAAGGCTTATTTTTACTTATACATATCAATATCTACAGTTATTTCAACATTATAGCTTGCTAAATTTTTTCGAGTTAATAAAACGCACGTCTCCAAATTCCTTGAAGCGACAATAATGATGACGTAAAGACCTAGTAGTTCCTTAGCGGCAAGATTCTCTCTTTTCAAACTAATAAAACCCTTGTACTAAAAATGGCATAAACACTTCATCTATACCATGTTCTAATTTATAACTAGGTACAGCAGAAAAAGATACTCCAAAAGAATCTGCCTCTTTTTCTGTAAGATATTTAAAAGGTTGCCCTGTCAATAGCGCTTTTACATTAGACTTTTTATCAATCGGTACTTGATTCAGGAATTCATTAAATAAGCATTTATTAAAGTCAAATGTTGCTAAACATTCCTCTTCAAAAAATACTCCTAACGAAAATGAATAATATTCCTCATTTATTTTTGCTACGTCTAATATCTTAGCATCGATATAATGAAGCCTCATATCTGATGGAATACCCCATTTTAATAATCTAATTCCCAAGTCAGGTTTGTAATTAAAAATGTTGGGATTTAAAAATGCAATGGGACTTAATATCTTGTATAAATTATCCCACTTTTCTTCTAGCTCACAAATCTTCATTTCTAAAATTGGTTTCAACTGATCAATATCAAAAACTACGATATCTATTCCATTACATAATATATATTTGCTAACCCTTACTTCTCTATGAATCGCATAGCTATATGCTTGTTCAGGATTTTTACCCATTAATATATTTTCCTTTGGGCTCTTGGCATCAATAATAAAAGCATTTTTATTTTTCACCTGTACAATATAATCAGGAAATATATAAATCTTTTTAGGTGAAGTTCCAAACTGTATGTATGGATGTTCTAACTTTTTACTTCTTATTATTTTATTTTCAGTAAAAGTAGAATATCCCAACGCTTTTAATATTGGTGTTACAATCTCTTCTCTTATAGTATCTTCTTTTATTTCTTCATTCTGTATTAAATCAAAGTTAATTCCTTCATCAAATATTTTCATATCTCTTAACTCCAGTAATATATTTCTTACCCAGGGTAAAATACGTACCCAAAGACTAATTTATTTTGCTGTTTTTTTCATCTCAAATCTATGTTTATTATAAACCGTACAAATTACATTATTAAATGATGTGAGCTGCTCTTTTTCAGTAGCCAAAACAGCATCCCCTTTTTTATATACTTCATACATTTTAATCAACATCTTATTACTAACTGGTATCTCAAAAAAATTTAATATCGAATCGGCTGGTACCTTATCTAAAGTTCCATGCATTAATTGTAATGCAGGAATATAAAAGCCAAATATGCATTCTAAAATCTCTTCTTCTTTTAAATCACCACTAAACATTCTTATCCCATATTCTTGCATATTTTTTATTTCTGCTATACTAGCCATATTATCTAAAATATTTATTTTCGCATCATTAGGAACATAGTCAGCTGGAATAGAAAATGTTGTATCTAACATTTCACCACTCTGTGCATATGCAACTAAGTCAGGTGGAAAAACTGTTATTCCATTCAATATTTGCGTTAAAATTAAATAGAAAAGTAACAAAGAATCCGACGAGTTATTAATCATAGCATATACAGTATTACTGCTAGGAATTAACGATACCTGATTTATACAATTTTTATCAACCGGTATAATAATCCCTTTATTTAATACGCATACGCAGCTTATTCTATGTTCATAACCGATTTCATCAGATAATGCTACAAGATTTTTATATATTGCATCTAAAGAAGAATCTGAATCATATGCGAATACTAATCCCGCTGTTGGAAAGGAGATTCCTGTAATAGTCTTTTTTTCTAATTTTCTTACACTCTCTATATTTTTTACGCTCTTTCTTAATTCTTCCTTAGATAATGTCGACTTGACTTCTATTACACTATATACACTTTCAATCGGAATAATCTTAGTGCTATCTAAATCAAGCAAATATGGCGTTATAAATTTATCGTGTATAATAACATCTACTTGCTTACTTTGAGTATCTTTGCAGTCTATAATTGTTCCTTTTGCAAAACAATACTTTTCAGGGATATAACTTTTTAAATAAGATTCCAACGTATTTTCTCTAGCTGTACCTTTTTCACCATTATGGTAAATTTTACTTGTTATATCATTAAAATCAATCTGCATTTTTTTAGAAACTGACGAAAATATATCTTTTAACATGCTCTCACTCCCCTAGTCATTCTAAAATTTTATATTTACTCGCAATCCTAACTTCTAATATTGTATCATTCATTATGAATAACAATATTTTTCAAAATGTTTTTATATTGTTGTAAATTGTCGTCATGAAAAAAATGTATTGTTGCTAAATATATTTTAAATGCCTTTACATAATTTTCTTCATCAGACTTGTTTTTCAAAGGCGCTTCTATGATTATATATTTTTTTTCGTCTATCTCTTTATTAGACCAATCTCTTATTTCAAAAGCAAATTTACAATTTTTTATATCAAATATGATGCTAATATAAAATTTACTATTATCATGATAAAGAGAATAGCTTATTTCACCATTTGCAAGTATCGAAAGTAGTCTAGCATCAATTATCTCTGTTACATACCATACCAATTCATAGTACACTTGTAAATCATCTATCGTAGGAATTTTGTATTCATGTTCTAGTTTATTTCTAATGCTATTTAATTTATTAATTGATTTAGGAGATAATATGCCTATATTCGATAAAAACTTTGTTTTCTGCTCAAATTTCAAATTATTTTTCTGGAATATTTTCTTCAAATTAATACTCTCTAAAAAAATATCTAATTGGCAATCTAGTGCTCTTTTTAAATTTGATACAGAATTAACTTTATCGCTCAAACTATTACTATCAAGCCCCATTTCAGCGATACCTAAAAACTCTGTCGGTGTAATTTCATAAATAGGTGTTATCATATCAGCACTTGTACTCGTATCACGTTCTATTTCATCACAAAGCAATATCATACTTATAATGTCATCTATACTTGTTATTTCTTTCATCTAAGTCTCCTAAAAGTTGAATTGTCTTTTCTTCGTATCAAAATGTTTAATTTCCTTACTATATTTTACCATGTTATTAATTATTTGTCGTTATATAAAATAAAAAGATGTATACATTTTATAACAACTACTTTAAGCTGCTATCAAAACATCTACATCTTTATTATATTACAGCTTTATATCAACTTTAATTTCTACATTGTAGTCATGAACGCTTTTTCGAGTTAATAAAACGCATGTCTCAACGTGTATCGGTTTGGTGATAAGAACAATTTTCGGTTAGCTCGTCCTGTTGATAAGAACACATTTGAGTAGAACGTACTTCGTAATCTCTATCCACAGGACTTTTACTATTAACATTATCCACTAAGTAATCGTGATTGTCCATTTCAAACATCCCTTTCTACTTGGTGAATCAAAAAATATTGCTTGTTTTTAACTGGTCTTCTTGCGAAGGTTCAAGTATCTTGTTTTTGCATCTGTTACCGTTCTATTATCAATTCCTCTTAACACAAAAGTTAATTTATAAGGATCAGGACCACCATCTGCATTCGTTTCACCTACAATGACTTTTTCAACAATGCTTTCAAAGACAACTCGGTCAAACTTCTTAATTCCCTCTGCTTCATTTAATAGAATACGAATATCCTTCATTCTTTTTCCAACATCTCTTTGAGCATTGACATTAGAAGCATAAAGACTTCGTTCTTCCTTTTCTTGCTTAATCTTATGAGTAATATCATCATATTTCTCATCATAAGCATCCTTAGTTATTTTATCATCCAGTAACATGTCGGTCAATTTCTTTCGCTTTGACTCTAATGCACTGAGTGACTTATCAATTCTACTAAGCTTTGCTGCACTTTCATCGTTGCAGATAGTCTCCTCTACCGACTTAAGCACCGATTCAAGCACATCATCAAAGTTATCAGCTAGTAAGTTGAACATTTCTAAAAATGCATTTTCTATGATCACTTCATCAATTGCCTTGCTATTTGGACACTTTGCAATACCAACGTTAGTAGCAGTTCTGCATTTCCAAACTGGTTTCTTATTATGTGTATCTTGATTATGCGAACGCCTTGAAAGGTATTTTCCGCAAAATCCGCATTCGCACATGCTGCTCAAAGCATACTTTCGAGTGGCTTTCATTCTAGTGCCATCCACTACTGTATTATTGATACGATATCTTTCCTCACGGATTTCCTTCGCTTTACCCCAAATTTCTTCCGAAACAATCGGCTCATGATGATTTTTCAAGTAATACTGTTCTTCCTCACCCATATTTTCCAATCGTCTCTTTGAAATCGGATCTACTGTAAAAGACTTGCCTAGCAATAGGTCTCCCTTGTACTTTTCATTTTTAATGATTCCAAGCACACCAGAATCCGTCCACTTCACAATACCTTTCTTATTCTTCTTTCCAAGCTTTTCAAGTTGTCTTGATATAGTATAAGCACCATAGCCTTGAATATATTGGTCAAAGATAAATCGAACCACTTCCGCCTCTTCTTCATTCACTGAAATAGATTTATCTTCCTGATGATAGTCATAGCCGAGACAACCATTGAATCCCATCAATTCACCGCGTTTCATCTTCATCTTTATGCCTAGCTTAACATTGGCGGATAAAGATTCAACTTCGTTTTGTGCCAAGGTGCTCAATAGTGCTAGTGCCATTTCGCTTTCCATAGAAAGAGTATTAATATTTTCTTTCTCAAAAATAATGGCAACACCTTTTTCTTTCAATAATCTCACATATTGTAGTGTATCCACTAGGTTTCGAGAAAAACGTGAAATTGATTTGGTGAGCACCACATCAATCAGACCATTCACACAATCATCAATCATATTAAGAAAGCCATCTCTCTTAGCTGTCTTGGTTCCAGTTATTGCCTCATCGGCATAGATTCCGACTAGAGTCCAGTCCTTATTCTTTGATATTTTTTCTTCATAATATGATTTTTGCGACTGAAAGCTCTGCAACTGCTCCTCTCCATCAGTACTTACCCTGACGTAAGCTGCGACCCTCTTTCTATCAAAGGTTACGCCTGAGCCAATAATATTTCTTCTTCTGTTTACAGTTCCCTCACTTGCCTTAATTACTTCAACTTGTGCCATCTTAGCTCCTCCTTCCTTGAAGTATAGTAAAACCAGAAAATATGTATTTCCTTGTTTCTGGCTTTACTATACACCAAGACTAAAATATGAACGAACGTATAAAGAAGGCAAACCAAAAATTTTTCAGCTTACCTTCCATACATTTAATTATTTAAAAAACTTACTATATTGTAATCCATCATAATGCGATTCTTGGTTATACTGTATTCATCCTCACTAATCAAGCCGGCATGAAATATCACACCAAGAACAGCCAGTTTCTTCGCTAACTCCAGATTCTTCATCCTGACCTCCTAACAAATACCGACAGCTGCTGCCAATGCTTTGTCCAATTTTTCCATCAGTCTATCATCGGTTATCATACCGATCTTTCTTTTTACCTGTGTACGATCCACACAACGGATTTGCTCGCCTAATGCCATTCCACTGTCAGTAAGCCCTGCGCAATCGCACTTATCAATAAACAGATGGCACTCCATATCAATAAACTTGAAATGCTTTGTCATTGGTATGGTCAAAAGAATAGGACTCTTCGAACTATAGTCTGTAGGACTAATTACGATTGCCGGTCTTGTTTCGCAGGTGAGACAATGTTCATAATCGTTTCCAAAATCCACAAGTACGATATCATATCTGTGATAATATGGCATCTTCATCGCCCTCTCGACATTATCTGGCGTACCACTACCATAAGGTGACCTTCCATCCCCCACGATTACCACATCCGGTTGACTGATTCTTACCTTCTCAGTTCTCTTTGGATAGTTTGATTGAGTATTTTTATAATAACCACTTCTATTGTTCTCTGTAATTCTCATTTGTTGAATCCTCCAATTCTCTTATATATTCGATTGCCTCTTGTTCTGTAGGAAAAGCAATATCTATTTTGTCTATATTAAGAAGCACTGTCCCGAATGACAGTATTACAAGGTTTTGTTCTAACACCCTGCTGAACCATCCCAAGGTACTGATTCTACCGCTTTCCATCCCAGTTCCTTCACATTGATGGATATTCCGTTGCGTTTCGCTTTTAATAAAATATCATTTTGAACCTCTGATTCAACTGAAAGATCTGACATTCTTCTAATTAAAATAGTAGTTATTGAAGAGTTCTTCATATACCACATCAATATTTCTGGACCATTATCTATTTTAAGTAAAGTGTCTGTAACTTGGATTCCCATCTCTCTTGCATCTTTTTCAAGTTCATTAGCGAGTTGTGTATCATCCATACCTATGTAGATAAGACCATGTACTTCTTCTGCTTCTTTTATTTGCCGATTTATTACTGAGTCCATATTTCCTCCAATCTGCCAGTGGGGTTACCCCCACCAGCAATGGTAATCATGATATGTTCTTTTATTGCGTTCCTACCTTGTAAATTCTTCATACATAAGTTCTTTATCAATTGAAGACTTATACGCAACAAGCTCATTATTCTTAATTACAAAAACCAAAAGACCTGCATCTACCAACATTGCTAGCAAGGCTTTTGCAAATTCTTCTTTAGGATGAATCGTTGTTAATGAAGGTAATACCAAGGCATCACTCTCTGTTGCAACAATACCCGCCATGCACATATTGAAACTTTCCAGTATATACTCCGGGTTATTATTATCTGGTGAAATGCAGATATCCCCTTCTACAATCTTGAACCCACTTGAAACGATAACTTCTGCAATCTGCATGGAAATTGCTTTTGCTTCCTTTTCATCTACTGGAGCTCTAAAATAAAAATATGCTTTCATACATTAATCCTTCTTTCTTCTTTTATTATGGAGCGGTATATCGTCATATACCTGTGCACGTTTATCTCCTCACATAAGGGGACTTGAAAATTCTCATTGTACGTTTCAATGCTCTAAAATTAATTGCTTACAGATGATTCCCAAATCCACTTGTGTGGGAAGATAAAAATCTTCCCGGTCTTACGACCACCTCTTGGTACTCCCCTCTCGGGTAACATATCCTTTGCTAGCTGCAATCACTTCGTAGTATCCATGCCCATCTTGGACTTATGAAAAGTGCCACCTTCTGAAAATGCCTTTGGCTGAAATTCAGGTGCGCCATCTATCTCATTCATTGGAACAATTATTGTTCCTCCAGTTGCTACTCTGGTAGGCACAATCCTCTGCTCAAAACCTTCACAGGCAAATGTTATTGTTTCTCATAATCAACTACCATCAGGTTTGTCATCGCACGAAATGGGATTCTGCCACCCCTTATCAAATACTAAGAGGCGAAATAGAAAATCACGGGATATGCGTGTCTTATTAAGTTGTAATAGGTTTTACAAGTCACATCAGATACCTTCGAATATACAAAGGTCTTACTGCGTTTATGCCCTCACAAAATACCAGCGAGCATTTGAATTAGTCTTGCTTGACCATGTACTAATTCTAATAAAAATTGAGGAATAAATTAACGGAATGGTATTCAGGGTTGTACAAAAAAACCCCGAATGTTATTCGGGGTTAGGCTACAGATTTCTAAAATAAAAAAACGATTGATTTTTCATTTCTGAGAAACCAATCGACTATGTAAACTACCTTATTTATTTGGATAGCAGTAACCCGCTTTCCTTCCTAACCTCAAACTCATAACCAAATAAACTGATATTTTTCTAAGCTCTGGAAGATTTTATAATTAAACTTAAAGGATATTATACCCCCCGATTTACTTATCCCAATAAAGATCATCCTTTTCTACTAAAATCAAATCTTGATTAACCGGAATTTCATAAAACTCTGAAGATATTGTTATATATTCAAACTTTGTCTTTAATCCGTTAATTTCATTCCAAAAGTTATCAATATTAAATTCCTGATTTGTAATGTTTTTTTTCAAGAAATATATTAGCATATATTCAGAAAGCATGTGCCTATCATCAATATGCATCTGGTTTCTTTTATCAACTGCCAAATAATACAGCTTAGGCATTGTATCGCTGTGATGGTATCTCTTATCATTCTTAAATAAATAATCAATATTTTCAATCACACTTAAAAATATTTTATGCTTACTAATTTGTTTAGTAAAAATACTATTCAGAGTTTCGAAAATCTTTCCATGTCTCTTATCTATTTCATCCCCATAATGCTTGTCTATCCATTTTGCTTCAATTATCAATACCGCATTTCTTTTTTGATCTAGTATGGCGAAATCCACATCACTGTTCTGTAATTTATCATCATTATCTTTAAATGAATATGGTACAGTTTTGGCAACAGCTACATTCTTCACACTGCTCATAATTTCTTCAATTCTTCCCTCTGTAATAACCGAAATCGTTTTCTCCCTATTTGTTATTAATATGTTTTTTTGGTAGTGACCATTTATTATCGTAAATTGCCAGTCATTAACTAAAATAAGAGAAGGAATTGTTATCAATTTTTTATCCACTTCAAACAGCGGAAACTCCATTAAATTTAGCTTTCCATCATTTATAAAGTAATTAACAATATCTTTCACTTTATTTTCCTTAAGATTACCGATTGAAGATATATCATCTATGCATTTTTCTTTTTCAAATATCATGATACATTCATCTGCATTATTTATATATTCTTCTCCCTCTAGTGTACATATTCTAACACAAATGGAGCGAATCATCGCGTAATAATAGAAATAAGCTATAACTTTTACTAACTGATTTGGATTGTCAAAGATTTTACTTCGTACACATGAATTCCATTTATTTATATCCTTTTCGACGATTTTAATGCATTCTACATAAAGGGGTATGTCAACGTTCTTTTCAAGTTCACTAATTGATGTCTGTTGTAAAACAATTTTATTCCAGAATTTCAAATGCAGTTCTGCAGTTTGATTTTGTTCTTCTTTGTTTTTTTCTGGACTATCCTCTCCATAAAAATAAAAGCTTTCTTCTCTATATTTATTTGTAACTAAGGAAGTTGTCACTTGGTATTTATGTTCTTCAAGCACGGTCAATCTTGCCTTAGAAACTGGGTTGATGTCATTAATCTCCCTCGAAAATCTATAATTTTGAAATAATGGTACTAAATTTTGCTCATATTCCCTTATAAATTTTTTTAAACCCGGAATATTAAATTTCTTAACATAGATATCTTTTCCAAGTGACACGGCCTTTGAATAAACAAACTGTTATTCGTAATTTTACACGCATCCAATTCTCGTATTTTAAATCAAATTAAAAGAAGGTATACGGTAAATTATTCTGCTCTATGATACGTCAGATTGTTTTATCCTGTA
>JBGUEQ010000073.1:0-15714 GCA_041821265.1 Lachnotalea sp. | reverse complement strand
TATAAAAAAAGAAACCCTAATTCCCCTCATGAATGAGGGGCTAGGGGAGTTGAGGTGTGCTTTGCACACTTTCTAGTAGAAACGATGTTCGCACTTTCCTATAAAATAAAAGGCATTTCGTGTAAGGATGCATACCTCGCGGATAGAAAGCATAGTTCAGTGCAATCCATGTGGGCGCAATAGTTTCTGCAAGTAGAAACTTTGTTTGTAAAAAAAAGACAGGTCGCCTAGTATCTGCAAAGATGGTATAATAACTTTAAGATTGTAAGACAATATTTATTTAAAAAATAGTAATAGAAAATATTTGTTACTGTTTACAGAGTTGTTACTTTTCACAAAGCTGTGAATAGTAACAAATATTTGGTGATGATATGGTGAGGAGGAAGTATATGGAGTTTAAAAAAATATTGAGTACAAAGGAGCATAAACCAGGGTTTGGGATAAGGGAATTATTTAAATATGTAGGTCCTGGACTATTAGTTACCGTAGGATTTATTGATCCAGGTAACTGGGCATCAAACATAGCGGCTGGTTCAGAATATGGATATAAACTGCTATGGATGGTAACACTTTCCACCATTATGCTAATTATTTTACAGCATAATGTGGCACATTTGGGAATTGTAACAGGAGATTGTCTAGCAGAAGCAACAAATAAACATTTAAAGAAATGGCTATCCAATACAGTGCTATCAACTGGAATTATAGCTACCATTTCAACCGCCATGGCAGAGCTACTTGGTGGTGCCATTGCCTTAAATTTATTGTTTAAAATACCAATTAAAGTAGGTGCGGTATTAGTTTTGGTGTTGATATTGGTATTATTATTTACGAATTCTTATGGAAAATTAGAAAAATGGATTATAGGATTTGTTTCATTGATTGGAATTTCATTTCTTTATGAGCTTTGTTTGGTGAATGTGAGCTGGAGTGAGGCGGTTCAGGGATGGACCACGATACAGTTTCCGTCTGGTTCCATGACAATTATTATGTCTGTTCTTGGAGCAGTAGTCATGCCACATAATCTATTTCTTCATTCTGAAATTATTCAAAGTCGACAGTGGAATTTAGAAGATGAAACGGTTATTAAGAAACAATTAAAATATGAATTTGCAGATACCCTTTTTTCTATGATTATAGGTTGGGCAATTAACAGCGCTATGATCATTTTGGCAGCAACCACATTCTTCGCAAATCACATGAAAGTGGAAGAATTAGGTCAAGCACAAACAATGCTAATTCCAATTGTCGGTAATTTAGCAGCGCTTGTATTTGGAGTCGCATTATTACTTGCAGGAATATCTTCCTCAATTACAGCGGGAATGGCAGGGGGAACTATATTTGCAGGAATGTTTGGAGAAACCTATGATATTAAAGATCGTCATACCCAAATTGGTGTATTTTCGATTTTAGCATTATCTGTTATAGTTATATTCTGTATCAGTGATCCTTTTCAAGGACTAATATATAGCCAGATGCTACTTAGCGTACAATTGCCTATCACTGTATTTTTACAGATTTATCTAACATCATCAGAAAAAGTCATGGGTAAATATAAAAATTCGCTTTTTGACCGAATCGCATTATGGAGCATTGCTATTATCCTTACTATTTTAAATATTATGTTAGTGTTAAGTTATTTATAATGATTGGAATTGCATAATTTTGATATGGTAATAAAGAGTGTGGTATAGTTCAATGTTACTATTTATAGAACTGTTGATTTCTGTAGCGCTGTAAATAGTAACATTGAACTAGTAGATTTTATTAAAATAAGTTGATATGATTTTTGAAATTCGATATAATTGTATAGACGGATTACTAATCATTTTGCGAATTCTTAAGAATTCGCATTTGTTTTATTTATAGATAAGAGAAAAAAGAAATATATTATAAAATAAATAATAGGAAGTATAAGCGTGGAGGATAACATGAATCGGAATAAGAATGATAATTTCAAGGTGACAATAGAGGATATGGGAATAGAAGGAGAAGGAATAGGCAAGGTAGATGGGTATACCTGGTTTATTAAGGATGCATTAATGGGGGATGTGGTAGAGGCCAAGGCGATAAAACTCAAGAAAAATTATGGTTATGCAAAATTGGTAGCAATTCTTGAACCGTCCGTATATCGTACAGAACCAAAATGCGTTTACCATAAGCAGTGTGGTGGTTGTCAGATTCAAGCTCTTGATTATAAGCAACAGTTGATTTTCAAGCAAAATAAAGTGGAAAATAACCTGAAAAGAATCGGTAACTTTCATGATATTGATGTATTGCCAGTGATTGGTATGGAGGAGCCATATTATTATCGAAATAAGGCACAGTTTCCAATTGGACAAGATAAGGATGGCAATATTATTGCTGGATTTTATGCAGGTCGAAGTCATAGCATTATTGCTAATACGAAGTGTTATCTAGGTGCTGAGGTAAACGAAGTAATTCTTAAGAAGCTGATTGATTTTATGACAGAGAACAAAACAACCGCGTATCATGAAGAGACAAATAAGGGACTGGTTAGACATATCTTAATACGTGTTGGTTTTACAACCAAGGAAATTATGGTTTCTATCGTTATCAATGGGAATAAGCTTCCACAAAGTGATAAGCTTGTTCAAAGTTTACAAGAAATACCTGGAATGACGAGTATTTCAGTTAACATAAATAAGAAAAATACAAATGTAATACTTGGCAGTGAGGTAGTCACGCTCTGGGGACAAGATTATATTACAGATTATATTGGTGACGTAAAATATCAGATTTCACCACTTTCTTTTTATCAAGTGAATCCAGAGCAGACAAAAAAACTTTACGAAACTGCACTGGATTATGCAGGACTTAATGGAAATGAAGTGGTATGGGACTTGTACTGTGGGATAGGAACTATTTCTCTGTTCTTAGCTAAGCAGGCGAACAAAGTAATGGGTGTTGAAATTATACCAGAAGCAATTGAAGATGCCAGAAATAATGCGGCGATAAATGGCATTGAAAATGCTGAGTTTTACGTGGGTAAGGCAGAAGAAGTACTTCCAAGAAAATTCAAGGAAGATGGACAGTATGCAGAGGTCATTGTAGTCGATCCACCACGAAAGGGCTGCGAACAAGTACTACTCGATACTATTGTGGAAATGAAGCCTGAGAGAGTTGTGTATGTGAGTTGTGATTCAGCTACTTTGGCTAGGGATTTGAGATATTTATGTGATCGAGGGTATGAGGTGAAGAAGGTGCAGCCAGTTGATATGTTTGGGCATACTGTGCATGTGGAAAGTGTTGTTTTACTAAGTAGGAAACATCAGTAATTCAGCGGTTTTTAGACTTTGAAAAGTTGGAAATGTCGCCGATTTGCCACCGTAATTTTAAAAATTAGCATTGAACATGAAAAGAGGGTTGAACACATTGAACTTGTGTTTCAACCCTATATTTTAAGATGTTTTTTGATTGGTAATTTGTTCAAATAGGTCAACAGATTGTTCAGCCATTTTCTTAGTATCATGTACATAGGTTTGTAATGTGGTTGTTATATTAGAGTGACCCAACCTTGCTTGAACATTTTTTACATTTGCCCCTGCTTCAATTAATAAGGTCGCATGAGTGTGACGAAGTGAGTGGTAATCAAAAGCAAGCTTCAATTCACTATGAATAACTCTTGAACAATATTTGAAAGAATCTGTTGAGGTATATTGACCGTTTTCATCAATACATACCATTTTTGCACGTTGAAATTGACTGTCAACACATTTTTGAATAGGAAGAATACGCAACATATCGTTTCCTTTTTCATCCACTTCTTTTTTTAGTGATTGGATGGTGTAATATTCACCATACTTTATTTCATTTCTAAGCTGATTCGTTTTTTCTTGCTTTAAAGCATTATATAAAGTATCACCAAACCCAACTGTTCTTTGGGAAGAAACTGTTTTTGGTGTGGTAAAATACCATGATGAACGCTGTTCCTTTTTCTCTTTCTTTTCAATAACTTTGCGAACATCAGCCCCGAAGTTACGCTTCACGACTTGTTTATTAACTGAAAGAGTTTTAGCTTCAAGGTCTATATCATCCCATGTAAGAGCAAATGCTTCACTGATTCTAAGACCTGTATAAAAGCCAATCATAAGGGGAATATAAAACCGTGTATTTTGAAAACGGTTAATTATCTGTTGCCATTCATCCATAGTAAGAATGATTCTTTCTCTTGGTTTGCGTTCCACTTTTGGAAATTTTACCATTTTCATTGGATTTTGATTGATGTAATGTAATGGTTCAATAGCGTAATCCAAAGCAGTTTGGAATACTGTCAAAATTCCTACTATATGACTTTTTGAATATCCATTTAGCTTCAATGAATTGGCATATTCTTGTAATATAGTTGCATTAATAGCTTTCAACCTATATGAGCCAAATTTGGACTTAAGATGTACTTCAATAATTCTTAAATATCCAAGCTGTGTATTGTATTTCAAATTCATTTTACAATAATTATCAAACCAATAATCAAGATAATCTGATACAGTAATTTCCGTAGGTTCAAATACCTGCCCTGCATTATTGTATTCATTTATAGCTTTTGCAAGTGCTGCTTCTGCTTCTTTTTTAGTTTTGAAACCACCTTTTTCTTTCTTCTTTCTTTTACCATCTATTTTCCCAAGGTCAAAATAATAAGACCATGAAGAACCACGTTTTCTAACTCCACCGTTCATAAAATCAACACATCCTTTCTTCAAAAAGTGTACAAAAATCAAAGGATGTGATACAATTACCTTGCGTAATCTAGGTGTATTCATCCTTAATTGGTTAATGAGTTGCATCTATAAAAGATAGTCCTTGTTGGTAGCAGGGGCTATTTTTTATTGTAGTTCTTTCGAATATGCTTCAATTACTTCTGCTTCGGTTCGAGTATCTTTCATTTTATCGATAAGAAACGGTATAGAACTTTTGATTGCCTGATATAGGGTGTCAATGTCACCATCATATAGAATAAAATTTTTATCTCCTTCATCAACAACATAATAGTGACCGGAAGCTTTTTTGCCTTGTAATTCCTTGCTTTCCACTTTTCCGTAAATATCAGCTAAAATTGAAAGGATTCCTTCTAAAGCAGATACTTTTTTATCAAGTAGTTTTATTTCTGATGTATTTTTCTGCTGTTCCCAAGTAATGTTTTCCATAATTTGAACTAGTGGAATACCTAGAGCAGAAGCAATTTTATCTATGGTTTCTATTTTGGGGTTGGCATTGCCTAATTCATATTTTCTTATATTAGCTTCATTGATTCCGCATAGCTCCCCTAATTTCTTTTGGGTTAACCCCTTTTCTTTCCTGATGCGTTTAATATTTTCACCTACTGTCACTTTAACACCTTCTTTCTGAATCAGTATAACATAATAGATGAAAAAATAACAGATAAAAAAGTATCTAAATATTTTGTTGACAGATAAATAAATATCTGATAAGGTAATCATAACAGATAACGTTTTATCTGTCAACGGAAAAAGAAAGGAGAATATGACTATGAGAATCAATAATTCTAAATTGCAGATAGCATTGGCTACCGCATGTATGAATCCATATGACTTATGCAAAGGTATAGGGATTCAATACCAAACCTATAGAAGGATTTCAAACGGTGCAAATTGTAAACCTGCGACAGTTGGTAAGATAGCCAAAGCTTTGGAATTACCTGTTGAAGATTTAATTCAGAAAGAAGGTGATTAAATGGACCATGTACTTAATGCTATACAACCACATTATGAAGCTTCTCTTGATTTCTTTATGGAAGAACAAAGGAAAGGTTATTATAAGAAATTTTCAGATAACCCATTTTATGAAGAAATCAAAGCTTTGATTGATTCAATGAATATTTTAAGAAAATATCTTGGATGGGAAACAATCACTTTAAAAAGAGAAGTAGAAGTTTATTTATCTTAGTAAAGGTGCACCAACATCTTAAAATTAGAAATACTGCAAAATATTTGAGTTTTGCACTGCTTGTATATTGTAGATGTAACCAAGACAACCAAATCAAAGGGTAATAGAACATATAAATGACAGCGGTTAAGTTGATGAGAGGTAGGTAATAAAATGGAAATTACAATAACACCAAAAGAATTTATTAATAAATATTATACCCAATTGGATAAGATGCTTGATATTTACCTAAAAGATTTAAAAAAAACTTTGACTGAAAATGCTTTGCTTACGGATTTAGTTTCTAAATTTGAATTTGATTCAGTAAAAATTTTAGTTATTATGCAAGACAAAGCAACTTTCAACATGAAAGCAACAAATCAAGTTTATTATGAGTATGTAAATTATTGTAAACAGATGGAATATGAACCAATGAATAAAATTCATTTCAGTAAATTTGTTAATAAATGGTTTGGGTATACCATTATTTCAAAAAAAGTTAATGGGAATAAAAGACAAGTGTTTATAAAACTATCTGAATAACATGTATTTGGTACAGGATAAACAGAAAAAGTACAGGTACAGTACAGAAATAGGTACAGGTTAAAACCCTGTAAAAATGCGGAAGGTACAGGAGTACAAGTTAAAAGTTACTTTTCTTTAATATAGTTATTTTTATTAATTACTATATTTATAATATATAAAAATATAAATATATAGAATAGAGGGTTTAACCTGTACTCCTGTACCAAGCCCATAAATAGGGCATTTGTACCTGTACTAATGTTGTACTTTGAATCTGTACCCGAAAGGAAAGGTGTATTTAATGGATATTAATGAAATTATGGAAGTGTTAGGAGAACAACCAATAGTTGGATGTGCAGGAACAATTGAAAGTGATGTATTTGACAAGATTTTAGAAGAGTATGGTAACAATAATAAATTAGCAGCTACGTTTTGTAATGCTACTTTGCTTATGAATTTTGCTTATAATTTTGGATATATGCAAGGTAAAAGAGGGGAAAGAAAAAGTAAAGCCACTACCTAAATAATCAAAGTAATGGCTTCACTTGGTAAATCCTGTTCGCACCATGATTTTATCATGTGAGGTACATTTTATCAATGATTTAATGAAAATCAATATATGACCGTTATATGAGGTCAGAAAGGTATAAAATGAAGATTAGAATAGCATATCATGAAAATAAAGAAGTTCAACAGTTCAAAGAAGTGATTGATCAGTTAAAACCTAGAATAAAGACCTTAAAACATGAAAAAAAGCAGAAAAATCCACCTTATAAAGTAGCTTTTATCATACTTAAAAATGATGATAAAACCACAAGATAAGCGATTTGTATTGCATACACCCCCTACATATGGTATAATAATATCAATTGAAAACGACATGAGTACCGCACAATTTTGTGTTAGTCTTACAAGTTAAGGCATGGGAATAACTGATAAAACGGTTATCTCATGCCTTTTTTGATTCAAAAATAGTCCACCAAGGACGTTAAACAGAAGGGAATCAAATATTATGGAAACACAAAACATTCAAAACAACAACGGAACTGTGCCGGAACAACAGCAGGAAAAAACCTTTACTCAAGAACAGGTCAATGCTATTGTAGGTAAACGCTTAGCAGAGCAGAAAGCCACCAATGACCAAGAATTGATTAAAAGGGAATCAGAATTAAAGCAAAAAGAAATGAGCCTAAAAGCGAAAGAACTTTTACAAGAAAAAGGACTTCCAAAGGAATTAGCGGAAGTGTTGCGATATGACAATGAAGAATCCCTTGTAAAGGCTATTGAAACGATAGAGCATACAAGAGGGTTAAACCAAAATAATAATCAGGCAGACCTAGCAGGAGAAAAGCAGATTCAAGAACATAAACTGGAAATGGGTTCTGAATACGGAAATCCTGACCCTGTAAAGGATGCCTTTAAATTGAAAGGGTAATGAATAATGGCTATTAATTTAGTAACAAAATTTCTCCCATATGTGGATGAACAATTTTCAACAGAAAGTAAGAAATCACTTTTAACAAATAATGAATTTGATTGGTCAGGAGCTCACACAGTGAAAGCATATAAGGTTAGTACTGTTGGGATGAATGACTATGATAGAAGCGGAACAGGTTCAGGGGCAACAGGTTCACGTTATGGTACGGTTGCTTCATTGGATGCTACTACAGAAGAATTTACACTTAAGAAAGACCGTTCTTTTACCTTTGTAATTGATAAACTTGATACAGATGAAACAGCACAGCAAGTACAAGCTGCATCTGCTTTAGCAAGACAGCAAAGAGAAGTTGTTATTCCAGAAGTAGATTCCTATGTTTATGGGGTAATGAGCGTAAATGCAGGTACTAAACCTAGTGCAATTACTTTAACTTCTACCAACATTTATGACGAAATAATCAAGGCAAATACTGTTCTTGATAATGCGGAAGTACCTGAAACAGGTAGATATTTGGTCGTTACACCTGATGTGTATCTATTAATGAAGAAATGTCCTGATATTGTCATGGAAACGGATATATCCAATGAATTAAGAATCAAAGGTGTTATTGCCATGATTGATGGGTTAGCTGTTATCAAAGTACCTGCTACAAGATTACCTGAAAACTTTGGTTTTATGATTGCTCATTCAGTAGCTACAGTTGCACCAACTAAATTGGAAGATTACAAAATCCATGAAGATGCCCCAGGTATTAGTGGAGCATTGGTAGAAGGTAGAATTGTGTATGATGCTTTTGTATTGGATAACAAGAAGAAAGCAATCTACTATCAGGAACAAACAACAGTATAATACAAAAATTTGATAATGCCCCCTGCTTTCATCCTCCGATTGCAGGGGGCATTTTAGAAAGGTGAAACATGAAAAGTATTGATAGATTGTTTAACAGAGTTCAACAGAACGCTGAACAGAATAAACCTAGAATGTTAGCAGGACTTGCTTATCCTGATTTGACTTGTTGGATAGCTAAAGCGGATTTAAGTAATAGAATACAAGGATTATGTGTTACAAGTAGATACGATACAAAAGAAGAAGCGATTGAAGCACTTGAAAGAATTAAAAAAGAATATCCCAATACCATAAACGAAGTACCGATAATTGTTGATGATATGGATTCATTGGAAGATTAGGCAGGTGATTCAATGACAAGAAGAAAATCATTAAAATTAGCCACTGCACAGGATGTAAGAAAAGCGTTGTCAAGGGTTGCTAATATGGTTCTAAATGGAGAACTTGATAGTAAGTCAGCCAATAGTATTATTTTGGCTTGTAATGCCATTCTTAGTGGAATACGGACGGATGAACAGCAAAAGAAAATTGATGAACTCGAAAAGATGTTAAATCAAAAACAAGATAATGCAGAGGATTGGAAAACTGCAATTATTCAGATAGCGGAAAAGAGAAAACAAATACAACAAGAATAGTTGCAATATTGTAAGATAGGTGGGGAGATTTACTCACCTATCATTTAATAGGAGATTATAAAATGAATATGAATACAATAAAATCACAAGTGGAAATAGTATCAATTCAACAACAGATAAGAAGCAGGACTTCACTTCAACAGGTACTATACAGGAAAGAAAAAGAAGATAAATATAAAAGACTTATTAAGAAAAATGAAGTAGAACTTGCTGAACTTAAAGCAAAATTGAACAGGTGATAGATATGTCAAACATAGATGTATTGGTAAAAGATATTATTGATGTTATAACTCAAAAAAAGCAACTTGAAGAAAAAGAAAAAGATTTACGTTTACAGATTATACAGGTAATGGAATCTCAAAAGATTAAAACACTTGAAAATGTAGTTGTTAAAATCAGCTATGTTGAACAATTCAATAAAAAGTTAATTGATAGGGATAAACTAAGGAAGTTATATCCTGATGCTGAAAAACAATGTATGAAGGAAGTACCAATTGAAGCTTATGTAAAGGTTAAGGTGATGTGATGGATATAGAATTAAATGTTGAATATTTGCAAGGGGATA
The DNA here is from genome assembly GCA_041821265.1 of Lachnotalea sp. Taxonomy (GTDB): domain Bacteria; phylum Bacillota; class Clostridia; order Lachnospirales; family Lachnospiraceae; genus Lachnotalea. The sequence goes on along the minus strand of JBGUEQ010000073.1, from coordinate 5,801 downwards.
TAACGATTAATCGTACCATGCAACAAAATGAACTTGCAATATTATTAAATACAGATGTAGTTTTATTATCAGTTAATAAAGAAACGGTAATTTATAGAAAAAAGGCAAGGCTTTAGTATAAACGATAAACTTTTATAATAACAGAATATTGATAGTTGAAATAATTTGGGATAAAATGTATATAAGCTAAAAGAAGGAGAAAAAAATGAAATTCAAAATAGGAGATATTTATTTATTAGATTTTTATATGATGGATAGCAATAAAGTGGTAAGGCGACCATATGTTATATGGAATCACAATGAACAGTTAAGGCAAGTTGATGTAATACCATTGGTAGCAGACTTAAAAGAAAACAAAATGCCAACACATATTTATATAAGCACTACGATGGGAGATAGCACTCGTAATTTTACAATTTTATGTGAGCAGTTAACTACAGTTGGAGAAAATGCTATCGATACGAAGATTGGTAAAATAAATAATAATACTATATCTTTAATTGAAAGAGTTATACCATTAATGAATGCTTTTAGTTTCCCCAAAAAAGAAAAAAAAATAAGTGAAATCATATTAGAAGATAAAGATAAATTTGATTTATTAGTACAAAGCGTCGAAGATATTAAAAAAATGACTAAAGAAGCAAATTCAGTATTAAACAAATGGAAGGAGCGTATTTTTGGTTTTGTATTTGGAATTTTAGCATCTATAATAGCTACACTTCTTATATATTTAATTTCTTAATTATTAAGAAACTATTAACTATCAGTATTTGTATTAGTAGTTTCATATTTCAAGACAAACTTAAAAACAATTCATATATCGAAAAATTAGTGTATAATAAAGATAAGGGTTACTATTTATAGGCTTTGCTTTTGTTTTGTCTATATGACTGTTATATGAGTAGGCGAAGGGGGGAAATACAATGGACTTTAATAATTTACCAAAGTTGGATTTAGGTAGCTTATCAACGGTGAATCCTTTAGAAGATGCTATTAGGCAACAACAAAGGGATTGGGAAAAAACAACAAAGATATTAGACGAAGCATTTGAAGAAAGAAGACGTAGAGAAGATGAGACAAGTCAAGCAACTATTGAAACTGCTGAAAATACAGCTGAAATGAAAGCTGACTTAAAAGAGGTTATTCATAATCAGAATGGATATATTAAACTACTAGAGCATCAAAACCAAATATTAAAAAACTTGTTTGCATCTTCCGAAGATGGTGTTGTTGTTCAAAAAGAAATTATGAAAATATTGCAGGAACAGGGAATCAATGAAGAAAGCTTTAAAGATAAGGGGCTTGATGTAGTAATACAGTCAGCATTTTTGTGTATTCAGATGTTGCTTAAATCAAAAGGAATAGATTTTTAATAAAATTTTCAAATATCAGTAGTAATAAAATATTATTGAAAGTTAACTTTCAAATGTTCAAAGGTGGCATTTCCACCCATTTGCCACCTTGTCACTTATAGTTTATGGGGATTCACAAGCATTGAACTGTTGAACTAATTGAATAATGTTTATTTCACTGTGTTCATAGGGTATTAGAGATAGGCATAGGCATTGAATTTTTGAACACTATATAAACTGTGCATGTGGAGACCGTCTGTTGTCTACAAAGGGTGAATATGTAGAAATCCTTGAATTTGATATGCTCCCCATATAGTAGACAGATGATAAATTTAAAATGAATGTTGTTAATGAATATGAAGCAGGCGGCATTTCCTGCTACAAACTTGGAATAAAATACAACCTAGATGCCAAATGTGTTCGCAGTTGGTGTCGCCTCTATAACGAGTTTGGAACAGCAGCTTTCACCGATAACCATGCAAATTTGAACTATTCTGCTGAGTTCAAGAAGCAAGTCGTAAACTCATATCTAGAGGGTAGGAAAACATATCAAGCAGTTGCACTTGCATTCGGAATATTTGCACCAACTACTGTACAACAGTGGGTAATGCAGTATAATAATCATGAAGAACTAATGAATTCCAGACCGGAGGGATTGTTTGATATGGTTAAAAATAATACTCGCAGCACCACTTTAGAGGAACGTATTCAAATCGTAGAATACTGTATTAAGAATGATAAAAACTATGCTTTAACTGCAAAAGAATTCAATGTGTCGTATGGGCAAGTGTACACCTGGGTTAGAAAGTATAATGCTGATGGTCCGAAAAATCTCCTTGATCACCGTGGAAAACGTAAAGATAAGGAAACCATGACAGAATTAGAACTTCTACAAATAGAAAACCGGATGCTCAAAGCAGAAACTAAGAAGCAACAGATGGAGATTGATTTCCTAAAAAAACTCGAGGAAATAGAGAGAAGGTGATTCTAGAAAGAACCAGACATTCAGCTATATATTATGCAATTCAAGAGCTATTGAATGAGAAAAAAGGATATTCTATCTCTGCATTATGCAAGATGGGAAACATCAGTCGCTCATCTTACTATAAATGGGTAAATCATAAGGATAATGACAAAGCCAGCTTCGGATCCAGCTTATGTAGCAGAGAATGTATTAAATCGCGAGTTCACTGCCAAGCGTCCCAATGAAAAATGGGTTACAGATGTTTCTGAATTTAAATATGGGATTGGAACTGAAAATGCCGGAAAAATATATTTAAGTGCCATTATAGATTTGTGTGATAAAAGACCTGTATCGTATGTATTTAGTGATCACAATGATAATCCATTGGTTTTTGAGACCTTTGATGTAGCTGTAGCAGCAAATCCAGATGCACACCCATTGTTTCATTCTGATTATACCGAAGAAAAAACTATGCCGAAAAGCTACTGAAAATACTACAAAGACTGTATTGAGTGATATTTCTTCGACATAGTATTTTATACTTGAAGTATCAGGAAAGGAGGTACCGCAAGATTGAGATTATTACCATTTTCAAACTGTTGCTTGAAGCATTACAGAATATGGGATACAAATAATTCACTTAAAAAATCTGATGTTTGCCATGCTTTGAATTAACCTAATACTATGTCGAAGAAATATCAGAAAATGTCTATACTAAGCGATTCTTCGAGATTTTTTGGCATAGTTATTTCTTCGGTATAATTTTTAAGGAAAGAATCAAAGATGGGACAAAATAGAAAGCAAATTGTTTTGTATTTGCTCTCTATTTTGTCTCATCTTTGATTTTACCGCATTGAACAATGTCGCGTCCCATTGCCGATTCCTATATGGGAATTCAATTATCTTTCATTAACATAAAATTTCCGTTTAATTCATTTCTGGTTGTGCATTTAGTGGGTATTTTCATGGGGAAAACTGATTTTAAGGTACAAAAAACTAGACCTGCATATATTCAGGCTCAATCGGCTTATTCGGTTGAACTTACTTAAGTATCTTTCTTCAAGGTACTTCTATTTAATATATTTATTTTTGCCTTTCCATATTTTTTGCTTCCACAATCGGGACAAATATGCACGTTTATGCGAAAGAGATGTTTCAAAATATCATCTGTTTTCATATTTTTTAAGCTTGAGATGTATTTTTCACAGCCAATTAGATTTCTACATCGTGTTAAGTTGTTTCTTTTACTTCGATTACATAAAAGTCCATAGCTTCGTATTCTAACATATCGTTTTGGTAATACATGCATAAGGAAACGGCGAATAAATTCCACTCCACATACTGTCATCGTAGTCCAAGTCCCATTGTTCTTGTAATCTTTTACACGATATGTGACGTTTTGCTGATTCATAGATACAATTCGATGGTTGCTAATTGCAATCCTGTGTGTATAACGCCCTAAATATTCAATAACTGAGTAAGCATTTTGAAATGTTTTCTTACAATAGGGTACCCACTCCTTTGCATAACAGTCGTCTAGCAAGCTTTGAAATTGATAATGATTTTTGTATTTTTCACATGTTCCATGAAAAAGTAGTTTTTTCCCTTTATACAACTCTTTAACTCCAGATAAGTACTTACCACGAAATACCTTTGAAATCACTTTAACTGGAAGAAAAAACTTATCGCCTTTTGTTTTCCAGTGACTATCCTTATCCAGTCCACCCCCTAATACAACGAGATGTAGATGTGGATGAAAATTCATACTACTTCCCCAAGTGTGCAAGACGGATAAAAAACCAACCTTGGCATTTAAATATTTTTCATCTGCTGATAACTCTAGTATGATCTCAGAAGAACAACGATACAACAAATCATACAATACCTTTTGGTTTCCATAAATCAATGAGTTTAATTCTTCTGGCAATGTGAATACTACATGAAAATAAGGTGCGTCCAATACATTTTCCTTTTGTGCATCAATCCATTTTTCTTTCGGTAGTTCCTGGCACATAGGACAATTCCTATCTCTGCAGGAATTATGATGATAATGTATGCTACCGCAGTCTTCACAATAACTCATATTAGAACCAAGTGATCCCGTCTTGCAGTTCATGATATGATATGCCGCTTTTGCCTGCTGAGGCGAAGGTTTATACTTTTTGATGTATTCACCATGGAATCTCTCAAACACATCCTGCATTGTAACATGATCACCCATTCCGTTCACCTTGCACATCAAAGGGACTTCGAATTCCCATCAATGCTTTCGATGTCATTTGTAAGTAATGTTCTGTTGAGCTAGGACTGCGATGACCTAATAATTGCTGAATAAAGGTATGACTGATACCATCCTCTAACATATGAACAGCGAAGCAGTGTCTCATTGTATGTGGAGTGATTTTTTTATTCCATCCTAACAATTCGGTTTGCCGATTCATATATAGTGCAATGGAGGAATGGGTTAAAGGTTCTCCAGTTACTTGGCTTGGAAAAAGACATCCTTTGGGTTTGTTGTAGCAAAGCCAATATTCAGTTAAAAGAGCAAGATTTCTTTCTGATAAAAGAGCATAGCGATCCATTCGATTCTTAGCATTTCGGATATGAATTTGCATCTTCTTTCTGGAAATATCCTCATATCTTAAATGAAGCACTTCGCTGACACGCATTCCTGATGAATACATAGTGGATATAATTGCTTTATATTTTAAATTTTCAAATGAGTTGATGTAGAGATTCACTTCTTCTTTGGTTAATATCAATGGGAGTTTCTTATCTAACTTCATCTTTGGCACTTTTCTAGAGTTCCATTCAAAGTTCAGGGTATATTCACAAAAGAAACGAATTGCTCCTACATAGCAGTTTATTGTTGAGGGCATTTTACCTTCTTCTTTTTGAAGATAGAAGATGTAATTACGTATATCTGCATAAGTGAGTAATGAAGCATCCTTATCTATATATTTCAGAAAGTTCTTCGTAGCTAACCAATAAGTTTCTATTGTAGAAGCAGTAAAGTTTTTAAGTTTCATATCTTGCAAAAGTTTGTCTAAATATTTCTTGTTCATTGTAATCTCCTTTGAAATTGATGATTATAATTTAAGATCAATTTCATACGGAGGAGAGCGAACACGAAATAATATCTTGTCTAATGCAGATAAGCATGATATTATTTTCAAAAGCAGTAGATTCTCCTAAATTGTAGTGTTGTTTTTTTGTGGTGATTAAACAATACACTAGATTTAAGCAGTTTTCTACTGCTTTTTTTAATTTTTTAGTTTAACTATTATGAGTCAATCTAAATAAGCCATCGCGCAGCGATTTTGTTCTATAATAGGAAATTGCTTCGCAATTACTATTACATAAAAAATACCCTATTCTAAAATAGGGTACAAAAAGAAGACGATAAAAGAAGGTTAAAAAATAAAAAATCCATCTTCACCATCGAGTCTATCGAATACGTCTTCATTTAGAAAGTAATCCATATC
>JBGUEQ010000072.1:0-16422 GCA_041821265.1 Lachnotalea sp. | reverse complement strand
GCAGAAATCATTTGTTGAATCATTTTCTTACGTAGCTTAACAGCTAGTGTTTAGCTACTGTGTGAACAGTAACTTTCAATTTGATTTTCTGTACTTAAATTAAGCAAACAATGTATAATAATAAATAAATAAATGAAACAGATTAAAACAGATTTACATGCAAAATTAAAATAATAAAAATAAAAAGTGATATTTACTCATATAAATTAAGAGAAGTGTTATGATATACATATCTTTGATATCTATAGGAAGATAGACTCATTGATATAAAAGGATAAATTTGTTATTATTTTTAATAATAGAATATTTACAGTGGGAGGAAAAAGAATGAGTAAAGTATGTGTCTTTTTAGCTGATGGGTTTGAAGAAATAGAAGGATTGGCAGTAGTAGATCTTCTGAGAAGAGCAGCAATTGATACTGATATGGTTTCCATTATGAAAGGTAAAGAAATTAAAGGCGGACATAATATTGTAGTGATTGCAGACAAATTATACGAAGAAGTAAACTTTGCAGAATATGACATGTTAGTTTTGCCAGGTGGCATGCCAGGAACTTTAAATCTTAGTGAACATAAGGGTGTAGTAAATCAAATCCAGCAATTTGCAGAGGAAGGTAAAGGTATAGCAGCAATATGTGCGGCACCAAGTATTTTGGGAGACAGTGGATTGCTAATCGGGAAAAAAGCAGTATGTTACCCAGGATATGAATCCAGACTTACCGGAGCCATTGTTACAAAGGAGAAAATAGAGCAAGATCAGAATATAATAACAAGCCGTGCCATGGGTACTGTATATGAGTTTGGGCTTGCAATTATAGAAAAACTAATTGATAAGGAAGCTGCATTGAAGGTTAAAAACTTAATTTGTTATAACAACTAATATAGGAGGAATATATATGTGGAACAGAGCAGGCATTAAAGCGAATGCGAAAGAGAGTCTAAAAAGATTTTATTGGCCCGCATTTTTAGTATGTATTATTGTAGGAATTTTTACAGGTGGTGGAAGAGTATCAGGAGGATATAGTGGCTTTTCAAATGGATTCAACCGAAACAGTTCATCGGCAGAGAGTATAGGGGGTATCGATTATAGCTTTTTGCATAATCCTGCAATCATTGGAGTAACAATATCTATCCTTTTAGTAATAGCTATAGTAGTAGTTATAGCAATCGTGATACAATTATTAGTTGGAAATCCTTTGATTGTTGGAAAAAATAGATACTTTATGTGTAATAGAGATGAAAAAACTGGAATTGGTGCAATTGGATTTGCATTTGAATCTAATTTTAAAAATGTCGTAAAGACGATGTTTTTCGTTGAGTTATTTACAACTTTATGGACTTTATTATTTATTATTCCAGGTATTATTAAAAGCTATGAATATGCAATGATACCATACATATTATCAGAAAATCCTGAGATGGATTCTGCACGTGTATTTGAATTAAGTAAAGAAATGATGATGGGACAGAAATGGAATTATTTTGTTCTTCAACTTTCCTTTATCGGATGGTTTTTACTGGGAGTGTTATTGTGTTGTATTGGAGGGGTTTTTGTTCAACCTTATTATGAAGCCACTTTGGCAGAGTTTTATGGATGGGCAAGAGAAAAAATGATATCAACAGGTTTTTCAAACAGATATGAATTAAAGGGATTTGGAGAGGGAACAGAACTTTGATGAAATTATATAGAAAAGGTATCGTTATTATAATCTTTGCTGTAATGATGACATTATTTAGTGGTTGCTCCGCAATCAGTTTGTTGACACAAGGTGAATTTGATGCTGGGGGTTATGTCCAAGGAATTATGGATTCAACCTATAAAGCTGAATTCGATAAATATATTGAATTGACTGAAGATACCCAAGAAAATGCACAAGTAGCATACGATTCTGTTATGAATACAAAAGCGGAAGCGTTTGCAACGTACACCGCTGTAACATTAACGGATGATTCGAAACCAAAGTTTATAGACTACAGTAAGCAAATATATAAAAATGCAAAGTACGAAATATCGAAAACAACCAAAACGGAGGATGGATTTATAGTTGATGTTGTGATTTCGCCAATGACAATTCTTAAGAATATTTCAACAGAAGGGGAAGCATATGTTACAGAATTTAATGCTAGAAATGCGGACGGAGAATTTGCCGATTTAACGCAGGAGGATTTTGAGGCAGCGTATGCAGATGGGATAATGAGTATATTTGAAAATAATATTTCGAATATTCAATATAGTGAAGATGTTACGGTAACTGTGAGTGTATCATCACAAGATAATAAAGTTTATACGATGGATGCAAAAGAATTTGAAAAAATAGACAATGCAATATTACAGCAATAAAACCAGGAATGTGACAAGACTTGTAAGTGGAAATCAGTAGAAGTGCAAGTTGGTTTACAAGCTATAAATTGACGATTGCTTCTGATTTTTTTGCATGAAACTTGAGGTTATATAAAGGTTAAGATGAAAGTTTTTAAGGAAGAAAAAAGGCTGGTAATTTAAATAAGCATATGATATACTAATAAAATGACTGTAAGTATGGATAAGTGTAGAAACTTTTCGCATATATTTTAAGGAGGAAATTGTTATAATGAGTTTACAAGTAGAAAAATTAGAGAATAATATGGCAAAGCTTACAATTGAAACTTCAGTAGAAGATTTTGAGAAGGCTCTCCAGAGTGCATATGAAAAAAGTAAAAAGAAATTTAATGTACCTGGATTTAGAAAAGGTAAAGTGCCACGTCCAATGATCGAAAAAATGTATGGCGTAGGAATTTTTTATGAGGATGCAGCGAATGAAATTATTCCAGAAGCTTATGCAGCAGCGGCGGATGAGAGCAAACTTGATATAGTTTCGCAGCCAGAAATTGATGTAACACAGATTGAAAAAGGTAAAACATTTATCTTTACAGCTGAAGTTGCTTTGAAGCCAAAAGTTACGTTAGGTGAGTACAAAGGAATTGAAGTAGAGAAGATTTCTGTAGAAATAACAGAAGAAGAAATTAATACAGAATTAGATAAAGAGAGAGAAAACAATTCAAGAATGGTTGAAGCTCAAGCAGGAGATAAAGTAAAAGATGGAGATATTACAACCATCGATTTTGAAGGCTTTGTTGACGGAGTTCCTTTTGAAGGTGGTAAAGGCGAAGATTTCTCATTAACAATTGGTTCACATTCATTTATTGAAGGTTTTGAAGAAGCATTAATTGGCGTAGAAATTGGTGTTGAAACAGATGTAAATGTAACATTCCCAGAAGCTTATCAAGCAGCAGAGCTAGCTGGAAAACCTGCACTTTTCAAGGTTACAGTAAAAGAAGTTAAAGTAAAAGAGCTTCCAGAAGCAGATGATGATTTTGCTAAGGATGTTTCAGACTTTGAAACAATTGCTGAATATAAAGCAGATCTTAAGGCTAAACTTGAAGAAAAGAAAACGGCTGAAGCAAAAGGCGCAAAAGAAGATGCTATTATTGAGAAGATCATTGAAAAGGCTACAATGGAAATTCCAGAAGCAATGATTAGTTCACAAGTAAAACGTATGACAGATGATTTTACTCAAAGAATTACATCACAAGGTTTATCAGTTGAGCAGTACTTTCAATTTACAGGGATGGATGCAGAAAAGATGACCGAACAGATGAAACCTCAGGCTATTAAAAGAATTCAAAGTAGATTAGTATTAGAGGCTATTGTTGAGGCTGAGAAGATTGAAGCTACTGATGCAGAAGTAGAAAAAGAAATTAATGATATGGCTACAGCTTACAAGATGGAAATTGATAAATTAAAAGAACTTATCGGTGAAAACGAAATAGAACAAATGAAATCAGACATCGCAGTAAAAGCAGCAGTTAATCTAGTTGTTGAAGCATCAAAAGAAGTATAATAGTAACAATTACAAGTAAACAATTAAGAGAATTGTAAAGAGTTACTTGAAAGTACAATTAATATAATGATAGATAAATCGGAGGCATATTTCATATGTCTCCGAAGAATCTATTGTCATATATATTCTAATATCATAATAATATACGAAAGTGAGTCAAAGATGTTAAGAAATTTGATGAACAACGTAATAGCTAGAGAATTTAATAGATTCAACTAGTTGAGAATAGGAGGAATCAGTATGAGTTTAGTACCTTATGTCATTGAGCAGACTAGTAGAGGTGAGAGATCCTATGATATTTATTCTAGACTGTTAAAGGAAAGAATTATATTTTTAGGGGAAGAAGTAAACGAAACAACTGCAAGTCTAATAGTTGCACAATTATTATTTTTAGAATCAGAAGATCCATCAAAGGATATTCATTTATACATTAATAGTCCAGGTGGATCTGTAACAGCAGGAATGGCAATTTATGACACAATGCATTTCGTGAAATGCGATGTTTCTACTATGTGTATGGGTATGGCCGCAAGCATGGGTGCGTTCCTATTATCCGGTGGAACAAAAGGAAAGAGATATGCTCTTCCTAATGCTGAAATTATGATACATCAGCCTTTAGGTGGAGCGCAGGGTCAAGCAACAGACATTAAAATTGCAGCTGATCATATATTAAAGACACGTAAGAAATTAAATGAGTGTTTAGCAGAAAACACAGGTCAACCATTAAGTGTGATTGAACTTGATACAGAGAGAGATAATTGGATGTCTGCTGATACAGCAAAAGAATATGGTCTAATTGATGATGTGATTGTGAGTAGATAATAGGTAAGATATAATATAAAAGAGTGAGGTGAAAGTATGGCTGCAAGAAATAACGATGATAAGCTTAGATGTTCATTCTGCAATAAGACACAGGAACAAGTTAGAAAACTGATAGCTGGGCCGAATGGAGCCTATATATGTGATGAGTGCGTTGACATATGTGCCGAGATTATTGAAGAAGAGTATGAAGAGGAACCAAGAAGAGCGGAAGAAATCAATCTTTTGAAACCTGAGCAGATCAAAAATTTCTTAGATGACTATGTTATTGGGCAAGATGCAGCTAAGAAAGTCCTTTCAGTTGCGGTATATAATCATTATAAGCGAATTACATCAGAGAAAGATTTGGATGTTGAACTTCAAAAGAGTAATATATTAATGCTCGGTCCTACAGGATCAGGTAAGACGTTATTGGCTCAAACCCTTGCTAAATTAATCAATGTGCCATTTGCAATAGCAGATGCAACAGCATTGACAGAAGCGGGATATGTTGGTGAAGATGTCGAAAATATTTTGCTTAAATTGATTCAAGCTGCTGACTATGATATTGAAAGAGCAGAATATGGAATTATTTATATAGATGAAATTGATAAGATTACAAGAAAATCTGAAAATGCTTCCATTACTCGTGATGTATCAGGTGAAGGTGTTCAACAGGCGTTGCTTAAGATATTAGAAGGAACGGTTGCATCAGTGCCACCACAAGGTGGTAGAAAACATCCACACCAAGAGCTATTACAGATTAATACAACAAATATTTTATTCATCTGTGGTGGAGCTTTTGAAGGCTTAGAGAAGATCATTGAAGCAAGAATGGATCAAAAATCGATTGGCTTCAAGGCAGAAATTATGAATAAGCGCGAAGAAAATATTGGTGAATTATTACGTAATGTTTTGCCACAAGATTTTGTTAAATTTGGATTAATTCCTGAATTTATTGGTCGTGTACCAATTAATGTATCTTTAGAGGAATTAGATAAAGAGGCTCTTGTTAGAATTTTAAGAGAACCTAAGAATTCTATTGTGAAGCAGTATAAGAAATTATTTGATTTAGATGGAGTTAAGCTAAGTTTTGATGACGAGGCTGTTGATGCTATTGCTGAACGTTCTCTATTAAGAAAAACAGGTGCTAGAGGATTACGTTCCATAATGGAAGCAGTAATGATGGACATTATGTACACAATTCCTTCTGATGAATCTATTGTAGCATGTAGAATTACAAAAGAGTCAGCACAGGGAACTGGTGAACCTGCACTAGAGCGCAAAGAGATAGTTCAGACGAAGAAGAAATCAATTGCGCAAAAAATACTAACAAAAGCTGGAGACGAGAGTGCTTAAGCAAAAATAGAGTGAATGTAAGGTGCCTCATAGGGGGCACCTTATGTGCTTTCATTGTTTATGATAGAAGGTATGCATAATGCTATTGAATAATTCTAAAATACAGAAGGAGGAAGAAAATGAGTGGTTTAGAAAAAGTACAATTAATGCCAGCTGTAGCACTCAGAGGGATGACGATTCTTCCAGATATGGTTATACATTTTGATGTAAGTAGAAAAAAATCGATTAAAGCAATCGAAAAAGCGATGCTAGGAGATCAAAAAATCTTTTTAGTTACGCAAATAGATTTAAATGAAAACGAACCGGATATTGATGGGTTAAATAAAATTGGTTGCATTGTAACAATTAAGCAGGTGACAAAGCTTCAGAATAATATTTTAAGAGTATTAGTAGAAGGTGAAAGCCGTGGACAATTAAATGCGATTGTGGAAGATGATGACTGTATTATTACTGATATGATAATATATGATGATGATATAGGGAGTGACATTGCAGATAATAGTAAAGATGCAATGGTTCGAAATTTGAAAGAAATATTTTTATTATATAGTAATGAAAACTATAAAGTAAGCAAAGACCTAATTAAACAAACCTCGGAGTTGGAGGATTTGAAAAAATTAATTGATCAGATTGCAATCAATTTATCACTTTTTTATGAAGAAAAACAAAAATTATTAGATGCTGTAGGTTTATTTGATCGATATGAAGTTTTATGTGTATTGCTAATGAATGAAACAGAAGTTTTAAAAATAAAAAAAGATTTACAATCTAAAATAAAACAAAAAGTAGATAAAAATCAAAGAGAATATTTGCTGAGAGAACAACAAAAACTAATTAGGGAAGAACTAGGTGAAGAGAGTATTGAGTCGGAAGCCGATAATTATAATGAAGAACTTAAGAAATTGAAAGCTCCCCAAAAGGTGAAAGATAAGATAGAAAAAGAAATAAAACGTTTTGTAAGTACATCTTCAAATTCCTCAGAAAATGCTGTGATAAGAGGATATATAGAAACCTTGTTAGAAATGCCATGGAATAAGGCATCTAAAGATAACAAAAATTTGAAATATGCAAAAAATATTCTGAATGAAGATCATTATGGACTTGACAAGGTGAAGGAAAGAATATTGGAATTTCTTGCAGTTAGAATTTTGACGAAAAAGGGACAAAGTCCGATTATATGTCTGGTAGGACCTCCAGGAACGGGGAAGACCTCAATTGCAAAAAGTGTTGCAAAAGCACTTGATAAGGAGTATGTTCATATTAGCCTTGGTGGTGTAAGAGATGAAGCCGAGATAAGAGGACATAGGCGAACTTATATTGGTGCTATGCCAGGTCGAATTGCAAATGGAATAAAGTCAGCTGGAGTGAAGAATCCATTGATGTTGCTAGATGAAATAGATAAAATAAGCAATGATTATAAAGGCGACACATCGGCGGCATTATTAGAGGTTCTTGATTCAGAGCAAAACAATAAATTTAGAGATCATTATATTGAATTACCAATTGATTTATCAGAAGTTTTATTTATAGCAACGGCAAACTCGCTGCAATCGATACCAAGACCATTACTAGATAGAATGGAAATTATTGAAGTGACAAGCTATACAGAGAATGAAAAGGCACATATTGCTAAAGAATATTTGATGAAAAAGCAGTTAGAAAAGCATGGAATTTCTTCGAAAGAACTTACCATAAGTGATAATGCACTTTCTTCGATTATCAGATATTATACAAGGGAAGCTGGAGTTAGAAGCCTTGAGAGAAGGTTAGGCGAAGTTTGTAGAAAAACGGCACGAGAAATTTTAGAGAATAACAAAAAGTCAATTAAGTTAATCGAAGCTAATTTAGAAAAATATCTTGGTAAAGAAAAATATAGTTTTGATATGGCAAACGAGAATGACGAAGTTGGAATTGTACGTGGACTTGCGTGGACGAGTGTGGGTGGTGTCACCTTGGAGATTGAAGTTAATGTAATGCCTGGAAAAGGTGAATTCCAATTAACAGGACAGCTTGGTGATGTAATGAAAGAATCTGCTAGAGCTGGTATTAGTTATACTCGATCTATAAGTAGTAAATATAACATAGAAGAAGAGTTCTTTAAAGATAATGATATTCATATACATATTCCAGAAGGCGCAGTTCCAAAGGATGGACCATCGGCTGGAATTACTATGGCAACCGCTATGATATCAGCTATTACCAAAATCCCAGTTAGAGCAAATCTTGCAATGACTGGAGAAATAACATTAAGAGGAAGAGTACTTCCAATTGGCGGTCTGAAAGAGAAAATATTAGCTGCCAAAATTGCCAATATTAAAACGGTATTAGTTCCAAGCAGAAATAAAAAAGATGTTGAAGAAATTTCAGAAGAAATTAAAAAAAATATAGAAATAATATTTGTAGATAATATGGAATGTGTTCTTAAAGAAGCTTTAGTAAATTAACTATTTGATACCAGGGTCAAAAGGTCATGGTTTTCATGATTGCATGAAAAAACAGCCAATGGTACATACTACAGCAAGATTTAATAGCATATGGAGGATAAAATGATAATAAAAAATGTTGAGTTGGAAACGGTTTGTGGAATTACAAGTACTTTTCCTGAAAACTTACTTCCAGAGATAGCGTTTGCAGGAAAATCAAATGTAGGAAAATCATCCTTGATTAACACACTCATCAATAGAAAGTCGTTAGCAAGAACTTCAGGGCAACCAGGAAAGACGCAAACGATTAATTTCTATAATGTTAGTAAGGAAGTATATTTTGTGGATTTACCTGGCTATGGCTATGCTAAAGTATCACAGGAAATAAAAGAAAAATGGGGAAAAATGATTGAGCGTTATTTTAAGGCATCTGTGCAGCTTAAATTAATATTTCTTTTGATTGATATTCGACATGAGCCATCACAAAATGATAAAAATATGTATAATTGGATTGTTTTTAATGGTTATAATCCAGTTATTATTGCTACGAAATTAGATAAAATTAATCGAAGCCAAGTCCAAAAACATATCAAAATGATTCGAACGGGTCTTGATGTAGTAAAAGGAACAGAAATTATTCCTTTTTCTGCTTTGACGAAGCAAGGAAAAGATGATATATATGTCTTAATGGATCGTTATTTAGAAGAGAATATACAAGAAGAGAATATACAAGAAGAGAATATACAAGAAGAAAACTTGCAAGAAGAGAATAGATAAAAAATAATATGTAAATTTTTATTATAAAAAATAAGTAAATCACAATAAATATAAGCATGAGTAATTAAAATACGAACTGTGAAATACGTAGCAGAGTATACGAAATGATAGAGGTGATCGTTTGAAGACTTCAACAAAATATATGAAATTGATAGTTAATTTTTTGATTTTGATAGCTACAGTAATATCAATCGTTTATTTGTTACCACACATATTGTTATTTTTTCTTCCATTTGTTATTGGGTGGATATTATCGATTATTGCGAACCCGTTAGTGAAATTTTTAGAGAAACATGTTAAGCTCGTTAGAAAACATAGTTCCATGATAATAATAATTGCTGTATTGGCACTGATTGTGGTCGGTGGATACTTTGCTATTGCAAAATTAAGCATGGAGGTGATTAGCGTGCTTAACAACTTACCGCAAATATACCAAAATATTTCACGTGAGTTCAATGAAGTAGGAAATAATTTACAGGTTATTTTTGATCGCCTTCCAGAAAACATTCAGGATGGAATAATAGAGACGCAAAACAATTTTACAACATACATTGGGGATACAATAGGTGTTGCAGGTGTACCTACGGTAGCAGCAGCAGGCAATTTTGCTAAAAACATTCCATCCAGCCTAATTTCTATAATAATGACTATTCTATCCTCTTATTTTTTTATTGCTGATCGAGAAAAAATACTGGAATTTATAAATAATAATACACCATTTGCGATAAGAAAAACCTTTCATATGATCGTTCAAGATTTCAAACGAGTGGTTGGTGGATATTTCAAGGCTCAATTTAAGATAATGATTATAGTAGCTGCAATTTTACTTGTTGGATTTTCAATATTAGGTGTGGATTATGCTATATTATTAGCTTTATTAATTGCTCTATTAGATTTTCTTCCGATTTTTGGGACTGGAACAGCTTTAATTCCTTGGGCAGTAATAAAATTTTTGTCATCGGACTATCGTATGGCCATAGGATTGCTAATTATCTATGGAGTAAGTCAATTAGTAAGACAACTGATTCAACCTAAAATAGTTGGTGATAGCATTGGTCTAAATCCGTTATTAACTTTGATATTTATGTATATTGGATACAAGGTGAAAAGTGTCTTTGGAATGATAATAGCAGTACCAATTGGAATGATTCTAATTAATTTGCATAAAAAAGGAGTCTTTGATAATACAATTAACAATGTAAAAGTAGTATTAAAAGATATTAATGAATTTCGGAAGATGTAAAAAAATGAGTTTCACGTAGGTAAGGGGGAATATAGATGAAAATATTCGTATACAATTATAGAAAAAGTGATGAAGATGAATATTTTAAAAAGTTCGCAGAACAATACCATGTTTCATTAGGAATCAGTGAGGGAGCGCCTACTGTCGAAACAGCTGAACTTGCAAAAGGTTATGATTGTATCAGTGTTATTACAACTAAGATAGATGAACCTGTCATTAAACAACTATATAAAGCAGGTGTTAAATTTATATCAACAAGAACGATTGGTTATGATCATATAGATTTGGAAAAAGCGAGAGAGTATGGTATGAAGGTGGGAAATGTAACTTATTTGCCTAATAGTGTAGCAGATTATGCCATTATGATGATGCTAATGTCAATTAGAAAAATGAAACACATTATGAATCGAGTATCAATTCAAAATTTTAGTCTTAGTGGCGTTGAGGGTAGAGAATTATCAAATCTCACAGTTGGAATAATTGGTACTGGCAGAATTGGAAGAACCGTTATTAAACATTTGAGTGGCTTTGGTTGCAAAATTGTTGCATATGATCTTTATGAGTCAGAGGAAGTAAAAGAATATGCAACCTATGTAAGTCTGGATAATCTTTTTGAAACAGCGGATATTATATCGCTTCATACTCCAGCAACGCAGAATAATTTTCATTTAATTAATGATGTGAGTATTCAAAAAATGAAGGATAATGTAGTGATTATTAATACAGCTAGAGGCTCTTTAATTGATTCGAAAGCATTAATAAAAGGAATTGAGAGTGGGAAAATTGGTGCAGCAGGATTAGATGTTGTTGAAAATGAATTTGGTCTATACTATTTTGATTTGACATCCAATATATTGGATAATAGAGAACTTGCAATTCTTAAAAGTTTTCCCAATGTCGTTATTACCCCTCATACTGCATTTTATACGGATCAAGTAGTAAGCGATATGGTAGAAAATTCAATCAAAAGTTGTTGTTTATTTGTGATGGGCGATGAGAATCCATGGGAAGTAGTATAGGACTTGTAGAAAGACGTGTAAAAACTTATAATTGAGTCTGAATTATTGGAAGAAATAAATCTAAAAGAAGCAAAATTATATCCATTTATTGTAGGAAAACATGGACAGCTTCAAGAGTGGTTTGAGGATTTTGAAGAAATCGAACCGGGTCATAGGCATATTTTTCACCTATATGGTATGTTCCCGTCAGAATTATTTGAACATGATGAGGACTAAAAAAGGCTTAAGGATTAAAAATGGAAAAACGATAGATATAACTTGGAAAAATAATAAATTGGAAGATTGCAAAATTTATTAGAAGATTAGAAATAAGCTTGACATAGAGTTGACTCTAAGAAGTACAATAAAGGCATCAAGTGTAATAATGATAACAGGCTAGTGAATTAGTAACTTAAGGTAATTTAACTACAGTTTGAAAAGGAGAACACAGTGGAAAATTTTAAATTTAATGCGTATACAGAAATACTTTTTGGTAAAGGACAGCTTGAGAAATTGCCTCAAAGTCTTGAAGCATATGGAAAAAATGTTTTATTGACTTACGGCGGAGGAAGTATTAAACGAAATGGTATCTACGATCAGGTAATTGAATTATTAAAAGATTTTAATGTTATTGAACTGCCAGGAATTGAGCCTAATCCTCGTATCGAAAGTGTAAGTAAAGGCGTTAAACTTTGCAGAGAAAATAAGATAGATGTTATATTGGCAGTAGGTGGAGGCAGTACAATTGATTGCAGCAAAGTAATTGGCGCAGCATATTATTATGATGGTGACGAATGGGATATTGTTGCAAATCCATCCTTAATCGAGAAAGTATTGCCAATTGTAACTGTGCTCACAATTGCAGCGACAGGGTCAGAAATGAATAAAAACGCAGTAATATCTAACATGGCTATAAATGAGAAGCTTGGTACGGCTAGCATGAAAATGATACCACAGACCTCTATTCTGAATCCAGAATACATGTTTACATTACCAGCGATTCAAACAGCAGCAGGAACAGCCGATATTATGTCACATGTATTTGAAAATTATTTTCAAAGTACGAAGGATGCATTTGTGCAAGATAAAATTTCAGAAGGTTTGCTTCAAACATGCATAAAATATTGCCCAGTTGCACTAGAAGAGCCAGACAACTATGAGGCTAGAGCAAATCTTATGTGGGCAAGTAGTCTTGCACTAAATGGCTTATGCGGAAGTGGAAAGAGTGGAAGTTGGACATGTCATCCAATTGAACATGAGTTAAGTGCCTACTATGATATTACACATGGTGTAGGTCTTGCAATTCTTACACCTAAATGGATGAGATATATCTTAAGTGATAATACAGTAGATAAATTTGTAGATTATGCAATTAATGTATGGCATTTCACCCCATCAGACGATAAATATGATTTAGCAAATAAGGCAATAGATAAAACAGAAGAATTTTTTAAAGCCTGTAATATACCAGCCACATTAACAGAGATTGGAATTGATCAGTCTAAATTTGATTTGATGGCAGAAAAGGCAGTTAAGTTTGGCGGATTACAATATGCATACGTACCGTTAACGGCAGCGGATGTCAAGAAAATTTTAGAAACATGCTTGTAAAATAATAAATATATTAGTGTTATAAAAGGAAAGTGAAAGGATGATAAAATCTTTTCACTTTTTTGCATATGAATTAGAAATATGCAAATGGTAAAACGTAATAAAATCGTAAGAATTAATCGTTTATCAATAAATATGAAGCGATACTAATTATATATTACGCTCACAAAATCTTTTTGATGAGTGCAGGTCACAAAAAACCTAAGCTTTTAAAGCTAAAAATTATGTTTATTGCTTAAGAACTTCGCAAAGTTGATACTTCTAATTAGTAAGGTTGAATGGTAATATTAATACAAATAACTTAAGAAATAATTATGTTGTAAATATTTGACATTTTGAAGAAAAAATAATATAATTTTTAGTAGTAAGTCATAAATAAAAAATGGGGGAGAAACAAATGTTTGTGAGAAATTTAAGAAAATCAAAAGTATTGACAGCATTTATGTTCATATGTGTTATGGTAGTAGCAACTTTTTTACCTTCATCCAAAGCGTTAGCAAGTGAAACAAAACCATCTTTAAATTCAACTAAAGGAACTGTGTTTATGTATACCGATGACACATTGACGGTAGAACATATTCCAAGTGGATTACAAAAAATATCATGGGATTCTAGTAGTGAATCTGTGCTTACCGTTAAGTCTAATTCTAAGACAGGCGTTACTTGCACATTAACACCTAAAAAAGCAGGTACTTCTAAGGTTACATGCACGGTTGTATCACTAGATAAGACATATACTTTAACGTGTGATATTACAGTAAAAAAGGCTAGTCCATTTAAGAAAATTTATATTAATGGCAAGAACAAATATAAATCAAAAAAATCTACTATATCATATGATACTGAAAGCTTTGATAAAGTAAAAGTAACAACAAAATTAAGAAGTGGATGGACGCTTGTAAGTAAAGAATATGAAGTATATAATACGGCAACGCAAATTAAATCTTCGGGCGATGTACCAAGTACTAATAAAGTCCCAGTTGGTAGATATCAGACTAAGGTTTATCTAACAGCAATGAATGATAGCAATGAGTTTTTTACATATACAGTTATTATTAATAAAAAAACAAGTGCAACAGCAAAACCTAAATTCACTGCAAAATCAGGTACTGTATATCAAAAAACTATTAATAATACACTAACCGTTAAAAACTTTCCAAGTGGAGCAACGGTTGTTTGGTCATCAGGCAATACCAAAGTAGCAAAAGTTAAGAGTAGTGATATTGATGGAATCGCAATCATTACCCCAAAGAAAACAGGCTCTGCTACCATCACATGTATCATTACGAAAAAAGATAAAACCACTACTAAACTAACTTATAAGGTAAAAGTTAAAAGTAAAGCGCATCCATTAAGTTCTGTAGAAATTGATGGAACTAATATTTTATCTAAAACGAGCAACAATTATTATAAGACGAACACTACAGATCATTCAGTATTAGTACAAAGTTATGAAAAGGGTGATTGGAACATTGTAGAGGAAGTATATACTAAGTATAATACACCAACAATTTATGGAAATGAAATTGATATTCCAGGAGATGGTGAAGTGAATATTGGTACATATAAATCGGTAGTGAAGGTTACTCTTAAAAACAGTTCTAATGTGTACTATACATTCACACTAGAAATATATAATACAAATTATAAAAAATAATAATGTGATTCTATACAATAGTAAAGGCTCAATATTAATAATGGGATGTGTTTCCTTGGAAACAGTCCCAATAGCAGATGCAATGGCAGTTGCAGAACAGACTATACTTTTGATGATTGGTATGCTTCGCGATGTAAAGAATTGCGATTTAGCTGTTCGACAGGGGCATCAGATTGAGAAAAAAGAAGGGTACATGAAGAATGGAAATCTAATGGAGTTATCCGATTTAACATAGGGTCAGAACCTATTATTCCTCCAATCGAAGGAATTAAAGGTGACAATGTGGTTGTGGTAAATGATTATTATTTAGAAAAAGAAAAAGAAAAAGTTGGAGAAGAAGTTGTAGTCATTGGTGGTGGACTAGCAGGATGTGAAGCAGCGTCTTCTTTTGTGTGCAATGTTAATTATATGAAATTTTATAATGTATTGATAAAAAAAATAAATGGAATGGATGAATTTAAGAAACATTTGACATATAAAATATTTCTCATACAATATATTAAGAGCATATGCCAATAATTAAACTAATATATTATAAAAATAAGAAAGTTACGAGGATATAGCAAAAGTGGATGCAGAATTACACATAACGGAAAAAATACATTCAGAACGTGCAATGGCGTATTTTAAAGACGGGTATAATTGTTCACAATCTGTGTTTATGGCATTTTGTGAGGAATATGATATGGACTTAGAAATGGCGCTGAAAATCAGTGCCTCTTTCGGAGCAGGAATGGGAAGACTAAGAGAGGTATGCGGAGCAGTAACTGGAATGTTTATGGTGGCTGGAATGATATACGGATATTCGGATCCCCAAAATCATATTTTAAAAACAGAGCATTATAAAAGAATTCAATATCTTGCAAAAGAATTTGAGGAAAAGAATCATTCTATTATATGTAGAGAGTTATTGGGGTTAAATGTGGGTAAGGATAGCCCAATACCTGAACTTCGAACTGCCGAATACTATAAAAAGAGACCATGTGTAGAGCTTGTTGGTATGGCGGCAGATATTATGGAAAAGTATTTGGAAGAACATAAATAAAAATATCCCCAAGTATTAAAAG
This sequence comes from Lachnotalea sp., assembly GCA_041821265.1. Taxonomy (GTDB): domain Bacteria; phylum Bacillota; class Clostridia; order Lachnospirales; family Lachnospiraceae; genus Lachnotalea. The sequence goes on along the minus strand of JBGUEQ010000072.1, from coordinate 609 downwards.
GTTTGTTGTAAAAAAACAGCAAATCTTTTTTTATGCAAAAAATTATTCATTATATCTTATCAGACACTCTTACCCAAGGTGCGGTAACTATGAAGGTACTGAATAGTTACAATAAAAGATTATATTAGGATGTATTATTTTGTATGAAAAAACGGAAAATTAATAAGTTATTGACATATGCCCATAAATAAAATATACTAAAGGAATAAAAGATGTCAATATAAGGAGGAATTAAGTATGCCAGGTGGAGATGGAACAGGACCATTAGGAACAGGAAACAGAAATGGATTGAGAAGGGAAAGAAATAGTAGTATAACCCAAGGGTTAGGAAGAATGGGAGGAGAAATGCAAGAGGGAATTGAAGGATTTTGGATTAGGTATTATTCTTTTAGTTGTAGTAGTCATTATAACATTTTTATTTTCTAGATATGAACTAAAAATTGGAGAAGAAATTAATTCACCAATTCTTTTGGCTGACGCAAATCATAGTCGTACAGATGTACTTAGTAATACTGTTGTAATGATTGCTATCATATTTGGCTCGATAGGTTATAAGTTAGATAAAATTGCAGCACTTATCGTTGTAGTTTTTATTGCCAAAACTGGATT
>JBGUEQ010000071.1:0-16592 GCA_041821265.1 Lachnotalea sp. | reverse complement strand
ATACCATTAATTGTAAGTACAATTGCTGTATCTGCAATAACTGTAGTATTATTTAATTGTATTGGAGCAAAGACCATAGAAGAATTGGATTTCGCTTCAATTGGTAAAGAATAATCTTTTGTATCTGAAAATTTTTCAAATACATCGAGTCTGATTTTTCTAAGCCAGTAGTAGTAGCTTTTATCACTAACGTTATTATAATCACACCATGCCCTAACAGACATTCCGCTCGCACGGCATTGCTTAATTCTATCTGTCCACAGTTCAACCTTATATTGATGTGAAGCAGTTGCAAGTTTATCCATAAAGTGTACCTCCGAAGATATATTTACTCTAAACACTCTTAAGACGCTTAAGAGCATTTAGAGTTATGGATATTTTCTCACAAAAATCAGTCCCTTACTATGCACTGTTTTATTTGACGCTTACCGTTAAAGTTTAATTTAATCTACAAAAAACTCCCAACTAAATTTGATAGTTGAGAGCAACCATTAGTTTCCAAGTAATATTCTGCGCATATAAAACTACTACTATAAGTTCATTTTTACTTTTATAATATCTTTGTAAAGTAGTGCCTTTTTCCAGTCACTGGATATTCTTCTAAAGTAAATATTTCTTGGTATCCATGTTTTTTGTAAAACTCAGGAGCTTGAAAACTGAAAGTATCTAAGAATACATACTTACAGCCTCTTTCCTTGGCTGTTTCTTCTGCTTTCTTTAAAATTTTACTGCCAATATGCTGCCCTCTTAATACTTTATTTACCCATAAGTATTCTACCGTTAACCAATTACCATGTGTATCACCTATTAGTCCAGCTATTTTTATCCCTGTCTCATCTTCTAGATATATACCAAATCTTTTGGATTCTTATTTTCTATTCTAGACAGATTGAATTCCAATAATCCTTTAAAAATAGCGTCCTTATTATTTTCCATAATTTCATCTGTAATTAATAAATTCATTTTTTCCCAATCATTCATATCATTATTCCTCTAGCATTTTATTGGGTTCCTTGGAGCCGTAATCTCTATATGGTTACCCTCACTATCCTTAAATTCACTAACCCAGTTTTCACCGATTTGTTTAAGCGGAAATACAATTTCTACATCACTTAGTTTTTTCTTTAAAATTCCAACATTTTCCACATCAATACTCGGTAGACAATTGTTTCCAAACTTATGATTTTCTTACATTTTTTCAAATGCAAATAAACCTAATCGAAAGCCATTAATATTAAATACACTATAAATATTATTGCAATTATCTACTTGTTTTTCAAAAAAATCTTCATAAAATTTTATTGCACGACTCATATCTAATACACAAAGATACAAAGATTTTATATTACAATTCATAATACTACCTCCTATTAAATGCTAAATGTAAATAATTTTTATTTAATTCTATAAGTATAATAATACAGATTCTTCCAACTATCAATATTTAATTGTCAATGTACGTTACTGCGTTAAATTCTACTTTAACTAAATTTATTTGCACAAAAAAAATACTAACTCAATATTGATGTAGTTAGTATTTTTATACTTGATTAAAGTTGAATTTGTTTTACTTCGCATTATGTCATAATCTTTGCCAAGATGCCGGACGAATCAAATTTTTAGGAAGATTTGTATTCACATTCCCTTTAGCTGAGTTGATTTGCATTTGTGTCAAAAAAATACTAGATCCTAAATCCGTATTCTGAATGTTTGTATCGCGCAAATCAGCACCTAAAAAACTTGTTCCATTTAAACTACAACCTTCTAAATTTGCTGCAATCAATATTGCCATACTAAAGTCCTGTTTATCTAAGTTGGCACATTTAAAGTTTTTTCCGAAGAAATCATTACTATTTTTTTCTTTAAAGGCATCTGTTACAATTAAATTACTTACTTTTTTGAGCTTTTGGTTTACATTTAATCGATACTTTTCAATGTTTAAATGTAGAATTTCATTGGGCGATTGTCTGGTCATCTGTTCATTTTCAGAAATAAGACTTTCAATATCCGATTTGAGATTTTCATCTAAAACCATGGACAATGCCTCAATCAAATACCATTCCATTTGATGAAGCTGATATACAATTATGAATACTTGAAATATTTCCTCACCTTTGTCTGCATTTGATTTCCAATCTGTATTAGGGTAACAACTTTGCGTTACTTTTTGTCCTGCTCCAAAGCAATCATAAGCTAAACACCCACGCATATTTTTACTTATCAGATTTGAGTGAATATTACAACGAAAATCATTCATTAAATACTGACACGGTACACCTGACTCTTTATTTGCTGGGAAGCCATCAGATTTTATACAAAATAATGCAACGCAGCATAACCCACTACATTTTTTACAGTCTATCTTGAGCTTTTCTTGTAACTTGGCATATTTTTCACATATATTATATTTTGTCATTCTTTCACCACCTAAGATTTTATAAAATAATTTACACATACTGATTTGTAATTATTTTACCATATTTCTACTAACTATCAATATTAAGTTGTCAATATTCTCTACTACCTCGTTAGAGTCTAATTCACAGAATAAAAACTACCAACTAAATAATGATAGTTGGTAGTATAAAGGTATACATATTTAATTACTTAATTTCTATTTCAGGTAAGATTACAATTATAATCTCACTGTTAACCTTTGTCGAAAGGCTGATTTCTCTTTATCCCTCTCCATAATATTCGGCAATATAAAATACTCCATATTGAGTTACAACCCAATTGCGCAACTCGGTTGCTGTTAAAGTATCATAAGGCGGATTGTCTAAAGAATATCCAATTTGATTGTCTTCTGTGTAAAAATATGATTTGTCAGTAATATCTAATGATGTTATTGACTTAATAGGGTGTCCTGATATGGCAATGGCAAACCTTAACGCTCCTCTTGGTGTCATAAACGAATAGAAACATAAAACAATCAAAAGAAATATAATAATCCATTTAAGTTTCTTTTTCATAATTAAAGTATCCTCCTATTTCTTTAAATATAATAATACATATTCTACTAACTATCAATATTAAGATTTCAATGTTCTCTACCTCGTTAAATTCTGCTTTAGCTTGCTAAATTCTAGTTCCTTTATTCCTCAATCTAATTCCTGTCCACACTCGCAATAAGGAATATCGAATCCTTTGCGAGGCATCCCTTGTAGTTCTGCCTTGCAAGTAGGACAAAAAGACAAATTAACGGTCAAGCTATGAGGTACGCCACCAGCTCTTTATTTAAACGATTTGCTTATTCTAATAATTTTTTTGTCTCATTTTCAATAGTAATAACTTACCTCGCTTTCAAAAGTTTGATTTTTATAAATATATTTATTCCTTTTGCACATAATAGATTTGTAAAATAAAATAAATGGAGGTAATTATTATGGGAATATTAACAAATTCTACTGTAAAAGCTCAAACATGTATTGATGCATGTAATCAATGTGCTCAAGCCTGCTATGAATGTTTTCAGGCTTGCCTAAACGAATCGGATGTTGAAAAAAGAATAAAATGCATAAGTACACTTACCGAGTGCGCTATGATATGTCAAATGTCAACAACTCTCATGTCTATGAACGCTCAATCTTCAATGCAACATTGCCAACTTTGTTCAACAATATGTGATAAATGTGCTCAGGAGTGTGGAATGTTCAAAGATCAACATTGTCAAGAGTGCTCGGAAATTTGTAAAAAATGTGCTACCGAATGTAAAAATATGAAAATGTAATTTATTTATTAAAGTCAGATAATGTTTACGACACTGACTTTAATAATTACATACTTTAATTTCGATAAAGTATCATTTAGTACAACAAAACACTCCCAACTAAAATAGTTATAGTTGGGAGTGCAAAGTTTTCAATATTTAGTCAAATTATTATATAAAATGAAATGATTTTTATTTCCGGTACTTACCAAAAGCTTTCTCAGTATCCATATGCACATCTTTGAAAAACAAAAACAACCAAATAGCAAATGCAACTATAGAAATATACTGACTAATAATATATGATGCTATAGCTCCGATGGCAAAAACCACCGTCCAAATAAAAAAACTGTCTCTTTGGTCAGCACTCATACGTACTTTATCATATTTTTTCCTTTCATTTTTCGTTAATGTGTTAAATCCACTTATTAACATACTTGCTTTTTCTTTTAATATTGAAAAAACAATCAACATGATAGCAAATAAACTACCCATAATAAGACAACTAAGAGCGCCTATATTCATATTTTCTGCCTCCTATTATAAAATAACATTACTAGTTCTATAAATATAGTAATATATATTCTACTAACTATCAATGTTTAATTTTCAATGATTTCTAATGCGTTAAAGTATAGTTCACATTTAGCAAGTATTGTTAACAAATAGTTCGATTTCTCATCACTGATTTTACATATTTAGAAATTATAATTAAGTCATAAATTAAAGCAGATTCCTAAATTAATATAGATAAACTTTTTCATAATCGCGTGAAGGAAATACAGTTTCTTTCACGCCCTCCCTCTAATAGTAAGCAACTTAATCGGTTGCTTTTTTTGTTGTTCTAATATCTAGTTTTTGAACTTCCACACTATAATAAAATTGTACTGCATACATTTTAAATATTGCATGCACCAGAGCCTTATATTATTCTATATAATACAAGGGCATATAGGATTTACACTTGGGTAGCGGTGCAAAATGTATAAGTTCTGTGGATAATTGGTGCTATGAAGCCTTAAGGCTGAATGGTAGTTGAAATTTTTATAGAAATAAAGATAAAAAAGTAAAAGGAGTATTTTAAATGACAAAAGTAAGAGCGAAAGAAGTGAAAGAAGCGTTTGATTGTGCTTTCCCCAAGACGATACCAGTTTTAACAGGATTTTTAGTATTGGGTATGGCATATGGAGTGTTGATGCAGACAAAAGGTTATAATGTTATTTGGTCTGTACTAATGAGTGCAATTGCTTTTTGTGGAAGTATGCAATTTGTTGCAATCACATTGCTTACAGTAGCGTTCAATCCAATACAGGCTTTTTTATTAAGTATTATGGTGAATGCCAGACACTTATTTTATGGGATTTCAATGTTAGACAAATATAAAGGTTTGGGTAAAATTAGAACTTTTTTAATATACGTATTATGTGATGAGACATTTTCTATATCATCTAGTGAAGAGCCGCCAGAAGATGTTAATCGAAAATATTTCTTTTTTGCAATCTCCTTACTGGATTATCTATATTGGGTTTTTGGAACATTAGTAGGTGGAATTCTAGGTAATATAATTACGTTTAATACAAAAGGATTAGATTTTGTTTTAACTGCTTTATTTCTGGTGCTATTTCTGGAACAGTGGAAAAAAACAGAAAATAGAGTCGCAGGAATAATTGGAATAGTAGCTACTATAGTCAGTGTCCTAGTATTTGGAACATCTAATTTAGTGATTCCAGCAATGGTTATTATTTTATTAATATTATTAATAAGGGGGAAATCGGAATGTATTTAACACCGAGTCAGACACTGATTACGATATTTGCGATTGCATGTGGGACCATGATTACAAGATTTGTGCCATTTCTCTTATTTCCAGAGCACAAAAAACAACCGAAAATGATTATATATCTGGGGAAAGTATTGCCACCAGCAATGATGGGGTTATTAGTAGTATATTGCTTGAAAAGTGTTTCGATTTTTAGTGGGACACGTGGAATTCCGGAATTTTTAGCAATTGCATTTATAGTATGCTTACATAAATGGAGAAATAATATATTGCTTAGTATCGGTGGTGGCACAGCTTTTTATATGGTATTGGTACAATGTATATTTGTTTAGTGTTATTTCAATATAAACATGGTAAGCTATGTGAAAGTAGAAAAAATTAATGACAATGTGAAAATCGAAGTAGAAATGCTAGGTAATGTGACACTGAATGATATTAGAAAATTTTAGAACTGGTCTTCGCAATGAATGGAGAAAAGGTAATCTAAACCCAACAAGTCGTATCATTTGACAGATTTATAAAATAATGTCAGATTGTTTGACCTATTTGTTAGAAGCAATTAGGTCATATGAATGGTAGGACGGAGAAAGAAAAAAGAATTATCGATATTTAAAAATGAAGGGAGAAAACAAAATGTTTATAGGGACAAATCAAGAAAAAACAACTTTAATGAGAGAGGTAATTCCCATATATTTAACAAACGAAATGTGGATTGACAATATTAAGTTACAATACGATGCTAAAACCTATAATAATATGCGGGAGGCACTTGCAGAAGCAATGGACAAGAAGTATATTGTGAATGTGGAAGCCATTAGAAATATACGTGATGGAATACTTTTTCAGCATGCTACAAACGGTAGTAAGCCAATGCTGACAAAAAAAGGAGAAAGATTCTTAAAACATAAAAGATGATGGTAAACTGCATAGCAAAGAAGCAGAACTCTAATAATTAAAATATAGAATAGAAGAGTGAATCACAAGGAACCATATGACAGTAGGCATTAGTAAGTGATATCGACCTAGTAAAATGGATGTTGTGATAATAATAACAATAAAACAACGAATAACATTATAATAAATACAGATAAAATAAAATAATATACAAAAAACATTGACATTTAACAATAAATATAGTAATATACACATATAGTGAATATGAAAAAGATTTGTGGATTGTTACTTTTAGGGAGGCAAAACCCAAGTCAAGTTTAGGTAGACGCGTATACCTGAGCTTGATTTGGGTTTTTCTATTTAAATGACTTGAAAAACTGCAAATCCATTTTGAACAGAAATTGAGAAAATGGAATTATAGTTACAAATTATTAGTATTTTAAATAAGAAAATCTCTGAAAGTTTTGTGTAAGTAATAATAAATAATATATTCACTTACGAAAGAGACTATGAAATAAATAATTGTGCGAAAAATATAATAGAACAATTAATAGAACAACAGGAGGATGCAAACATGAATAAGTATGATGGACTGGCAAGAATCATTATTCAGAATGTAGGGGGTAAGTCTAATATAGTAAGTCTTACGCATTGTATCACAAGACTTAGATTTAAATTAAAGGATGAAAGTAAAGCAAATACAGAGATATTAAAAAGCACAGATGGTATTGTAACCGTTATTCAAAGTGGTGGACAATATCAAGTTGTAATAGGAAATCAAGTTCCAGATGTTTATGCTACAGTTTGTGAAGTTGGGCATATTCAAAGTGAAAATGCAAGTGATGATGGTAGTGATGAAAAAGATAACCAAAACTTATTCAATAAATTCATAGCTGTAATATCAGCAGTATTTACACCTTTTTTAGGAGTGCTTGGTGCGGCAGGTATGATAAAAGGTTTTAACGCAATGTTTGTGGCACTTGATTGTTATCCAGATACAAGTGGTACATATATCATATTACAGGCAACTGGTGATTCATTCTTTTATTTCTTACCAATTGTTCTAGGGTATACAGCATCAAAGAAGTTTAAAGTAAATGAATTTGTAGGTATGGCAATTGGTATGTCTATGGTTTATCCTAAATTATTAGCGATGATGTCTGGAGACCCATTAATGACGGTTTTTAAAGGGGTTCCGATTGTTGAGTCAACTGTCTATTTAACATTTTTGAAGCTTCCAGTAATACTTATGAATTATTCATCGACCGTTGTACCAGTAATACTTGCTGTTTTATTAGCATCAAGGGTGCAAAATTTCTTTAAGAAAATCATTCCAGATGTTGTGAAATTATTTTTAGTACCATTTTTCACATTGTTGGTAACAGTACCAGTAACATTATTAGTTGTTGGACCGATTGCAGCATGGTTATCTAATTCAATTGGAGCCAGTTTATTAGCTCTTATTGCAATAAGTCCTATTTTAGCAGGATTGATTTTAGGTGGGTTATGGCAAGTGTTAGTAATTTTTGGATTGCACTGGGGAGTTGTTCCAATTGCAATTAACAATATGTCGACTATGGGATATGATACAATATTATCATGTATATTTGCAGCATCATTTGCTCAGACAGCAGTAATTATTGCTATTTTTATTAAAACAAAAGATAGGAAAATAAAAACGTTAGCTATACCAGCAATTGTATCAGGATTTTTTGGTGTAACAGAGCCAGCTATTTATGGTATTTCTTTACCAAAGAAAAAACCATTTGTAATAAGTTGTATTGGTGCAGCAATTGGTGGAGGAATAGCAGGATTTACACACCTTGCAGGTTATACAATCGGAGGATTAGGTATATTTGGTATTACAGGATACGTTAATCCTGAAACAGGAGATATGAGTGGAATGTTATCAGCAGCAATATCAGCTGCGGTAGCAATGGTGATATCATTTGTAATAGTAATGATAACCTATAAAGAGGATGATAAATCATATTCAAAAAAAGCAGATGCAAATCAAGGTACAAATGGGTTGATTCGTATAACATCACCTTTAAAGGGTGAAGTAAAAGAACTATCTCAGGCTGAAGATGAAGCGTTTGCAAGCGGTGCTTTAGGAAAAGGGGTTGTTATTATACCAACAGAAGGTAAAATTGTAGCTCCATGTGATGGTAAAATTATAACATTTTTCCCAACAGGTCATGCGATTGGACTTGTATCAGATGCAGGAGTAGAAATATTAATTCATGTAGGATTGGATACGGTTAAACTAAATGGCAAATATTTCAACATGAAAGCAAAACAAGGTGATATTGTCAAAAAAGGTCAAGTGCTTCTTGAAGTAGATTTAGAGGGCATTAAAAGAGAAGGATATTCCACTATGACACCAGTCTTAATTACAAATTCAGAAAATTATGTAGATATGTTTTTTGAAACAAACAAGAGTGTAAATTGTGGTGACGAGTTAATCGGGTTGTTATAAGAAGTTAATACAAGAGTAATCTTTGGATAATATGAGTGAAGAGTATTCTTTGCTTGTATTTTTCCTTATGTGTCGAAGAAAGGTATGGGTATTATTTATGAGTAAGGTAGGATTTCCAGAAGGATTTTTATGGGGAGGCGCAACAGCAGCAAACCAATGTGAAGGTGCTTATTTAGAAGGTAATAGAGGTCTGGCAAACGTAGATGTTGTACCATCTGGGAAAGATCGTTTTCCAGTTGCGCTAGGACGATTGAAGATGCTAGAATGTGACGAACAGCATTTTTATCCAGGACATGAAGCAATTGATATGTATCACCATTACAAAGAAGATATAACAATGTTTGCGGAAATGGGCTTTAAATGTTATAGATTATCAATTGCCTGGTCTCGAATTTTCCCAAATGGGGATGAGAAGGAACCAAATGAAGAAGGATTAGAATTTTATGATAGTCTATTTGATGAATGTCTAAAATATGGAATAGAGCCATTGGTTACAATTTGTCATTTTGATGTCCCAATGAATCTGGTTAAAACCATTGGTGCTTGGAAGAGTCGTAAAATGGTTGAATACTATGTTAAATATTGTGAAACAATTTTTAAACGCTATAAGAATAAGGTGAAATATTGGTTGACTTTTAATGAAATCAATATGCTTTTACATCTTCCATTTATGGGAGCAGGTCTTTTGCTTGAGGAAGACGATAATATAGAGGAAGTGAAATATCAAGCAGCTCATCACGAATTAGTTGCAAGTGCATTAGCAACGAAGGTTGGACATGAGATTAATTCTGAATTTAAAATTGGATGTATGCTAGCGGCAGCGAATACTTACGCCAATACATGTGCACCAGAAGATGTTTGGAAATCCATTGAAAAGGATAGAGAAAATTATTTCTTTATTGATGTTCAGTCAAGAGGCGAATATCCTAATTACGCTAAAAAAATGTTTGAGCGAAATGGCTTAGATATTAAGATGGAAGAAAGTGATGAACAAGTACTGCGAGATAATACAGTAGATTTTATATCCTTCTCTTACTATTCTTCCAGATTAACAAGCGCAGATCCAAATGTAAGTAAAGAAACAGAAGGCAATGTATTTGCAACATTAAAGAATCCATACTTAAAGGCAAGTGAATGGGGATGGCAAATCGATCCATTAGGACTTAGAATTACAATGAATTCTTTATTTGATCGATATCAAAAACCATTATTTATAGTCGAAAATGGCTTGGGTGCAGTGGATATACCAGATGAAAATGGAAATATTAATGACGTATATCGTATTGATTATTTGAAAGCACATATTGAAGCGATGAGAGCAGCCATAAATGAGGATGGTGTAGAACTAATGGGGTATACACCTTGGGGATGTATCGATTTAGTAAGTGCAAGTACAGGAGAAATGAAAAAACGTTATGGATTTATTTATGTAGATAAGGATAACGAAGGAAATGGAAGCTTGAAACGTTCTAAGAAGGCTTCATTTGACTGGTACAAAAAGGTTATAGAAACAAATGGAGAATGTTTATAAAATTTAAATTAATAGCTAAAGATATAATAAAAAAATTCGCTTGACCAAGAGCGGATTTTTTACTGGAAAAAAAAGTCGTTTTAAGGTAGTATTGTAGTATCTTGAAAACGAAAGGAAAGTAAAAATATGGACAAAATTTTAAAGAGTGCAAAGGTTGGATTTATATTAACAGCGATATTATCTATTGTATTAGGAGGCGTCTTAATTGTTTATCCACAGATGTCAACAACGATTATTTGCTATGCATTTGGAGGAATATTGGTCATATGTGCACTCTTTCATGTGTTTTTCTATTTCAAATACAAGGAGGAAAATAATTTTGTAAACTTTAATCTTATTATAGCGATTATTACAGGTGTAATAGGCACATGGATTATACTAAAGCCAGTTATGGTAATTATGATTATTCCAGTTATATTTGGCTTGGTGTTAATCATACATGGCATAGATGATATAAGACAGGCGGTTGAATTAAAGGGAAAATTTTATGAGTTCTGGTGGATTGCTTTGATTGTGGCACTTCTTAATGTTATATGCGCTGTGATTTTATTTGTTAATCCATTCAAAGTAGTTACAACATTAGTGATAGTAATAGGAATCAGTCTAATATATGATGGAGTTTCTGATCTTTGGATTATATCAAGAATTAGTAAAGCAACAAAAGAAATTAAACAATCATTAGATGTAATTAACAAAGAATAAAAGTAACTATTCAGTACCTTCATAGATTCAGTTACTACTAAGTGCTACAAATTTCGCGATTTTGTGTTACAAAACACCTCACGGTTGTGTGTACTGAATAGTTACGAATAAAATATATAATAAAAGCTGTCCATAGGGCAGCTTTTATTATATATTCATATTATTATAAAATAAAAGTGCAAAAAGATATTGCAAAAATTCTACAGTGTGCTACTATAGATATAACAAAGAGTAATGATTCAATAAATGAGATTTTGTTAAAAGAACGAACAATCAGGTAATTAAAATTAAAAATAATTAGATTGACAGAGTTGTTAACTAAAATAGTTACTGAAGAAGGTGAAAATGTGCTAATTGAAATTGATTTTAACAGTGAAGAGGCGTTGTATATTCAGCTTAGAAATCAGATTATAATAGGAATTGCAACTTCAAGGATTCAAGAAGGAGAAACGTTGCCATCTGTTAGACAGTTGGCTGATAATATTGGAATTAATATGCATACTGTTAATAAGGCATATTCGGTGCTAAAACAAGAAGGATTTATTACATTAGATAGAAGAAACGGAGCAATTATTGCTTTGAATATTGATAAGCTACAGGCACTACATGACATGAAAAAGGAATTAACTGTATTATTAGCAAAAGGATGTTGCAAGAATATTTCTTGCAGTGAAGTCCATACACTTATTGATGATATATTTAGTGAATATGAATAAAATGGAGGATATTTAATATGCAAAATAACTATACACAAAAGGCTACCAATGCTCTTAACATAGCAAAAAAAACAGCGAAACAGTTAAAGCATAGCTATATAGGAACGGAACATCTCCTAGTCGGACTTTTGAAAGAAGGAACAGGTGTTGCTGCTCAAGTATTGTATAATAGTAATGTAGAGGAAAAAGCATTGCTTAATTTAATTGAACAACTGATTGCTCCATCGGGTCAAAGCACCTTGACTATTGATAAAGAAGGGTATACACCAAGAGCGAAGAAGATTTTAGAAGATAGTGAGAAAGAAGCAAAAAGATTTAATTCAGAATTGATTGGAACAGAGCATATCCTAATCGCAATTATAAAAGAAACAGATAGCGTTGGAGCGAGATTGTTAACGACACTTGGAGCCAACATGCAAAAAATATATGTAGAAATTTTGGTTGCGATGGGCGAGGATGGAAGCTTATATAAGGAAGAATTTCAAAATGGAAAACCAATTAAGAAGAAAATCAAAATGGATACACCAACACTGAATCAATATAGTAGAGATTTAACAGAATTGGCACAAAACGGACGATTAGATCCAGTGATTGGAAGAGAGAAAGAAATTGCTAGGGTAGTACAGATATTAAGTAGAAGAGGAAAGAACAATCCCTGTTTAATTGGTGAACCAGGAGTTGGTAAAACAGCAATAGCAGAAGGTCTAGCATCTAGGATGATTGCAGGTACATTGCCAGATAGTGTGAAAAATAAACGATTGGTAACATTAGATCTATCTGGTGTAGTAGCGGGATCAAAGTATAGAGGAGAGTTTGAAGAAAGAATTAAGAAGATATTATCCGAAGTAAAAGAAGCTGGAAATATACTTTTGTTTATTGATGAAATTCATACTATTATAGGCGCAGGCGGTGCAGAAGGTGCTATCGATGCCTCTAATATATTGAAGCCTTCTCTTGCAAGAGGTGAAATCCAGCTAATTGGTGCTACTACGATTGAAGAATACCGTAAGTATGTAGAAAAAGATGCAGCATTAGAGAGACGTTTTCAACCAGTTATGGTAGATGAACCTACGATTGAAGAATCAATAGAAATTTTAAAAGGTCTTAGAAAAGAATATGAGAATCATCATCATGTTGAAATAACAGATGAGGGCATAGAAGCCGCTGTTATAATGTCAGATAGGTATATCAATGATAGATTTTTACCAGATAAGGCGATTGATATTATAGATGAAGCTGCTTCTAAAGTGAGATTAAGTGGCATAAAAGTACCAAGTAATATTGCAGAGCTAGAAAAAGAAATTAAAGATCTCGAAAAATTGAAAGAAGAATTAATTAAATCAGGAGATTTCGAAAAAGTAGCAGGGATTAATGAGAAACAAAAAGAAGAAAAATCAAAGTTAATTAAACTTAGAAATAAGTTTGACAAGAGTGTTTATGGAAAAAAACTTTCAGTAGGTGAGAATGAAGTAGCAGGAATTGTATCAGATTGGACCAAAATCCCTGTTAAGAAACTTGCAGAAGAGGAAACTGAACGATTAAAACGGTTAGAGACACTATTGCACAAAAGAGTAATTGGTCAAGAAGATGCTGTGAGTGCTATTTCTAGAGCAATCAAAAGGGGCAGGGTTGGATTGAAAGACCCAAATAGGCCAATTGGATCATTTCTATTCTTAGGACCTACAGGTGTCGGTAAGACAGAGTTATCGAAAGCTTTGGCGGAAGCTCTATTTGGAAATGAGCAAGCAATGATAAGAGTCGATATGTCTGAGTACATGGAGAAACATAGTGTATCCAAAATGATTGGGTCTCCTCCGGGTTACGTAGGGTACGATGAAGGTGGGCAATTAAGTGAAAAGATAAGAAGAAATCCATATTCTGTTATACTATTTGATGAAGTTGAAAAAGCTCATCCAGATGTATTTAATTTACTTTTACAGGTACTAGATGATGGACATATTACTGATTCACAAGGTAGAAAAGTCAGTTTTAAAAATGCAGTTATTATTATGACATCAAATATAGGTGCAAGAGCAATTATATCTCCCAAAAAACTAGGATTTTCTTCAACGAATGATGAAAATAAGAACTATGAAGTAATGAAGACAAATGTAATGGAAGAAGTGAAATTAACATTTAAACCAGAGTTTTTGAATCGTATCGATGAAACATTAGTATTCCACTCACTGAGTAAGGAACATATTAAAAAAGTTGTATCCATTATGCTTAAGACGCTAACAATTAGATGTAAAAAGCAAATGAACATTGAACTTATTGTTAGAGACTCAGTCAAAAAGTACATTGCAGAAACTGGGTATGATGAAAAGTATGGTGCAAGACCTTTGAGAAGAGCAATACAAAGCAAGGTGGAGGATAAACTTGCTGAAGAGGTATTAAATGGAAAAGTAAAGGCTGGAGATGTTGTGGCGGTAGGTATTAAGAATAAAGAAGTCGAATTTTCTGTGAACTAGTAAGAAACAACTAGTAAAAAGAGAGAATTTATTATATAATAATATTAGGATTGAAGGAATGAATCAGTCATAACCAATAGAAAAAAATTTCTGTTGCCATAATAGGAGGGCTATACAATGGCGGTAATAAAAGAGTTAATACGCAGCGAATCAGATGGGACGATTAGTTTTGGAGATTACACATTAAATGCAAAATCAAAACTACAGGATTTCGAACATGATGGAGACTTATATAAAGTTAAAACTTATAATGAAATTACAAAATTAGAACGTAATGGAATGTTTGTATATGAGTCTGTTCCAGGAACTGCAGTTAATAACATGAATGTAACTGAATCAGGAGTTCAATTTAAAGTGGAAGCAGCAGAAGATGCACAAATAACGTTGGAGTTAGCAGAAGATACAGAGTACAAAATATTTATCGATGATACGAATGTTGGTAAGATGAAGACAAATTTAGGCGGAAAGTTAGCTCTTAGCGTAGAACTTAATCAAGACACTCAAGCAAAGGTAAAAATAATTAAGATATAATGAAACGCTAGTATTATTAATTATTTGGATAAATAGTATTAATTATAGTAGCTATAAGGTACAGGGTAGTTACAATTAAAGTTTACTATATATTTCTAATGTATTTTGAAAGAATAAAGAATGCTACAGCGAAGAATTGGTTATACCATTCAATGCTGTAGCATTTCTTTGTTATAATTAAGAAGAAAGAGATGCAAACCGTTAGGTTATTCTAATGTGATTTGTAATACATCTTTTAAGAATATAAATAAATGTATAAGGAGGAGTTATGGCTAAAGGGAAAAACAGTATATTTTTCTGTCAGAGTTGCGGAAATGAGTCTAGTAAATGGATGGGGCAGTGTCCAGCTTGTAAGGAATGGAATACATTTGTAGAAGAAGCAGTAAGTAAAAATATACCTGGAAAAACTAAAAACTCTATAATAACACAACCTACTAAAATGTCAGAAATAGTAACAAATGATGAGGAACGTATTAAGACTGGAATAGACGAGATGGATAGAGTTCTAGGTGGAGGAATTGTGGAGGGTTCTTTAGTATTAGTAGGAGGAGATCCAGGGATAGGTAAATCAACATTATTACTTCAAGTTTGCCAAACATTAACCGAGCAGAAAAAATCTGTTCTGTATATTTCAGGTGAGGAATCATTAAAGCAAATTAAAATGAGAGCACAAAGAATAGGAAAGTTTAGTGATGACATGCTTATTCTTTGTGAGACAAATTTAGATTTAGCCAGTGAGGTAATAAAGAAAATAAAGCCACAAGTAGTCGTGATTGACTCGATACAGACTATGTATAATGAAAATGTTTCATCGGCTCCAGGGAGTGTGTCGCAGGTTAGGGAGTCAACATCAATGCTTATGCAGATAGCAAAGGGATTGGGAATTTCTATCTTTATCGTAGGGCATGTAACAAAAGAGGGCGTAGTAGCTGGACCAAGAGTGCTAGAGCATATGGTAGATACGGTTTTATATTTCGAGGGCGATAGGCATGCTGCGTATCGTATATTAAGAGGGGTAAAAAATAGATTTGGTTCTACCAATGAAATAGGTGTATTTGAGATGGCCGAGAAAGGTTTAATAGAAGTAACAAACCCATCCGAATATATGCTTGAGGGAAGACCAGAAGATGCCTCGGGTTCTGTGGTAGCCTGTTCGATGGAAGGAACTAGACCTATTTTGATAGAAATTCAGGCACTAGTATGTCATTCTAATTTAGGAATACCAAGAAGAACCGCGGTTGGGACTGATTACAACAGAGTTAATCTATTGATGGCAGTATTAGAAAAGCGATTTGGTCTACAATTATCTTCCTGTGATGCATATGTTAATATTGCTGGTGGTATTAAAATGAATGAACCAGCAATTGACTTAGGAATTGTTATGGCGATTGTATCTAGTTATAAGGATCGAGCAATAGATGAAAGAACAATTGTATTTGGAGAAGTGGGACTTAGTGGCGAAATTAGATCAGTAAATATGGCAGAACAAAGAGTCATGGAGGCTAAGAAGTTAGGTTTTACAAAGTGTATTATTCCTAAAGTTTCTACAGACAGCTTAAAATCAATAAAAGGAATTCAGATTATAGGTGTGAAAAATTTACGAGAGGCGATTGATATTATATAAATCAGTGATTTATATAATACTTTAAATTGACGCGCAATTCCCGATAAAACGACATAAAAACTTTCTTTTATAATTACATTGACATATACCCACGACTTTGTTAAGATACTCTTTGTCAGCAAAAAGGCTAATAGCAAGAAATTAGGTTAAATAAT
>JBGUEQ010000070.1:0-17164 GCA_041821265.1 Lachnotalea sp. | reverse complement strand
ACAAATGATTTCTGCTTCGCGTAGCGAATTTGCATGCAGAAATCATAAGTTACTGTGAACGGAGTGAACAGTAACCAAAAAAGTGAAAAATGATTAGTAAAATCTAAAAAATGCTTGACAAAATAATTTATAGCTGATATTCTATACAAGCAATTGACTGCCGAAGACAGTAGGTGCCGTAAGGCGTAAATTGATAATACCTACCGAGGATGCTTATATAATTAAAGTGACTTATTATATAATCTCTTTGTTTTCGGACAAAGAGATTTTTTTTTATGTACTTTAGCAGCGATGCACCCAAGCGTATGGGTAGAGCTACCACTCGCGATAGATATCTATCTATATATCAGCTCAAATATTATAAGGAGGTGCAATGTTAATGGCAAAGGTAGAACTTAAAAAACCAGTCGTAGAACAAATTTCAGAAAGCATAAAAGGCGCACAAACAGTTGTTTTAGTTAACTATTGTGGAATTACTGTTGAGCAAGATACTAAACTTCGTAAACAGCTAAGAGAAGCAGGTGTTACTTACAAGGTTTGTAAAAATACCATGATGAAACTTGCGTTTGAAGGAACATCATGTGAAGCGTTAGATAAGCATTTAGAAGGACCAAATGCAATCGCTATTTCAACTACAGATGCTACTGCTCCAGCAAGAATTATAGCAAAATTTGTTAAAGAAGCTCCAACATTAGAAATTATAGCAGGTATTGTTGAAGACCAATATTATGATGGCGACGCAATGAAAGAAATTGCTACAATTCCATCAAGAGAAGAACTTCTTTCAAAATTACTTGGAAGTATCCAGTCACCTATCACAAACTTTGCTCGTGTTATTAATCAGATCGCAGAATCTAAAGAAGCACAAGCATAATAACTGATAAAACAAATAAAAACAAAATTAATCGGAGGTAAATAAAATGGCAAAATTATCAACAGCAGAAATGATCGAATCAATTAAAGAATTAACAGTATTAGAATTAAATGATTTAGTAAAAGCATGTGAAGAAGAATTTGGTGTTTCAGCAGCAGCAGGTGTTGCAGCAGCAGCAGGTCCAGCAGCAGAAGTAGAAGAAAAAACAGAATTTGATGTAGAATTAACAGAAGTAGGACCAAACAAAGTTAAGGTTATCAAAGTAGTTCGTGAAGCTACTGGCTTAGGATTAAAAGAAGCAAAAGAATTAGTTGATGGAGCTCCTAAAGTAGTGAAAGAAGCAGCAGCTAAAACTGAAGCAGATGAAATCAAAGCTAAACTTGAAGCAGAAGGCGCTAAAGTTACTCTTAAATAATAGAGAGCATTTTAAACAAAAGACTCCCGTTTTGCGGGAGTCTTTTGTTTAAAATGAAAGTTATTAGAACAATCTTATTAAACATAAGGTGTTGAGTTATGGTAACTATGAGGGTTCTGAGTAGTTACAAATAAATATATTAATATTTTATGGAAATATTTGTTTAGCAATGTAAAAGATGGTTGATAATAACTACAAAGAAGAAAACGTAATTGAATAAGAAAGAATCATATTAATAAAAAGAAAGAATCATATTAATAAAAAGTATTGACACAATATCCAATGTGTGGTAGTATGGAAAATGCACTATTGTGGTGTCATATGCCTATTTGGCTATAAGTTTATGATTTTATAATTCAGTTTTGAATCAATAACTTACTATGTTTTCGTGAATTAGGCTATAACACCTAAAGAATTAGATAAATAGTAGCAAATAAGTGGTTTGAAACTGAATTATGAAATTAACGTAACAAGATCAAAAGAACAACTTATCAAAAACAAGGGGTGAAACGTCAAATGGAGAAAAATAGAATACGTCCAGTTATAAGTGGCAAAAGCGTCCGTATGAGTTACTCAAGACAAAAAGAAGTACTAGAGATGCCGAATTTAATTGAGGTTCAGAAAGATTCATACCAATGGTTTTTGGATGAAGGATTAAAGGAAGTTTTTGCGGACATATCTCCGATTGCGGATTATAGTGGACATTTAAGTCTAGAATTCGTGGATTTCGTGTTATGTGAAGATGATGTAAAATATTCTATAGAAGAATGTAAAGAAAGAGATGCAACTTATGCAGCTCCTCTTAAAGTACGCGTTCGTCTTTACAACAGAGAAAAAGATGAAATCAACGAACATGAGATTTTTATGGGTGACTTACCATTAATGACAGCAACAGGCACATTTGTAATCAACGGTGCTGAACGTGTTATCGTTAGTCAATTAGTTCGTTCACCAGGAATCTATTATGCAATCGCACATGATAAAATTGGAAAAACATTATACTCGTCTACTGTTATACCTAACAGAGGTGCTTGGTTAGAATTTGAGACTGATTCAAATGATATATTTTATGTACGTGTAGACAGAACTAGAAAAGTTCCAATTACTGTACTTATTAGAGCATTAGGATTTGGTACAAATGCTGAAATCATTGAGCTGTTTGGCGAGGAACCAAAGATAATGGCGAGTATAACCAAAGATACTTCTGAAAGTTACCAAGAAGGTCTATTAGAGTTATATAAGAAAATACGTCCAGGTGAACCTTTGTCAGTAGATAGTGCAGAAAGCTTAATCACTAGCATGTTTTTTGATGCAAGGAGATATGATCTTGCTAAAGTTGGTAGATATAAATTTAATAAGAAACTTGCGCTTAAAAATAGAATTCGTTACCATGTTCTTGCAGAAGATGTGGTTGATGCAACAACAGGCGAGATTCTTGCTGAAGCAGGTAAAACAGTAACTGCGGAATTGGCAGATGTAATTCAAAATGCAGCTGTTCCTTTTGTAATTATTCAAACAGAGGAACGAAATGCGAAAGTGCTTTCTAACATGATGGTTGACATTACTGAGTTTGTTGATGTTAATCCTAAAGAGTTAGGTGTTACAGAGTTAGTATATTACCCAGTGCTTCAAAAGATACTGGAAGAAAATGACGATATTAAAGATATTGAAGAAGCAATTGTTAAAAATATTTCTGAATTGATACCAAAACATATTACAAAGGAAGATATATTAGCTTCTATTAATTATAATATTCATTTAGAGTATGGAATTGGTAATGCTGATGATATCGACCATTTGGGAAATAGACGTATTAGAGCGGTTGGTGAATTATTACAAAACCAATACAGAATTGGATTGTCTAGACTTGAGCGTGTTGTAAGAGAAAGAATGACAACACAGGATTTAGATGGAATATCACCACAGTCATTGATTAATATTAAGCCAGTAACAGCAGCAGTAAAAGAATTTTTTGGTTCATCACAGTTGTCACAGTTTATGGATCAGAATAATCCACTTGGAGAACTTACGCATAAGAGACGTTTGTCAGCATTGGGACCAGGTGGTTTGTCAAGAGATAGAGCAGGATTTGAAGTTCGAGATGTTCACTATTCTCATTATGGTAGAATGTGTCCAATTGAAACACCAGAAGGTCCTAATATCGGTTTAATTAACTCTCTTGCTACTTATGCAAGAATTAATGAATATGGATTTATTGAAGCACCATATAGAAAAGTAGACAAGACTGATATTAAAAACCCAGTAGTTACAGAAGATGTAGTATATATGACTGCTGATGAAGAGGACAATTATCATGTGGCTCAGGCAAATGAACCATTGGATGAAGAGGGACATTTTGTTCATACTAGTGTTTCAGGTCGTTACAGAGAAGAAACACAAGAATATGAAAAACGCATGTTTGATTACATGGATGTATCTCCTAAGATGGTATTTTCAGTGGCTACAGCATTAATTCCTTTCCTTGAAAATGATGATGCTAACCGTGCACTTATGGGATCTAACATGCAACGTCAGGCAGTACCATTATTGACAACGGAGGCTCCAGTTGTAGGTACTGGTATGGAAATTAAAGCAGCTGTCGATTCAGGAGTATGTGTTATTGCTAAAAAAGCAGGAATCATTGAACGTTCTTCATCAAGAGAAATTACAATGAAGAATGACGATGGAACAAGAGATGCATATAGATTAACTAAATTTTCGAGAAGTAATCAGAGTAACTGTTATAATCAGAAACCAATTGTTTTTAAAGGTGAGCGTGTAGAACAGGGACAGGTAATCGCAGATGGTCCATCAACAGCGAACGGAGAAATTGCATTAGGTAAAAACCCATTAATAGGTTTTATGACATGGGAAGGTTATAATTACGAAGATGCTGTATTGTTAAGTGAAAGATTAGTTCAAGAAGATGTTTACACATCCGTTCATATAGAAGAATACGAAGCAGAAGCAAGAGATACAAAACTTGGACCAGAAGAAATAACAAGAGATGTTCCGGGGGTTGGAGACGATGCACTGAAAGATCTTGACGAACGAGGTATTATTAGAATTGGTGCTGAAGTTCGCGCAGGTGATATTTTAGTTGGTAAAGTAACACCTAAGGGTGAAACAGAGCTTACAGCTGAGGAAAGATTGCTTAGAGCAATTTTTGGAGAAAAAGCCAGAGAAGTAAGAGATACATCATTAAAAGTACCTCATGGTGAATACGGTATTGTTGTAGAAGCAAAAGTATTTACAAGAGAGAACGGCGATGACTTATCACCAGGTGTAAATCAAGCGGTTTGTATTTACATTGCACAAAAGAGAAAGATTTCAGTTGGAGATAAGATGGCTGGACGACATGGTAACAAGGGTGTTGTTTCACGAGTATTACCAGTCGAAGACATGCCTTTCTTGCCAAATGGTCGCCCGTTAGATATTGTACTTAATCCATTAGGCGTGCCATCACGTATGAACATCGGACAGGTACTTGAAATACATCTAAGTCTTGCTGCTAAAGCATTAGGATTTAATATTTCAACTCCAGTATTTGATGGTGCTCGTGAAAATGACATTATGGATACATTGGATTTGGCGAATGATTATGTCAATCTTGGATGGGATGAGTTTGTAGCCAGATATGGTGAAGAATTATTACCTTCAGTACTTGAATATTTGGAAGAAAATAAAGACCATAGAGAATTATGGAAAGGTGTTCCACTTACGAGAGACGGAAAAGTTCGTTTGCGTGATGGTAGAACTGGAGAATACTTCGATAGTTCAGTTACAATAGGGCATATGCATTATTTAAAACTTCATCATTTGGTTGATGATAAAATTCATGCACGTTCTACAGGACCTTATTCATTAGTAACTCAGCAACCATTAGGTGGTAAAGCACAATTTGGCGGACAGAGATTTGGAGAAATGGAAGTTTGGGCACTAGAAGCTTATGGTGCAGCATATACATTACAGGAAATCTTAACCGTGAAGTCCGATGATGTTATCGGCCGTGTTAAAACTTACGAAGCAATCATTAAAGGTGAAAATATTCCTGAACCAGGAATTCCAGAATCTTTCAAGGTACTTTTAAAGGAACTTCAGTCATTAGGATTAGATGTAAGAGTTTTAAAAGAAGATCAGACAGAAGTAGAGATTATGGAAACTACAGATCCTGTCGATGCAGATATACACTCCATTATTGAAGGTGACAAGGTTATTGCACCAGAAACTGATTCACTTGGAGATATGGGCTTTATTAAACAAGAATTTGATTCGGAGAATAAAGAACTTATCGATGTAGTTGAAGAAGATGATGTGGAAGATGAAGAAGATGTAGAAGATGAAATATTAGCGTTTGAAGAAGTTCTTGACGACGATGTGTAGAGAGGAGTGCCATTTAAATGCCAGATACAACTAATAATGAAACTTATCAGCCAATGACTTTTGATGCAATCAAAATTGGTTTGGCATCACCAGAGAAAATTAGGGAATGGTCACGTGGTGAAGTTAGAAAGCCAGAGACAATTAACTATAGAACTTTAAAACCAGAAAAAGATGGTTTGTTTTGTGAAAAAATCTTTGGGCCTAGTAAAGACTGGGAATGTCATTGTGGTAAATATAAGAAAATAAGATATAAAGGTGTAGTATGTGATAGATGTGGAGTTGAAGTGACCAAAGCTAGCGTTCGTAGAGAACGTATGGGTCGTATTGAATTAGCGGCTCCAGTTTCACATATTTGGTATTTTAAGGGTATCCCTAGTCGTATGGGGCTTATCCTTGATTTATCACCTCGAATTCTTGAAAAAGTATTATATTTTGCATCTTACATTGTTCTTGACAGAGGTGAGTCAGAGTTACAGTACAAACAAGTACTTACTGAAAAAGAATATCAGGATGCAAGAGAAAAATATGGTAGCAAAATAAGAGTTGGAATGGGAGCGGAAGCTGTTCAAGAACTTTTACATGGAATTAATCTTGAAAAAGAATCGGTTGATTTAAAACACGGGCTTAAAGATGCAACTGGTCAAAAGCGTGCAAGAATTATAAAGAGACTTGAAGTAGTAGAAGCTTTTAGAGAATCAGGAAATAAACCGGAATGGATGATTATGACGGTTGTTCCAGTTATACCACCAGATTTGCGTCCTATGGTACAGTTAGATGGTGGCCGTTTTGCTACATCGGATTTGAATGATTTATATAGAAGAATTATTAATAGAAATAACCGTCTTAAAAGACTACTTGAGTTAGGTGCTCCAGATATTATTGTAAGAAATGAAAAGAGAATGTTACAAGAGGCTGTTGATGCGTTGATCGATAATGGTAGACGTGGACGTCCAGTTACTGGGCCGGGAAATAGAGCTCTTAAGTCATTATCAGATATGTTGAAGGGTAAATCTGGTCGTTTTCGTCAGAACTTACTTGGTAAACGTGTTGACTATTCAGGACGTTCTGTTATCGTAGTAGGACCTGAACTTAAAATTTATCAATGTGGTCTTCCTAAAGAAATGGCTATTGAGTTATTTAAACCATTTGTAATGAAGGAATTGGTTGCAAACGGCACTTCACATAATATTAAAAATGCTAAGAAGATGGTAGAAAGACTTCAACCAGAAGTTTGGGATGTACTAGAAGATGTTATCAAAGAACATCCGGTAATGTTAAATCGTGCTCCTACTCTTCATAGATTAGGTATACAGGCTTTTGAGCCAATTCTTGTTGAAGGTAAAGCAATTAAACTTCATCCATTGGTATGTACTGCGTTTAACGCCGATTTCGATGGTGATCAGATGGCGGTTCATTTACCTTTATCAGTTGAAGCACAAGCAGAGTGTAGATTTTTACTATTATCCCCAAATAATTTATTAAAACCATCTGACGGTGGACCAGTTGCGGTTCCTTCACAAGATATGGTTCTTGGTATTTACTATTTAACACAGGAAAGACCAGGAGCATTAGGGGAAGGTAAATTCTTCAAAAGTATTAATGAAGCGATTCTAGCTTATGAAAATGAGGCTGTTACTCTTCATTCTAGAATTACAGTAAGAACCAAAAAGAATTTTCCGAATGGAATTTCAAAGACAGCTAATGTTGAATCGACATTAGGACGTTTTATCTTTAATGAAATTATTTCGCAAGATTTAGGATTTATAGATAGAACTATCCCTGAAAATGATATGAGACTAGAAATAGATTTCCATGTGGGTAAAAAAGGATTAAAACAAATTCTTGAAAAAGTAATTAATACACATGGAGCTACAAAAACAGCAGAAGTACTTGATGATATTAAAGCCATGGGATATAAATATTCAACAAGAGCAGCTATGACAGTTTCTATTTCTGATATGACGGTTCCACCCGAGAAGCCTGAATTGATTCAAGAAGCTCAGGATACAGTTGATAAGATTACAAAGAACTATAAACGTGGTCTAATAACAGAAGAAGAAAGATACAAAGAAGTAGTTGAAACATGGAAAGCTACTGATGATGTTTTAACGGAGAAACTATTATCAGGTCTTGATAAATATAACAATATTTTTATGATGGCGGATTCAGGAGCCCGTGGTTCTGATAAACAGATTAAACAGCTTGCTGGTATGCGTGGTTTGATGGCTGATACATCAGGTCGTACAATTGAGTTACCTATCAAATCTAATTTCCGTGAGGGACTTGATGTACTTGAATACTTTATGTCAGCCCATGGAGCTCGTAAGGGTCTTTCAGATACAGCGTTACGTACAGCCGATTCAGGATACTTAACAAGACGTCTTGTAGATGTATCACAGGATTTGATTGTTCGTGAAACAGACTGTTGTGAAGGAAAGGAAATTCCTGGAATGGTAGTTACCGCTTTTAGGGATGGTAAAGAAGAAATAGAAGGTTTACAAGAAAGAATATCTGGAAGATATTTAGCTGAAACTGTATATGATATAGCAGGCAATACAATTGTAAAAGCAAATCATATGGTTACGCCGAAACGTGCAGCTTTAATTATGACAAAAGGCGTTGATAAAAAAGGTAAACCTTTAGATAAAATAAAGATTCGTACTATATTATCATGTCGTTCTCATGTTGGTATTTGTGCGAAATGCTATGGCGCTAACATGTCTACGGGCGAAGCGGTGCAGGTCGGTGAAGCAGTAGGTATTATTGCTGCTCAATCAATCGGTGAGCCGGGTACACAGCTTACAATGCGTACATTCCATACAGGTGGTGTTGCCGGAGATGATATTACACAAGGTCTTCCTCGTGTTGAAGAACTTTTTGAGGCAAGAAAGCCAAAAGGACTTGCAATTATTGCAGAATTTGGTGGAGTTGCTGTTATACAAGATACGAAGAAGAAGCGTGAAGTTATTATTACAGACAGTGAAACAGGAGAATCTAAAGCATACTTAATTCCTTATGGTTCAAGAATTAAGATACAAGATGGTGTGACTCTTCGAGCAGGTGATGAGTTAACCGAAGGTAGTGTTAATCCACATGATATACTTAAGATTAAAGGTGTTCGTGCAGTTCAGGATTACATGATACAAGAAGTTCAAAGAGTTTATCGTTTACAAGGTGTTGAAATTAATGATAAGCATATTGAAGTGATTGTTCGTCAGATGCTTAAAAAGATTAGAATTGAAACAAATGGAGACTCGGAGCTATTACCAGGAACTTTAGTAGATAATTTAGAGCTTTTTGATATCAATGAGAAGTTGGAATCTAAAGGTAAAGAACTTGCAGAGGGAAAACAAGTTATGCTTGGTATTACGAAAGCTTCACTTGCTACAAATTCATTCCTTTCAGCTGCTTCTTTCCAAGAAACAACAAAGGTTCTAACAGAAGCTGCTATTAAAGGTAAAGTAGATCCACTTATTGGTCTTAAAGAAAATGTTATTATTGGTAAGTTAATTCCAGCTGGTACAGGTATGAAACGTTATCGTTCTGTAAAACTGGATACAGATGTGAATGAGCTCGATGAATTTACAATATCAGAAGATTTAGATTT
Source organism: Lachnotalea sp. (assembly GCA_041821265.1). Taxonomy (GTDB): domain Bacteria; phylum Bacillota; class Clostridia; order Lachnospirales; family Lachnospiraceae; genus Lachnotalea. Next base: position 7,885 of record JBGUEQ010000070.1, on the reverse strand, counting down.
TACAGAAGAGTTTGATGATGCACTACTTGCAATATCAGAAGAAGAATAAATATAAAATTTTGGTACACTGTGGATATCCATGAATTCAATTAGTTACTATATGAATTAAAATCAAAGACACTACAAATATTATTCGCTTGTAGTGTCTTTTTGATGTGTGGGAGTGTTTTGCGAACTTTCCTATGAATTAACAGGCACTACGTCCCAAAGTGCATAGCTCATGTATAAAAAGTATATTACTACACAATCAACACTGGTGCGAAAGCGTATACGATTAGGCTGTAGTGCAGTTACTGTTCACTCCGTTCACAGTAACAGATGATTTCTGCATGCAAATTCGCTACGCGAAGCAGAAATCATTTGTTGAATCATTTTCTTACGTAGCTTAACAGCTAGTGTTAAGCTACTGTGTGAACAGTAACGTAGTGCATTCGATAGTAAGATTGTTTATTTTTTATTTCTTGACATATAAATAATAAAATCATATAATCTTTATAGTATCATAATATAAAACATGTTCCACAATGTGGAATTTAATGATTTGGATATTTTAAAACAGAAAACCTATTATATGCTTTTAGAAAAGGAGAGATTTTATGAGCTCAATGGAAAAAGAATTTGACACGTTGGCATTAGGAGAAATTTTACTGAGATTATCTGCACCAGATAATGAAAGAATTGTCAGAGGAGATACATTCCAAAAATGTGTTGGAGGAGCTGAACTAAATGTTGTTTCTGGAATTTCATTGCTAGGACTTAGAACTGGTATTATATCTAAAATACCATCGAATGATATAGGTACATATGCCAAGAATAGAATTCGATTTTGTAATGTTAGCGATGATTATTTGATTTATGATGAATCGAAAGATGCACGTTTAGGTGTATATTATTATGAGAATGGAGCATACCCAAGGAAGGCATCCGTTGTTTACGATAGGAAATTCACTTCAATAAATAGAATAAATTTAGATGAAATTCCGGAAAGCGCATATTCAAATACAAGATTATTCCATACAAGTGGAATTACACTTGCTTTATCAGAACAATCTCGAACGGTAGCGTTAGAAATGATTAAGCGTTTTAAAAAAGCTGGCGCAATGATTTCTTTTGATGTTAATTTTAGAGCAAATCTTTGGTCAGAGTCGGAAGCAAAGTCATACATTGAAGAGATTCTTCCATATATAGATGTTTTATTTGTTTCTGAAGAGACGGCGAGAAGAACATTTAAGAAAACTGGTGATATAAAAAAAATGATGAAATCATTTACTGAGGACTATACAATTTCTATAGTTGCTTCTACAGAACGTAAAGTGATTAGCCCGAAGAAACATACCTTTTCTTCTACAATTTATAATGCAAAAGAAGATAAATATTATTTTGAAGCACCATATGAGAAAATCGAAGTTGTAGATCGAATTGGTAGTGGTGATGCATATGTAGCAGGAGCGTTATATGGGTTGCTGAAATATAATGATTGTCAAAAAGCTTTAGAATATGGAAATGCGGCTAGTGCAGTAAAGAATACAATTTCTGGAGATTTACCATCTACTGACCTAAAAGAGTTAGACAATATAATTAAAAGTCATCAAAATATTGGTGAGCAAAGTGAAATGAACAGGTAATTGTAGTTAATTGATGGATATGAACACACAAAATATAAGAAACTCATATTTTGTGTGTTCAAAACTTAGTATTTTACATATTCTATTTGTAAATTGATGTTTTGTCTTAACCTTAGTATAACCGTTGTATGCAATTTCAAGTCGTTCATCTTCATGCGAAAGATAATAAGAAATTTTATTAACTAAATCATCACTATTCTCATATACAACAAGATCTTTATTGATTTCAAAATAATCAGAAAGTTCAGATTGATAATTCGTTATTAAAAAACCGCCAGATCCCATGATATCAAAGAGCCTTAAAGGAAGCCCAGACTTAATGGTTTTGCTTGTAATATTAAGATTTATTTTAGTTGCTTTATAAACTTTGAATACTTCCACTATTGGGTCAACAATGCCATTATTCTTTATACCAGGATTGTAACTAGTATCATCATTAGTATATAGATCGAAGGAAAATTCTTTGCAAAGTCTATTGATAATTCGTATACGCTCCCTATGAGAGCACTCTCTTCCGATGAAATTATCAATTATATGATTACGTTTATCAAAACGGTAAAGATTATTATATTTAGAACGAAAAGTATATAATGAACCAACAAAAGAGATGTCTGATTTGTAATTTATATTTTCTTCATTTGTTAAAACAATATTATCAAGACGCGCAACATTACTCCCTAAGGGGAGGTAATAAACAGTGTCTGGTGATTCAGTATAGTAATTATCAAATAAAATTTTATCAAATATAAAAATGTAATTATAAGGACTAGAGATTGAATATGAATTTAATTCAAAACAAGGGCTATCGGCTATCCACGAAATATATTTAATTTTATGGATAGTGCAAACCATAGTAACAATTGGAATATAATTTACTGAAAAAACAAAAGCATATGTATTAGTTAAAAGTTTGTCTGACAATATGCGAATATAATTACTATCGGAAAATGGATCTGTTATAAAAGAAATTAATTCATCTACAGTAAATCCCATTTTTTTGAAAGCATAATTAATTTCTGGTTCAAAAATGTTAGCCCAAGAACAAAGCAAAATTTTCATTTGGAGCTCCTTAGTAATAGTATAAGAATATTGTAATATATTAAAATTAGTGTGCAAACATAAAAAGAAAAAAATTACAGTGAAAGTATAAAAAAAAATATTGTTTTTAATGCAAATGTCTTGACAGAAAAGTAATTAAAACGTATACTAAACTAGCGTGCATGAGAATGCCTTATTTTTATGTACACAATTTAAGCTGAATTATATACAGCAACCACAGATATAAAATTCACAGGAGGTGAAAAGAATGCCAACATTTAACCAGTTAGTTAGAAAAGGAAGACAAACATCAGAAAAGAAGTCAACAGCACCAGCTCTTCAGAAGGGTTACAACTCTTTAAGAAAGAAGTCTACTGAGATTTCAGCACCACAAAAGAGAGGTGTTTGTACAGCAGTTAAAACAGCTACTCCTAAGAAACCTAACTCAGCTCTTAGAAAAATTGCTAGAGTTCGTTTGTCTAACGGTATCGAAGTAACAAGCTATATCCCAGGTGAAGGACATAACCTTCAGGAACATAGTGTTGTTCTTATTAGAGGTGGTAAAGTAAAAGATTTACCAGGAACAAGATACCATATTGTTAGAGGTACACTAGATACAGCAGGTGTTGCTAACAGAAGACAGGCTCGTTCTAAATATGGAGCTAAGAGACCAAAAGCCGCTAAATAGAATTATAGTATATCACAAACAGAACTATTAAGTGCCGGCATTCTAGAATTGCCCCTGTAGGTTGCAGGATTAAATATAGAAGAACCGCGCGCGAACACAGTAGAACGCCACATGTGAGTACCGATGATTTAATTGAAATCTTGTTGAACAATAATTAGTCAGCAAGCAAGGATTAAGGAGGGAAGTACCGTGCCACGTAAAGGACATACTCAAAAAAGAGACGTATTAGCAGATCCGTTATACAATAATAAAGTAGTTACGAAACTTATCAATAACATTATGTTAGATGGTAAGAGAGGAGTAGCACAAAAAATTGTATACGGAGCTTTCACAAAAGTTGAAGCAAAATCAGATAAACCAGCGCTTGATGTATTTGAAGAGGCTATGAATAACATCATGCCAGTACTTGAAGTAAAAGCAAGACGTATTGGTGGAGCTACCTATCAAGTGCCAATCGAAGTTAGACCTGACAGAAGACAGGCGTTAGCACTTCGTTGGCTTACAACTTACTCACGTAAAAGAGGTGAGAAGACTCAAGAAGATAGATTAGCAAATGAAATTTTTGATGCATCAAATAACACCGGAGCATCTGTTAAGAAAAAAGAAGATATGCATAAGATGGCAGAAGCAAACAAAGCTTTTGCTCACTACAGATTCTAATCTGTTTTAGTGGAAATTATGCATTTGAACATCATAGTAATAGTGTCAAGTTATTAACTCTATTACTAGAGCAAAATTCGTCAAGTGAATGTGTAAAGTATTTGCTTGACGGATTCTTGCATAAATGTAAATACTGCAATAATTCATTTTGCATGAAGCAGTATTGAAAATAATTTATATACGAATTAAGGAGGAAAATCCCTTGGCTGGAAGAGAATATCCATTAGAGAGAACTAGAAACATCGGTATCATGGCTCATATTGATGCTGGTAAGACTACACTTACAGAGCGTATTCTTTACTATACTGGTGTTAACTATAAAATCGGTGATACTCATGAAGGTACTGCAACTATGGACTGGATGGAGCAGGAACAAGAAAGAGGAATCACAATTACTTCGGCCGCTACAACATGTCATTGGACAATGCAAAAAGAGACTGGTGTTATGGCAGGAGCTCAGGAGCATCGTATCAATATTATTGATACACCGGGACACGTTGACTTTACAGTAGAAGTTGAGCGTTCACTTCGTGTACTTGATGGCGCAGTAGGAGTTTTTTGTGCCAAAGGTGGAGTAGAACCACAATCTGAAAATGTATGGCGTCAGGCTGACACTTATAACGTACCTAGAATGGCATTTATTAACAAGATGGATATCTTGGGTGCTGATTTTTACGGTGCAGTAGATCAAATTAAATCGAGACTAGGTAAAAATACTATTGTATTACAATTACCTATTGGAAAAGAAGATGATTTCAAAGGAATAGTTGATTTGTTTGAAATGCAAGCATACATCTATAATGATGAAAAAGGTGAAGACATATCAATTATGCCAATCCCAGAAGACATGAAAGATGATGCTGAACTTTATAGACAAGAATTAATAGAAAAAATCTGTGAATTAGATGATGATTTAATGATGATGTATCTTGAGGGTGAAGAACCTTCAGATGATCAATTAAAGGCTGCTTTGAGAAAAGGTACATGTGAATGTACAGCAATTCCTGTATGCTGTGGTACAGCTTATAGAAATAAGGGAGTACAAAAACTTCTTGATGCTGTCCTTATGTTTATGCCATCTCCAATTGACATACCAGCTATTGACGGCATGGATGAAGATGGAAATGAAGTAATAAGACATTCATCAGACGAAGAACCTTTTTCAGCGTTAGCGTTTAAGATAATGGCAGATCCATTTGTAGGAAAATTAGCATTCTTTAGAGTTTACTCTGGTACATTGAATGCAGGTTCTTATGTGTTAAATGCAACAAAGAATAAAAAAGAGCGTGTTGGACGTATTCTTCAAATGCATGCTAATAAAAGAGAAGAATTGGATAAAGTATACGCAGGAGATATTGCTGCTGCTGTAGGTTTTAAATTTACAACAACAGGAGATACCATCTGTGATGAAAAGAATCCAGTTATTCTTGAATCAATGGAATTCCCAGAACCAGTTATTGAATTGGCTATTGAGCCTAAGACAAAAGCTAGTCAGGGAAAAATGGGTGAAGCTTTAGCTAAACTTGCTGAAGAAGATCCAACATTTAGAGCTCATACAGATCCAGAAACAGGTCAGACTATTATTGCTGGTATGGGTGAACTTCATCTTGAAATTATCGTAGATAGACTTCTTCGTGAATTTAAAGTTGAAGCTAATGTAGGTGCACCACAAGTTGCTTACAAAGAGACATTTACAAAATCAGTTGACGTTGATAGCAAATATGCAAAACAATCAGGTGGACGTGGACAATATGGTCACTGTAAAGTTAGATTTGAGCCTATGGATGCAAATGCTGACGAGTTATTCAAATTTGAATCAGCAGTTGTTGGTGGATCTATTCCAAAGGAATATATTCCAGCAATTGGTCAAGGTATTGAAGAAGCTAGTAAGGCTGGTATTCTTGCAGGATTCCCTGTTTTGGGTATCAAAGCAACTGTTTATGACGGATCTTATCATGATGTCGATTCAAGTGAAATGGCATTCCATATCGCCGGCTCAATGGCATTTAAAGATGCAATGCACAAAGCTGGAGCTGTAATACTTGAACCAATCATGAGAGTTGAAGTTACTATGCCAGAAGATTACATGGGTGATGTTATTGGAGACATTAATTCACGCCGTGGACGTATTGAAGGTATGGAAGACATTGGTGGTGGAAAAATGGTTAAAGCTTTTGTTCCATTGTCAGAAATGTTTGGTTATTCAACAGATTTACGTTCAAAGACACAGGGACGTGGAAACTATTCAATGTTCTTTGATAAATATGAACAAGTTCCTAAATCTGTTCAAGAAAAAATCGTTTCAATTCATTCAAAATAATTACAATTTTTGTTAAAATTAGTAATTATTATATTAAAATAAAAAATAGGCTTGAAAATATCTTGGATATGAAATATAATCTAAGATAGCCTATTATTATTGATAGAATAAACTAAAAAATAATGCCCAAAGGGCACGTATATTTATAAGGAGGACATTTAAAAATGGCTAAAGCTAAATTTGAAAGAAATAAAACTCATTGTAACATCGGAACAATTGGTCACGTTGATCATGGTAAGACTACTTTAACAGCTGCTATCACTAAAACATTATCAGAAAGAGTTGCAGGTAACTCAGCAGTTGATTTTGCAAATATTGATAAAGCTCCAGAAGAAAGAGAAAGAGGTATTACTATCTCTACAGCTCACGTTGAGTACTCAACAGATAACAGACATTATGCACATGTTGACTGCCCAGGACATGCGGATTACGTTAAGAACATGATTACTGGTGCTGCTCAAATGGATGGTGCTATCTTAGTTGTTGCAGCTACAGATGGTGTTATGGCTCAGACCAAAGAGCACATCCTTCTTTCAAGACAGGTTGGTGTTCCTTACATTGTAGTATTTATGAACAAGTGTGATATGGTTGATGATGATGAGTTACTTGAATTAGTAGAAATGGAAATCAGAGACTTATTAAGTGATTATGACTTCCCAGGTGATGATTCACCAGTTATCCAGGGTTCAGCTCTTAAAGCTCTTGAAGATCCTTCAGGAGAATGGGGAGATAAGATCATGGAATTAATGGCAGCTGTTGATTCATGGATCCCAGATCCAGTGAGAGAAACAGATAAACCTTTCTTAATGCCAATCGAAGATATTTTCTCTATTACAGGACGTGGAACTGTTGCGACTGGTAGAGTAGAGCGTGGTATTCTTCACGTAGCAGAAGAAGTTGAGATTGTTGGTATTAAAGAAGAAAGCCGTAAAGTAGTAGTAACTGGTATTGAAATGTTCAGAAAACTTCTTGACGAAGCTCGTGCAGGTGATAATATTGGTGCTTTACTTCGTGGTGTTCAGAGAGATGAAATCGAAAGAGGACAGGTTCTTTCTAAACCAGGTACAGTAACATGCCATACTAAATTTACAGCTCAGGTTTATGTATTAACTAAAGATGAAGGTGGACGTCATACTCCATTCTTTAACAACTACAGACCACAGTTTTACTTCAGAACAACTGATGTAACAGGTATCTGTGATTTACCAGAAGGCGTAGAAATGTGTATGCCTGGTGATAACGTAGAAATGACTATTGAACTTATTCATCCAATCGCTATGGATCAAGGTCTTACATTTGCTATTCGTGAAGGTGGACGTACAGTTGGTTCAGGACGTGTTGCTACAATAATTAAATAATAAAATTGATATACAAATATGACGCAGTTCCCTATTTATTAGGGAACTGCGTTTTTTATTTAATAGAAAAGTTCTGCGAACTTCCCTATTAAATAAGGGCACTATGTGCATAGATGCACAACCATGCGGAGAGGAAGTGTGTTGCTATGCAACCCGTGTGGGCGCGAGAGTGTCTGCAAGCAGACGCTTTGTTTAG
>JBGUEQ010000069.1:0-17569 GCA_041821265.1 Lachnotalea sp. | reverse complement strand
GCAGAAATCATTTGTTGAATCATTTTCTTACGTAGCTTAACAGCTAGTGTTAAGCTGCTGTGTGAACAGTAATATTTATGTTTACAGTACAACCGTGCTAAACAGTAACACAAATCCCAAAAATAAAACTAAGCAACTTGACTTACTCCAGGCATATGTTATATGATATTCAAACAAAGATTTTTACTTATGGAAATACAAAATATTTAGTAATTATTCCGTATCTAGTGGTTACTGAATAGTTACAATATTTAATATAAAAATTCATTTTAAGGAAAGGATTGTTCATTCATGAAGATAGTTGGACTAATTACTGAATATAATCCATTTCACAATGGACATTTGCATCATATTAATTCAGCCAAACAATTAACCGGTGCTGATTATGTGGTGGTGGTTATGAGTGGTAATTTTCTACAACGTGGAACGCCTGCTGTTATAGATAAATATAATCGTACACGCATGGCTTTATCTTGCGGTGCTGATTTAGTAATTGAGCTACCTTGTGTATTTGCTACCTCCAGTGCAGAATCCTTTGCGTTTGGTGCTGTATCTATTCTAACTAAAATGGGATGTATCGACTATTTATGTTTCGGAAGTGAATATGGTGATATTACTGTTTTAAGAAGTATAGCTGAAATTCTGGCTAATGAACCAGCAAAATTTAAAGAATATTTAAAATCTTATTTAAAATGCGGTCTTACATTTCCTGTCGCTCGCAAAAAAGCACTACTAGACTACACTTCTAATAGTTCAATAACAAATGATAGTCTTGAACATATATTATCCGAGCCCAACAATATTCTTGCCATTGAATACATCAAAGCTATTATTAAACAAAATAGCTCTATGGAACCACTTACGATTCAAAGAGTTGTATCTGGTTATCATGATTTGTCTATTCATCATACTATTTGCTCTGCCTCCGCAATTAGAGCTGCACTAAAAAGCAAAGGACTCGATAGTTTTAAGAATCAAGTCCCTGAATGCGTATATGAAATTTTGTTACAAGAATATAATAAGACATTCCCTATATTTCCAAATGATTTTTCTTCTCTTTTAAAATATAGACTTATCCTCAAAAATAGCAAACCTCTTACCGCTTATTTAGATGTTTCAACTTCATTATCAAATACGATTGAAAATAATATATCCAATTTTAGAAATTTCGAGGATTTTGCAGATTTATTAAAAAGTAAGCAATATACGCATACACGAATTACTCGCAGCTTAATCCATATTTTATTAAACATCGAATCAAAAACACCGGTCGAGGAGACAGGCAACGAATCTGCTTACTATATAAGAATCCTTGGATTCCATAAATCTTCATCACAACTTTTATCTTTTATTCATGATAATACTTCTATTCCGATGCTAAGTAAGTTAGCTGATTCAAAAAATTATTTAAATTCCGATGGACTTGATATGCTTGAGCAAGATATTTATTCCTCTGATATTTACAACACAATTGTTACTGATAAGTTTGGTTGTAGTATCCCAAACGAATTTAGACAAAATATCATAATAATGTAACTGTGCATTATTGTGTTATTTGTTTATAGTCATCTTTTAAAATTGTAAAACTATTTTTCAAACCGTCTGTAATAATCACATTTTTATCTAAATCTACAAAGATAGCTTGTACGTTATACTTCTCCAATAATGGCAAACTCTTTTCATATCCAAGTACAAAACATGCTGTGGACAGTCCATCACTTATTATTCCTGAATCACTAACAATAGTGACAGATATCAAACCACTTTCACTAGGATATCCCGTTTTGGGGTCAAGTATATGATGATACCGTTTCCCGTCTTGTATAAAATATTTTTCGTAATCACCAGAGGTTGAAATGTAGCACCCCTTCGTCAATGTCAAGACACCAAACACATCGCCTTCTTCTCCTCTTGGATCAATAATTCCTACTTTCCAACTCGAATTATCTGGCTTCGTTCCATATACGAGTATACTCCCACCAACCGAAATAACTGCTCCATCTACATCCTGCTTTGAATCAAAATATTCCTTTACTCGGTCACATGCAATCCCTTTTCCTACTGCACCAAGATCAATACTTGTATTTTGGGGAAGTATTACTCCTTCTTTGGTAACACTTAATTTACTATAATCTACATCCTTTAACAATTCTTTAATATCTTCTTGTTTTGGAACAGTTGGATTTTCACCTTCAATATTCCATAATCTGGATAACTTCCCTATTGTAACATCCAACGCACCATCACTATTTTTTCCAATATCAATTGCCGTTTGTAAGTCTGATTTCAATTGGTCCGAAACATCAATCACGCCTTCGCCTGCCTTGGCATTAATTTTAGCAACATCAGAAGAATTCACTCTCCAAGATAGCATATTATCTTCAATATCAACTAAAATATCTAGCACATCGTCTGTCAAATCCTCTTTTGCATACATGGTTTGGTTAATTACCGTTCCCATTGCAAAATCTACATTGGTAAATGGATCTGTTTGTTTTATGCCACAACCCGATAAATAAACTGCACAGCTTATTCCTAGTATTGTAATAATACTTCGATGCATATTAGTTATTTTATTTTTAACGTTATTATTATCTTTCACGATTTTTGTATCTTTTAAGTTTCTTGTATCTTTTAAGTTTCTTGTAATTATTAAATTTATTATATTTTTTATATTCTTCATTATGCTTATCACTCTGTACTCCTAATTTGAAATGTGTTTACTCTTGCTATAATTATCTGACTTATCATGCCTATTACAATCCCCGATACCACACCCGCTATAATTAGCACTGGTAAGTAGTAAATAATAGCTTTCGTATGTAGTAAGATTGCGGCTGCAATAATCTGACCAACATTATGACTAACACCGCCCGAAACACTGATACCAACATTTGAAAACTTACCGGTTTTCTTTAATCCCAGCATAGAAACCAAACTTAAAACAGCTCCAACAATACTAAATATCATGGCAAATAGCTTACCAAACATAAATGCCGAAAGTATAATTCTTAGCAGTGTAATTAAAATTGCCTCTTTTTTTCCTAAAACGGATAACGCTACAATCGTTACTGCATTTGCAAATCCAATCTTAACACCTGGTATACCAATATTAATTGGAAGACTTTGTTCAATATATCCTGCAAGCATTGCAACCGCAATAAGCACACCACAATATACTATATTTTTGGTCTTCATAATTTCCTCCATTGTAAAACTAAATTTCTGCCAACAGACACTTTCGCGCCCAAGTAGACTGCACAATAATAAATTTCCACTCCACACGATACTCCTTTGGGCACAAATTATCTTTTCTATAATAAAATCGATATTTTTCTCTATGATAAAATCAAGAGTTCCCATAACACTTTCGTCACAGGAACTCTTGATCCTATCAATTTACGCTTACCTTATTTCGATTCTGTGTCATTAAGCTTTGTTGTAGCAACACACTTCCTATCCGCGTGGTGTGCATCTTGGCACGTAGTGCCTTTTATTTAATAGGGAAGTTCGCAGAACTCTCCTATTAAATAAAATACTAAATCATTACGCAAATCTTTTATTCATACATATCATGTAACTCAATTAGTTTTTGAAGCTATGGATTGGTGCTGGAATTCGTCCACCGCGATTTATAAATGCATCGCATGAGAACTTGTTGACTGACATAACAGGTGCATAACCTAATAATCCGCCAAATTCCACGGTGTCGCCAATTGATTTCCCAATTACAGGTATAATTCTGACTGCTGTTGTTTTCTGATTGATCATACCAATTGCCATTTCATCAGCAATAACTCCCGAAATCGTTGTTGCTTTTGTATCTCCTGGAATTGCTATCATATCAAGTCCAACGGAACATACACAAGTCATTGCTTCTAATTTTTCTATTGTAAGGGCTCCTGCGATTACAGCATCAATCATTCCCTGGTCTTCACTTATAGGGATAAACGCGCCGCTTAGACCACCTACATAAGAGGATGCCATTACGCCACCTTTTTTCACTTGATCATTCAATAGAGCTAGGGCGGCTGTTGTTCCTGGTGCCCCTGGATATTCAAGCCCAATTTCTTGTAATATTTCTGCAACACTATCACCAACTGCTGGTGTAGGTGCTAATGACAAATCAATAATACCAAATGGAATACCAAGTCTCTTAGAAGCCTCTTGTGCAACTAATTGTCCCACTCTAGTCACCTTAAAAGCAGTCTTTTTAATTGTCTCACATAGCACCTCAAAGTCTTGTCCTCTTACTTGTTCAAGTGCCTTTTTCACTACGCCTGGACCACTTACACCAACATTAATGATAGCATCTGCTTCCGTTACACCATGAAAAGCTCCTGCCATAAATGGATTATCATCTGGTGCATTACATAGTATAACTAGTTTTGCGCATCCTAGTGAATCATTTTCTTTCGTATGTTCCGCCGTATCTAGAATAATTTGACCTACTAATTTTACAGCATCCATATTAATACCACATTTAGTAGATGCAACATTAATTGAACTACAAATTCGTTCTGTACACGCAAGTGCTTGTGGCACAGAGCGAATTAATAGCTCATCACTTTTCGTCATTCCCTTTGATACCAATGCAGAATAACCACCAATAAAATTAACTCCTACTTCAACAGCTGCTCTATCAAGTGTTTTCGCAATAGTCACATAATCTTCTGACGTCTTACAAGCACTAGCACCTACTAATGATATCGGTGTAATGGAAATTCTTTTATTCACAATAGGTATCCCATATTTAGCTTCTATTTCTTTTCCAACTTTAACCAAATCCTTGGCAACTGTCGTAATTTTTTCATATATTTTTCTATTTACTTCGTCTAAATTCGAATCACAACAATCCAATAAACTTATTCCTAATGTAATTGTTCTTACATCCAAATTCTCTTGTTCAATCATTTTATTGGTCTCATTGACCTCAAATATATTAATCATTTCATCATACCTCCACGTGTTCTATATTCTGTGCATCTTGTTAAAAATGTCTTCATGTTGGCATGTTATTTTAACTCCAATATCTTCGCCCATTGTACTTAATTCAATTGCAACCTCACCAAAAGGTTTTGATGCGTTGCTTGTATCAACAATCATCATCATATTAAAATAATCCTGTACTATTGTTTGTGAAATATCCAAAATATTAATATTATTATCTGCTAAATATGTACATACTTTCGCAATAATACCTACGGTATCTTTTCCAACGACTGTTATAATTGTTTTCTTCATGTTAATCTCCTCATATTATAATATTGTAACTTGATATATGTCAAAGCAAATTCTCTTTCGCTCTGTATAAAAAGAATTCCCTGTGATATTAAATGGCAATTAAATCTGAGACTGTGTCTCTTTTTGCTACCGTAATAGGAAAATCTCCTGGTCTATAAGCAGCCTCACCCATCGTAATCTCTAACCGTACGGTCTCATACGCGAGTTCTTCATAATTATTTTCCTTGCTAAGATGCCCTAAAACAACTGCTTTCAATTTATTACTAATTACTCTTTCAAGAAGTCTTCCTGAAAGTTCATTGGACAAATGTCCTCTTTCACTTAAAATACGTTGCTTCAAATAATAAGGATACGCTCCTACCTGCAACATATTAATATCATGATTTGCTTCCAATAATAATACATCTAAATCCTTTAAGTTGTCTATAGTATAATCGTCATATTTCCCTAAATCCGTTGCTACTGCGATTGATTTATCTCCACGTGATATTCGATAAGCAACTGGCTGAGCCGCATCATGTGATACCGAAAATGGACGTACAATAAGATCATCTACCACAAATTCCATATCTGCTTCTATTTCTCGAAACAACCCTTCTGGTATTTCTCCAACTGATTTTGAATTTTTAATCGCAGCAATGGTTCCTTTGGTTGCAAATATTGGAATTCCATATCGCCTGGCAACAACTCCCAATCCACCAATGTGATCCGAATGCTCATGAGTAACTAATATTCCATTCATATCCGCTGTCTTAAGACCAATTTGATTCAATCCATTTTCAATTTTTTTTCCACTAATACCTACATCAATCATTAAATGGGTATTTGAGGAGCCTATATAGATACAATTTCCACTACTTCCACTTGTTATACTACATAAATTCATCGTTTCCTCCGTGGTGCATTTTTTTTGCACATTATGGTAGTTGCGTTTTTCGCACTTTCCTCCGTGGTGCATTTTTTTGCACATTACTATTTCAATATAAACTCACCATCAAACGAAACACTTCCGCGTCCTGTTTGTTTTGAATGATACATAGCCTTATCAGCTCTTTCAAGTAGCTCCGCTGGATTATTACATGTACTAGGATAGGCCGCAACACCAATACTAACATTTATAGAAAGAGACTTTCCACGATAATCTATTTTCGTTTGGTTTATTTGTTCATGCAAGTTATTTGCTATTTCATGCAATTCTTCTAGTGATTCTTTCTTCAAAACAATCACAAATTCTTCCCCACCATAACGTGCGGCAAATCCCTGATACTGCCCAGCAACTTTTTGTGAAATATTAGCGCATACTCGTATTACCTCATCCCCAAACAAATGTCCATACTGATCATTCACTCTCTTAAATTTGTCAATATCAAATAGTAGGATTGCTAACGAACCCTGGTTCAAAACCGCATTTGATATGTATTCATTAATCTTTTGAATCATATATGCGCGATTGTATATGCCAGTCAATCCATCTTTCATTGCCATATCTTCCATTTTAGTATACGTTCTAGCATTAGTTAAAGCAATCGAAAATTGTGTACTTACCCTTTCAAAAAAGGACATATTCTTCAAAAAATAATCATTTAAATCTTTCCCAATTACAAGCATACCTAGCCAATTTTCTTCATTCATTAATGGATAAATTAATAATGAATTTATATTCATACCATCTAGGAAATTATATTCTCCAATTTTCACTTGATTATCTATGTATGGTTCTTTTAAATCTCTGAATTTCTCTATTATGCTTCTATCCTCAATATATGAATTAAAATAATCAATTTCATTCATATTGTTGCAATTACATCTAGTATTATACTGATATTCTTCTTCAAATTCATCCTTCACAATAATACAACACAAGTTAACAACCAACGCTTCTGAAAGACTTTCCAAAATAAGTTTCATTAAATTGCTTATTTCTAAAGAGGAAGAAATATATTGTTGTATTAAATTTTCAATAAGCATTTCTGAATTCTCTCGATATAATTTTTCATATACATCTTCCAACTCTACTTCCGTTTTATTATTTTCCAAACGAATAGATCTTCTTATATTATTTAATTCCGTTGCTAACTGTGTCCTTTCAATACTACTCTCATCAAAGATGTGAGACATAATAGACATAAAAATTAGCATACCTGATATTATAATTACATTAAAAGCAATTGCCTGTATTGCAAACCTCATATTATGCATTCGGATAATTTCAATACAATTTACCACACTCATTGGCGTTATAATAATCAAAAACATAATAAATTTATTTTTAGTTCCAGTTATATTTGTTACGTATATAATCTCTATCAATAAAGTCAAAAAAATAAACATTGATAAACAAACCGCATAAACACTATCTCGTTTTATTATCATATTGATGGAAAAAGATATAGCCATAAGTCCACGAATAATTTGTATGATTCTAAAATTATTATAATAGCCCTTTAATGAATAAAAATAATCCAAAATAACTAGTGTGCTTAAAAATAAACATGAAATGAATTGAACTTTAAAAATACTACTTATTCCAAGCAACTCACATGTAATTCGAAATATTAAAATAATTACCAAGTACATCATATAAATCT
This sequence comes from Lachnotalea sp., assembly GCA_041821265.1. Lineage (GTDB taxonomy): Bacteria > Bacillota > Clostridia > Lachnospirales > Lachnospiraceae > Lachnotalea. Next base: position 9,737 of record JBGUEQ010000069.1, on the reverse strand, counting down.
TTGCAATATATATGTTGATTTTAATTAATTTTGCAGAATCCACCTTATCTATTCCTTCCAATATATCTCAGCAATATCAGTATCATTTAATTCTTGCGTATATTTCGTATTTTCTCCATTTAGTAGAGTAACAATATTTCGACCAGCCGCATTGCTTAAATCAAAATCAATCCAATCAAATATATCCACAAACACATACTTGCTCTTACCTTTTAATGTAATCGATTTGTTATTTACTATAACATTCAAACTAATATTTTCATTAGTTCCTTTGAATATACTTTCTTCCTTGTTTTTTTCATTTGTAATTGTTTCTTTTTCTCTATAATCACTGGAATGCTCTGCCCTTAAGTCTTTTTCTAGAGTAGCAGATTCCTCCCACTCATTTTCTTCATATGCTTCCAAATCTACTTTATAATTTTGTTTATGAACTTCTAAATTAATCGAGAAATTCTCATACACCTTTTCACCCAATTCAGCTAGCTTATTGTTTACAAATATATCTGTATTGGAATCTATATCAAGATCCATAAACTCAATGATCTGTGCTACTGTATAATAATTTCTCATTATGATATCATCATTATCTTGAATTTCATAGTAGTTGGATACAATTTTACCATTTACTTGTGCATATTGAGGACAAGATATTTTCTTCCCCCCTACTAATACATTGATTGTACTCTTATATTCTGGGATATTCTCAAACGTTAGTACCGCATCTTTTCCAAACGTCGAACCTACTATCTTAATTTTATCATTCGCTTCGATCATGGCATTAATGCCCACATAATTACCGTTTAAGCTAACTGTTGCTGCCTCCCCAAGTTCTCCACGCACCATACGACTCTTTCCATTCACCTTGTAATTTAGTTCTTTTCCTCTTCGTGGAAAAAGTTCTTCATTTGGAAATCCAGCCTGAATTGCAACGTCTACAATGGAAAGTCGATTGTTGTTATATAATTTAACACGTTCCCCGTTAAAATTAACAAAAATAAAATTATTCTTTTGGTCATAGAAATTAAGACAAATTCCAATTGGAGTAACTAATAATGGATCTTTTTTAATTCCTTCTTGGAAGAAATTAATATCTCCCAAAACCTCTTCTCCTCTAAGTGCTACCCTATCCTTTGGTATTTCAAGATATTCAGCAATATTTTCTACAAAGCCCTTTATTTTACCACCACCGCCAACTACAAAAACAGCGCTAACAGACTTACCACCATTTAATTCTTTTATCTTTTCTGCAATCTCTTTGGTGATTTTCTCAATCATTGGATTAACCAATTCCTGCATCTGCTTTGGTGTTGTTTTAACAGAATTTCCAATGATATCTTTATATGTAATACTTTTCTTCTTCGAACCCAATTCAAACTTAATCTTTTCGGCACTTGTAAAATCAACCAAACAGTGCTTGGCAATGATTTCCGTCAGTTCGTCACCTGCATGTGGTATCATTCCATATGCAATAATACTTCCATCTTTGGTAATAGAAATATCAGACGTTCCAGCCCCCACATCCACGAGTGCAATATTAAGCATTCGATACATGTCAGGGATAGCCACATTGATTGCTGCAATTGGTTCTAATGTAAGATTAGCAACCTCTAAATCCGCCATTCCAACCGCGGCATACAATCCACTCACTACTTCTTCTGGAAGAAATGTAGCGATTAATTCCGCTGTTATTTTATTGGCTTTATGATTCTCAAGATTGCCCATAATATAATTATTCAAATAATATTTAACTACGGTATATCCGACACAGTAAAATTTAATGTCAGTTTCGTTATTCGTTATGATTTCATCATGAGCCTTTTCTACTCCCATTAAATCCAGTGAATAAATATGCTCTTGATTTACTACTGTCTCCTCTGAAAACTCATAATCAACTGTAACCGTTACGGTTCTTAGAACACGACCTGCTGCTGCGATACACACCTGCGTAAGTTTTCTACCAATCTGCTCTTCTAATTTGTTTTTAACAAGACCAATTGTCTCTCCCACTTTATTTATATCATGAATCTGACCATCCATCATAGCACGGGTTTCATGCACCTTAACATATTGGGCAACCACATTAAATTTATCTCTTTCTTTATACCCAACCGTTCCTACTATACTTCTTGTACCAATATCAAGTCCAAAAACTAAATGCTGTGGATATTTAACTATTTCTGCCAATTTAATGCTCCTCCCCTAATGCTGAATCTATTTGCATGTAAGTATCGCGTTTCGATAGATTATTATCAATTACTATGTCACTCTTTTTCCTAAAAATTGCTTCTGGCAGCTGGCTCTTAAATATTAAATCTATCTTCTCATCGCTGTAATTTCTGTCGTTTTTCAGTCGCTCTCTTCTTCTTTCTTCTGTAGTATAAACATACCAAATTTCATCACAAATCACATCATATTTATCTTCTATCAACAGCGCTGCCTCAATAATGAAAAAATCTTTATTGTTAGACTCACGTTCTATCTTTATTTCATTAATTATATATTCTTTTACTAGTGGGTGCACAATTTGATTTAATTTTATTCTTTTGTGCTCATCCTGAAACACTATTTGCGCTAGTTTCGGTCTGTCTATCGTCATATCTAAATTCAAAATACTACTTCCAAACACTTCAACGATTTGATAATAACATTTATGCCCTGGTTCTTCAATCCTATGAGCTACCAAATCTGCCATAACTATTCTAGCTTGATAAATTTCCTGAATATAATGAAGTATGCTTGATTTTCCAGCACCTACACCACCTGTAATGCCTATTATTTTCATAAATCACACCTTATTTCGTCTCGTACCAGTTATTTCCTGTATGCATGTCAATTTCTAATGGAACAAGAAGGTCTGCTGCCCCATGCATTTCTTCATTAAGAATTTGTTTTACTTTTTCTATTTCATCCTCATGTGCCTCAATTAAAAGTTCATCGTGAACCTGTAAAATTAATTTGGATTTTAGAGATTCAATCTTCAATCTATTATTTACACGAATCATTGCTATCTTAATAACATCAGCTGCGGTGCCTTGAATCGGTGAATTCATTGCAACTCTTTCGCCAAAGGAACGTTGCATGAAATTACTTGATTTCAGTTCTGGGATTGGTCTTACTCTACCAAATATTGTAGTGGCAAATCCATCTTCCTTTGCTTTTTCCACTGTTTCGTCCAAGAATTCTTTTACACGTGGATATGTTTCAAAATATTTCTCAATATATTCCGACGCTTCTTTCCGCGAAATATTTAGATCCTGACTCAATCCAAATGCACTTATACCATAAACGATACCAAAATTAACTGCCTTGGCATTACTTCTTTGAAGACTCGTCACTTCATCAAGTGGGGTGTGAAACACCTCAGAAGCAGTTATTTTATGAATATCTTGCTCTTCTGTATAAGCTCTAATTAACCTCTGATCACCCGAAATATGTGCCAATAAACGCAGTTCTATTTGAGAATAATCGGCATCTACAAAAACAAAATGTTCACTTGGTATAAATACCTTTCGAATCAATCTTCCAAGTTCCATTCTGATTGGAATATTTTGAAGATTTGGCTCTGTACTACTAATTCTTCCTGTTGCAGTAATTGTTTGGTTGAAATTACTATGAATTCTTCCATCACTCTCAATATAATTAGCAAGCCCATCCGCATACGTTGATTTCAATTTAGATAACTGCCTATATTCCAATATAAATCGAACAATTTCGTATTCTTCTGCCAACTTATCCAAAACATCTGCTGCTGTAGAATATCCGGTCTTTGTTTTCTTACCATTAGGTAGTCCTAATTTACCAAATAAAATTTCTCCCATTTGTTTTGGTGAATTAATATTAAATTTTTCATCTGCTAATTCATAAATTAGTTTTTCTAATTCAATTAAACGAATGGCTAATTGATCCCCGTATTCTTTTAATGCATCCTTTTCAACCGCAATACCCGCTCTTTCCATATCGTGAAGCGTAACAATCAATGGCATTTCTATCTCTTTAAATAGCTCCCATTCTCCGAGAGTCTTAAGCTTCTCTTCGATAATAGGTGCGGCCATATATGCCACATAACTCATAAAACACGCACATTGAAATAGTTGGTCTGGCTTTTCTTCATATGCTTTTGCATAGGATAATTTTCCAATCAACTCCTCACGTTCTGGTAGCATTAACCCCAAATATTCTTTTGCAATGTCACTATATGGGTAAATTGAATTCATAGGATTTAACAAATATGCAGCAATTTCTATATCAAAGAACTGATTAATATCCTTCATGTGAATGATATTCAGTTCTTCTTTTAAGTTAATTGTTGAAACTTGTTGCTTACTCTGAATTATTTCATTTACTTTTTCGGTTAAATATTGTTGTGAAATAAAGCCTTGAGTTGCGACAAAATAAACTTCGGATTCACTTAGTGCGAACGAAACACCAATTAGACTGTCATCTATGATTAACTGAAGACCAATTTTATCGCATTTCTTGGCTTTATTTATTACCGATTCTGCTTCATCAAGCATCGTTACTAGATGAAAAGCTTCATCAATTTTATTATTACTAGCTGGAGCTTCAAATCGATTTAATAGATTCTTGAATTCTAATTCTTTGAACATATGATAAGCTGCATCTGTATAGATATTTTCTAACTTCGCCTCACTTATCGTAAATTCAATATCACAATCAATATCAATTGTTGCAAGTGTCTTGCTTAATTGTGCCTTGTCATAATTCTCTTTTAAGGACTCTCTTGCCTTATTTGGTTTAATGTCTTCGACATGCTCAAATGCATTCTCTATGCTACCATATTCCACAATTATCTTCGTAGCTGTTTTCTCGCCTATTCCGGCTACTCCTGGAATATTGTCTGCTGCATCACCCATCAAAGCCTTCAATTCAATGATTTGAAGAGGAGTAACCTGATATTTTTCTATTACGTCCTTTGTATTATAATCTTCAATCTCTGTGGTTCCACGCTTTGTCTTAGGTATTCTTATCTTAATGTCATCTTCTGCAAGTTGTAATAAATCTCTATCTCCTGATATTACCGATACTTGCAAACCTTCTCTAGCCGAACGCTTTGATATTGTACCTAACAAATCATCTGCTTCATATCCAGCCTGTGAAATCGTCTTAATTCCCATTGCCGTTAATACATCACGAATCACTGGTACTTGTTCTCTTAATTCTTCTGGCATCGGTTTTCTCGTGCCCTTGTATTCTGCATACATTTCATGTCGAAATGTTGGAGCCTTAACATCAAATGCCACTGTCAAATACTGCGGATTCTCCTCCGCCAATATTTTAAACATGATATTCAAAAAACCATAAATCGCATTTGTATGAAGTCCGCTACTATTTGTCAAATCAGGTATTCCATAAAATGCTCTATTTAATATACTGTGTCCATCTATTAAAACAATTTTTTCTTTCATATTGTTATCTCCAAATCCATAAGGTTCCCAAAAACCATAAGTTTAGCTGCATCGCCAGAATAATACTCATAGCAAACATAGCAGTAACGTAAATTGCCACTTTATATAAATCAAATCTTTTTTTTCTTCCTATATACCTATGTGAAGCCTTCAACTCCTCCAATAGCATATCCGTAATGTTATAAGAAGCCTCTGGATTATCATCCAATTTCATCAATGCTGAAAATATGGTGTAATTAATCTCCAATTCCTCATAACAATCTTCACATACTTCTATGTGCTCTAATAACTTGTCCAAATCTTTATCGCTTATTTCTCCTGCTATATATGGTTTTATTAATTGTTGAATTTCCTTACAGTCCATAATATGCCCCACTAAACATTGTTTCATTATTTTTAAATCAATTTATGTGATTATTCATTATTTATTAATGCGAATCTACTTTCGAGCAAATTCCACGTTCTATATCATAAAATAAATATATTTGTATTTTGCTTGCCCCGCGTAGCAGTAACAAAAGCGTTAGTAGATACAAATTTATACATATTTACTATACACTAAATTGGTGTATTTTAAAACTGTTTTGGAGAAATAGTTGTATTTTCATTGTATTATTTTGTCTATATTCACAGATATGTTTATACATAATGATGTGTTTTTATAAAAATTCTTGTAAATTGATTTTAATTACTTCACTAATTTTCTCATTTAAATTTATATGGCTTTAATATTTGTCCGTCCATACTAATCTCACATATTTCATACAAATCCGGTAATAGCAATAAATTCCATTACCTACCTCCAGATAAGGCTCATTCATAATCTTCAAGGCTACCCCGGTCTTAAGGACTCTATCTGCAAATGCTGCAAATCTAGACACACTTGGAAAATCTGCCACCGACACGAGCCATATGCTATCGCCACCATTTAACTTTGAAAGTAAAATACCTATATTTGAAACGGTGGCGATATTACTATCTAGAATCTTCTTACTTTTTATTACTGCAATCTCTATCTGGCTTACAACATCATTCACTAACCCATAGGTCATAAATTATCACTCCAACCTGTCTTTTATAGACAAAATCAAAAATTATATCAATTGCTACATACAGATTAAAATCATCTAGGTAATATCAAGTAATACATGGATTACAGGATTTTGTGACAAGTTCCTATATCGCAAAACTAGAAATGACTATGACTGCCATGATGACACTTAACTATTTTATTTTAACTGCCAGAATTCACAGCAATATCATTTGATTATAGAAAAAAGAAAGGAAAGATAAAATTTTGTTCCCAAATGTGACTCTTTTATCTGACTCTTATTGTGACTAAACTTGGATACATTGATAGAAAAGTTCGTATTTTTAGGTGACTTTTCTTTCAGAGAATTCATACCCCTAAGTGGTAGTGTACGCTGATATTTCCAGATACCTCTGTACACATATCAGTAAAAATCATATCGAATTTAATCTACAAGGAATCAAAAAAGATTTTATTCATTCAACTTTCAAACATATGAAAACAAAATAAAGTTTAATGGAATCGACTTTAGTAATTATGTAATCAACAATAGATAAAATCAGAACGGTATCAGCATACATGAAAATATATTCAATACCTATAGATAACATCTGAACTTTCACTGAAATTTAATACTTATCCAATATACGGCTTTACTTTCATCTACAATAACAATAGTTTCCCTTAACTTTTATATCCGTTTATATAATAATCTTGAAAATCATAGATATCTGGATACAATAATTACACATGGTTAATTTTTAGTGTTTTTCTTATTGAAGCATCAGTAAAATCAATAGATACGAGATTTATCTTAGCACAAGGCAAATACAATTATATTTTGAATAATAATGACATTATCTCATAACGAATAATAATAACTGTTTACCCTTATTATTGCTCAATCCACATAAATTCAGGTCTTGTTAAGATAATACAAACAACAGTTCTGTGGAAGAACTACTATTACTTGTTTCATATAAATCCAGTAGTAGCAACACATTCTATTACCATTGTTTCATTTTGTCCGACACTTCAAATGCAAAACCGATTGTATACCCAAGGCAAATTTTTTTTCATAAGTCTATTAATTCATATCATGGATAACGTCACTACGTGAAAGCCATGATACTGAATAAATAGACGGGGATTTAAGTGGTTGGAAGTCCGAAAGTATAGACATAAGTAAATAAAAATCTGTTAAATACAATAATTAATCTTCCTCTAAATCAAGTTCAAGGGAACCAATTAATTTTATTCTACTTCCACATTCATAATCTACACTGTTTTCAAATTCTATTTCTATAATATCATCAATAATATCCACAAAAGCATACATCGAAAAATTATCAATTATCTCTCTTACTTCAACAATTGCTTCAACATGATTTGAATCTGATATAGGTTGTCTAAAAAACAATGGCTCTTTAACTTCATGTTCACCTGTAACTAAATCAATTCTTAAATTTCCTATTAATAATTCCCCCTTATTCCTCTTTCTAATCAATTGTTCTGCTTCAATATACTCATCATATTCTAGAAAGTGCACATAATATGTGGTATTAGTAATACTGTCTTTTATGTAACCAATTCTTTCGTATCCACTTCCTGAAATACTAATTAATTCATAAGCTTTCATATTTGTCACCTCTCTATATTTATTGTAATTTATTAAATGATTTTAAATCGCTTGGCATCATTGACTGTATTTTTCCATCTTTAACAATTACAACAACTCCTTTTTTAGGATTAGCTACCCCCTCGACATAGTAAATACTTTTTCCATTCACTTCACGTTTAATACCCTTTTTTATCACTTTGTTAGCTTGTTCCGTAAATTTTTCAAAACCACTAACAGTGTTTGAGAAATCTTCTGCACTAATCCCCAAACGTTGAGCCAACGAAGGTATTCTTTCAGGATATTTATCCCAATAATCTGAGAAATGTTTTATGCCTTGGTTTGTCCCTTCATCCAAAGTCCCCCATAACTTAGCACTACTTGTCTCTAACATTTGTTCACTTATAGTTTTATAGCCACCCTTAATAGCACTATCAACCTTACTTAATCCCTTTAGATACTGATAATATTCCACATCTGTCATTTCATATGGTATATCATATTTCCCCTTTGATACATTGTCCCAGTACTTTTCATACTTTGCCAGCTCCTCGGGTGACATTAAATCTCTAAAACTATTATAATTTTCTCCATTCTTCAGCACCTCTGCATTCGCCGCAACATTCTCTACCACTGGATTCGTATGATATCCGCTGATATTCTTCACACTATCAAACTTCGTCATTCCTCCATATGCCAATGCTCCCACTGCAACTCCTGATATCATGGATAACACTTCATTATTTGTCTTCTTATAAACCAGTTCTGAGGTTGCTGCACCTCCCACAGAAGCAAGAACTGTCTTTCCTCCTTCTACTGCAACGGCTCTTAACACCGAAGTTCCTGCCGTCATTGCACTGGCTGTCGCTCCTCCTATTGGTACGGCTAAGACACAGACCATTGTACTTATATCACCTATCGTATAGTATAATCCTGGATTGGATGCAAAGATTGTGTCTCTGATTGGATTCATTCCTATGGTTGTCCCATCTCCTGAAGTTCCGAGTATTACATTATTAATTCCTTCATTCGCGGTTGACATGCCATAAAGCCCTGAGGTAACACCAATGGTAAACGCTCCGACTACAACGGGCGTCGCTGCTCCAAATGTTACTATAATTGCTGCTGTTCCTGCTATGGCGGCTCCTGCGATTAATAACCCATTTAGAATCTGTCCTTTTCCTGCTTTTGTTTTTTCATCTGCAAGATTTCTTTCCTGTTGTTTTTGTTCATACCGCTTGATTACATCCTCTAAATCCTTGGTACTTCCATTTAGGTCTGCGTTCTGCTTGGCGGAAGCTTCCTTGATTTTTTGAAAGGCTGGTAGCTGGGCAATACTTCCTACCTGATAGGAGGTTATTGTAACATGATTTTTTCCTCTCTGTCCATTTATGATTTGTAAAAGATTGGATAATAAATCCGATATAGTACCAAAATCAGCATTTAGATGTCCATGTTCACAGTCTCCTACCTCGTTCCTCAACTGGCTAGCCTTCTTCGTTAATTGTTCATAACTTCCTGTTATTCTTTCTCCTGAGGGTGCATTTACACTAGCTAATCCAGATACCATGCTAACCGCAGCCGCAACGCTATCTTCGATTGTCAAAAACGCATCGGCTCCCGCACCCAAACTTGTAATCTGCTCCTCTAGCCTGTCTTGTGC
>JBGUEQ010000068.1:0-17795 GCA_041821265.1 Lachnotalea sp. | reverse complement strand
ACAAATGATTTCTGCTTCGCGTAGCGAATTTGCATGCAGAAATCATATGTTACTGTGAACGGAGTGAACAGTAACATCTTGTAGTTACTATTCATAGTCAGACATAAAATAAAGGACAGATTTTCAAAACCCCACATGAAAATCTGCCCTTTTTCTATTTTATTTTTGCACACTATAATTGGTGTGATTTATTCACCACTATTTGTTTCAAAAATCTCATCCACTGTATAAGGATTACCTGCACATAGTCGTACTAATGCTTCCATTTCGTTGATTTCGTTCCGATAACAGGTTTCAATATAGCTTTTGATTGCTGCATAGTATTTTGCTGATTCTTCCGATTGAAACTGTCCGGATATTTTTATTTTCTTTTATAGCTTCTAGTATGATCCTGTCAAAATCCCTGTAGAAAGTTTTTGCATAATTGTCTTCAAACGCTTCCTCTCCTTTTTCCATTGCAGTATTTCTTTATGCATTTGTCTTTTTAAGAAGTTTTTCTAATTTCTCTGACCATGTATGTTGCAGGTTATCTGTAGTCTTTTGAAGATCTCTTAGGAGATGAACATTGCATTCTATGTTACTGAAACTATATTCCTTGTTATAATTCACCTTATTGTGGTCATGCATGACTACTATATTCGGTGATAGGAGTTTTAAGATACCGTCTCATCATCTAGTCCTTCTTTATTCTTACGACGGTGCGCCACATACAACGCAGTCTTATCATCTCCATAGAATCTCAGACAACCTCTTGCAGTGCTGATATCTACTACTGTATCATCCCAATAGAGCGTTTCAAGTGTAAGGTATTGCTTTTTAAGTTGATCTATGAAAGGAGCTAATTCCAGGGCTGCTTTTTTGTAGTTTTATAATATATCCCTCACTTGGATTGATTTGCCCTTCGCTGAGACCATATATCATTTTCCTCACTTTATTTGACACTAACATTTCCACTGTTCATAAGAGACAACGCGAGTGCTTGCACATGTTCCCCATACTGGTTATCTTCTTTGAGTTTTAACGGTATATTCTGATGGGATTTACGTCCACAGTTTGTACATTTGCAGACTGAAAAACGATGACGTTTTTTTCTTACCACCACTTCATAATCAAGTTCATCTTTATCAATATATTCTTGCGTTTCTTCTAAATTCCCATCGCAGTATGGACAGATAGAAGGTTTATGTATCTGTGTATCTGTGATTTCTTCTTCTGTAAAAGTCTCTAGTTTCTTTTTTTGATGCCCTGGCTGTCCACCAATGTGCTTTCCACTTTTTTCTCTTGAATTAGGGATCACCTTTTTCTTGGAAAGAGGCGTTTTACTCGTAGGAGTGCCACTGTTTGTACCGTCTATGTTAAGAAGTGCTTTCAAACGCAAGCTTTCTTTTAGGCGGGCTTCATTTTCAGAGAGCTTCTCTTTTAGTTCAGCTTCGAGTTTTTCTTTCGATTTGATTTTCATTTGCAACAGCTGAAATTCTTTGCGCAGCAATTGATATTCAGAGTTCACCTTTTCGTTCTCTGGTAATAAAAGTTCGTATTCTTTATATAATCCTCTTTCGTAGTTTGAAGTCATCTATGATAGCCCTTTCTTTTTGATATGTTTCAATTATAGCCTCAAAAAGATAAAAAAGCGAATTACTATAGTTATCCACATGGCAATTTGACGAAGAGCTAGCATGCAGAAAAAACCAATAAAAAGCTCCTAAATAATGAATTTGAGAAAAGTTATACCCCAAAAAAGCACGGAAAAAAAAAAGAGTGAACTAATACACAAACAGTCTTAAAAATGTGAATTAATAATGTTTTAAATATCAAAATGCAAAACTACAAAAATAAAAATTCAGCAGATTAAACAAAAAACGTAGAGCCTATCATTCAAGAATTCTACATTGATATCCAATTAATTTATTAATAAATTAATTGGATGACTGTGAATAGTAACGAAATGTTGAAAAGATATTTAAATTTATGGAATTTTTTGTTGCAATATAAAAAGATTTGTGATAAGATATATTTTGTTCGGTTGTCTTATGAATGCGCGGATGTGTCGGAATGGCAGACGAATCAGACTCAAAATCTGACGGGGGTGACCTCGTGCGGGTTCAAGTCCCGCCATCCGCAGTAAGTAAAAGTGTGAGAAGCCTTATATATCAAGGCTTCTCTATTTTTTTGTCATTATATTTATTTGGTTACAATGGGTTACAGTTCTAATTTCGTGCAGATAGCTTTTTCATAAGAATCTTTTCTTTGGTCAATAGAAGTAGTTGAGAACACATAGTATTTCTGGGTAGTATTAAAATCTACATGACCTGCGAATTCGCTCACTTCTTCATTAGTTAGTTCCTTAGAAGCTATCATATTAGAAATACAGGTTTTTCTAATACCATGGTTTCCTTTTTGTGTAGTTTGAAGCTTCTTGTTTAATCTTTTAAGAACATAATTGATTCTTTTTCCAAGGCATAGTCTAACAACATGTTAAGCAAAGATTTCATTTCTTTGTATTGACGATTGGAAAGTTTGAGTTCTTCTATCTTATCCCAAAAAACCACTCTTTAATATCAACTGTCTTTAAGTCTGCAACAGGTTTATTAATAATGGCATCATTTTCAAAATAATGAATCCAATCTCGTTCAAGGCGATAAGCATTTGAATCAGTAATTTCTTTTGCTTTATAAATTAGCCAAACAGGAAAAAGTGTTTTTAAAGTATTAAGTGTTACTTTTGGGGATTGTTTTCTTTGTACCATTCAATAATCATTTCTTCAAGAGCTGCTTTACTTGTTTTTGCAATTAATCGTTTTCCGTCTTTTTTTGTTTTGTCTGGAAGTTTTGTTTTCCATCTGCCATCAGTTGCTTGCCAAATTTCGCAGAAGTTTTTATGTTCTTCTAATATTTTTGATTCGTTCATTTTGGTTACTGTTTCAAACATATCATCCAAATTAATGATACCGTATTGATTGGCAATAGACAAGGCCTGTATTTGTTCTTTGCTAAGTTTGTTTTCTTGCACGGTTGTGCAATCCTCAATGCACCAATAGTTAAATGATACAAAATGTATCACGATTAATAGTTACTATAAGATTGTCCTGTTAAATATATATGTGGTGCCTTCATATTCCTATCAATAAATACTGCTATGCAGTATACCTTCCTCCAAATGGATTATAACGATTATATCCAGTAAAAATAGATAGTGCAATAAAAAAATTAATAAATTTTTTGGAATGGCATTATCGATTTTCCTTATTGTTACATTACCACTTAGTTTTGTAGGAATTATACAACAGTTTCTAGGAACGATGTTCGAAAAAATCATTACGAGAGTGGTTACTATTATTGGTTTTTGTTCAGATACAAGAATTGATTTTGAAAAAAGATGGTAAATAATATATAAACTATATATAGAATTCCAATTTGTTTAATTGAACATTTAATATAATTAAGAGGTCGTTAGAAAAGAACTGTCTAACAACCTCTTCAATAATTATAATATTGTGTAACTTGTAAACTGTTTGCTGTGCAAATTTTTTCTTTCAGAAAAAACAAGCAGTTGACAAGTGGTTACACTTTTGGTTACATTTTATGGATGATAGGCGGAAAGCTCCTTTCTATAGGTGTTTGAGAGTAGGATGATTCGTTCAAGTCCCGCCATCCGCAGTAGAAGGTTAGTGTTAAAATATTAGCCTAGATAATTTAAGTAACACCCCTAAGATTATTTGATAAATATCATAATCTTAGGGGTGTTTTTTGTGCAACTATTATATATCATAAATAAAATACTATATTAATAATAAAAAATAAATTTAAATAGAGGATTGTTTGGATATATTAATCATACATAATTTAAAATATATCGACAAGGAAATGTAAAAACAATAAATAGCACAATTAAAAAAAGATTGAAAATACGCAATAAAACCTCATGTTACAAAAACATTTAGTTAATGAAATCGACCTAATCGACCTAAAATCGAGAAATTGTCGACCTAATTAATTCTCATTCTATGATAATGTTAGTCAGATTAGAAAGGGAGTGAGAGGGATGGATTTGATAGATTTTTTTAAAAGATTTTCGTTTTAATATTTTTAAATTAGAATATTTTAAGTTAGTTTGTTCAATGAAAATTTATAATTTTAAATTTTGTATTTGTCTTTTTTTGTAGATATGGATATAATATTCATATTATGCAAAGGAGGAAGTATGGAAGTGATAGGATTTGTTGAGATGGTTGGTGTAATATTACAATGTATTATCTTATTTATTATTATAGATAAAATTGCTGTAGTTAAACCCAAAATACCGGCATATCTAGTTAAGCTAGTGTGCTTGTGTTTTTATGTATTTATATGGCATTATATAAAAAAAGCAGGAAGTTGGAGATATACTATAGGTATCGTGTTTGATATATTTGATCTAAGCCTATACACAATTATATTGAAGAGACAAAAGTTTTTAATGATGTTTTCAACTGTAATGGCTGCAAATATTATTAATAATTTGTTGAGTTTACTAGTATCTGTTTTTGTATTTATTACGATGAATTTGAGCATAAACAATCCGTGGTATCCGATGGTTTTACTATTTGGATATATACTGAAATTTGTTCCATTATTTTTATTGTCATTAGCTGATAAAAAAAATAAGATAAGTCAATTGTTAAGGAATAAAAATGTTCAAATTATCGTAGTCATTCTAGGAGTTCTTCTTCAAGTATCAAGACAACCAATTTATGTATATACAAAAAAAACTGAGACTTTATATGTATATATATCTTTTACTATTGTAGTTATGGTTATAGTGTTCAGTATACTATGGGTTGTAGATCGGTATTTCGTAGAACGTGAACGAAAGCAATTATGGACTGATAACCAACGGATGGCAAAACGATTACATAAATCAAAAGAAATTTTTCCAGTGTTAAATCAAGCACTTGAAAAAATGAAAAGTAATGAGGGAATAAATGAGTATAATGAACTTTTAAATGAAATACACCAATTATGTAATGAACAAATATGTGAAAGTGAGAAAGAAGATATGCAATTTAAAAGTTTTCCGAGCACTGGTATTCATATATTAGATGAACAAATACAGCTATATGGAAAAGAGGCGGCAAGCAAAGGAATTAACTTTGATGTGTTTGTCAGTATGTCAATGTCAGATGCATTAAAAGAACGAGATATTTTGCAAATAGATTTTTTACAATTAATTGGAAATCTTATGAGAAATGCATTCCGTGCTATAGAGAAAAAGGAAAATAAAATAGGTAATATATTATTAGTCATGGGATGTGTGAATAAAATATTAGAAATTGAAATTTTTGACGATGGAGTTCAATTCCCTATCCATATTCTGAATGAATTTGGAAAAAGAGGAAATACAGAGGGTGGAACAGGGCAGGGACTTGCGGAAATCATAGAATTTTTAGGTCGTTATAAGGCTACTTATAAATTAACAGAATATGATGACCTAACTGGTTTTTCAAAAGGTATTAGTATTCTTTGGAATCAGAAAAATGGTAGATTGATAGAAAGTTATAGAAGTGGTCAAATTTCTCAAAACAGTATTTTATATTATAATAATTTTAAAATTGCAGATTCCCCAGAAGGGTAGTCTGCAATTTTAATTATTCAAAAAACAGTTTTATGTCTTGTTAGAATTATAAACTCTTGTATAGTGTCTTTAATTTTAAATTTAATTACCAAATAGCCAAAGCTTCATATTTGATATGAATTCTCCATTACTTGGTCGTCCATTCTTATTATTAACTTCATAGGGATAATATTTTGACAGTTGTAGAAGACTTGAACTGCTCCATACTCTCTCGATTGCCATACGAATTGCCTTCTCAATATTAGATGAATCACTATTATATTGTGTTGCTAATGCGGGATATATTGTTTTTGATATCTGATAGGATTTATCTTGGTTTTCAGATAAAAGAAGAAGAGCTGCCGTTATATATTCCGTTCCAATATAATTTGTACTAAAGCCAATGTTTTCAAGCTCATGCAAAATTCGCTTTTTTAAAATTGCGGTTTCATTTAATTCATCAAGACTATCGTTACTATGATATTTATAGACTTTTTCTACAATATTTAATACCTGATTTGGAGTATAACTTGAATTACCTTTTTGGAAAATAAAATCAACTTTAAGTTCTTTTCTTAAATATTGCTGAATTGATTCCGAACAATTATTAGTCGTTACTACCACAAAAGGTTGTTGGATAGATAATTTGCGCATTTTTTCTGCTAATTGAATTCCATTACCTTCTTCTAATTCTAAATCTAAAATAACTACGTCAGCAATTTCTTTTTCTAACAACTTTAATCCCTCAAGCTCACTACCAGTTGCTCCACTTAACTCAAATTTACAATGAAAGTGTATGCATGTTTGAAACTCTAATATTCTATTTGGATCATCTTCAATTAGCAAAATTTGAATTTTTCTGTTCATGTAATATCTCCCCTTAATAATGCGTTGTTTTTTATTATAACATTATTAATTTTTTTATTACAACAAAAATTTATAAATGTTATTAGATTGTATAGCTGTAGTTATTAATTATACATGTTAAGCAAAACGTATTGTTAAGTTAAAACCTGAGTTTTAAAGTGCCCCAATACGTTGCACTTGCATTTTATGTATATTGTGCAGTGGTAATTATAAATGTTTTAAAAAAGTACATTGTTCTAATAAATATTGAAAAAAAAGAAAAAAATCGACATTATACAACCTAAAGAGAGCTGAATAATCAAGGGTTACGGAGTTGAAAAAATAGAAATTCGACTATTTTAGGAAATATTATCGACCATAGATTAAATTATTTTATGGTAAAGTAATACAAAATTACAATATTAAGGAAGAATGCGAATTATGAATAATAAAATATTAAAAATAGCAATCAAATTTGTAGTAAGCATAATGATTGTTAGTACAGTTGGCGGTGCATGTTTTTATGCAGGGAATTCTTTTGCTTTGAAGCAAGAAAGCACATCAGTAATTTCAACAAAATCAGATTCAGGTGAAGATGCGCAGAAGACCATTGCAGTTGTTAATTTAGATGAAGGGACAATAACTTCAACAAGTGAAGAAAAAATTTATTATGGAGAAAAAGTCATACAATTTCACGATGAATCTTTTGTATATACATCACTAGAAGATGCAAGACAGGGAATTGAGAAAGGAAACTATGGTGCCTACATTATTATTCCATCTACCTTTTCTGAAAGTATAGATAGTTTAAACCAGACACCAATGCAGGCAAACTTAAAATATGCATTAAATACAGATCTAGAAGGAGATAAACAAAGAGATTTATTATACAAAGTATTAAATTTTGGACAATCTCTAAATTCTGATATTAGTTATATGTACTTGGCTAATATTCTCAATGAGTTTCATCAGGCACAAGATGAAGTGACAACAGTAATGGCTAATGATATTAAAGATAAAAATTCCATTGAACAAATTCAGGCATCCGATTTGGTTCAAATGGTAAATATACCAGAACTGGAAAGGGAAGAAAATACAACAAAACCAATAGACATAACAAATTATATGGAAACAAATAGTAGCTTGGTCAGTAGTATTGACGAACAATATAAAACCAATATAGATGACTCAATGACACAGCTAACAGGTTTAAGTACTGATGGTAAGACACTTTCTAATTCACTTACCGCCCTGTCCCAAAATATAGGAAAAATTAATTTAGAAACAGATGAAAAAGGCGAAGTGGTTTACAAAAAGGGAATTCAATCCTTGGTAAATAGCTTAACGGAGTATAACAACACATTACAAATCAATAAAACAGGGATATCAAGTGATACAGACGCACTGGAAGGTCAACGTAGTAGCATTACAACTGCATTAGACACAAGTATACAAAAATACAATGAGCAGTTAAGTACTGAAATTAATGAATTAGAATCACAGTATAAAGATGATTTAAGTTCAGCATTACCATTGCTATCCTATAAAGAAGTAGATGGTTCTGATGGTAAACAATACGAAATCAGCTGTAACAAAATTGATGGAGAGGGTGAACCACCGTTAGTTACTATTTCTATTGTAAGTGATGATTTAGAATTAATTGCAAAAAGAAAAGAATGTCTAGATGATATATTGGATAGATTAACGAAAGCACAAACAGAAACAGAAAGTAAAGAAGTATCCTTAGATTATGTTGTGCCAAAGGACCCTGACCCAGAAGACCCAGAAGACCCCGGAGACCCCGGAGACCCAGGAGACCCCGGAGACCCAGGAGACCCAGGGGACCCAGTAGATCCCGTAGACCCAGGGGACCCAGGAGACCCAGGAGACCCAGGAGACCCAGGAGACCCAGGAGACCCAGGGGACCCAGGAGATCCCGTAGACCCAGGGGATCCAGGAGATCCCGTAGACCCAGGGGACCCAGTAGATCCAGTAGATCCAGGAGATCCCGTAGACCCAGGAGACCCAGGAGACCCAGGAGATCCCGGAGACCCAGGGGACCCAGTAGATCCCGGAGACCCCGGAGACCCCGGAGACCCAGGAGATCCAGGAGATGAAGAAACGGTGATTACAGTTACTGGTACAGTAGAGGTATGTAAATCCATAGGTACTACATTAGAAGAGTGTGATGCAGATGTAGAATTATTAGAACTGATAAGTGAATGTGGATATAGTAATACCTTAGAATTTCTAAGTAATGTAATTGAAGGAAATGTATCACTGACTCCTGTTACTCATTTAGAGGTAGAAGGTAATATTGAAGATTTAGATACTTATATAAAGTCTAGTTTGGATACTGTAGAAACGGATGATTACCAAATTACATCTTATAAGGGAAATACATACGATGAAGATGGAAGTACCATAGTAGATGAAAATAGTCAACCTAAAACGATACTTACATTATTAGGATTCTATAAAGACCAAATTGAAGGCGTAAAAACAGAATTCTCATCCATTGTAGACGTTAATACACAGTCAATGACAGACATTGTGAATAATAATTGTATTTCCCCACTTATTGCTCGTACAGAAAAAGTTAAAAATATTTTTGAACTAAGGTATGCGGATGAAGAGACAGATATTAGTAAATATCAAGATTTATTAGCTGCATATATTCCGATAAAAGATACTTCGAAAATTGAAGAATATGTTTCCCAGATGGAGATGAATGGTACTCAGATGCAACAAAGTGTAACTGAGAATAATCAAGCATATACGGACTATGCAGAAAAAGTGTATACCACTACCGAAACAAATATGGAGGTTCTTCAAGCTCATATAGAAGAAGTGAAAGAAACATCAGATAATGCTGTAAAAAGTGGACTAGCTGATGCACAATTAGTAAAATCGGCAACGAGTGGCGTAAATCAAGATATGATGGCAGAATTTGCAGCTAAGCTTCCCTATACAAGATTGGGAACAATGGAATATACACAAGCGTATGAGTTTATTGCAAATCCTCTTAAAATAACACAAATATCTAATTATCAGAGACTTAAGGATGATGTGTCAATTAATGCTGATTAAGTCAATAGCCAATAAATATATTAGAAAATAGACCTGTAAAAACAGGCTGTGGTACAAAATTGGCGTTTATATAGAATATTAAGAGATTTAATAGTAGCGATTTATATTTATCATGTACTACTATAAAATGGGTAAGATTACCCACACGAATAGGCAACTAACTGTATAACAGTTTTGCAAATAAAATATGAACCGAATAAAAGGAGAAACAAAAAAATGGCAGATGTAAGCAATATTAAATTAAGTCCTGAGCAAATGGAACAAAAAGCAAGTGAATTTAATAGCAGATGTGAGGAATTCAATCAGGTAGTTAGTACTATGAGGAATATGGTTACATCACTTTGTGAAGAATGGGCTGGACATAGTAGTCAAGCATTCTATGACCAATTCACTTCGTTGGAACCAAGTTTTACAGCAACAAGTGACTTGATTACGTCAATTGCACAACAATTGAGAGATGTTTCAAGTGCAATGCAAAACATTGACCAGGAAATTGCTAGCAAAATTGGATCAATGTAGAAATTATGTTTCATGCCACTGTTCTTAGGACAGTGGCATTTAAAAAAAAATAACTGTAAAAGCAGATTTTATATAACATAAACAATAGAAGGAAGTTGAATTATGGCAGAAACAACAGATATAACAATTGATCCATCTGTTCTAAAGGAGCGGACACAAGCCTATTCATCGCTTACCGATATAAATGGAGCAAATGTATTCACTAATACATTTGAAGCCAAAGTAAAACAGTATAAGGATCAAATAAATCAGTCATATGGTAACGTTGAAGAAGGAGTATTTATTCAGTCAGTAGACAATACGGATATCTATGAGCAGGTAAAAAGTGTAATGTTTAGTAGTAGTGAGATTAAGGTTAAAAAGGAATCCTATACGAATACATCAAGTGCAACAGGTTTTGCTATTCCCATTATGGGAATAGCCTTTGTCATTGTAATTATAGTAATGATACGTTACGTAAACAAAAGAAGGAGGAAGTGGAGAGAACATGATGTTAACATTTACGCTTATGAATAAAGAGAGTCAAATGAATCATGATATTCAGGTGAATTCGCAACAAAAAATAATAGATACATTACATATACTACAGGAAGCAGGAACCTTACAAGGAATTGATACAGAGCAAGTAACAGTAAAATCCGTACGTCGTGGGATGTATGTAGATATAAAAGAGATTTATGAAGAGGAACATATCTATACTGGAGATATTCTAGAATTGATATGAGGAGAATGACAATGGAAAAGACAATCGTAAAAGAAATTATGAAAAAATCAATATTTTCTGCAAAGAGTCAATTTGAATATAAAAAGTTGATATTTCCAGAACCATATCTAATAAAAATGACATTAGAAGAAGAAAAAGAAGAATTGATACTCTCTTATGAGATGGAAGATAGAAAATCCGTTTTGAGTATTAGGACAGAAGATATGCTAACGGTATTAGCGGTACTTATGAATATTGAACAATTAAGAGAAGCGTTAAAAAAATATTGCTTTTCAATGAACCCAGATAATCTATACTATGATATTAATAGGCAAGTAAGTGTCAAAGTAAGAGATGTTTATCCTGATGGAAGAGGATATGAAGAAAAAGATTTTCTTGATAACTACAAGGCATTGGCTGGTTTTGCACTACAGAAAAAATATTCTTATGATGATTATAAAAAAGGTGGTAAAAAACTGCTATCAAAAAATATATTACTAAATAAAATAAAAGAAGCGGAGAATGCGCAAGCGATTAAAACAATTCTTTGTGAAGAATATGAACGCGTAGAGGCAGAACGAATCAAAAAGAAAATATTATTGAATAAAGGCACATTTCATGGATTGAGAATAGCAGTTATCGCACTTAGCATATTATGTATAACGACTATTAGCTACGCAGGATATCAGTTCATTAAAGTGACTCCATTGAAAAATGCAATTATTGATGCTGATAATGCATATATTGAGACGGATTATGTGAGTTGTATTGATGCAATGAGAGGTGTTGGCGTATCGGATATGGAGGTACACCAAAAATTCATATTAGCAAATTCTTACATAAGAAGCGAAAATTTAACGCAGGAACAAAAAACTAATATTTTGGAAACCATATCTTTGAGTGATTCAGCTATAAGACTAGAGTACTGGATTTATCTGGGACGAGGAGATACAGACGAAGCAGTGGATATTGCCATGCAACAATCGGATGACCAGCTTCTCTTATATGCATATATGAAGAAAAAAGCATCGATAGAATCGGACGCAGCACTAAGCGGTGAAGAGAAAACACAGCAGTTGAAGGATATCAGCTCTTTAATGGAACCACTTATGGAGCAATATGATACAGAGGAAAATTAAGAGATGAAGAATGAAAATAAAAAAAATATTTTATGCTATGAGCGAAAAGAGCATATTACAATTGGTTCCCAAACCGCGGACATAATAATTGAAGATCTTCCATGTATATTACTGATAGAAAAAATAGAGTTATATATTTCTAACAAAAACGATAATTATGATGATATTAAAATTTTATTAAATGGTAAAAATCTAAATGGCGAAGTATATGAAATAAAGCAAGGTGATGAGCTTCAGATTGGAATATACATTTTTATATTATTGGAAAATAAAATAATTCTGACAGGGGAGGATCTAGCTAACGTTACTTCGACTTTATTAGAAAGACCAAGTGAGGAATCAATATCGGAGGAATTTCCCAAATACAAACGTTCACCTAGAATTATAAAACGAGTGTCTGCAAAAACAATAGAGTTAAGTCATCCAAAGGATAAAAAAGAAAAGAAAAAAGGTGGTTTGATTACACTGATTGTGCCACCACTTATGATGATGTGTGTCACCGTCGGTATTAGCATATTAATGAAACGTGGTTTATTTGTGCTCATGTCAGTCGCAAGTACAGGAATGACCATTATTGTATCCATTGTGAAATATATTACAGATAAAAAAGAGTTCAAAGAAGAATCAATTTTAAGAGAAGAGACATATCAAGCTTATCTTCTTAAGAAACGCAAAGAAATCTATGAAATTTATATAAATGAGGCAGAAGCCTATCGTTATAATTATCCTGATGTTTTAGAAATAGAGCAGATGGTACATAGCTATAGTGAGAGAATTTATGAACGAAGTGCCAATGATGAAGATTTTTTGGCGGTATCAGTTGGAAAGGCACATGCACCTTGTAAATTTACTATCAAAATGGCAACTGACGATTTGAATACGCAGGTAGATGAATTGGCAGAAGAGGCAAAGGCTGTAGTACATGAATTTTCTAACATTTTGCAGCCAGTTGTGGTTGATTTGAAAAAGGCACATATGGGTTTAGTTGGTGAAAAAGATACGATACATGAGCAATTAAAATTGATCATAGCGCAGCTGACTTTTTTTCAAAGCTATCATGATTTAGAAATTATAACTATATATAATGAAATATATGACGAAGATTTCCAATGGATGCGCTGGTATCCACATCTTCGGGTTCATGCAATTAATGCAGTGGGGACAATTAATTCAGAACGTAAAAGAGATCAGATTCTTGGAAGCTTACATCAGATATTAAAAGATCGAAAATTAAAAGTTGAAGAAAGTAAGAAAGAAAGCATGTTTTTGCCACATTTAGTATTTGTTATAGATGAACCTAAATTAATTATGGATCATTCAATTATGGAATATCTAGATAAAGAAGGATATAACTTAGGATTTTCTATTATTTATAGTACGAATATTCGAGCAAATCTTCCAGAGAATATTGGAACAATTGTGATGTTAGAAAATTCACGACAGGCAACTTTATTATTAGAAGAAAAGGTAGAGAAGAATTTACATTTCACACTGAAGTCTACTCAAGAAATTAATTTGGAGTGGATGGCAAGAGATTTAGGCGTTTTAGAACATATGCAGGGAATTAGTGCACAGATACCAGATAGCATTACGTTCTTCGACATGTATCATGTAGAACATCCAAGTCAAATGGGAATATTAGAACGTTGGAATAAAAACAATTCATCAAAATCATTAGCAGTACCACTGGGGGTGCGTGCAGAAGAAGACTTCGTATCTTTGAATCTACATGAAAAGGCACATGGACCACATGGGCTAGTAGCAGGTACTACAGGTTCTGGTAAATCAGAGATTATTCAATCTTACATATTATCGTTGGCAGTAAATTTTCATCCCTATGAAGTTGCTTTCCTACTGATTGACTACAAAGGCGGTGGAATGGCTGGTTTATTCAAGAACTTGCCACATTTGCTGGGAACAATCACGAATTTAGATGGAGCACAGAGTATGCGTGCCATGGCATCAATTAAAAGTGAATTAGCAAGAAGACAGCGTATCTTTAGTAAGTATGATGTCAATCATATCAATAGTTATAATAAATTATTTAAAAATGGGGAAGCACAAGAGCCCTTGCCACATTTATTTATTATAAGTGATGAATTTGCAGAACTAAAAAAAGAACAGCCAGATTTCATGAAAGAACTTGTATCGGCGGCACGTATCGGACGAAGTCTTGGTGTGCATCTGATTTTGGCAACGCAGAAGCCAACGGGTGTAGTGGATGATCAGATTTGGACTAATTCAAAGTTTAAATTAGCCTTGATGGTGCAAAATGAAGCGGATAGTAAGGAAATATTGAAAACCCCAGATGCAGCAAATATCACGAAAGCAGGACGAGCATATCTGCAAGTAGGTAATAATGAAATATATGAATTATTTCAATCAGCATGGAGTGGAGCTTCTTATAGTACTGATCAGGAAGAAGAAAAAATAGATGATCGTGTCTATATTATAAATGATCTTGGACAAGGTGAATTAATTAATCAGGATTTAAGTGGTGATAAAGAAAGCGGAAAGCTTGCAGTAACGCAGTTAGATGCAACGATAGATTATATTCATGAGATATATTCACAACAAGAGGTAGTAGAAGTGAAGAAACCTTGGCTTCCATCACTAAAAGAGCAAATATTAAATCCACTTCAATTAAGAGATGCCAAATCAGAGAAGTTAAACCTACAAGTGTCGGTTGGTTTGGTGGATATTCCAGAAGAACAAGAACAAACAGAGTATGCAATCAACCTTGAAAAAGAAGGAAATTTACTCTATCTTGCATCAGCTGGCTACGGAAAAACGGTATTTCTTACTACAACAATACTTTCTCTTGCTATGCAAAATAGCCCAGAGTGTTTGAATTTCTATATTTTAGACTTTGGAAACAGCGGATTAATTCCACTGAATAAATTGCATCATACAGCAGAGTATATAACATTTGATGATACAGAACGTTTTAATAAATTACAGTTATTAATACAACGAGAAATGCAAGAACGTAAGAAAAAGTTTGCAGGACGTATGGTACAAAACTTTGAAGTATATAACCAAGTTGCTGAGAAGCCATTGAAGGCACTTGTTATTGTAATTGATAACTTCGATGTGGTAAAAGAACTTGGCTACGATGCAGAAGATTTCTTTATGAAATTATCAAGAGATGGTTATGGCCTTGGTGTTTATATTCTTGCTACTGCTACGAGAAGTAATGCTATGAAATATTCTATTTATAATAATTTTAAAAATAAGATAGCAGGATACCTCTTTGATGAAAGTGATGTCAGTGTGGTAGTAGGTCGAAGTGCGTATAAACCTTCTGAAATCAAGGGGCGTTCCTTAATTAAACGAAACACAATCGTAAGTGTAATGCAGATTTATTCAATGACAAAATTTAGTAATGAACTTGAATACAACAAAGGAATTGAAGAATTAATTACAAAGATTGATGAAGTATATCCAAATGAAAAGGCTCCACGTATCCCAGTACTTCCAGAAACCTTAAATGTGAAAGAAATGATGCAGTATGAAAAACAGGGAGAGAAAATCTGGTTAGGACTTGATAAAGAAAGCGTTCATGTATGCGGATTTGAGCGAAGTATGACACCATTTACGATTCTTGGAGAAGCAGCAAAGGGCAAAACCAACATCATAAAGACGATTCTAGAACAAATAGTAGGAACTGGAGAAATATATCTTTTTGATTCTAAGAGTATGGAGTTATATGGATATAAGGGCAGAGAAAACCTACATTATGTAGAAGCAGTAACAGGTGTAGAGGAATTTATGGAAGCCTTGGCGGGTGAAGTAGAAGAAAGAAAAGCAATTGTCCATGAAAAACTAATGACAGATCCAACTAAGAATCCAAAGGAAATCAGTAAGATGCTTAAGCCATTCTATGTAGTTGTAGATGATTGGGATTATTTTATAGAGTTAACCAAAACAAAGGCACCACAACTTGCACCACTCCTTATGGATACAGATGGAACTGGTATTAGTATCATCTTAACAGCACATTCGGGTAAGATGAAAGGATTTGATGAGATAACGAAATTTGCTAAAAACACCACAGATGGTCTACTAGTTGGAAGTCCAGGAAGTACTGGTATGTTTGGAATCACATCATCCAAAGAATTACCACAGTTTCCAGATGGATTGCTTCTTAATAATGGCAGTTATGTGAGAATACGATTACCAAAGTTTAATTAAAATATAAATTTGAAATGTTGAGAAAGGAAAAGAGATGAGTATTGAAAGCTTATATGATGAACAGTCCAGAGCATATGATAAGAAAGACGGTTATGAAGATAAACGAAGCGATGTAAAAGCTAAAATTAGTAGGCTAAAAAGTGCACTTTCAAAAGTTTCATCCATTAAACATCAAGTGTCAAAAAAGAGGTCGGAGGCATCACGACTTGCTCATGTGGACAAATGGAAGGGTAATAAGTTTAATGAGTATCAAGAAGAAATAAACGATAGTCTGATGAATGGTTTTAATATCTATTATGATAAAACCGATGATATATCAGATAAAATTCGTTCCAAAATTACTCGACTTGAAAATGAATCCAGCGAACTGAAAGGATTAATTGGAGAAGCATGGAATTTGATTAATGATATAGCTACTGCAATTATTAATTTTATAGACTAAGAGAAAGGAAAAATGATATAATGGAAAACACAAAGTTTTTATCACTTGGTAGTATTGTTCGATTAAATGGAGGCGTGAAAAAGGTTGTTGTTATAGCCCGCGCAGTTGCCACGAATATAGGAAATGAAACCAAATATTTTGAATATGGAGGTTGTTTATATCCAGAAGGCTTATTGGGAGATGCGATACTCTACTTTAACAATGAAGATATTCAACAGGTAGTCTATGAAGGTTATACCGATGATGACGAAGTTATTATGGCTGAAAACCTCAATAAAATGCTTCAGCAATTCGATTATAAAAAAGGAACTCCGCTTGAATTTAATCAGCAAAAGGAGGGAAATACCTTATGATAGAACTGAAAATGATGGATTTTCAAACAGCTACCAATCGTTTAGTAACAGCAGCAAATGAACTATCTCAAGTGAAAGATCAGAAGCCAGAAGCTACAGGAAATTGCGAACCATTAAAACAATACATAGAATGTTTTCAGGCAATGCAGGAAGTATTGAAAGAATACAGTAATCTACTAAAAACAGATAGTGAGAGAATACGAAGTGCTGGAAATGCAATGAAATTCGCAGAGCAAAACCTCCTTTCTTTATCAGGACGCTAGGAGGGGGCGCATATGGGATATGAAGTTAAGGTAGCTGATATCAGAGATGTCAGAAAGGCAACGAATAAACAGATAGAAGCATGGCTTGGTAAACTCCAATTGATAGGTGTGGCATGTAATGCAATGGCAGAATCATCTGGAATGCAGGGAGCAACAGCAGAGAGCATCAAAACATATGTGAAAGAGGTTCATCTAAGCCTTTTAGGCGGTGTAGCACAGATGATAGAAGAATATAAAGATCGCTTGTACGTATACGAAGTCGGGTATGAGAGTATTGATGGAGATGTGAAAGCACATTTTTCACAGGATACATTAGAAGACCAAAATAGTACAATTGCCAGAGAAGAAGAGGAATTTCTAGATTTAGTAGATGAACTGGAAGATGCATTAGATACTATAACAGACATCTTAAGTCTTTCCACCCCCTCAATGGGTAGGATTACCCATTCCTTTGGGAGCTTGAAGCGAAAGACCAAGGTATTAAATGATAAAGTCGGAACGTATGAAGAGGGTCATCGAAATGACTGTTCGGGAGTAACGGAACAAATCAGTAGCATACGTGCCATGATAGTAAGTCTGAATAAAAGTAGTGAAATTACCATATCCACATACCGAGCAGGAGCCATACTAGAGAATCCAGCATTCTTAACATTGAAA
>JBGUEQ010000067.1:0-18692 GCA_041821265.1 Lachnotalea sp. | reverse complement strand
GTATTAACATTAAGGATAACACCATAAAGAATTTATGAACGAAATTTATCCGTTGATTCTTTACAAATAAATGCAAATGGTAGCTTATTCGTAAGTTATTAAGCACCAATAATGTTTTTTCTCTTTTTATCAAAAATATGTAAACTTCTTGTTTAGTCTTAGTAAACTTATTTGCTTATATTCTACCCTCATAATTAACATTGGATAAAAACAATCCATTTGCTGGTACCATAGCGCCAGCAAACTCACGTTTCCCTGTTTTAAATGTTTTATTAATATCCTCCATTCTTTTCTTTCCTGAACCTATTTCTAACAATGTACCTGTAATTATTCGTACCATGTTGTAAATAAATCCATTTCCTAAAAAGCTTATTGTAATTTCATTTTTATTTTCTTTAATGTTAATTTCATACAAATTTCGGATACAAGACTTTGAAAGATTCTTTTCTGATGAGAAGCCTCTAAAATCATGTGTACCAACTAAATAAGTTGTTGCTTTTTTCATCAGCTCAATATCAAGCTTGTCTACGTAATTATATACATACTTTCTTCGAAACACACTCGCTCTATCGCTGTTATTAATATTGTAGTCATAACTCTTAGAAATTGCACTCAACCTACTATGAAAATTCATATCCACTTCACTCATGCTACAAATCCTAATATCTTGTGGTAATTCTCGGTTTATATCCTGCAAAAATACGTCCCTATCAATAATTGAACTACATTTAAAATTCGCAGTCTGCCTAAGAGCATGCGCGCCCGCATCCGTTCTACCAGAACCGTGTATTTCAATATCCTCTTGTAACAGGTTACTTAACGTCTTCTCTACTGTTTCCTGTATTGTATTTACAGTATTTCCTTGTTTTTGCCATCCATTATATGAAGTTCCATCATATTGTATGATCATTAAATAATTCTTCATTTCAGCACTCCATTTTCCATCTAACTTTTTATGTGTTTAGTATCTTCGTTAATTCCTCCATAAATGTATTAACGTCCTTAAACTCTCTATAAACGGAAGCAAACCTTACATATGCAACTGCTTCTAAATTCTTAAGCTTGTCCATAACTATTTCACCAATTTGCTTGCTTTCAATTTCTCTTTCTTCCATATTGAATATCTCATTTTCAACTTCATCTATTAATTTGTTGATATCATTTACCGAAATAGGTCTTTTATGGCAAGCTCTTAATACTCCGGCTTCTATTTTAGATCTATCATATTGTTCTCTATTGTTATCCTTCTTGATGACAATAAGTGGAATTGTTTCTACCTTCTCATAAGTAGTAAAACGTTTCCCACATTCATCGCATAAACGCCTTCTTCTTATTGAGCTATTATCATCTGCGGGTCTTGAATCTATTACTCTTGTATTTTCTTTATTACAAAATGGACATTTCATAGGCATCCTCCTGTCTCTACACACTATATCCTTCAACTTATTCAGTATAAGCATTTCACATAAATATGTCAAACATGAATAAATACTTTGTTTTACTATTGACTTTTAGTATTCATGTATGTATTATTGTATTAAGCACTTAGTACAATAATACTATGTGAAATATATTTGAAATGAGGTGATATTTTTGACATGGGATCTTAGTTCTGACAGACCAATTTATTCTCAATTGGTTGATAAATTGAAAATGGATATTATATCTGGTGTATATAAAGCCGGAGACAAGATACCTTCTGTAAGAGAATTAGCTGCTGACGCTTCTGTGAATCCAAATACAATGCAAAAAGCTTTGGTAGAGCTCGAACGAAATGGACTTGTTTATTCACAACGCACGAGTGGGAGATTTATAACGGAGGATCAAAATATGATTAAAGATGTTAAAAATCAATTAGCGATAGAGCAAATAGCTGAATTTTTCGAGAAAATGCAGCAACTTGGTTATAAAAAAGAAGAAACAATGCAATTAATTGAAAATGCAATTAGGGGGAAAGAGAATGAGTAACATTTTAGAATGTAAATCATTAACTAAAAAATATGGCACAAAATCAGCTCTTTCAGGAATAGATTTAACAATAGAGCCTGGTCACATTACTGGTCTATTAGGTCCAAATGGTAGTGGAAAAAGTACCTTGATTAAGCTTATTAACGGCTTATTAGTACCAAGTAGTGGGGAAATCAGAATAAATGGACTACAACCTGGCATCAATACGAAAAAGATTGTTTCCTATCTACCTGAAAGAACATATTTAGATAATTCATTAAAAGTAAAAGATATCATCGCTTTCTTTGAAGATTTCTATGATGATTTTAATAAAGAAAAAGCATATGATATGCTTAATCATCTCAACATTAATGTAACTGATAGTTTAAGAACAATGTCCAAGGGAACAAAAGAAAAAGTACAGTTAATCCTCGTAATGAGCCGTGACGCTGAACTATACTGCCTAGACGAACCAATTGCTGGAGTTGATCCAGCTGCTAGAGATTATATATTAAATACCATTATATCAAATTATAATGAAAATGCTTCTATTATTATTTCAACACATTTAATCTCTGACATCGAAAATATTTTAGACGAAGTAGTGTTTATTCAAAATGGAGCTGTCACTCTAACCTCCACCGTAGATGACATCCGATTTAAAAAAGGCAAGTCAGTAGATGCACTATTTAGGGAGGTATTTAAATGTTAGGAAAATTAATTAAGCATGAGTTTAAAGCAGTTTCCAAAATACTTGTTATTCTTCATATTGCATTAATATTCACTACTTTAATAGGCTTTATTGCAATTAAATTACGTTCTAAAAATGATAATTTAGAAATATTAAGTAGCATTACAATTGTTATGTATGTATTAATTTTGATTGCTATTGCTATTGCTGTACTCATTTATACTGTAGTTAGATTCTATAGAAATCTTTTTACGGATGAAGGTTATTTAATGAATACATTACCTGTAAAATCACATGAACTTATATTATCAAAACTTTTTGTAGGTTTTGTATGGTGTATCATTAATTCTATTTGTACTTGTATATCAGTATTTTTATTGTTGCTTGGTCAATTTTCAATTACTGAAATGGCAAATGTATTGAGTGAAATATCTAACGAATTTCTTGTAGGTACAGGAATTAAAATGACTAGTTTCATTCCTCTTATTATAATTGGAAGTATTATATCCATATTTTATATGCTAATTATGTTTTATGCTGCCATATCACTAGGTCAGACATTCGGTAAGCATAAAATATTATTCTCACTTGGAGCATATATCGTACTCTATGTTATATCACAGATTATATCTACGATAGGAATGATACCTTTTGGATTATCACTCATTATTAAAGCTAATGATAATTCTGATTTGAAAAATTTTGGAATTTACTTTTCATCAATACTTGTATCCTTAGCAATATCAATCGTTTTGTCCATCATATATTTTGTAATATCAAATTATATACTTAATAAAAAACTTAATCTCGAATAACCTTTATAACAAGTTCATTAGAACTAACCTTACTATGATTAATACTTCAACTCAAACAGTACGATGTTTCTATTTTGGATAGATTGAATTAGTTCTTATTTCTGTTATGTAACGACGAGCCTTTCTACAAGCCCCATAAGATTGCGAACTTTCAGCTACGCAGATATTTGTCTTGCACCCCAGATTGTATTATCTGTCTAAAGTCAGTCAATAATCGCCTCACCTGAAAGTTCTTCGTCTGAAATAATGTAATCCTAATACTCGTAGTCAGATCCGCTAAGATTAACAGATTTTTCAACCAATCAACCTGCATGGTTAACTAATCTAATCTATAATATAACAACAAATGGTTAGAAAAATGAAAAAGATATTAGATCATCATATTTGTATAAAACTAAGTTTGTTATTAAAAATACTTCGTAATGTCTCAATTAATATATCAATATCTTCCTCACTTGTATCTTTTCCTAGCGATATTCTTAATGCTCCATTTATATAATCATTAGAAATGTTCAAGGCTTGTAATACATGAGAAGCGGCCACTATACCCGAATTACATGCACTCCCTGTTGAAACATAAATATTTTTTTCACTTAAGAGAATTTCTAGGATTTTTGAATTTACATTTTCAAAACATATATTTAGTATAGAATCTACTTTATTATTAATATCACTACATACTTCTATATAATTATAGTTTAACATCGATAGTCCGTGGATTAGTCGATTTCGAAGTTTTTTAAATTTCGCAGTATTTTCTTCTAATTCTTTGTCACATAATTCTAGTCCTTTTGTTAGTCCGATAATGTTTGCAGTATTTTCAGTTCCACCTCTCATTCCATTTTCTTGGTGTCCACCATGAATAAATGGAATGAGAGGTGTATTTTTCTTTACATATAAAAAGCCAATGCCTTTGGGTCCATATACCTTGTGTCCAGATACACTCATCATATCAATACCTAATTCCTGTACATTGATTTTCATATGAGGTACTGCTTGTATTGCATCTGTATGTAACAAAATATTATATTTTTTACATATACTAGCAATATCTTTTATAGGTTCAATAACTCCTATTTCGTTATTTACATACATTATAGATACTAAAATAGTATCTTTTCGAATACTTTTTTCCAATTCTTTTAGGCTGACAATTCCATTTACATCTACAGATAAATACGTAACATCATATCCTAACTTTCTTAAAAAATAAGATGATTCAAGTATTGAACTATGTTCAATGGCCGATACAATTATATGTCCTCTTTTTTTTTGCATACAAGCAGATTTCAATGCCCAATTATTGGATTCCGTACCACAGGAAGTGAAATATATCTCTTTAGAGGATGTGCAATTAAATAATCTAGCTATGTCTTGACGACATTCGTTGATACATTTTCGATTTTTCAGACCTAAGTTATATAATGAAGAAGGATTTCCATAATTAATTTCAAAATATGGTGTCATATACTCAAGCACATCACTTCGTACATATGTAGTAGCACTATTGTCCAGATATATTTCTTTCATATTGCCCACTTCTCCTATACCTCTAATTAAAGATCTTTAGCTCAGCATTATAACAAAGTTCTAAGTCTAGTTTATCAATAATATCTTTATTAATATTGCTAAGTATTAGCTTGTTTCCATGTATATGATGATTTATTTCCTCAATAAAATTAATTAAAATTTTCTTAATAATATATGATCTATGAATGATACAAGGTTCATCATCCCCAAATTGTAATATGCTTTGTTCTATCACAACATTTTCTTTAATTGGTAGATTTTCTATTTTCCCTATATATATTAATTGACCATTGTATGATATGGAAATTTCTTTATTCATAAACCCACCCCCTATTTTGTTTATAAGATAAATAAATATAAAACGATGATACCTAATGTAAGATAAAATATAGCATTTATTATTTTAATCAAAAACATTTTTTCTACAAAAATGCTACTAATACTAACTACTTTATTTTTATTAATTGCAATGATACTAATAACAACTAATGGTAATACAAATGATACATTATATACAAAAAAATTAAAACAAATTTCTCCAAAAGATATATTTGGAGTTTGCCACATTAATAAAATTATTGGTAAATATATTTGACCTGTACACATGAATTCCGTAAATGATATAGCCATCCCTAATCCAAAATAAATGAGGTAAACAAATTTCTTATTTTGAATTGATATAACTTTGTTCATGAGGCATTTATTAAATTTTTTGATTCGTTTTGGCAATTGTAAAACAATCTTTTGATGTTTCATTTTACTAGAATTAATTGCATCTTTTATATTTAGAATAAATAAAATAGCACATAAGCCTAATATAAAGTATTTAATTAATATACTTATTATACTAAAGTCAATTTTAGAAACAAAAGAATATAAAGATGTTCCAATAGCATAGTATGTAATAAATATTCCACTAATAAAGCTTGTACTAAGTTTGATAATCTTTCTCTTATCATTTACGAATCCTAATAGTGAAATGAGCAGAAGTAGCATTGCAACTGCACAAGGATTAAATCCATCTAACAAACCAGCAAAAAATAAATAAACTACAGTAAGCTTAGTATTATTTTGCCGTATGTAGTTATAATTCATATCTATATTTACTAATAAATCCTTCGTATTTTCATTGATTTTATTGTTTTGCATACAATAAACAATATCTTCTACATTAGTATAAGCTGTATTACCAACAAATAGAATGGGAACAGATCTTGCTTTATCAGCAATGTTATAAGTTTCACAAAATTTAAAAAATAAATTCAAATTATTAATATCCGATACATCTAAATATCGAATATTGTTTTTATCTTTATCAAATTCTTTTTCAATACTCAAGCAATCAGAACATGTAGGTGAATAAAAATATACACTTTTAATTGTGTTTACTGCATATGCATCTATTTCAATAAAATATGCAAAAAAAATAGATATAATTATAATGATAACTAATTTCTTATTTTTCATGTTATACCATTCCTATTTGTAAAGCAGCTGATATCTTAAGGTTACTTATACTTTGATAATATTGTTTCAATTTCTTCTTCTGAATATAAACCGTTATATTTATCATCATTAATAAAAAATACTGGAACCCCTTCTATATCATTTGATTCCATTTCTTTTTCTATTGTGCTTTTTACTATTTTCCTTTTTTCAATTTCAGCTGTATCAAGTGTATCTGAGTTATCAATCAAGGCATTTGTTACCCAATTTTCATACCCTTTAGTTATAAAATCATAATCGTAAAACTTATCATTACTCCATTTATAAACATAATCATCCGTAACTTTATAAATTAACTGAACTTCATTATTATCCAACAAACTTTTTATTTCTTCACACAAATTAGCACTTAACTGTTTACATTTGTTACAGCTGAAACTAGTGAAAAAATAAATTTTAATTTTTGCGCTAGCATTTCCAAATACAATACCTTCACTAGATAAAGGAGTTTTATTACCTGAATTACAATAATTATTATAGTAAATTGATAAAATAACAAGAAGTGTAACAAATATGATAACAAGTGTAACTTTTTTTTTCATCAGTTTTTACCTCAAACAGTTTTATCCAACTTTT
The DNA here is from genome assembly GCA_041821265.1 of Lachnotalea sp. Taxonomy (GTDB): domain Bacteria; phylum Bacillota; class Clostridia; order Lachnospirales; family Lachnospiraceae; genus Lachnotalea. The sequence continues at coordinate 11,627 of JBGUEQ010000067.1, read as the reverse complement.
TATTTTGTGCTAATAAAATCTTGATTCCAGATAATAATATACCTAATACTATAAATATAATTGTTATAAGTACAAACAGAGTATTATGGTAATCAATTTGTACACCTGTCATTCCTGCAACGTCTCCTCCAATTACACTGAAGCTTTCAAATGGAAATTTTAAAGTCGTCTCATTAAAAAATGCATATGCAACAGAACACATAATAGTCAATATTGTAACTATCATCACAATTCCAAATGACTGTCCAAAGCTAGTTAAAACTGTTAAAAATACATTGTTTTTATTATCTTTCATATTTTCCTCATTCCTTTCGCTATGCTCAAGACACAAACAAGTGGAACATTGAGCTTTTTATTAGTTAAATGCAACGGTAACTATATTCTTACCTCCAATATCATTCTTCTTTATTCCATTTAAGTTTAGAAACTTTGAAAATATAATAATATATTAAAATCAATAAACTCAAAACTAGGATATATAAAAAATATTTATTAATAGATGATAATTTGTTAATTATAAACATGGTTGGAATCATACCTATAATAATTCCTATTGATACTAATCCTTGCATAAATGGCTTTTCTTGACTAGTAGGGAATAACACGCCGATTAAATATAAAATTAGTACTCCTAAAAAAATTGTAATAAATCCATATAAGGTGCCGTAAATATTAATTGGATATGTAAATAAAATCAAACTCAATATAATATATATTATGATCGCAGTTATAAAATTACCTATAAGTTTACCATATGTAAACTGCTTATAATTTATACCTAAGCTTTTATATAATGGAATATATTCTTCTTCCATGCCATATGAATAAATAGACATAAATGAACTTAATGCACCTAAAATTAAACAAACACTTTTATTTGAAATATTTAGTTTTAATATGTTTCTAATTAGTAGTGCAATAATACATGCTAGAATATTAAACATAAAAATTTCTTCATTACGCATCAGTATTTTTATTTCTTTTATCGATAAATTAGTAATAGGATTTTTATAAAACTTTAAAAATCCAAAAATTTTTAATGGCCTAGCATCTTCTAAATTCTCACTTAAATTAGAAACAATAAAAAATATAACAATTGATAGTATTATAGTTACAATAATAACAAAATAGTTATATTCTATTTTAGGAATAGATGAGCTAAACAGCGTTATAAGTGGAGCAGCAATTGTGATTATACTAAATTTATACGTTTTATAGTTTGTAAGGATATCATTATAAATCTTAAAAAAATGTGCATAATATCCTACAACTCCAAATATTATTATTATTGTCACTAAATTTTTATAATATGGAATTTTTATCTTTGCAAATGCATACATTAATATGTTAAATGTAGAAAAAAGTATTAATGTGACTGTTAACGACTGCAACAATAAGCAAACAATAAAACCTATAATAATTAGTAAATCTACCTTATTTACGAACATGGCCGGAATATATAAAATAAAAACAAATAAAAATGAGCATAATATAATATTTATTATTAACGGCGTATAATAGCCTATTTTTTTCTCTATTTCTTTTATAGGATAACATATAATTATTTTGGTAATTGTATTTTGTTCAGGAGTCAAACATCTCAATAAAATAAAAAACATGATTGTAATAATCGAAATTGTAATTAATTCTGATAATAAAAGATAATAAAGAGATCTTGAATCACCACTTAAGAACAAAGTTAAAATCTCATTAGTTAACATATATCCAGTAAATAAACATAACACAAAAAGTGAAATCAAAAGTATACTAACCTGTATTTTTTCCTGTGGTTTGTCTAGAAATCGTTTTATATTCTTCTTCCAAATAGTTACAATTAATTTAAAGAGAATCAATGAGTTTTTCAATATCATCACCTCGATCTTTTTCTAATGAACATTTTAAAAACACTTCATCAATGTCATCAGTTTGATATTTTTCTTTTAATTCGCTAATTGAACCAAGTTCTATCAAATTTCCATATAAGATGATTGCCATCCTATTACATATTTGTTCGGCAGATATCAAATCATGAGATGAAATTATAATACTACCTCCATTACTTACATATTTTTTTAATAATTTTTTTAATATAATAATAGATTCAACATCTAATCCCCTATACGGTTCATCAAGGATAATCACATTACTGTTTACCATAAATGCAGCTATAATCTGTATTTTCTTTTTCATACCATGAGAATATGTTTTTATTGGTTCGTTCATATATGTATCTATATTAAATAGCGAAATTAAATTGTTCTTAAATTGTTCCTTTATACTTACATATATTTTACTGACAAAATCTATATATTCTTTTCCAGTCAAAGCTTCTATTAGTAAAATCTCGTCTGGAACGTAAATTACATTTTTTTTAAAATCAATTGTTCCGAACTTGTACTCATCAATATATGCTTTACCATTGGTGGGATTAATAATTCCAAAAATACAATTTATGAGCGTAGTTTTACCAGAACCATTAGGCCCAGATAAGCATACTATTTCTCCTTCCGATACTTCTAACGAAAAATTTTTTATTGCCCAATAACCATTAGCATATTGCTTAGAAATATTATCTATTTTAAACATAACTTTCCTTCCATATTCATATATATTAAATACACATTTGCAACATTTCAAGACTTCTTACCTATGATTTTCTAATTAAATTTGCATATAAATGCTCGGTGAAATCTAACAAATATAAGGTTTCACCAAACAATTTATATGAGATAGTAATAAGTTAATTACAACCTATCTTAACACTACCTCCGCCGTTGGTGTACGACCAAGTGCCACTAAAAGATTTTCCTTTAGCTTCGCAGAACAGTATACAAGCAGCTACAATTGTTACTGCAAGCGCTACTAGAATGATAATTGCTACAACATACCAAACAATAAGATCTTCAGTTATAGGCACATTTGCTGACATACTAGGTACGATATAATTTTCCATGGATTCCCCTCCTTCCATTTTTATTTATAATAAAAACATAATGTTTTTACTAACACTTATTTGTTAAACAAAATTCGTAGTAATATATTTCTACCATCTCCAGAAAATGGAAGCAAATTTAATATTTGTACTAAATAAGTAAAAAAGAAAATGTACAAATAAAAATCCATTTTATTAGGCATTACTATATATGTAATAAAATAACCGACAGCACCAATCATAAAAGTTATAAATGGACCAGATAACTCAACCCATACTCCCGATATATTTTGATCTCGTCTACGCTTAAATGACATGGTTATACCTTCAAGTGCAAAAAAGCCACTATTGACCTGCTTTACCATTTTCCTAAAATAATAGGCATGCAATGACTCATGTAATGCAATACTTGTAATACTACCTATTATCAACAAATTAATACCAACTAATATTTGTAACGTATATCCATAAACTATATAATTACTGTTATTTGATAAAAATAATATAAGTAATAATGAAAAGTTGATAATTATTGCAAGTCCTATAAATTTAGCAATTAAAATCCTTAACAGCTGAATTAGTATTTTAAATAGATTATTACCAAATATATCATAACGAACATTACTTCTTTTTATTATACTAAAAACAATTTTTGCCAATAACATATAAACTATATTTTTTGATTTGATTTTAAAGTTTATTATATTTCTTTTATTTGCATCAAATAACAATTTATTTACATCTCTCAGAATGCTATTATCTTTACAACCATATTGAATATTCATTTTTTCTATAATATCCGCAAAACTATTTTTATCATCCACAAGTTTAAAAATAGATAATGCTGTAGTATTTAATTTTGTCTCAAACTGTAGTGCATCATCATAAATACTATTTCCAGTCATTCTAACTCCATGTGGAAAATATGGAATAATATTAACATTGCTCATTATACTGTTCTCCCAAAAATAAATATTCATTCTTAGCTCCCTTCAAAAGCCTGCTGTATGATTTATTCTTATATTAACTATCTATACTATTAGTATTTAAATTATGTCTAGTTTGTAAAACGTCTATCTTTATAATCTATTTACTTAGTATACTATATTTTACAATTCATTGCAATATATAGATATAGCATAAATCGACATTTGGTAACAGTTCTATAGGTCGGACGCCATATATGAATAATGTTCCAGTCTATTATCAAACTGATTGGCATATTTGTATATTCTGGCACATTATGAATGATATGACTAAACTGTTACGACATTTGTTCAGCTCTGAGAGGTGGACATGCTGAAATGAAGGTAGCCTGAGGATATTGAATTGGCAGAAATCATTTTTATTATGAAGTGTATCTTTAAAAATATTCAGATTACGTAACCTTTCCCTACCGACCATTTGACTAATTCACAAAAAAGGAAGAACAATCACGCTGTCCTTCCTTCTAATTTAATTCTTATTTTCTTTGATTTCTAGTGCTTAAAATGTCTCATTCCCGTAAATATCATAGCAATTCCATATTCATCACATTTCTTAATAGAATCTTCATCACGAACAGAACCACCTGGTTGAATAATAGCTGTAATTCCAGCATTATGTGCTACTTCAACGCAATCATCAAATGGAAAGAATGCATCTGAAGCAAGAACTGCGCCCTTCGTAGCATCTTCATTGATTAATTCTGCTGCATGCTCGATTGATTGTTGTGCTGCCCATACTCGATTAACCTGTCCCGGTCCAATGCCCACTGATTGCTTGTTTTTCGCCAAAGCAATGCCGTTTGATTTCACAAACTTAACCACCTTCCATGCAAACATTAAGTCTTCCATTTGTTCTTTTGTTGGAACAGCCTTAGTTACAACTTTCACTTGGGCATCATCTTCTGGTAATATTTTACTATCAATTGTCTGAACAATTAATCCGCCGTTTACTTTCTTCAAATCATAAGCTGTAGCAGGTTGTGGAACTGAAATATCCTCTAGCTGTAACACACGAACATTTTTCTTTGTTTGTAAAATTTCAAGTGCTTCTTTTTCATAGGAAGGTGCGACAATAACTTCCAGAAATACTTTCTTCATTTGTTCTGCTACTTCTTTGGTAACTTCTCTATTCAACACAACAATTCCACCAAATATGGATGTTTTATCTGCATTATAGGCTTTTGTCCAAGCTTCCATAAGCGTATCTGCACTACCTACACCACAAGGATTTCCATGTTTGCAAGCAACTACAGTAATCTCCGTATATTCTTTTAATAACTCTAGTGCACCATTCGTATCATTTATATTATTGAAAGAAAGTTCTTTCCCATTCAACTGAACTGCATCCACAATGGAGCCTTTCTTCTTACCAATTTCTCTATAAAAAGCAGCTGACTGATGTGGATTTTCACCATATCTCATATCCTGTACTTTTTCAAATGTCATAGTTAATGTTTCTGGCAAAGATTCATCTTTTCTTTCTTTCTTAAGAAAATCAGCAATCATCGTATCGTAGTTAGATGTATGCATAAATACTTTTTGCATTAAGTAGAATTTTGTATCAAGCGATACTTCTTTTTGTGCTTTTAACTCTGCTATCACTTTTTCATAATCTCTTGGATCAACTACCACTGCAACATCCTGATAATTCTTTGCTGCGGAACGTAACATTGTAGGTCCACCGATATCAATATTTTCAACTGCTTCATCTCTTGTAACACCATCTTTTAAAATAGTTGCTTTGAATGGATAAAGATTAACAATTACAATATCAATCGTTTCGATTTTAAGATCAGCTAATTGTTTCATATGCTCTGGTTTGGAACGCATTGCAAGAAGTCCTGCATGAACAACGGGATGTAACGTCTTAACTCTTCCATCTAAACATTCTGGAAATCCGGTAAGTTCTGATATTTCAATTGCTTTAACGCCTTCTTCTTTCAATTTATGATAAGTTCCACCTGTTGAAATAATCTCAACACCTAAATCTACTAGTTCTTTTGCTAATTCAACAATTCCTGTTTTATCAGATACACTTATTAATGCTCTCATATTTTCCTCCATTCTTGCGCCTTTGCGCATTTACCGTGTTAATATTTACTTTTCAATTCAATTTATTGCTTCCTAGCTACGATTTAAGTACAAAAATACTGCAAAGCAACATTTTAGCATGTGAAAATTCGTATTAGCATAGGCCAAACTGTGATAATAAACTTCTTCTCCACAAAGTGGTGCCTTTTCTTTAATAAGAAAGTTCTTCTTATTAAAGAAAAATACCGCCCTTCTGAGAAACCAAGTTAGGTTGCCCAGGCGGTCGGCATTTATCTTGCTGTACTCCCTGTGAGTGCTCTCACATTTCCGCCAGTTATACAGCCAATAATTAAATTTTACACTAGACTCAGTGATTTTTCAAGGCTCTAGTATTTAATATTTTCTTAGTTTTCTTAATAAGTTCTTCTAATATATAAATGATTTTTCAAAGCCATTCTTATTTAATCAAGTATTACTTGTTATCTTATCCATATTTGATTATAATAGAAACAGTATGTGCGAAGCATTGCTACTAATGAAAGGTTAGGTATGTTAAATGAGAAATATAAAATTGACAATAGAATATGATGGAAGTCGCTATAACGGCTGGCAACGTCTTGGCAAAGGAGAATCCTCTAATACGATTGAGAATAAGCTTTTAGAAATCATCAATAAACTAAATGGTGAAGTAACTGAGTTATTTTGTGGCGCAAGAACCGAAGTTGGCGTTCATGCCTATGCACAAATTGCTAATTTCAAAACGAATTGCGATTTGAATTCAGTAGAAATAAAGAACTATTTTAATCGCTATCTTCCAATGGACATTGCTGTAACACTGGTAGAGAAAATGCCAGAACGTTTTCACAGTAGCCTAAACGCTAAAAGCAAAAAGTATATATATCGTATCGCAACTGGCGATGTACCTAGTGTATTTGATCGTAAATATACTTATTACTCTTTTGCTAAACTTGATATTGAGTTAATGAAAGAAGCATCCAAAGCATTTATTGGCAAACACGACTTCAAATCATTTTCAACTGTTAAAAAAAGTAAATCTACCGAAAGAGAAATATATTCAGTAGAAATCTGCAGTACAGAGAAAGAAATTCAAATTACGATACATGCAAATGATTTTCTTCATAACATGGCTCGCATGATGGTGGCTACACTTATGGAAATAGGTGCTGGTAAATCAAAGCCAACTATAATTGATCAAATTCTTTCTAACACATTAGCAGAAACTACTATTGTTCCTGCCGATGCTTCTGGACTTTTTTTATTAGAAGTAGAGTACGAAAACGAAAACTAAACTTATCCATCTATATATTGCAAGAGACAACGTTCCTTATTATCTGGAATGTTGTCTCTTATTTTATTACCTCCTAGAATTGAAATTTATTACCAAACTATTAAAGAATTAACACTTTCTTCCGATATAAATAATAAGTAAACTACAACGGGATTAAAAAACGGAGTTTTAATCAGTAGTAGTTAGCAATTAATACAAGAAAGTATGCCGGGAGAATGAGTTATGATATTAGACATTGATATACGCGTTTCTAGTGACAATGGTGTTCAAGTTCAACAATTTACCAAACACTTTGACAGTAGATTTGAAGGTACTAGTGGCATTAGTACTACCGATAATTCTATAACAAAAGGATTCGAAGAATTTCTAGCCGAATTCCTTTCCAGCAGTGGTCGTGTAATCCGCAACAACTTAATTACCGAAGAAACTGCTTCTTCCTGTACGCCAAATATATCAAGAAGCTCATATAGTAACGTTGAATATACATTAAATCTTGGAAACTCTCAGTCTATTACTGGTAATATTCCACTTGATAAGTTATTCAGACTGAGTGAGCTTTCAAATCTCTCTAATAACTTGCCTACCGTTACTACTAGTTCGTCCACACCGAATGCATCCGATGTGGATTCTAGCAGTCATCTGTTTTTAAAACGATCAAATTTCAAAACACCTTTTACAATATCTGAGATTGATGAAATGTTTCAACTATTTCTAACTACGGCGGTTAACCGATATGAAGATAGCTTTTATGTTAATGATGCAATAGATTCTAAATTTGCCAAGAGTTCATAACTGATTCCCCTTTATATCACATTGAACTTTCTTAGTTAAATTTCCAACTTTCTGTTTCCATGCTCTGGATTACATCTTTCTTAAACTGAAGCCAAGCATGTTCATGATCTACAAAGTATTTAGGGCATATCTTACCAGTCACATCATAGTGTCTTATAATTCCATCTTCTCCCAAATTAAATTTCTCACATAAATATGCGGTAAGTTTAACCGTACTTTCATAGCTCGCATCCGTAAATTTACCACTTTTATCCTTATGGCATACTTCAATCGAAAGCGTATCTGAATTTCTGTCATTAGACGCATATGCAACCTCATCTGTTGGTATACATTGAATCACTTCACCTTCTATCCCTACAACATAATTGCTGCTTACCGATGCCTCATGGGTGGTTGCAAGTTCACTATAATAGTGTCTATGTTGCACAGCCGTTGTTCCAGGATTTCCCGTATAGTGTATTACAATAGCATTTACAGCAACTAGTTTTTTGCCCGGTCTTGAATATTCATTAATCTCTAGAAAATCTTGCGTAATCCAATCGGGCTTTGTAATTTCCTCTTTTTCCTCTGCCTTAGCATTCGAAGCTGCGGCTTGAGCTTCAACTGCATTGGTTGCTTGCTTATTTGTATATAATAAAATTTCGTTTTTTAATATTCCATAAAAGCATAAACACAACAAGAATATGGTGCTAACTATAGCAACTACTATTACCTTATGTAATTTATTCTGATTTCTATGCTGTTTCTTGTACATTTTCTTCCCTCAACTCATTATGTAATAAAACCACGTAACTATTCAGTACCTTCATAGTTACCGCTACGCAATGCACATAAAATGCAAGAAACTTGCATTTTAACGCTATAAAACTAGGATTTTGCTTTGTAAAACACCTCGCGTTATTGTGTTGTAATAGTTTCTTTATTTTATCCCATTTATATCTATATAATCTTTTACATCCGCAATAAATTGTTCCCATTTATCTTCATTTTCTACATAATATAATGGACACAATTTACCAGTAATATCATAGTGTCTAATGACATCTTTGGGTCTTAAATCAAATTTCCCACATAGCCATGCTGTCATATGTACCAATGACTGATATGTCTCATCACTAAATTTACCTGTTGCATCCATATGACAACATTCAATAGAAATAGTATTATTATTTCTATCATTGGAAGCATAAGCAATTTCATTCGTGGGAATACATTGAATAATTTCCCCCTCTAATCCAATAATAAAATGACTACTCGCTTTTGTAGTTTTACTATCCTTTAATCCCTCAAAATAGCTTCTATTCTGAATCGCCGTCGTACCAGGGTTTGCAGTGTAGTGAATTACGATTCCATTGATTTTATCGCTTGCATTTCCTGGTCTTGAGTATTCGTTGACCGTAAGTAAATCCACAGTAAAATCAGGTGCATTTTGTACTATTTTAGGTTCCAGCATCCAATGTAGTAATAATAGTAAACAAGCGATCATAAGCATCATTACAGAGCCTAGTAACATCCATTTCACATTTTTTCTTTTTTTTCTTGGTGTTATATGTATATTTATTTTTCTTCTTTTTGTCATTTGCTTTTCTCTTTTTATTTTATATAATGATTATATACTATCTGAGTTAATTAGTTTAGAATATTTTATTAATATTTCGAGAAATTTTAGTTACTATTTCGTCTGTTTTAATTAAATTCGTAATGTGAGTAAAATTTCAAAACAAAAGCTGCTGCAATATTTCTATTTGCAACAGCTTTTATTTTAAACCGGAAATTTATACAACTTTATTTTATTCTTCTACACTATAGTTTGGAGCTTCTTTTGTGATATGAATATCATGAGGATGACTTTCTTTTAAAGAAGCAGCAGAAATTTTAATAAAGTTCCCATTTTGCTTTAATTCTTCAATTGACGGTGTTCCACAGTATCCCATACCTGATCGTAATCCACCCATTAATTGGAATACAGTATCTTCTACTGTTCCTTTATAAGCAACTCGACCTTCGACACCTTCTGGTACTAGCTTCTTAGCATCTGTCTGGAAATAGCGGTCTTTACTACCATTTTCCATCGCTGCAATAGAACCCATTCCACGGTAAACTTTATATTTTCTTCCTTGATACAATTCAAATGTTCCAGGACTTTCATCACATCCAGCAAAAATACTTCCAAGCATACAGACATTGGCACCTGCAGCAATCGCTTTTGTCATATCTCCTGAATATTTGATGCCACCATCTGCAATTACTGGGATATCACATTCTTTCGCTACTTGATAACAATCCATAACAGCTGTAATCTGAGGAACACCAATACCAGCAACAACACGGGTAGTACAAATTGAGCCTGGTCCAATACCTACTTTGACTGCATCTGCTCCTGCTTCAATTAAGGCTCTTGTTGCATCTCCAGTTGCGATATTTCCTGCAACAACCTGTAATTCAGGATATTTTTCTTTGATCTTTTTCACTGTATTTATTATATTTAATGAATGTCCATGCGCAGAATCGAGTACAATAACATCTACTTTCGTATTAACTAATGCATCAACACGATCTAATATATTATTTGTAATACCAACAGCAGCACCACATAATAGTCTTCCTTGTTTATCTTTTGCTGACAACGGATATTTTATTTGCTTCTCAATATCTTTAATTGTTATTAAACCCTTAAGATTATAATCTTTATCAACAATTGGTAATTTTTCTTTTCTAGCTGATCCTAATATTTTCTTTGCTTCATTCAATGTAATTCCTTCTAGCGCCGTTATCAGCCCCTCAGAAGTCATTGATTCTTTAATTTTTTTTGTATAATCTTCTTCAAATTTTAAATCACGGTTTGTAATAATACCTACAAGCTTCTTGCCTTCGGTAATTGGTACTCCTGAAATACGAAATTTTGACATAAGATCATTAGCATCTTCTAATGTATGCTCAGGTGATAAAAAAAATGGATCTGTAATGACACCGTTTTCTGAACGTTTTACCTTATCTACTTCTTCTGCCTGTGCTTCAATCGACATATTCTTGTGGATAATACCAATTCCACCCTGTCTTGCCATGGCAATTGCCATTCTATGTTCTGTTACTGTGTCCATTCCTGCGCTCATCATAGGAATATTTAATTTAATTGACTTAGTTAAGTAAGTCGATAAATTTACTTGATTGGGAATAACTTCTGAATATGCAGGTACAAGTAGAACATCATCAAATGTAATTCCTTCACCAATAATTTTACCCATTTTATTGTCCTCGCTTTCTTTTCTCCTTTTAATATTTATCATCCGTTAGAATAACAGATAATAAAAAGTAAAAATGCTTTTCTTAGGAGCATTTTTACATAATTAGTGGTAACAACGTTGTTTGTATAATATTGTAGCTGCAAAGGATAAATAACAACCTTTGCAGCTCCTCATTGTTCTAGTTTCTCTAGTCTATCAAAAAAAATTATTTATGTCAATTATATTTTAGAAATTATATTTTTACTTATCTAATTAAGGTTACTGTTCACTCCGTTCACAGTAACCTATGATTTCTGCATGCAAATTCGCTACGCGAAGCAGAAATCATTTGT
>JBGUEQ010000066.1:0-18816 GCA_041821265.1 Lachnotalea sp. | reverse complement strand
CGGCATATAACGTTAAATGATTTTGTTTGCTAGCAAGGAAAAAATCATAACGAGATGCCGAACAAGGTTTAGGTTCGGCATATAACGTTAAATGATTATTACCGGAAATAAATTAATGGAGAAATTATTTATGAAAAACATAAAGAAAAAACGCATGATAGCAGTTACATGTGTGAGTATAATGGCAATAATAATTATAAGTGCATTTCTGTATTTAAAACATGGAAATCAAGTTAGTCAGGAAGATAATGAATGGACAATAACACAATATAGTAGTCCAAGTGATTATCAGGCTATGTTTTACACCATTAAGGATAAAAACAATAGGTTAACAGTAATTGATGGGGGTTATCGAGAAGATGCAGATTATGTAGAAGGTATCTTAGCAGCGGAAGGGGGAGTTGTAGATAATTGGATTATTACACATCCACATCCAGATCATGTTGGAGCCTTTAATTACATATGTGAACATTATAGTGATGAAATTAAGATTAATCATATTTATGCAATTGATATGGATTATGATAGCTACAAAGAAAAAGCAGAAACCTGGGATGGGTTTTATGAGTTTGAAAGCTTTTTATCTATGACGGAGAATATGACTAACATTATTTATGTTCACGATGGTGATGAATTTGATATAGATGGTTTGAAAGCGAAAGTGTTAAGTGCTTACAGCGACAAAATCAAAGAGTTAAGCGATGATTTAGCAAACGATGGATCGATGATGTTTAAACTTACAGGGAATGAAGAAAGTATTTTGTATTGTGCAGATGTGGGATATCAAATCAGTGATAAGATCATTAATGAATATAAAGATTTGTTGAAATCCAATTACATACAAATGGGACACCATGGAAATGGAGGTCTTACAGCTGAATTTTATGAATATGTAAGTCCGAAAGGAGCATTTTTTGATGCACCAGAGTGGCTTATGAAGAATATTAATCCAGATACAGGGAAAGAAGGAAAATGGAACACACTGGAAAATATTGAATTGATGGAAAGTATGGGAGCTGTAATCTATGGATATCCAACAGCACCTAATACAATCATTTTAAAATAGTAACTGATTAGACCAATATAGAACAATGGGTAAAAACTAGTTATATCTAACAGCAGAAGCTCATAAAAAATGCACCAATGGAGGGAATTATGTTTAAGAAAAAAAAATTAACAGCAGCAAGTTTAGGTATTAGAATGTTAATGGGTGGATATTTATTGTATCTTGCATATCAGTTAATTCCATCTTTTCAAGAAGCAACACGAACCAAGGAGTTGGTATTTATAGGTTTTATGGCAGTGTTGTTTTTTTGCGTAGGAGCTATTGTTGTATTTTTTTCAATTAAGGCTTTTATAAAGGGCGAGTATCATAAAGGTGATGCAAGTGAAGAGACAGAGACAGAGACAGAGATAGAAATGGATGTAGAAGATAAGAGAGAGATGGAAGACAACAATTTTTATATGCATAATAATATTATGGAGGATAATAATGGTAAAGAAGATGGTAGGGAAAATGAGGATGATGGTAAGATAGAAGAAGACAAATAGCATGAAATAAACGACTTCTTAAAATTTGAAAAAATGACTATATAAACTAGTGTTTACGTTTGATAAAGTAAATGCTAGTTTTTTATTATTGTGGGAGCACAGAGCACATAAAATCATAAATATAACCTCTTGAGGATGTCTCCCACTTCTTAGCGAAGCGTAAGTGGGGGTAACATACTTATTTCAGTAGGAGTTCAAACTCCTACTGAAACAGCAACGTAGTTGCTAAGAGGTTACGAATAAGGAGCAAACCGGATTATGAGTATCCGATTTGACAATAAAAAAACACAACGAATATTAAAAATAAAAAGAATGTAGTTGTATAATATTACTAAAAATAGCCAAGTAAAACTATATAATTTGTTCAAATGGTTAATAAATTCCATAGAACCTAGAAGAATATTGTATGTGATTTGTATATATCCTCTGATATACTGTTAAAGTAACAGTAAGGGAGATTCAACTCAAAATTGTTAAGGAGGATTTTAAGTATGAAAAAGAAATTAATTAGTGCACTTGTTTGTGTAGCGATGGTAGCAACAATGTTAAGCGGTTGCGGTAGTTCTTCAACAGATACCAAAGACACAACTAAAGACACAACTACAGAAACAACAGATGCAGCAACAACAGATACAACAACGGATGCAGCAACAACAGACACAGCCGCAGCAGATACAACAACAGATGGAGCAACTAAAAAAGTTGGTGTTGCTATGCCGACACAATCATCAGAACGTTGGATCAATGATGGTGCTAACATGAAATCAAGACTTGAAGCATTGGGATATGAAGTAGATATGCAGTATGCAGAAGATGATGTTCAAGCTCAAGTTTCACAGATTGAAAACTTAATTGCTAACGGAGCTGATTGTTTAGTTATCGCAGCAGTTGATTCATCAGCACTTGTTAATGTACTGAAACAAGCAAAAGACAATAGTATACCAGTTATTGCATATGACCGTTTGTTAATGGATACTGATGCAGTTTCTTATTATGCAACATTCGATAATAAAGGTGTTGGTACAGCAATTGGTGAATATATTGTAGATAAGAAAGATTTAAAGAATGCCAAAGCTGATGGAAAATCATATACAATTGAGTTTTTCATGGGATCACCAGATGATAACAATGCATTATTCTTATACAATGGTGTAATGGAAGTATTACAGCCATACTTAGATGATGGTACACTTGTTTGTAACACTGGAAGAACATCATTTGAAGATACATGTATTTTAAGATGGTCACAAGAAACCGCTCAACAGTGGTGTGAAAATTACTTATCAGGATTCTATGCAGATGATAAACTTGATATTGCTTGTACAGCATTTGATGGTTTTGCATATGGTGTACGTGCAGCATTAGAAGGTGCTGGCTATACATTAGGCGATGAATGGCCATTAATCACAGGTCAGGATGCTGAACTTATGGCAACTAAAAATATTATTTCAGGATACCAGACAATGTCAATCTACAAAGATACTCGTGTTTTAGCTGACAAATGTGTAAGCATGGTTCAAGCAGTATTGGAAGGTACAGAGCCAGAAATTAATGATACAGAGCAGTATAACAACAATGTATTAGTAGTTCCATCATACCTTTGTACACCAGTTGCAGTTGATTCATCTAACTACAAAGAAGTTATCATAGATGGCGGATATTATACAGAAGCACAATTAGCTGAGTAGTCATAATGATGTGAAGAGGTGGCGGTTTTAATAGCGCCACCTCTTTTAACAATAAGAGCAAAGGAGTTGAAAGATAATGTCTGATGTCATATTGGAAATGAAGAATATTACCAAAGATTTTTCAGGTGTAAAAGCGCTAGATGATGTTAATTTAATAGTGAAACGTGGAGAAATTCATGCACTTTGTGGTGAAAACGGAGCTGGCAAATCTACATTAATGAATGTTTTATCTGGTATATATCCATTCGGAACCTATTCGGGAGAAATAAATTATAATGGCGAACTTGGACAATTTCATCACATCAAAGATAGTGAACATAAGGGAATTGTTATTATTCATCAAGAACTAGCCTTAAGCCCATACTTATCGATAGCAGAGAATGTATTTATGGGAAACGAGCAAACATCCTTAAAAGGTGTCATTGATTGGACTAAAACAAGAACTCATGCAAAAGAAATGCTTGCGAAAGTAGGGCTTGCAAATGAAGACATTAATGCACCCGTTAGCACACTAGGTGTTGGTAAGCAACAACTTATTGAAATAGCCAAAGCAATGGCAAAAAAAGTAGAATTATTAATTCTCGACGAGCCGACAGCGGCATTAAATGATGAAGAAAGTGCAAAGCTTCTAGAAATTATGCTAGAGCTAAAAAAACAAGGAATAACATGTATTATTATTTCACATAAATTGAATGAAATCAGCTATGTTTCAGACGCAATTACCGTAATTAGAGATGGTAAGACAATTGAAACATTGGTAAAAGGTAAAGATGAATTCACAGAAGATCGTATTATCAAAGGTATGGTTGGACGTGAAATGAAAAATCGTTATCCTGAAAGAACAGACTGTAAAATTGGGGATATCATTATGGAAGTAAAAGACTGGAATGTATTTCATCCAGATGATGCAAACAGACAAATGATAAAAAATATTTCCTTTCACGTTAGAGCAGGCGAAGTAGTTGGATTTGCAGGTCTGATGGGAGCGGGTAGAACAGAGTTAGCTATGAGTATTTTTGGGAAATCCTATGGACAAAAAATATCAGGTGATATTAAAATGCATGGGAAATCAATAAATATTAAACATGTTAAAGATGCAATTGATAACAAAATTGCATATACATCTGAAGATAGAAAAAATTATGGATTGGTATTAATTGATGATATTAAGCGTAATATGACAATGGCGGCATTATCGAATTTCTTCTCAAAACACGGTGTTGTTAATAGTAATGATGAAATTGTAGCAGCAGAAAAGTATAAGAAGCTTATTAATGTAAAGGCAAACTCAATAGATCAGATAGTAAGTTCCCTATCTGGGGGTAATCAGCAAAAGGTTGTTCTTGCTAAATGGATGTTAACCCAGCCCGATGTTTTAATCTTAGATGAACCTACTAGAGGTATTGACGTAGGAGCTAAGTATGAAATATATTGTGCGATAAATGATTTAGCCAAGGCTGGAAAAGCAATTATAGTTATTTCCTCAGAAATGCCAGAAGTAATTGGTACCTGTGACCGAATTTATGTTATTAATGAAGGTAAAATTGCAGGAGAATTATCTAGGGCAGAAGTGACTCAGGAAAAAATTATGAAATGTATTATGCAGCATAACGGGAAAGGGGAATAATAATGGAAAAGAAAAAAACAGTCAATCTTGACATGAAACAATATGGTATGATTATAGCTTTAATTGCAATATTTTTATTATTTTATGTTTTATCAGGCGGTAAGAACGCATCCTCAATGAACATTAACAATTTAATTATGCAAAATGGATACGTAGTTATTCTGGCAGTAGGTATGTTATTATGCGTATTAACAGGTAACATTGATCTTGGAGTAGGTTCCATTGTTGCATTAAGTGGTGCAGCTTCAGCTATTATTGCAGTAGATATGAAAATGTCAGTTCCAGTTGCTTTTTTGGCGGCATTAGCAGTTGGTTTGCTATCGGGTGTATTTGTAGGGTTATTTGTAGCATATTTAAATATTCCTCCATTTGTAGTTACTTTGGCAACGATGCTTATGGGACGTGGTCTTACCTACACAATTCTAAAAGCTCAAACCAAAGGACCACTTCAATCAGACTATACTTGGATTGGAGCAGGATTTATTCCAACAATTAAAGTTCCATTTGGAACGGGTACACTTGACTTGGTTTGTATTGCAGTAGCAACGATTATAACAGTCTTAATAATTTTATCGGAAATGAAAAGCATACAGACAAAGAAAAAATATGGATTTGCAACAAATCCTAGTTGGCAAATAGTAGTTAAACTAATCGTTATACTTGGAATTATATGGTTCTTTTTCTTTAAATTAGCAACATACAATGGAATTCCATATGTTCTTGTTTTAATGGGAATTTTAGTAGGACTATATCACTTTATCACAAGTAAGACAGTAGCTGGACGTCAGATTTACGCATTAGGAGGTAATGCAAAAGCAGCAAGGCTCTCTGGTATTGATACTAAAAAAGTATTTTTCTGGGTATATACAAACATGGGTATTCTTGCAGCCGTAGCTGGTATTGTATTATCAGCACGTAATGCATCGGCTACACCAAAAGCTGGTGATGGTTTTGAATTAGATGCAATTGGTTCTTGCTACATTGGTGGTGCAGCAGCAGCAGGTGGTGTTGGTACTATTATGGGTGCGGTTGTTGGTGCGTTTATTATGGGTATTCTTAACAATGGTATGTCATTAATTGGCTGGTCTACTGACATTCAAAAGGTAATAAAAGGAGTTGTTCTTCTTGGTGCAGTAACCTTTGATGTATTATCAAAACGTAAAGCAGCATAAGGATTGGCATAAATAAAAAGCAAACAACTAGCAATTTTGTTATCAAACAAAGTTACTAGTTGTTTTTCGTATTTTGACAACGAGGTGCATAATCGTTGCTATAAAGGCGAAAGACTGAATAGTAATGAATGGTTAATAAAAGCGCGTTAATTTAGAAAATAAAATATAATTTACAGAAAGTATATATGTGGGTATAATGAAAGTGAGATAAATCGCTAAAGGGAGGTCCAGATGAGTAATTATAGTGTAATGCTTGTAGATGATGAAGAAGAAGTTAGACAAGCCATAATTAAAAAAATAGATTGGAATGCAGCTGGATTTGATATGATTGGGTATGCAGAAAACGGTGAAGAAGCCTTAGAAATGGCAGAGAATCTCAGACCAGATGTAGTTATGACGGATATTCAGATGCCGTTTATGGATGGCCTTACTATGTGCAGAAAACTAAAAGAAATGTCCAAAAATACAAAAATAATTATATTCTCTGGATATGATGAATTTGAGTACGCAAGAGAAGCCATTAAACTAGAAGTAGAAGAATACATATTGAAGCCGATTGATGCAACAAAACTAAAACTTGTGTTTGAAAGAATCAAAAAAAGTTTAGATGTAGAAATCGAAGAAAAAAATAATGTGGAAGGTTTGAAAAAATATTATTTTGAAAGTCTTCCTGTTATGAAAGAGCAGTTTATGGGAAGTTTGCTAGAAGGAAAGATTGAAGAAAGCAAAATAGAAGAGTTGAGAAAATTATATGATTATGAATTTAATGCATCCTTTTATGGCGTTGCAGTCATACATTCGGAAGCTGTAAATAGAGAAAATAGTGATAAAAGTAGCGATGAGCTTATGTATTCACAGCTAATACCAGTTTCATTAAAACAAATTATTGATGAAAACCTAGAAAATTTATTGGGCTTTCGATCTTTTATCTATCTTGAGTGGGTAGTTGTAATTGCATTGTTAGAACATAGTAAAGATATTAATACTTTATTGAACCAAATGGATCAGATATGTAAAATTACATCAAGAGTATTGAAGGCAAATACTTCAGCGGGAATTGGACAAGTGTGTGACAATTTAATGGGGCTATCTCATTCCTATGCAGGAGCTAAAAGCGCATTTGAATACCGCATATTATTGGAGCCTAATCAGGCAATTTATATACAAGATATTGAACCAAAATCAGAAGAGAGAATTAGTATTGACGAAAATGAAATACAAAACATAATGAAAGATATTAAAGTGGGAAGCAAAGAGGAATTACAAAAATCCATTAATAATTTTATGATTAAAGTAAAATACTCTAAGATTTCAATCGCACAATTGCAACTTTCCTTAATGGAAATTTTTGTTGAAATTATGCGACTTGGAAGGGTATATGAAGTTAATATAGAACAAGTAACAGGAGCAGATTTTAATTTATATCAAGATATCAGTAAATTTGATACATTAGATGCTATTGGTAATTGGTTATTAAATACCTGTATGCAGGTTAGAAAGTTAATACGCAGAGAAAGAACCGATACTGCAAAGTTAATTACAGATAAAGCGATGCAATATATAAGCGAAAATTATAGTAATCATGAATTATCGGTTGATATTATTTGCGGGACGTTAAATGTAAGTTCAACTTATTTTTCTACGATATTTAAACGAGAAACGGGTATGGGATTTGTTAATTATTTGACTAAAGTTCGCTTAGAACAGGCACTTAGACTCCTCAATTCAACTTCAGAAAAAGCATATACCATAGCAGGTCAGGTGGGATATTCGGAACCTAATTATTTTAGTTATGTATTTAAAAAACAATATGGAATATCTCCATCAAAATACCGTGTAAGCCAGGTAGAAAACAATGAAGGATAAAATCAAGAAATTAATTAGGCATATTACTAAAGTATATAAGAGGAGAAGTATTCAGTTTACAGTATCAATCTCATTTACTGCTATTTCGATTATCAGTATGAGTTTTGCTGGAATAACATTATATGAAAAATATATAGAGAATTCCAAAGAATTAGTAACTCAAAAGAATAAACAATTAATTGATCAAGCAAGTTTAAATCTTAATACCTATATAAGAAACTTAATGAACATATCAGATACTATGTACTATAGCGTAATTAAAAATAAAGATCTGGCAAACGAAAATATGGACAAGGAGATGACCTTATTATACGAGGCAAATAAAGACAATTTAATTAGTATTGCCTGTTTTGATAAAAAGGGTAATTTAATTGCAGCTTCGCCAGTTGCAACAATGAAGGAAAATGTCATGGTTTCAACTCAGGATTGGTTTATACAAGCGAATTTAAAAATAGAGAATTTACATTTCTCGTCACCACATGTACAGGATTTATTTGATGATAGTAATTTTCGATATTATTGGGTGGTATCATTAAGCCGTGTGGTGAGTCTAACGTATAATGGAAATACAAGTAGAGGAATTTTGCTTGTCGATATGAATTTTAGTGATATCGAACAATTATTTTCTAAAGTAAATTCTACGGGAGAAGGATATGTGTATTTGACAGACAGTAAGGGAAAGTTAATTTATCATCCTAAGCAAAAAGTTATCTATTCGAATTTGATGAAAGAAAACAATCTGGTTGCTGCAACGTATGAAGATGGCACACATATGGAAAAATTTGAAGGTGAACAAAGAGCAATTGTTGTAAAAACAGTAGGATATACTGGATGGAAAATAGTTAGCGTTACCCCAATTAAAGAAATAGCAATCAATCTTAAGCAATTTAAATTTTTTACGGTTATTATTCTGGCGGTTTCAATTCTAGTCATTATAGTGGGGAATATTATTGTTTCAAAGAAGGTAACAAATCCAATTAGGAAGCTTGAGGAGTCTGTTAAAGATTTAGAAAATGGAGATCTGAATCGTATTATTTATACAGGTGGTTCTCATGAAATACAGCATCTTGGAAGAACGATTACTTCCATGGTAAACCAGATGAAACTACTAATGAAGGATATTGTTAAAGAGCAAGAAGAGAAAAGAAAAAGTGAGCTTGACGCGTTACAATCACAGATTAATCCACATTTTCTCTATAATACATTAGATTCCATTGTATGGATGGTTGAGTCGGAACGTTATCCAGATGCGATAGCAATGGTTACAGCGCTAGCCAGTCTATTTCGAATCAGTCTTAGCAAAGGTAAAAACATTATTTCCATAAAAGATGAATTAGAACATGCGAAAAGTTATATGGAAATACAAAAAGTAAGATTCAAAGATCAGTTTCAGTTCATAGTTAATATAGATTCTAAGATAGAAGAATATAGTACCATTAAGCTTATTGTTCAACCGCTTTTAGAAAATGCAATTTATTATGGAGTGGAATCCATGCGTGATGAAGGGATTATTACTTTAACAAGTTATGAAACAGAATCAGATATCTACATTAAAGTAACTGATAATGGAATGGGAATACCCCAAGAGGAACAAAGATTGCTGTTAACAGATAATACCAGAGCTAGAAAAAGAGGATCAGGAATTGGGTTGATTAACGTTCATCAAAGGATTAAACTTTATTTTGGTGAGGATTACGGATTGCAAATAGAGAGTGAACTAGATGAAGGAACAACAATAATTATTCATCTTCCAAAAGTTAAATTTAAGGAGGGTGAACATTGAAAGGAATAAAAAAAAGTCTAATATTATCAGGAATCGCCTATGTTACAGTAGTTATTGCGGTTGTTATCTATATGTTTAGCGGTAACAATGCGGTGGAACCCACTCAAATATCTGCGATATTATATGGGAATACCATGGATCGATGGGAAAGCCTCAAACAAGGAATAGACCAAGCGGCACTTGACGACAATGCGGAAATAAATTATGTGATTATGTCGACAGAACATAATGCAGCGGAACAATTATTACTGATTCAAAGAGAAATTGATAATGGGGCAGATGGTATTCTCCTTACAGCAAATGACAGCAATATGAATTTAAAGGAAATCCGAATGCCTTCTAAAACCATTCCAATCGTTTGTGTCGAGTCAGGGGTAAATAATGAAGAGTATACATTAGTAAGTGCTGATAATTATACTATGGGGGAAAAATTAGCAGAAGCCATCACAGAAGCTGAGCTTTCAAATGTTAAAATTGCTATTATAATGGATCATCAGCAACGTGATAGTGTAAAAGCTCGTTATGATGGATTTTATACAAAAATAAGAGAGAACTATAGTGATATTACTTCATGGGAAAGAGAAGCAGGCGAAAATAGAGCAATGATTTTTGTGCAAAGAGAACTTACGCAAGAGGCTGTTGATATCGTAGTGGCTCTAGACAATTCGTCTCTCGAAGCAGCAATAGATGCTTCAATTAACTTAAATAAAAAAGTAAAAATATATGGAATCGCTAATTCAGATAAGGCGGTGTATTACTTAGATAATGGAAAAATTAAAACGTTACTATATCAGGATGAATTTAGCATAGGATATATTGGACTTAAAACATTATTAGGTGGAAAGCAATATACACAAAGCGAAATATCAGATTATATTCCTTATCATGTTGTGGAAAATACAACATTATATTTGCCAGAAAATCAAAGAGTATTATTTCCATTTGTTAAATAACCAAATTATATACTAAGAGGCAACGTGTGGAAGAAACTATATTTCACATCTATCTATATATGCGGTGATAAACGCATGAAGGAAGAGGGAAGTATAAAAATATACTTTCGCACCTATCAGTATGTGCATAAAAAATGGCATGAGTGGAGGATTTGTGTGAATAAGAAGAAAAAGTTAATTGGAGCTGGCATTACTTTTAGTTTAATAATAATAATTTTCTTGGTTGTTGTAAAACAATATTCAAAGCAGCAAGAGGAATCGAAAAAGATAAAAACGATAAAGATCGGAATAAGCATTTATGATGAATATGATACTTATATAGCAATGTTAATATCAGAAATCAGTTCTTTGGCTAAACAAAAGGAACTAGATGATGGTGTTGTAATTACACTCGACATTCAAAGTGCGAATGGCAGTCAGATTACTCAAAATGATGAAATTGAAACCTTTGTGGACAAACAATATGATGTGTTGTGTGTAGGGCTTGTGGACAGAACCGATGCATCCGGTGTAATTGACAAAGCAAAGAGTGCTAATATACCAATTATATTTTATAACCGAGAGTTAGTGCAAGAAGATTTAGAACGCTGGGATAAAATATATTACGTAGGAGCCGATGCTGCTGAATCCGGAAATATGCAAGGAAACATCATTGTTGACGCATGTAAAAAGAATTTTAATGAAATTGATAAAAATAGTGATGGAGTGCTTCAATACGTTATGTTAGAGGGCGAGCCAGGTCACCAAGATGCCATGGTGCGAACAGAAAATTCTGTAAAAACAGTAATCAATGCTGGGTTTACTCTTCAAAAATTGGGGGATGAAATAGCCAATTGGAATCGTGCACAAGCCACTACAAAGATGGCAACTTGGCTAGAAGAATACGGAGATGAGATTGAAGTTGTGTTTGCCAATAATGATGATATGGCGCTTGGAGCACTAGATGCTTTAAAGAATACCAAAATAGAACAATATCCCATTATAGTTGGAGTTGATGGAGTCCAAAATGGATTAGAAAGTGTGAAAAAAAAGGAGTTAATAGGAACGGTTTATAATGATTATCGTGGACAGGCACAGGCCATTGTTGAAATGGCATATTCGCTTGCGTTGCATAAAGATTTTCCAGAAAATATTAACTTGATTGATAATAAGTATGTATATATTCCATATCAACCTATTACTTATGATAACGTTCAAAAATATATTCGTATGTCTTTGAAATAGAAAAATAGATTGTGTAACTAGAGCTAGATTATAAACGAAATAAAAAGAGGATAACTGTGATTACCTTGTAAATAATAAAGTGCCACTTCTTGAATTTTTAAATTCAAGGAGTAGCACTTTATTTATGGTTTAATCATTCACACTGTAGTTTAATACTTAAAAAGATTTGTTGATTTTTGTAAAGTATCCGCAAGTGCACTTAAGTTTTCAACTTCTTCTAAAATATATGAAATTGATGAACTTTGTTCCTCAGTTGATGCGGTCACTTCCTCGGTGCTGGCAGCTGTTTCTTCTGACATTGCGGAAATATTTTCAATATTATTTGAAATTGTTTTGCTTTCCATTTTTACCTGTACAGTGGTTTCCGATATATCATGAATTTGAGTTTCAATTAAATGAACTATGTCAAGAATTTCACTAAATATTTTTGATGTATTTTCTACTGCTTTGTTTTGCAATGACATAGCATCTTTGGCTAAACTTGCACTCTTTACGGCGGTTAGTGAAGTCTGCTGTATATCTTCAATAATTTCTTGGATTTGTTGTGTTGAACTTTGGGAAGCCTCTGCTAATTTACGTACTTCATCTGCAACTACCGCAAAACCTTTTCCCTGTTCACCGGCTCGAGCGGCTTCAATGCTGGCATTAAGAGATAAAAGGTTAGTTTGTTGTGAAATTCCTCTAATTACTTCAACAATATTACCAATTTCAACAGTTTTAGTATTCAGAGTGGAAATAACGTTGGACACTTGATTTACGGCATTTGTGGTTTCTTCCATTTGGCTATTTTGTTCTTTTACAATGGAAACACCGTTGTTTACCAAGTTGGTTGCACTCGTTGACGATTTAAACGATTGAGTACTATTATCAGAAATCTTATCAATTGATTTTGAAATTTCATTTAAGGAAAGTGCGGTGTCCTGAATGTTTTTGGATTGATCTTCGCTTCCCGCTGCGAGTTCTCCGGTCGTAACAGCAATTTGTTTTGCAACATTATCAGCATTTTGAGTTGATTGCAAAACATTTTGAGAAGACATCATAACTTCATTAGAAGAGTGAGAAATTTGCTGAACAAGAGTTACCAAATTTTTTCTCATTTCTTCAAAGGAGTTTGCTAACGCTCCAATTTCATCTTTAGACTTTACTTTTACTTCATTTGATAGGTCACCTTGTGCTAACTGTTGTGCATTTTTAGTTAGGGTAATAAGTGGTTTAATCATTCTCTTTAAGAGAATTAAAGTCAAAATAATAGCAAAAAATAATACGCCAATGGTGATGATAATTGTATTTATAACAGCTGATTGCATAGGGCTATAAGCATCTGCCTGTGTTTGGCTAACCACAACGCTCCACCCGGTACTTGGGATTGAAGTATAGGCTCCAAATTTTTTTTCCTCATCGTATGTATATGTCATAGTACCTGTCTCACCAGATAAAGCACTTTTTACAATAGGTATATCGGAAACGTCTGTTTGATCGGTTTGCATTTGTTCATTTGGATGAGATAAAATCAAACCGTTTGAGTCTGTGATAAAGGCATATCCAGTTTCGCCAAATTTAATTGCACTTCGGTAATTTTCAATTATTGATAAATCTAAAGTACCTGCCAATATACCAATTGCATTTCCCGAAGTATCGTGAATGGGTATTGCAATTACAACAGCAGGTTTTCCCGTGGTTTTGGAAATAAGTACATCACTAATGTAAGCCCTATTTTCTGTCATCGCTATTTGAAAATATTCACGGTCTGAATTGTTGTTTAACTCGCTCTCATCAGAACGAACAAGTTGTTGCCCTGTGGAATCGGTAATAAATAATAATGCAAAATCGATATATTCATTCTGTATTGAAGATAATATTTGTTTTTGTTTAGCCAAATCAGAACCACTAATATCTTCAAAAGTTGCTGTAGCTTTTAAAACAGATAAATTGGAAGCTAAGAAACTATCTACTTTTTGTGAGAGCGTAGAAGTTAACTCACTGGTGGTATAATTGAGTTGATTCTCAATTAATTTTTTTTGTGTAGTCGCAGATTGAATACCAGAAATACCCAGTGCCAGAATAGTTATTACAGTTAAAAGAGTGGTGATTTTTGCACCTAATTTTAATCCCTTCATATAATAGACGACCTTTCTTTAATTTGATATAGTTTTAAGTATAGTGATTAAAAAGCAATAAATATATTACCATAATATTAAATATAAAAAAATCTTTGAGGTGCAAATAAAATTAACGTAAACTTTATAAATATTAAGTATAGTTAAATATAAAAATTAGAGTTTTCTTCAAGCTAGATAAACAAAAAACGAACTTGTAAATACAAGTATGACGATTAATTGTACAAAATATTAATACAAGTTATTTAATAAAACAAATACAACTTTCGGTAAAAGAAGTTAATTGTATTGACAAGTAAGGGCGTTTTGTTATATATTGTTAATATAAACAAAAAGTAAATTAAAATAAATAATAATATAGAAATGAAAATATAAGTACTTTTGAAGGAGCATTGAATGAAACAGCAGCCAAAATACATGAAGATTGTAGAATGGGTAAAGTCGCGGGTAGAAAGCGGAAGCATTAAACCAGGGGAGAAACTTAATTCAGAGAATGAATTGACGGAAATGTTTGAATTAAGTCGTCAGACAGTAAGACATGCCATTAGTATATTGGAAAAAGACGGAATTATCGAAAAACGTCAAGGAAGTGGTACATATATCAGTAATGTGTTTAATAGGAAAAGAATGGAGAACACAATGAATATCGCTGTAGTTACGACTTATGTTGATGATTATATTTTTCCTAGTATATTAAAAGGAATGGAAGAAGTAATATCTGATGCTGGTTATACCCTTCAAATAGCATTTACCCACAATAGTGTGGAGAAGGAATACAATGTAATTAAGAATATATTAGACAGAAACATGGTAGACGGAATCATTGTGGAGCCAACCAAAAGCGGTATTCCAAATCCAAATGTTGAATTATATAATGAAATAGTAAAACGGAATATACCAGCAATATTTTTCAACAGTTATTATCCAGAGATTCAAATTCCACACGTAGTGTTAAATGATAAGGTAGCTGGTTATAAAGCAACACAATATTTAATAGAAGTTGGACATACTAGAATCTCAGCTATTTTTAAATCTGATGATAGGCAAGGACATTTAAGATATGCAGGATACGTAGAGGCTCTATCGGAAGCAAGATTAAGATTATTTGATGAAAATGTACTGTGGATTGATACAGAAGATTTAAGAGGGCTTACATTAGAATCCAAACGGGTGTTAAAACGATTGAAAGACACAACGGGTTGTATTTGTTATAACGATGAGGTCGCCCAGGCAGTTGTTAAAATTTGTGGAAAACATGACATAAAGGTACCTAAGGATTTATCCATTGTAAGTATAGATAATTCAGACATTGCAGTAAATTGCGAGGTTCCACTTACATCGGTTGCACATCCAACGATTAAGCTTGGTAAAATGGCAGCAACCAATTTGATAAAAATGATTAAAGGTGAGATTTTGGATGCAAACTATGAATTTGAGCCAGAGATTACCAAACGTAATTCGGTTAAAATATTAAACGAGAAGTGAAGCGAGAGCAATATTTTCGCTTGATTAGGATGGGAATTTTAAAACATTTCCATTCTCATAAAAAAAGGAGGATTTTACAATGAAGGCAGGAAAGCAGTACAAATTTTGGTTTGCAACAGGTTCACAGAGCTTATATGGGGATAAGTGTCTTAACCAAGTAACAGAGCATTCAAGAATTATGGTAGAAGGTTTAAATAAGTCAGGTGTACTACCTTTTGAGGTTATATTAAAACCAACTTTGATTGATAATGAGTCAATTAGAAGAACGTTTAATGATGCCAATGCAGATAATACATGTGCAGGAGTTATTACATGGATGCATACATTTTCACCAGCAAAATCATGGATTCTAGGACTTCAAGAGTACAGAAAACCATTACTACATTTACATACACAGTTTAATCAGGAAATACCTTACAATTCTATTGATATGGATTTCATGAATACAAATCAATCAGCGCATGGAGATAGAGAATTTGGACATATTGTAAGCCGAATGGGAATCGAAAGAAAAGTAATCGTTGGTTTCTGGGATGACAAAAAGGTTCAAGAAAGAATTTCATCATGGATGAGAACCGCTATTGGTATTATGGAAAGTAGTCATATTAGAGTGCTTAGAGTTGGCGATAATATGAGAAATGTTGCAGTTACAGAAGGCGACAAGGTAGAAGCTCATATCAAATTTGGTTGGGAAATAGATGCATATAACATTTCAGATATTGCTGAATATGTTCAGGCTGTATCAGAAGGTGATATTAATGCATTAGTAGAAGAATATTATGATAAATACGAAATTTTGCTAGAAGGTAGAGATGCAAAAGAATTCAAGAAACATGTAGCAGTACAAGCTGGTATTGAAATTGGATTCGAGAAATTCTTACAAGAGAAGAATTATCAAGCTATTGTAACTAATTTTGAAATGCTATCAGGATTACAACAACTTCCAGGACTAGCAATTCAAAGATTGATGGAAAAAGGATATGGATTTGGTGGAGAAGGCGATTGGAAAACGGCAGCAATGGTTCGCTTGATGAAGCTCATGGCAGAAGGAACCAAGGATGCAAAGGGTACTTCATTTATGGAAGATTACACCTACAACCTTGTACCTGGTAAAGAAGGAATCCTTCAGTCACATATGTTAGAGGTTTGTCCAAGTATTAGCAATGTAAAACCAGGAATTAAGGTGTCACCTCTTTCCATGGGTAACAGAGAAGATCCGGCTCGCTTGGTATTTACTTCAAAACCAGGAAAAGGAGTTGCAACATCACTAGTAGATATGGGAAATAGATTCAGACTGATTATTAATGAGGTGGAATGTATGTCTCAAGATATTCCAATGCCTAAATTACCAGTAGCTTCAGCATTCTGGAGACCAGAGCCAAGTTTAGCAACAGGTGCAGAAGCGTGGATATTAGCAGGTGGAGCACATCATACTGCATTTTCATATGACCTAACTGTAGAGCAGATGGAAGATTGGGCAGCAGCTATGGGAATTGAAAGTGTTGTAATTGATAAAGATACCACAATAAGAAACTTCAAGAACGAACTTAGATGGAATTCAATTGCATTTAAATAAGCCTAGAGCACTTAATAAGGTGTTTTGAATTTAGTGCATATTTTCGAGCCTAGAGAATTGAACTTCAATCAGTAAAACGATACAGTTATATAGAGAGGGTGCAAAATGGACAGTAACGAAATAAAATGTATTCAAGATGGGTTAGCGGTATTAGGAATCGAATTTGGATCTACACGTATCAAAGCAGTATTAATAGATGATAATCATAATCCGATTGGAAGTGGTAGCTACGAATGGGAAAACAAGCTAGTTGATGGAATTTGGACTTATGATGATGCGGAAATATGGAAGGGATTACAAGGCTGCTACAAGGATTTAACGGATCATATTCATGAAAAATATGGAATTACTATTTCTAAGCTGGGCGGAATCGGAATCAGTGCTATGATGCATGGATATTTACCATTTAATGAAAATAACGAGCTTTTGGTACCTTTTAGAACATGGCGAAACAATATTACACAGGATGCTTCAGAGAAGCTAACGGATATATTTCAATACCATATTCCACAAAGATGGGGCATTGCTCACTTATACCAAGCAATTTTAAATAACGAAGCGCATGTAAATGAGATTAAATTTGTTACAACACTTGCGGGGTATGTTCATTGGAAACTTACTGGAAATAAAATTCTTGGTATTGGGGATGCGTCTGGAATGTTTCCAATTGATATGAAGAAAAAAGATTATAGCGCTGTGATGTTAAATCAGTTTGATACACTTGTATCAGAAAAAGGTTATGAATGGAAGTTAGAAGATATTCTTCCGCAGGTATTAGTAGCGGGAGAAAATGCAGGGTTTTTAACCGAAGAGGGGGCAAGTATCCTGGATCCAGAGGGTAAGCTAGAAGCTGGAATTCCTATGTGTCCTCCAGAAGGTGATGCAGGTACTGGAATGGTAGCAACTAATACAGTTGCAAAAAGAACTGGAAATGTTTCGGCAGGAACTTCCGTGTTTGCAATGATTGTATTAGAGCAGGAATTATCGAAACTACATGAAGAACTTGATTTAGTAACGACTCCAGCAGGAGATTTAGTTGCTATGGCTCATTCGAATAACTGTACAACGGATTTGAATTCTTGGATCAACATTTTTAAAGAGTCAATCGAAGCGTTTGGAGTTACGATAGATAATGATAAATTATTTGAAGTGCTTTACAATAAGGCACTAGAAGGTGATAAAGACTGTGGGGGTCTCTTGTCATATTGCTACCATTCAGGTGAACATATGACTGGATTTTCGGAGGGAAGACCTCTTTTTGTAAGAAATCCAGAAAGTCAGTTTAATCTTGCTAATTTTATGAGGGTACATTTATTTACCGCACTAGCAGCCATGAAAATAGGACTGGATATTCTTATGAAAGAGGAGTATGTACAAATTGATCAGATTTTAGGACATGGCGGACTATTTAAAACAAAGACAGTAGGCCAGAAAATATTAGCTGGTGCAGCAGGAGTTCCAGTTTCTGTAATGGAAACAGCAGGAGAAGGTGGCGCATGGGGAATCGCATTACTTGCGGCTTACACGAGTGCAAACAAATCAAGTGTTGAAAGTCTTGCACAATTTTTAACTTTAGAAGTATTTGCAAATTGTGTATCAGAAGAAATAAAACCAGATGCTAAAGATGTAGAAGGCTTTGAAATGTTTATGGAGCGATACAAAAAGGGCTTAGAGATTGAGCGTGCAGCAGTAAAATATATCTAAAGCAAAAGCATATGAGAATATAAAAACAAAAAGACAAGCGCAAAAGAAGTGAACAAAAGCAAGAAACAAA
>JBGUEQ010000065.1:0-21296 GCA_041821265.1 Lachnotalea sp. | reverse complement strand
CTAGGAAGTACATGCATAAGAAAACGACGAATAAACTCTACGTGAGTAATCGTAATGTCATTTGTGTCATTTGTTCGATAATCTTTTGCAGTGAAGGTAACATGTGTATTCGTAACCGTTTTGATTCTAGAGTTACTAATAGCAATGCGATGAGTGTATCTGCCGAGATAATCGATGGCATTACCAAAGCCGTTGAAGGTTTCTTTAATAAATGGAATCCACTGCTTTGTATAAAGAGAATCTCTAAACTCATTCCAATTATAAGAATTGCGTAATTCTTTACAGGAAGAAGAAAAGGTAAGTTTATTCGCAGCATAAGCTTCTTGCAGTCGAGCAAGAAACTTACCGCGAATTACTTCTGATTTGCGCTTATCAATCCAAAGTTCTTTTAATATAGCCTGACAGCAAGGGCAATGACGATTACGACAAGAATTATTATGAGTTTCAAAGTGACCACAATCATCACAAATGCTAATATTGCAACCAAGCTTGCCAGATTTGCAACTCATAATAGAAAAAGCAGCTTTATTTTGCTCTATAGTAGGATTAAAGTGCTTACAGTATTCATTATAAGACAAGTTAAAAATTTCCTGTATTTTATGCATGAATTGAATCCTCAAGACAGTCAAATAGACTAATGGAGCGACTAATACCGTTGGAAGCTAATTGGACGTAAATAGTTGTGGAAGTCAAAGATTTATGACCAAGCAAAGCTTTAATTGTTAATAAATCAGTGCCATTTTCATACAAGTGAGTACCAAAGGCATGGCGAAATGAATGGCAAGTCAAACGTGGCTCCCAACCCAGAGATTTTTCGTGGGCATGAATATGCCAGGAAAGATAATAAGTATCAATAGGTTTATCGCTGTGCTTGAATTGTTTTGGAAACAGCCAGTGCATTGGTTTGCCAAAGGCAAACCAATATTGTGTAAGAATAGAAAGTGCCTGAGTAGAAAGAATAGCATAACGGTCGGAGCGATTCTTTCCATGAGTGATGTGAATTCTCATATTTTTACGATCAATATCTTTGTACTGTAAATAACAAACTTCACCAATGCGAAGTCCAGCAGAATATAGGAGAGATACCATAGCTTTTTGTTTTAGGTCAGGCAATGTAGAAATAAAAGTCAAAACATCAGCTTTCGTTGGAACAAACGGTAAATACGAATCAAACTTACGCATAGGAAGTTGATAAGGATCCCAAGGTTTATGAAGAACATAAAGGGTAAAAAAACGAATTTGAGAAATACAGGCATTCATAGTTCTGTCTGATAGATTGCGTTCTACTTGAATAAAAGAAATATAGTCCCTAAGCTCTTGCCATGAAACATCTTCTGGAAGTTTGTGTAGATTGGTTTCCAAATACTCTAAATAAGAACTAAGGTAAGTAGAATAAGACTTAATCGTATGGTTGGTAAGACCGCGAAGAGAAATCATTTCTCTGTAAGTATTTAAATATTTTTGCATTAAAATATCCTCCTGAAATGTAGTGTTTGTGGGAACTAAGCTAAAAAACACTTCAGAGGAGGTCCACGAATTAAAAAGATATAATTGTTGAGTTTGAAAATACATAGTACAATAGGCATAATAGTAGTAGTTATTAGATTATGTTTAAAAGTTGCTTTGTGGTGATTCAACAATAAAACATATATTAAAAAAACGCTACTATTTTTTATATTAAAAAAAACTTTAGATTAGGAAAAATGCAGAGGAAAACACGTACCTAGGCTAGCCATCGCGCCAGCGATTTGGTACAATAATAACAAGAGTTTAATTATTTAATTAGAGTTGTGTATGAAGGGAACAATACAATGGGAATAAATACGTGTAAGAAAAAACTGCACGCAAAATGGATTTCTTTAACTATAAAGAAAAAAATTGAGGTTTTTACAGGTGTTGTATTTTTAATCATTTTTGTATCAGTTATGTTTGATATTTGGATTTTGAATTATTCATTGAATGATTTTAAGATGATATTGGAAGAAAATTCTCAAAGTAGCGATTTTATGGATGCAATAGAAGCGGAAAGCAGTTGCTTTAAAGCATACATTAAAAATCCAAGTGAGGAGAATCAAATCCAAATGGAAATCGCCTTTGATCTAACGAGTCGGGCGGTATTGAAGCTCCCTTATGATTATACATCTATGAATGTTAAAAGATATGCAAAGACATGGTCAATTAGAAATAATTATGAGACTTATGTAAAGAAAAGAGATTATGTTCTTGCAATAAATGATGAAAATCAAGCTTATATTAATGAGCTATATAAAGTATATGATATGCAGGAATATTTACAAGATTACGCAAGAATACTTATGAGATATACGCTAGAAGAAGGAAATGATGTGTATTTGGGAAAAGTACAAAATTTGAGGAGGGTTCCACCAATCGTATTAGTAGTTGGAATATTGTTAGTAAGTACGATGATTAGTTTGGCAAGCATTATGAATAAAACTTTGATTTTACCAATTATGACTTTGGTTAGAGCTTCTAAGAAAATAGCATCGAATGATTTCTTTGTTGAAGATATAACAGTTGAGAACCAAGATGAAATGGGAGAACTGGTTAAGGCATTTAATAAGATGAAATATGCTACTGGTCAATATATTACAGCATTAGAAGAAAAAAGAAAAATGCTAGATTTATTACACAAAGAAGAATTAGAGAAAATTGAAGTAGAAAAACATTTAGAAACTACAAATCTCGAATTATTAAAGAGTCAAATCAATCCACACTTTTTGTTTAATACATTAAATGTGATTGCGGGTATGGCAAAATTAGAGGATGCTGCTACAACAGAAAAAATGATAAAGGCATTAAGCACCATATTTCGCTACAATTTGAAGACTCCAGAAACGGAAGTTGTGCTAGCACAAGAGTTACAAGTTGTTAAGGATTATATGTTCTTACAACAAATGCGTTTTGGTAACCGAATCAGTTTTGATATTGACTGTAAGGTGGATGTTAACACCGTCATGGTGCCAACTTTTTCTTTTCAACCTTTAGTAGAAAATTCAATTATACATGGACTTTCAAAAAAAGAAGAAGGCGGAAAGGTTAGTATACGCATCAGGATGAAATCAAAGAATATTTTGATTACAATTGCAGACTCAGGAATAGGAATGTCAGAAGAAGTTTTAGCGGAACTAAGACATGCTTTGAAACAAGGGAATACAGCCAAAACGGGGATTGGTCTTGGAAATATATATAAAAGAGTACATGGAATGTACGTAGATGGTGAGGTTGAAATATTTAGTAAAAATAATATAGGAACAGTGGTAAGAATAAAGATTCCACAAATCAAATAGGAGGCATAATATGTATCGTGTGCTAATTGCAGATGATGAACCAATTGAAAGAACAGTTATATGTCAAATAATTAAAAATGAATTTAAGAATCAGCTGGAAATTATTCAGGCAGTAAATGGAAGAGAGGCTGTTGAACTGTTTGAAACTAAAAAATTTGATATTGTAATATTGGATATTGAAATGCCTGGAATTAATGGCTTGGAGGCAGCGGAAAAAATGAGAGAACAAGATAAAAATTGTAGTATTATTTTTTTGACAGCATTTGATGATTTTTTGTATGCGAAGAAAGCTATCACTGTGAAAGCGTTGGATTATCTGTTAAAACCTAGTTCCGACGAGGAAATAATAGCTGTACTTGAGGAAGCTATGAGATTGGTTGATGAACAGAAAATAGAGATGGCTACGGAAGTACTTAATAGAAAAGAGATAGCAGAAATAGGGATAGAAAATATAGAACCTATCAGGGTTAATTTTGCGCAGGAAGTGATTCTACAGTTTATTCAATACCATTATGTAGAAAATATTTCACTGCAAGATGTTGCAGAAGCAATGAATTATTCTGATGCTTATTTTTGCAAACTTTTCAAACGATATTTTGATAAAAGCTTTACGACATATCTTTCGGAATTCAGGGTAGAAAAGGCGAAAAAGCTTTTAGTTGATATTACTATTAATGTAAAAGATATCAGTGACAAGGTTGGTTATAGAGATTCTAATTATTTTACCAAGGTATTTAAACGCATAGAAGGCATTACTCCAAGTGAGTATCGAATCAAAGTGTTAGGAAGATAAGATAATCACTTGAGGATAGCAATATTTTATTAGAGGTATATAAGAGTGTTCATTTGACAGTTCATTATCTATAAAATCATAAGGTGATAAAATATATGAAGATAAAAATAATACTAAATTTATTCTGTATTTTAATTATAGTAGTTTTGCTAACCAATACTGGAATTATCCAGACAAAAGAGCAGATGCCAGAATTTGTATTTACTTACGCAGAAAATCAGCCAGATGATTATCCTACTACACTAGGTGCTTACAAATTCGCAGAATTAGTAGAAGAAAAAACAAATGGAAAAATACAGATTATTGTGCAGGCTGATGGGGTGCTAGGTGATGAGAAATCAGTCATTCAACAGATTCAATACGGAGGTATTGATTTTTCTAGGGTTTCATTAACGACATTTTCAGAGCTTATTCCTAAATTAAATGTGTTACAGATGCCTTATCTTTATAATGATTCAAAACATATGTGGAAGGTATTAGAAGGGGAAATTGGAGATGATTTCTTGAATTCTATCAATGGTTTTCAAATGGTGGCATTATCGTGGTATGATGCAGGTGCACGTAATTTTTATAATAGCAAACGACCAATAAAATCATTAGAAGATATGAAAGGACTAAAGATTCGTGTACAGGAGTCAGATTTAATGATAAGTATGGTTGAAGCTTTAGGAGCAACTGCAGTGCCAATTATTTACAGTGACGTTTATTCAGGACTAGAGACGGGTATTATTGATGGTGCTGAAAACAATTGGCCATCATATGAGTCATCAAGTCATTATGAAGTAGCAAAATATTGTACGATGGATGAACATACCCGTGTACCGGAAGTACAGTTGTGCTCTCAATCCACTTGGGATAAATTAACACAAGAAGATCAAGAAATCATTCGGTCCTGTGCAGAACAATCTGCTGTATATGAAAGAGCCGTGTGGGTAGAAAGAGAAAAACAATCGAGAGAAATTATTGTTGAAAATGGTGTGCAAGTAATAGAGTTGTCACCAAAAGAAAAGGAAAGATTTAGAGAAGCAGTAACAAGTGTATATGAAGAATATTGTGGTGACTATATGGATATTATAGAAAAAATTATTGAAGTCGGACAATAAGTGTTGCTAGAGTTCTAAAAGTCACACAAACTATAAGGGCCAGCCATATCAAATGAAAGTAAATATTAAATGTAATAGCAATTAGAAATGTAAAAAAGTTACATATGAATATTATTTATAGAGCAGTTTGAAGACTGGAGCGAGATTACTATGAAAATAAAAAAGCGTATTTTTATTTATAATACATCGATGGTTTTAGGGGCACTAATTGTATTGCTTGCTATTAGTGGAATATTATTAAATTTATTTGAAAATGAATATCTTAATGCAGAAACAGTAAAGGGTAAGTTGGAAAAGAATGTATATAAGGTGCAATGTTTGTTTGAGCAACCATCCGAGAGTTTATTCAATTATCAAACGTTAAGTGAAAATCTTTTGGAATTTGGGTATAAAACATATGTATTAAAAGACAAAGACATTATATATTCAAACGTGGAACATGGTGATGGAGAATTGAAAAATCATGTGAATTCTATGAGCTTTTATGGAGACCATGCGACGGTGTATACATGGGAATCCTTGACGGTGGTAGGGAAAACATTTACAGTAGATAATCATATATATGATATTTTGGCGGTTCATACCACGAAGAAGAACTTATGGTTTGAAGTGATGCATGGTCATTTTAAATCCTTTATTATAAGTTATATTCTTATTGGGGTTGCTGCAATTTGTGTTATTATAGGAATTAGTCAGCTTTTTACCAAGAGACTGGTTAAGCGAATTATGATACCAGTTGATAAAATGATGGATGCTGCAAAGAGGATTGAAGATGGCGACTTGAAACAGCCAATTAGTTACGCAGGTGAAGATGAATTTGAGATAGTATGCTCATCTTTTAACAGCATGCAACGTCATTTGTTAGAAGAAAAGGACAAAATTCTCAAATATGAAAAGGCAAGAACAGATATGATATCAGGTATTTCACATGATTTGCGAACTCCGTTAACATCGGTGAAAGGCTATATAAAAGGTATAAAAGATGGAATCGCAGATACACCACAAAAGCAACAAATATATCTCGATATTGCATACTCGAAAGCCTGTGAAATGGATATATTATTACAACGATTGTTTTACTTTTCAAAAATGGAAACAGGAAATATGCCATATTTAAAGCAGGAGGTAGATTTAAGCGAATTTGTTAGAATGTTTGCAGAAGGGTGCAAGGATGATTTAGATACGAAAGGTGCAAAGATTTATATTGATATATCAAAAGGATTGCATCCGGTAAATATTGATAAAGAACAAATGCATAGAGTATTGACAAATTTGGTTGAAAATAGTTTGAAATATGCAAATGTGGATTTATTGGAAATAAAAATTTCAGTTACAAACGATAATATAAGTGAAATCATTACAGTATTGGACAATGGAAAAGGAATGCAACCAGATAAATTTCCTCATTTATTTGAGCAATTCTTTCGCGCAGATGAGTCAAGAAGTAAGAAAAACGGTGATGGAAATGGTCTGGGTTTATATATAGCGAAGTATATTGTGGAAGCGCATGGCGGAAAAATTAGAGCAGAAAATGATAATGGGTTAAAATTCATTATAACATTGTCAAAGGAAAGGCGGGATATAGAATGAGTAAGATTCTAATTGTAGAAGATGATAAAGAAATAGCTATGCTTGAAAAAGATTACTTGGAAATAAGTGGATTCGAGACCGAGCTGATTCAGGAGGGGAGCAAGGCAGTAGAAGCAATTTTGACAGGTGAATATGACTTAGTGTTATTGGATTTAATGCTTCCAGGGTGCAATGGTTATGATATCTGCAGGGAAGTGCGTGACAAAATAGATATTCCACTTTTAATGGTTACAGCTAAAACGGAGTCGGTCGACAAAATCAGAGGATTAGGTCTTGGTGCTGATGATTATATAGCGAAGCCATTCGATCCGGCAGAATTGGTGGCAAGAGTTAAATCTCACTTAAGCAGATATACTAGATTAGTTGGTGGTGGCCCGAAAAATAAAGAGATTCAAGATACAGTAATACAAGATGAGACAATACATATTGGTAATTTAAAGATTATGGTTTTGGCGTATAGAGTATATCGAGGAGAAGTGGAAATTAAATTTCCAAATCGAGAATTTGAATTATTGAAATTTCTAGCGATGAATCCTAATATTGTATTTTCAAAGGATCAGCTTTTTGAAAAAATATGGGGATTTAATTACGTGGGCGATAGCGCTACTGTAACGGTTCATATTAATCGCATTAGAGAAAAAATTGAGGAAGATACTAGTAATCCACAAGTAATAGAAACGGTTTGGGGAGCTGGATACAGATTAAATGATTATAATATAGAAAAAAAATGTAACGATTCAGTACCCACTAACGCGAGGTGTTTTGCGTAGCAAAAGCCCGAGTTTTATAGCGCCAAAATGCAATACTATTACATTTTATGTGCATCGCATAGCGGTAACTATGAAGGTACTGAATCGTTACAAGAAAACCATGCAAACTTAGGATGCATGGTTTTTTATATTATAAGAAAGTTTTTGAACTTCTCTATAATATAAATGGCACACGATGCGGATATTAAGTATGCTGCTATGAAACCCAAGTTTACACTGTGTATTAAAATGTTTATAAAATGTTTAGATTTAATCATCTTTTTATTTAGAGTCCTTTGGTAAAGTGAAACAGTAATTGAAAGGTAACTATAATAAGACTAGATAATTACAACTAATAATAATGTTTTGGATGAATTGAATAGGAGCTTTTATGGAAAAATCATTTTATGCATTTGGCACAATGAACCATATGAAAATCGAAAGTAATATTTCAGAAGAAGTATTGAATCAGATGGTGGAGCATGCTTATGATCTAGATGATTTAATGTCAATGTTTAAGCCAACCAGTGAAATTTCAAACATAAATCAGAATGCAGGAATTAAACCAGTGAAGGTAAGCAAGACGGTTATTACAGTATTGGATAGGGCTTTGCATTTTTCGAAAATATCAGAGGGAGCATTTGATATTACGATTCGACCGGCTGTTAAATTATGGGGGATCGGACATAAAGAAGAGCAGATACCAACTGAGAGTGAATTAGCGAAAGTGAAACCACTTGTTGATTACAGATTACTGAGCATTGATAAGAAAACGAATCAAGTTTTTCTAAAGAAAAAAGGACAATCCATTGACTTGGGTGGGATCGCGAAAGGATATGCAGCTGACATAATTCAAAAAAAGCTTCTTGAGGCTGGAGTGGAAAGTGGTATCTTAAATTTTGGTGGTACGATTATAACAATAGGCAAAAAACCAAATGGAAGTCCATGGAGAGTTGGGATACAAAATCCATTAGATAAAAGAGGAAAAAGTGTGGGAAGTATTGAATTAAATGATGCAGCACTAGTAACCTCGGCAGTGAATGAACGCTTTTTTATCAAGGAGGGGATTACATATCATCACATACTTGATACGCAATCACTCAAACCAGCGCAATCAGGAGTACTTGGTGTGTCGGCAGTGGGTGCTAGTGGAATGGAATTGGATGCGCTAACGACAGCATTGTTTGTAATGGGCATGGACAGAGGAATTAATTTTGTAAATAGTTTGGGTGTTGAGGTGCTATATCTTTTGAATAATGGACAGATGTATGCAACAAAAGGATTTACAGGTGAGAAACTAAATTTTAAAGCTAATTTTGAAAACAAGAAAGGGAATGATATAAAATGACCCCTCCAATAAAGAAAAAAAATAACAAAATGATAAAATATTTTAAAATAGCAGTTCAAATAACGTGTTTTTTATTAATACCAGCTTTATTTATTAATATTTTTCAGAGCTTACATAATATAGTTGTAGAAATAGTACATCCATCAGGAGAATTTGCAAATTTAATTCCAGATATCATTTTATTGATGGTAGTAACAATAGTAACAGCTTTTTCTGGTAGATTCTTCTGTGGATGGATGTGTGCATTCGGAAGTATGGGAGATTTTATATACGGAATAAGAAGTAAATTATATAAGAAAAACACTAACATTCCTAAAGTATTGGATTATATACTAAAGTTAATGAAATACATTATTTTATTTGGGCTCATTGTTTCCGTATGGGGATTGCAGATAACCACGATTCCGAGTGGCGTAAGTCCATGGGATTTGTTTGGAATGTTATTATCCCTTGGAAATTGGCCATCACTTTCTGAACTTATACAGGGGTGGTTGGTGTCATTGATTTTGTTAGTTGGAATAATTACAGGTTCTTTTATAATAGAAAGATTTTTTTGTCGCTATTTCTGTCCACTGGGAGCATATTTTGCTATTATTAGTACAATTAGACCACTTACTATTGTGAAGAAGCGGGGGAAATGTGGAGCATGTTCGTTATGTACAAAGAAATGTAGCATGGGAATCAATTTAAAAAAAGTTGATAAAATTCATAATGGAGAATGTATCAATTGTATGTCATGTATCAGTGTATGTCCAAGAGCAAATCCTCATTTAGAAATAACAGATGTCAATGTAAATAGTGCTGTGGTAGGCACGACGTCTTGTGCATTAATTGCAGGAGCAGTTTATCTTGGAACATTTTACAATGATCAACTATCTTTGTCTTCAAACAGTTTAAGTAATATCGCAATAACGGGAACACAAAGTGATAAAGCGAGTGCGATGTGGATAGATGGTACTTATCAAGGAACAGGCGATGGATTTCGAGGTGAAACTACGGTTGGAGTTACGGTTTTAGGAGGTATAATCACTAATATTGAGATTATATCAACAAATGATGATAGTAATTATATTAACAGAGCTTCAAATCAAATACTTTCAGATATTATTACAACACAATCTTCGGATGTTGATACCGTTTCAGGTGCTACCTATAGTAGTAATGGTTTGATTGATGCAGTCACAGACGCATTATCAGGAGCGACTACAGGAGATAGCTCAACAACTACAAGCGCTAGTTCAACAACTACAAGCGCTAGTTCAACAACTATAAGTGAAACAGTACAAACACAAACTACGCAAGAAAGTGTAACGACAGAGGACACTGAAACGACAGAAGATGTAACTGATTTGCAAGAGGAGGAAACTACCACGGAAAGTGTGGCAGAAGATACTTCGGAAACGGGAACCCTTGCTGAGGTACAAGATGGTACTTATGAAGGAAGTGGAACTGGATTTCGTGGCGAGACTACAGTAAGTGTAACTGTGTCAGACGGAGCAATTACAGATATTACGATTCTTTCTTACATAGATGATCAAAGATATTTTGAAAGAGCTTCTGATACAGTAATAGAAGAAATTATAACCAATCAGGACGTTAGTGTAGATGCGGTTTCAGGTGCTACCTATAGTAGCAATGGAATTATGGCTGCGGTTGCAGATGCTCTAAATCTTGATTATACACAGCCAACAATAACAGAACACAAAAGACATTAATACAATATTATCTTGGTATTTTACATAGATATAAATAAGAATTAACACACAATTAAATATAATTTACCCCTACTTGTAGTAAAATTATAGTACAACGATAACAAATTACTCAAGGAGGTAGGTAAATGTATTTTTTTACACATCTTTTTATATCTAAAGTTTTATATCAACATTTAGCAAATGAGGTAGAATTAAATCAACGCGCATTTTCATATGGAAATATTAAACCAGATTTACCCTCATCGAAACGAAATCATCATACTCTTGAAAAGTGTCTTGATACTGTTTGCGAGTATTCCAATCAGCTTAGAAACAAGGAAATGTCGATAGAAGATTATTCTGTACGCTTAGGAGAAATTTGTCATTATATATCTGATTTCTTTTGTTTTTATCATTTAAGTGAAGAACTTCATGACAGAAAATTACATCATTTTTTATATGAAATTAGGCTTCATATGAGTCTATTTCACTTGAAAAATAATTTTAAAAATGAATTATTATCAAGTACGAAAGAACCGAGAAAAAACATTGAGTCTATGATATTAGAAATGCGTATGGCTTATTTTTCACAGATACACCACATGGAAATGGATGTTGAATACGCATTAATGGCGAGTGTCTGGATTTGTGATTCTATTATTTATTTTAGTAAGTATGCTTCTGACCTAAGCGAGGAATCCGAACAGATTCTTTATAAATTTATGTTTGCACAGGGAGGAAAATCATGAAAGTAGCTTTGTTTGCGGATACATATTTACCACAAATTAATGGAGTAACCAATACGTTAACCAAGCTAATTCAATATTATGATACGGTGGGGATAGAATATAAAATTTTTGTCCCCAAATATAATGCTGAATTAGAGGATCATAATATTGAACGGTTCTTTAGTGTTAAATTTATAATATACCCT
The DNA here is from genome assembly GCA_041821265.1 of Lachnotalea sp. Taxonomy (GTDB): domain Bacteria; phylum Bacillota; class Clostridia; order Lachnospirales; family Lachnospiraceae; genus Lachnotalea. The sequence goes on along the minus strand of JBGUEQ010000065.1, from coordinate 9,777 downwards.
GAAAATAGAGTTGCCATACCAAATACAAGCAGAATATCATCAGCACTTTCGGCATTTCAGCCAGAGATAATCCATATTATGACCGAATTTAATTTAGGAATTGCAGGGCTTAACTACGGAAAAAAACACAACATACCAACGATATCAACCTATACCACTAATTTTTCGCAATATGCAAAATATTATAATATAAATTTCTTGAAAGAGACAATTTGGAATTATTTGAAGTGGTTTCATTCTCAAAACAATATTACACTCTGTCCCTCAACTGCCGCACAAAAGTTGCTACTGAGTCATGGCGTATATAATACTAAAATACTTTCTCGAGGAATTGATTATATAAATTTTCATCCGCGAAATCGTAGTGATTTTCTTAGAAAGCATCTTGGAATTGCAAGTAAAACTGTTTTTCTTTATGTTGGCAGAGTGTCTTATGAAAAGGATTTGGATATCCTTTGTGAAAGCTATTATAAAATTTACAAAAAACATCAAGAAAGCGTTGCTTTAGTTATAACAGGGGATGGTCCATATTTAGAAAAATGTAAGCACTTATTTCCAAAAAATACAATTTTTACAGGATTTTTAAAAGGAAATGAACTTTCACAAATATATGCTTCTTGTGATATTTTTGTATGTCCATCCTCTACAGAAACGTTTGGAAATGTGTTTTTAGAGGCTATGGCTTCTGGACTCCCAGTGATTGGAGCGGATGCAGGAGGCGTTGGAGAACTTATTTCGCACAGAGTGACAGGTCTTAAATTTCCTGAACGAAACGCCAAAGAACTTGAGAAATGTATGACGGAACTTTTGTACGATTTTGATTTCAGAGATTATCTTAAGGAGAATGGTAGAGAATTAGCCACTAGTAGATCCTGGGAAAAAATTTTTGATGGACTTATTGATATTTATCAGGAGATCTTGCAAAAAGTAAGTATTAATACTATTGGTGCATAACTAGTATCTTGCATAGCAGTAATTACAAAAAGTATGAATAGTTAATAAAATTGTATTGTACTTGATTCACATTTGTACATCTTTATGATAAGATTGATATACAAATTTTGTGGAATTAGTATATTTAGTAATGAAATTTTAAATTGGTAAGAGATACAGAAGATAACACTACATCACATACTTGTAACGTGAATAAAAAGATTGAATTAGAAAGATGGAGGAGCTTGTGATAAAAAGAATAATAGGTGGCGCCATGATAGTTGCAAGTTTGATAGTTGTAACGTCATGTAGTATGTTTCCAAAGAAAATAAATTACGTGACGCAGAAAGTCCTATAACCATATCTGTATGGAATTACTATAACGGATCCATAAAAGATAAATTTGATGAGTTGGTTGAAGAATTTAATGAAACAGAGGGAACCCAAAAGGGAATTGTTGTAGAAGCGCAAAGTTATGGCGCTATTACAGAACTCGCAGATGCTGTTTATGCATCGGCAAGTAAGGAGATTGGTTCGATGCCTATGCCTGAAATAGTTGCGGCCTATCCAGACAACGCATTTCGTATTAATCAGATATCGGAACTTGTAACTATTACCGACTATTTTTCAGAAGAAGAATTGAGTGAAATAAAAAGTGAATTTCTTGCAGAAAGCAGATTTGGTAGTGATGATAAATAAAAAATACTGCCTATTGCCAAATCAACAGAGGTTATTTATCTTAATAAGACTTATTGGGACACATTCGCGGCAGAAACAGGTGCGACATTAGATAGTCTAGCAACGTGGAAAGGGCTAGTTCAAACGGCGAAAATTTATTATGAACATACAGGAAGAGCGTTTTTTAGCACTGATGGAAATGCTAATTATATTTTGGTATCGGCTATGCAACTAGGACAAGAAATATATGAATATAATGGAGATTCGGCAAGTCTTTCGTTTAGTCCAGATATAGCTTATCATATATGGCAAAATTATTATGTACCTTATTTAAATGGTTGTTTAGCCAAATCAGGCCGTTTAGTTCGGACGATGCAAAAACGGGATTAACATGCAGCTAGTAATCTTGGGAAAATCTGCGACAATCATCAGATTTTTGGAAGACGTTCAGGCGATGAATTTACTGTTTTGCTATATAAAGCAAAAGAAAACGCTAAAGGATACTACTGTGCGTCAATTATTTAAATAAATTAATAGTAAGTATATCATTATTGTTATAATTTAAAAGAGCAAATTTTTGTTAGAGGAAAGTGAGTTGAACTTTCAATATAAATAAAAATTTGCTCCTTTTTATAGAGCTTTAACAAACTTTACTAATGTGTCCCAGTAAAATGCAAAAACCATATCTTTTAGAAAGAAATATACAATGACTAAAAACCATAATATTAGAATGGTAGTTAAAATATAGTGAAAAGATTTGTTCGTAAAGATAGTATTAAAAAAGTTTATAAGGCCAATTGTTATGAAATACATAAATGGAATTATCATAGGCAGTATATATCGTCCTTGAGGTTGATAATCGGTAACATAAGAACTGTATGTACATAAGTAAATTGGGATAATAATACACAAAACCATACAAATATTTAATACTAATGTATGTTTGAAATTATAGCTAAGAAGAATTTTAAATTTCAAATCACGAAGAAATAACCCAATTATGCCACAACTAAAAAGAATGGCATAACCAATATAAGTCCAACTATGAAGTACAACGCTCATATTGCCGAAGCGTCCAATAAAACTGGAGGCAAGGACAGAAATATAATCGGTTTCTTTTAACATTTTAAAAAGAGAAAGACCGGCATTGTAATAGGTTTTTGCTTGCGAAGGTTTTAGATAGCTTGTAGTTGCATAATTTTCGGCGTATTCATTTCGTATACGCAGTCCAAGAAAATCACCATCATAAAGAATATAACTTCGTATAAACCACCAACCAGTACCAATAAATACAATTAAAATAATAAAAAGTCCTTTTTTGAAAAAATTATTCCAATCTATATTTAAATTTTTTTTACTTTTATCAAACGTGACATGATATACAATGAAAATTATGATGCTAGATAAAATAAGTGCATAAGCATTATAATATGACATTGCACAAAATATGATTCCTAAGGAAAGCATAAAACATGACTTGTAGTTCCAATTTGTATCTAGTCCGCAAAACCATGCATATATAATAATTGCACAAGACATCAATGCCATGGAATCTGTATTGACATAAACAAACATAAACATGCATTGTGGAAGTAACATTATTAGAAATGTAAAAATCCACTGCCATCTAGCATAAATAAAAATTCTTTTCGCTATTTTTCTAACAAATATTGCCATAATAACACCGCATAAAACACTAACAAATCGAGCTGAAATTAGGTGAAAATATGCGTTATCTGTAAAAAGAGCAGTGATTTTCATCAGAACGCCACCAATAATATAAGGAAGTATTGGCTGAAAGGCATAAGAAAATCCCCAAGCTTTCATACGTATTTCCATATCTCCACCATTAGGAAGCGTACCGTGGTTAAATATATATTGGCAAATGCGATAACGTCCAAGTTCATCAGGCGCATCATTAAATCGAAGCATTAAACTCCAGAGAAACAAGATACAAAATAATAGAATATAAAACAAATATTCGAGAATTTTTTGATTTTTTTGACTATTTATTTTATGTAAATTTTCCAACAAAATTGATACATCCTTTCAAAATAAAAAATTGATAAGTTCAAAATGTTTTGTACTTTATAAGGATACCATATAAATAGTAGAATTAAACTTAACATTTGCTTAAAGTTTAGTAAGAAAATTGTAAATAATGACTAAACTTAGTTGTATTTAAATAATTCAAGATTAAAGCTCACTATTTAATTGTATTTTTTTGCTGCCAGAAGTTTTAGTTTTCCAGGACATTTCGTAGAATCAATACGCCACATACAGTTTTTGCAATAGAAACAAGTTCCAACATCGTTGCCAGCGTTGGCATCATTACTCCAATTATAATTTACCAAAGTACCTCTTTCAATAGCAACCATATCTACATTCGTTTCTTCCAAAATATGTTCAGCAAGCGTAGGGGTATTAATGCCATTTACCGCAAAAATGGGAACAGTAACTTATTTGGATATGATTTAACGCTTATATTTTTTGATATTGTGATGTCGAAATAAGGGGAAATAGATAAAATAAGAGAGAATAAACATTGATGAAGTAACCTATTTACGTTTCGTATGAGAATATACGTGAATTCATTCTAGAAAAGGGGAAATATGTCAGAGTTAAATAAAAAAGGGGCAAGGAAAAAGTTACATATGAACATAAAGATCGTAAGAAGTATATTAATGATATGGATAGTTGCTTTAATTGCAACGGTATCAATGGCAATAATAGGGCTTTATAATAATTCATGCCCAAACAGCCTATGAACAATATTATTCTTATATACCTAATATTATGGAAGTTAGGAAAAAGGATGAAATACCTGATCTAAAAGTGGCGAATGAAGATATGGGGAAATACGGACCGGAGTTATCACAGTTGATATCTAATATTGTCGACCATGAGCAGGAAATTGCAAAAAATCAGAGAGATGTATCAAAATCAACTTATAAAAGTAGTACATTGTTATTTAGCATTATATTTTTAACAGCGGTTTCAATACTTACAATATTATCCTTATTGTTAACAATATTAATAAGAAGTTCAATTAAAGAATTCACAAGAAAGCTAAATGTATTGTCAAAAGGGGATTTTACTGTTGAATTTGATACTAAGCTTACCAATGAATTTGGGACAATGAATAAAGCCTTATATGCAACAATTATCGCTATTGGTGAAATATTAAAGACAGTTAAGAGCGAAACAGTAATTGTGAGAGAACAAGCCGTTGGATTGGAAAATATTTCAGATCAAGTAACCGATGTTAATAAAGAAGTGGTATATGCAATTCAAGGGGTGGCAGAAAGTTCTGCAAGCCAGGTTGACGAGCTAATGAATATGAATCATATTTTTAATTCATTTGGTGAGAACTTGGAGGGAATTGGAGAGCTAACAAACAACGTGGATATGAATGCTAAGGAAATAAATGTAAAAGCTAATTCGAGTAATGATGATTTGAAACATATTATTACATCAATTGATTCAATATCCGTTATTTTAAAAGATATTGGCGATAAGACGCAAGCATTGACGGACAGAGTGGCAAAGGTTACGGAGATAACGGACTTAATCAATGACATCCAATGATATTTATCAATTATTAAGTGGCATAAAAGGTGAAGTTGAATCAGTTGTTGAAACAACGAATATTGCTAATGTAGAACTTTCCAAACAGTCAAGTGTTATTAATGTATCAATTGGTTCCTTCCGTGATATTATTGCTTCAATAGGTAATATATTACCAGAGATTGAAAATATAAATACTTCTGTTAATGAAATGAATAAAAGTAAAGATACAGTGATTACAAAATTACAAGATATTTCAGCGTTTGCAGAAGATAACTCAGCAACGGCAGAGGAAATACTCTCTTCAACCGAGGAAATGAAAAATACATCAGAAAATGTATTGAAAGCAGCACAGTTACTACCTAGTAAAACGGAAGTTATGATTAAGGAAGTGGATACATTTCAGTTGAATTAGTAGATGACATATTGTTAGTGACTTTATCACAGATTCTTGTTTATTTATATGTTATGTTTGGCATAATAAAACAAAGGAGGTTACTAGCTATGAAAAATGTTGGAACGATAGATAAAATAATTCGAATTGTAATTGGACTTGCACTTCTAAGTTTGTTGTTTATATTAGAAGGAAATTTAAAATATTGGGGATTGGTTGGATTGATACCTATCGTAACGGGTCTGATTGGTGTTTGTCCTCTCTATGCTATCTTTGGAATCAATACACGTAAATAGGAAACAAAGATGATACGTTATAGTTTAGATTGGAGGATTCAGTTATGGAGGCATTTATTAAAGCACCCAAAAAACTTCCATTTTATATTAGAATTGGAAGTTGGGCAGCAGGTAAAGTGACCGGTAAAGATTTGCTAGTACTTAAAATATTAGCCTGGTATCCCAAGCTTGCAATTAGTTCCAGAATTATGGAAGGTATGGTTGAACATGATCGAAAGAATTTAAATAAACGTATATTAAAACTTGTTAGAATTATATTCAAAATAATTTAGTTGGTTTAGTGTCTATAGCAGTCGGCTTGTGCACTAAACAATACTTATGAAGGTGACAAAATGACACATACATTTTTAGATACTACAATTGATTTCAATATATTATATAAGCGACGTATAAATATAGGAATTTATATTGATTTCTATGGACAAATTGAAGTGCAAGCACCAAAAGAAACACCAATGGATCATATATTAAAAGTATTGGAGAATAATTGGAATCCAATTGTGCAAAAGCAAAAAGATTTGAAAGCACGAATTAGCCCACCAATGGAAAAGGTATATGATCAAGGAGAAGTGTTTCTATATGGTGGTGTATCCTATCCAATTACAGTTTTACCAAATATAAAAGAGAGTCAAGATTATGTTGTTTTAGAGAAAGATAATCTTTATATCTATGTAAAGCAGCATAATGATGATATGGTGAAAAAAGCGCTAAAACATTTTTACTATCAGAAGTGTAAAGCTTTGACAGAAGAGCGAATTCGAATTTATCAAGCAGAATTTAAAATGAAACCACGATCCATACGCATTACAGATAATAGTAGTAACTGGGGAACCTGCAATTCAAAACTTGATTTGACCTTTAACTGGAAACTTGCTATGGCACCTATTGAAGTGATTGATTATGTGGTGGTACATGAAATGTGTCATATGGTGCACTTAAATCATGACCGTTCATTTTGGCGCCTTGTTGGTAAAATATCACCTGATTATGAACAAAGTATTAATTGGTTATCTCAATCAGCATGGAAAATGCTTGTTTAAAATAAAAATGTCTATTCAGAATTACGTTACACTAAGTGACGAGAATAATTTTAAGAGTGCAAAAATCAGTGATAATATTTGAAGATTTTTAAGTATTGTGTATGTGTTTCATTTTTTACAATTCAATATAAGTATTAAATATTATAATATTTAAAGCAGTCCAACGAAGGAGTATAGACCCCTTTGTTGAACTGCTTTTTTCTTAATAGAATTGTTCTACAAGCTTTTCAATTAAATAAAAGACATTATGTGCAAACATGTACAACTCCCGTTTAAGGGTACTATATTGTTATGAATAAATGTAACTATTCAGTACCTTCATAGTTACCGCTACGCGATGCACGCAAAATTATGCAAGATGCATAATTTTGACTTCGCGGAATAGTGGGTACTGAATAGTTACGAATAAATAATCAAACTACATATGCTAAAATACAAATGTATAAGTAGAGTGTTATTATGAACATTCTTTTTATACTACATCAAAGCCTCGTAAAGCTTGTCTGTAGGCCTTGGAATCACGGTACTGTATATCATAAGCTCACTGACTGCTTCCGCAGCTTCAATGGCTGCGTTAACGGCACTGACATCGCCGCTCATCGTTACAAAGCCTTTTCCGCCGATTGCAAATCCGGTACGTACTTCAATTAGATTGATTGCGGCAGCTTTTGCTGCCGTATCTGCTGCAACAAGAGCAGAGGCAACGGAATAGAATTCGATAACACCAACGGCACCATCAGTAGGTACTTGAGAGGTACTGCTAATAGCAGGCATAAGTTGATCACAGACATTAGCAATTAATAATTTATCTACAAGAAACTCACTGGCGATTTCTTCTCCAACTTCCATAGAAGCATTCACGCTGCTGGTGTCTCCACCTATTATAATCATATATTTTCCAGGACAAATAGTACAAGATCTTAATAATTCCACATCTGCCGCTTTTAACATGTAATCGCATGTTTCAATTCCTTTTGCTATACTAGATAGTTCTATCATACCAACTGAATTTCCCATTTTTTATTCCTCCATTAGTTTGCACTTATTTTAATACCAAGTGGTGTTATGTCGACTACGGTTCCGTTTAGACTTGCATGAATGTTTGTGGACAATCCAGTGTCATCAGCCCTGCCAATTATTTCACCTTCGTATACTTTATCACCAATTGATTTTACTGCTATGGCTGGTTTTCCAATATGCTGTGATAAAGGAATACAAACCACCTTTGGATTTAATTCAATGCAGGTATGTGCATGTAATCCATTGTATTTACCTAAGTTTAATCTAGCAACTAATCGGTCAGTTGGAACTTTACTAAGGTCAACAGATGATTTGGCTTCTGGATTCATATTCTTTTCTACCAGAATTCCCCTTTCACGAAGCTTTCCTTTCATATAGCCATTTACTCTTCTTGGTGAAAGTCCCATTGGACAAGAAAACATTTCACAAAGACCACAATCACAGCAATTGACAGCATCACCGAAGCACTTTTCAAATTCTTCATTTGTTTTAATTTCATTCTCACGCCAAATATTTCGCATTACTAAATGTGGTTTTATTCGATGGCCAATTTGATATCTAGGACATAAATCAGTACACATTTTGCATTGAATACAAGCACTTCTTGTTTGATGCTTGATTCGATCGATTGATACTTGCGTTCTTTTGATTAAGTAATGATCTTTTGGTAAAACAATTATATTTCCAGTTGTTTTAGTAACAACATGTTGGTCAATTAATTTATCATCTGAAACAACACGTCCCATCATTGGTCCGCCAAGAATAATTGCGTAATCAGAAATAGTTGGACTTGCTGCTTGGATACATTCTCTGATAGAAGTTCCAAGAGGAACTTTTAGCATAATTGGGGTTTTAACTTCACCTACAACAGAAAGATATTTGTCAGTATTCTTTTTTCCGTTTTCTATAGCATTGTAAATTGCTATTACCGTTCCAACATTGTCAACAACTGCATTTACCTCAATTGGAATTCCTCTCTCAGGAACACTTTTACCAGTTACTTGCTGCACCATAATCTGCTCATCACCAGCAGGATAGTAGGTTTTCATCTCAAATATCTCTATATTTGCACCGTTTTTTTCGATAGCTTCTTTTAGAGCTGCTATTTCTACCTTATATTTTCCTTTTAGTGCAATGACAGACTTTTTTGCTTCTAGATGATTGGAAATATACATAATTCCCTTTATTAACTCATCAGAAAATGTTCTGCATAAATATTTGTCGGTCTCAATCAGAGGTTCACATTCGGCCGCATTCACGATAAAATAGTCTGCTTTTGTGTTCAATTTGATGTGTGTAGGAAATCCAGCACCACCGGCGCCGACAATCCCAGCATCCTTAATTACTTCGATTAAATTCATAATTTTCTCCATTCGTCTAATATTAATATGAATATCTTATTAACAATATTATAATAGGAATATTTATACTTCTAGCGACTGCTATACGAGCAATAGCATGTATAAAAGCATTTATCTTCAACAATATGAAGCAAAATGATCCTATTTTAGTGCAATATATTAAATGAAAACCACAAAAAACAACATTTGTTTATAAGTAGAATTATTGGTTTTATGTTACTTATTAATAAAATATCTTACTTTGGGGCATTTGTCAAGTTTACATCTGCATTTTTATTAGAAAAGAGTGTCTGTTTGCAGACACGCGCGCGTCCATGTGGGTTGCGTAGCAATACATATCCTATCCGCGTGGGGTGCATTTTGGCAGGTAGTGCGTTTTGAATGAATAGAGAAGTTAATAGAAGCTTCCTAATAAGAACAAAGTGTCTGCTTGCAGACACTCTCGCGCCCGAGTGGATTGCGTAGCAATAAACTTCCTATCCACGAGG
>JBGUEQ010000064.1:0-22145 GCA_041821265.1 Lachnotalea sp. | reverse complement strand
TTTTGAAGTAACGTATTGCGTCCACGCTTCTTTATCAATCATTTTACTGTATAAAAAAGAGTATTTATGCATTAATCTGTTGTTTTATGAAATTATTTATTTTGCAAATCTTCTTCACTAAATGATTCTGAAATCGCACCGTTTGGAGCAACCATAGGCCATACTTTATCATCTGCATCTACCTGACATTCAATGACTATTGGCTTATTTAAAGATAGTGCTCGCTCTATCGCTGGCATCAGTTCTTCTTTTGTTGTCACAAGTATACCTTCTGCTCCCATCGCTTGTGCAAGTTTAACAAAATCAACTCCATCGTTTAAGATCGTGTGCGAATATCTTTTTTCATAAAAGAGTGTTTGCCATTGTCTTACCATGCCTAATACATGATTGTTAATTACAACTTGAATAATAGGAATATTATATCTTGTTGCAGTAGCAATTTCATTCATATTCATTCTAAAACAACCATCACCAGCAACATTGATTACCGTTTTATCTGGACATCCCATTTTTGCTCCGATACTTGCCCCAAGACCATATCCCATAGTTCCAAGACCACCAGAGGTAATAAATGTTCTAGGTTTACTATATTTGAAAAATTGAGATGCCCACATTTGGTGTTGTCCAACCTCGGTAGTTATAATTGCATCTCCTTTTGTTGCTTTATATAATTGTTCAATAATATATGGTCCCGTAAGTCCCACATCATTATATTTCAAAGGAAATTTAGACTTTAACTCCTTTATGTGTTCCAGCCACTCATCATGATTATGATTCTCAATCTTGTCATTTAATCGCTGAAGTACCTCTTTAATATCACCAATAATAGATGCGTGTGTCATAACATTTTTATTAATCTCTGCTGGATCAACATCAATTTGAAGAATCTTTGCCTTTTTAGCAAAAGTTGTTGTATTTCCAGTAACACGATCGCTAAATCTAGCGCCTATAGTAATAAGCAAATCGCACTCTGTTACCCCAAAGTTTGATGTTTTTGTTCCATGCATCCCAACCATTCCAGTATATAATTCATTTTCACCATCAAAAGCGCCTTTACCCATTAATGTATCGGCAACTGGTGCATGAACCTTGTCCACGAAAGTTTGTAATTCCTCTGACGCTTCAGCGGATATCACCCCCCCACCGACAAAAATAAACGGTCTTTTCGAGCTATTAATTAATTCAATTGCGATATTCATGTCTTTCTCTGTAATGGTTTTTGTAACTCGCTCTACCTTTGAAGGTACAACCGACATATATTCTGTGTGATTGGCTGTAACATCTTTTGTTACGTCCACTAACACCGGACCTGGACGCCCGCTTTTCGCAATCGCAAAAGCTCTTCTTATTGTATCAGCAAGTTTAGTAACATCTTTAACGATAAAACTATATTTAGTAATTGGCATTACAACTCCTGCAATATCAATTTCCTGAAAAGAATCCTTACCAAGTAATGAAACACCAACATTAGCTGTTATAGCAACAATTGGAACGGAATCCATATAAGCAGTCGCAATACCTGTTACTAAGTTCGTTGCTCCTGGCCCTGAAGTTGCAATACACACGCCAACTTTACCTGTGGCTCTTGCATATCCATCCGCTGCATGAGAAGCACCTTGCTCGTGTGATGTTAAAATATGAGTAATCTCATCTTGATGCTTATACAATTCATCATATACATTAAGTATTGTTCCGCCTGGATAACCAAAAATCGTATCAACACCTTGTTCTTTCAAACATTCAATTATTATTTCTGATCCATTTAACTGCATCCATTATACCTCCCTATTTCTTTGGAATCTCTAATATTGCACCGCGATTTCCTGATGTAACCATTGCTGCATAACGTGCAAGATATCCTGTAGTTATTCTTGGTTCTCTTGGTTGCCATTTCTTTCGTCTTTCTTCTAGCTCTTCATCTGAAATAACAAAATCCAATGTATTTTCTGGAATATTAATTTTAATGGTATCTCCATTTTCAACTAATGCAATATTTCCACCAACTGCAGCTTCTGGCGATACATGACCAATCACAGCGCCTCTAGATGCACCGCTAAAACGCCCATCTGTAATAAGAGCAACAGAAGAGTCAAGTCCCATACCACATATTACTGATGTAGGGTTGAGCATTTCTCTCATACCTGGTCCACCTTTTGGGCCTTCATATCGAATAATAACTACATCTCCAGCCACAATCATACCACCTTTGATTGCTGCAATAGCATCTTCTTCACAATCAAATACTTTAGCTGGCCCAACATGTACCATCATCTCTGGCGCTACTGCGGAACGTTTTACTACGCCTGTATCTGGAGCTAAGTTCCCTTTTAGTACCGCAATTCCACCTATTTCACTATAAGGATGTTCGATTGATCTAATTACTTCTAGATCTTTATTCACACAGCCTTTAATATTTTCAGCAATTGTCTTACCCGTCACTGTAAGTAAACCTGTATTTAGCAATCCCTTTTTGTCAAGTTCATTCATAACTGCGTAGATTCCACCAGCCTCATTCAAATCCTCCATATAAGTAGGACCTGCTGGTGCAAGATGACATAGATTTGGTGTCTTTGCACTGATTTCATTCGCAATATCTAAGTTTAAATCAACACCTGCTTCATGCGCAATTGCAGGTAAATGAAGCATACTATTTGTACTACATCCCAATGCCATATCTACAACAAGTGCATTTAAAAATGCTTCTTTTGTTAAAATATCTCTTGGTTTAATATCCTTCTCTAATAATTCCATAACCTTCATACCTGCATGTTTCGCAAGCCTTATTCTCTCAGAATATACAGCTGGAATTGTTCCATTTCCTTTTAATCCCATTCCTAGTGCTTCTGTGAGACAGTTCATACTATTGGCCGTATACATCCCTGAACAAGAACCACAAGTTGGACATACTTTGTTTTCAAATTCTTCCACATCCTCAAGCGACATATTTCCTGCTGTATAAGATCCTACCGCTTCAAACATACTGGAAAGACTTCTTTTTTTTCCTTTCACACGACCGGCAAGCATTGGTCCACCACTTACAAATACAGTTGGAATATTTACTCTAGCCGCTGCCATTAAGAGTCCCGGCACATTCTTATCACAATTAGGAACCATAACCAACGCATCAAATGCATGTGCCATAGCCATACTCTCTGTTGAATCTGCAATCAAATCTCTTGTCACAAGAGAATATTTCATTCCAACATGTCCCATTGCAATTCCATCACAAACTGCAATCGCTGGGAATACAATGGGTGTTCCACCAGCCATTGCAACACCCATTTTAACTGCTTCTACTATTTTATCCAAATTCATATGACCAGGTACAATTTCGTTATATGAACTTACAATTCCTACTAAAGGTCTTTCCATTTCTTCCTTTGTAAAACCTAGTGCATTAAATAATGATCTATGTGGAGCCTGTTGAACTCCTTTGGTTACTGAATCACTTCTCATATGTTCCTCCATCTGCAAAATAACATTTATTATTATTTGCCATATTAGTATGCTTTTAATCAAGCACATTTGTATTTAACTCTTTTATTCATTAAACTATATTCTATCAGCTACCAAACTTCCCATCTCGCTTGTTCCTACCTTGGTCATTCCTTCTGTCAATATATCCGTAGTACGATAACCCTCTTTTAATACCCTGTTAACTGCTGCTTCAATTGCATTTGCTTCTTCATCTAAATCAAATGAATATCGTAACATCATAGCTGCCGAAAGAATCGTTGCGATTGGATTTGCAATATTTTGTCCTGCTATGTCTGGTGCAGAACCATGACTTGGTTCATACAACCCAAGTTTTGTCTTACCAAGGCTTGCTGAAGAAAGCATACCAATCGACCCTGTAACCATACTCGCTTCATCCGATAAAATATCACCAAACATATTCTCGGTTAGAATAACATCAAACTGTCCTGGATTTCTAACTAACTGCATAGCACAGTTATCAACTAGCATATTTTCTAATTCTATTTCAGGATAATCTTTGGCTACTTCTGCTACCACTTTTCTCCAAAGTCTAGAAGAATCAAGTACATTCGCCTTATCGACACTTGTTACTTTCTTTCTTCTCTTCATCGCTATCTCAAAACCTTTGATTGCAATTCTTCTTATCTCGTCTTCATCATAGGTAAGGATATCGGTTGCTTTTAATATGCCGTTTACCTCTTCGGTTTTTCTTTCTCCAAAATAAATTCCGCCTGTAAGCTCACGCATAATTACCATATCAAAACCATTACCTATAATTTCGTCCTTAAGTGGGCAGGCTACTTTTAATTCTTCATATAAATACGCTGGTCGAATATTTGCAAATAATTCAAGACCTTTTCTTATCGCTAGTAGTCCAGCTTCTGGACGTAAATGTGGTGCTCCACCATACCATTTAGCATTGCCAACATTGCCACCCACTGCTCCAAGTAACACGGAGTCACTTGACTTCGCTATTTGCAATGCCTCATCTGTTAACGGGACACCATGTGCATCAATTGACACGCCTCCCATAAGTACTTCTGTATAATTAAATTTGTGAGCGAATTTTTCTTCTATTTTGGATAATATCTTTTTAGCTTCTCCTACTATTTCAGGACCAATTCCATCACCTGGAATAACTGCTACGTTGTAATTCATGGTAATCTTCCTTTCTTACTCGTAATTTTCTATTGATACAATCATAGCTTATTTTTATACATTTTTCAACTATTATAACATATTTTTATTATATTTTTGTCTATCATAACCCTAGGGAATATCAAGCATAACTCCAACTAATGATTTATTTATGTAACTATTCTGTGCCAATAAATATGAGCTGTTTTAAAAAACAAAATGCATCCATTTCTATCAAACACAAAACGCTTGTACCTCTTCTTAGTAAGCGAGTCGTATTAAAATATAAATGAATGCATTTTTATAAGATAACAGAAGGTTCTAAGTCAGTATCGTACCTTTCTATCATACTCCATTTTCAATTTACTTATTCAGCATCTAGCTTTTCAACTTGAGTAATAGCTGATTTCTGCATTGGAATTCTACAGTTTTTATTATTACCAAATTCAACAATTACTGTATCATCTGTAATATCAATAACTACACCATAGAAACCGCCTGAAGTCAATACACTATCCCCTGTTTCAAGGTTAGAAATCATTGTTGCTAATCTTTTTTGTTCCTTTTTCTGTGGTCTAATTGCTATAAAGTACATAAAGCCACCTAATACGGCAATATATAAAAACATAACACTAATACTTCCTGCTGTAGATGTTACTAATAAATCCATTGTTAATTCCTCCTAATAAGACTAATTTTCTCTTTGTTTTAGATTAAGTTTCTAATTTTACATCAATACCATTTTACACAAATATTACAATTACATCAAGTACTTTATCTCTATTTTATACAAAAATCTTTCGTTACTATTGTTTTGGTTTATCGTTTTCTAAAAATCCTTCTAATTTAGCCTTTTTATATTCGGCAAATCTACCTTGGTCAATCGCATCTCTGATCTCTTCCATCATTGTATTATAGAAATAAAGATTGTGTAGTACTCCTAATCTCATGCCTAACATTTCCTTCGCTTTAAATAAATGTCTTATGTATGCTCTACTATAAGAGCGACACGCTGGACATTGACAACCTTCTTGAATTGGCCTTGAATCAAGTTCGTATTTGGCATTAAATAAATTTAGTTTACCCTGATTGGTATACAAATGACCATGTCGTCCATTACGACTTGGATATACACAATCAAAGAAATCTACGCCTCGTCCTACTGCCTCCAATATATTTGCAGGCGTTCCAACTCCCATCAAATAAGTTGGTTTGTCAATAGGCAAATATGGTACTGTCTCTTCAATAATACGATACATCTCTGAATGTGATTCACCCACAGCTAGACCACCAATTGCATAACCATCTAAATTTAATTCGGATATCGTCTTCGCATGTTCGATTCTAATATCTTCAAATGTTCCACCCTGATTGATGCCAAAAAGCATTTGACTTTGATTAATTGTATCTTCTAGTCCATTTAATCTTTTCATCTCTATTTTACATCTATGAAGCCATCTTGTCGTTCTATCAACTGAATTTTGAATATACTCTCTATCCGCAACACTAGATGGGCACTCGTCAAATGCCATAGCAATGGTAGATGCTAGATTAGATTGAATCTGCATACTCTCTTCTGGTCCCATAAATATCTTATGTCCATCAATATGAGAACTAAAATAAACACCTTCTTCTTTGATTTTACGAAGTCCTGCAAGCGAGAATACTTGAAATCCGCCTGAATCTGTAAGAATCGGCTTATCCCAAACCATAAATTTATGAAGCCCGCCAAACTCTTTGATTAGTTTATCGCCTGTTCTCACATGTAAATGATACGTATTTGATAGTTGAACCTGCGTTTTTATATTTTGTAAATCATCAGTAGATACTGCTCCTTTAATTGCTGCTACAGTGCCAACATTCATAAAAACTGGAGTTTGTATTACTCCATGTACCGTTTGAAGTTCACCTCTCTTGGCTCTTCCTTCTTGTTTTAATATTTTATACATTGCTATCCCTGCCATTTCTTATATTTCCTGTAAATAGTGCTTTATCATATCTAGTGCCTCATCGTATTCTAATTCACTAATCGTCTTTCTAAGTCTTTTCATATTTTCCCGCAGTTTTTCATCTAATTCATACGTCAATAATTCCGTTGCTTTCGCTTCTGCCAGTGAAGAATCATAGTCCTCAAGCATTTCTTTAATTTTAACTATTTCCTCACGAAACATACCCGAATCCAATCGCTTATTTGTACTTATTTCTTCGTTGCGATATTGTTTGTATACAGATATCTCTATGTTATATATTAAATCTTCATAATATTTTAAAATAATTTCTATATTATCATCAATAAATTTATAATTTGCTTCCTTGCAAGCAAACTCATGTGATTTAGCTAATTCTGATAATTCAATTGCACCAATAGATGCCATTGCACCTTTAATCCCATGTACTTCAATCAGATATCTCTCATAATTTTTCTCATTATAATACTTCTTAAGAAGGTTACATTTTTCCTTGCCTTCTGATACAACAATATCTAATATTTTCAAATAATTTTCTAGACTTTCATTATAAATACGCGTTGCAATAGTAGAATCGATTCCTAGTATCTTGGGAATCACGGCTTCATGTAATAACTTACCATATTGGTTTGTTTCTTCTATACATATCACATTACTTGGTAGGTAATTCATTAATACCATTTCGAGTTTAGAAACATCAATTGGCTTCGCAATATAATCCTGAAAGCCCTCTCCAAGAAACATGTCTCTAGCACCACTTACTGCATTAGCGGTAAGTGCTACCACTGGCAAGTTTCTAAAATACTTTCCTTCGCGTTTTTTCAATAAGCGAATAGTTTCAATTCCATCTAAATCTGGCATCATATAATCCAATAACACTAAATCATATTTGGTATTCCCCAGCAATTTAAGTCCTTCATATCCACTTTCAGCTGTTGTAACATTTATCTTGTAATAACTTAATAATCCTCTTATCACTTCTAGATTAATTAAATTATCATCTATAACCATTACTTCTGCTCCTGGTGCAGTGAATTTTTTATCCGTCATAAGACTACTGTAATTTAAACTTCCGAACTCCTCATTAAAAACTGCGGCAATTGTCATGCAACAAATAGGTCTTTTTATAACAACCACATTATCATAACTCATAATAGGCGCATTGTAATCCATTAAAACACAAATTTTTGCATTTCCGCCATTTGTTCGTATAAATATTTGCTCTGTTTCAAACATACTTCTAAAAATAAAAATATTCGAAAAATCTTCATTTTTTAAAACACATTTAAAATGATTAATATTTTCTACAACCATAGCATCCATTCCAAGTTGCAATAAGGTAGCCTTTAGAATGTCTGCATGTTTTTTTGTCTTTTCGAAAATTAATATTTTATTATCTACTTCTCTATTAATAGAAACAATAGGTTCTTTGTTTGCTATACTTTGCGGAATTAAAATTGAGAATGTACTTCCAATTCCATATTCACTTTGTACCGAAATGCTGCCTCCCATTAATCCAAGAAGTTGTTTACATATTGCTAGTCCTAGTCCAGTTCCTTCAATATTACGATGTTCATACTCTCCAACTCTTTCGAAACTCAAAAACATCTTATCCATACTTTCGTCTTTGATTCCAATTCCAGTATCTCTAACATTAATTAACAAGAGAACTGCATTCTGTCGAAATCTACACCCCACTGTGACAGTAATAGAGCCTGAATTTGTGAATTTGACTGCATTATTTAAAAGATTAATTAATATTTGCCTGATTCTAATTTGATCTCCTATAAGTTCACTTGGAATTTTCGGATCCACATTAACAAAAAGCTCTACATCTTTTCCTAATAACCTAACTGATATCATGTTAACCACATCATTTATTACGGAAGCAAACCGATATCGTTCAAGCGTAATTATCATCTTTCCTGATTCGATTTTAGAAAAATCCAAGATATCATTGATAATAGATAGTAAAGATGCACTTGCATTTTGTATATTATATGCTTTTTCTCGTACCTCGTCGGAAATATCAGCCCTTAATATAAGTTCTATCATTCCAAGGATAGCATTCATCGGTGTTCTGATCTCATGCGACATATTCGCTAAAAAAAGACTTTTTGCATTATTAGCTTCTTTTGCAAAAATCACAGCATGTTCTGCTTTTGAACTTTCCTTTAAATAAATTACACTTTGATATCGTATAACCATTCCAATTGAAATTGCAGAAACAATGACTGAAGTGATCACATCAATATGTCTACTTCTGTCACTTGAAAACTCGACCACAATTTCCGGATATCTGTTTTCAATTATTATGATTATAATAAACGTCACCATCTGCAAAAATACTGATAAAAACAGAAATTTATTATCTTTCGTCACAAAAAAGGTCAAAACCATTAGAAGTACCCAGTAAGCTGGCATACCACTATCGATTCCACCTCCAGTAAAATATATAATTGGATATACGATAATGGTAATAAATATAATTATTATTTTACATCCATCTCTATATCTACCATTTTTGTGAATTACTATCCCAAAAAGAATTAGAAATAGTACCAATCCACCTACCAATAAAGTAGATATCATAGGAACCCGCCCTACATATGAGCCTATTGTAGCAAGAACATTAGTACACAATGCTCCTGCGAGTGTAACATTAAATAATCTCATTTCTAACGGCAAGCTTTCACTAAGAAATTTATCCTTAAACTTCTTTATCATATCTATCATCCTTCGTCAAACTTCTAATCGACTATTTCCCAAGGCAAATCCGAATGTTCAATTTTCTTATCACGAATCATTAATTCTTTGACTGCTTCTGACGCCGGTTTATTATTAAATAATACTTCATTCACTTGTTCTATTATCGGTAATGAAACATTATATTTTTTTGCTAACTTTACAGCAGCTTTTGCTGAATAAACACCTTCAACTACCATTTTAACTTCCGACATCGCTTCATCCATTGTATAACCCTTACCAATAAGTATTCCAGCACGTCTATTTCTGCTGTGCATACTTGCGCAAGTTACAATTAAATCACCGATTCCTGTCAGTCCTGAAAATGTTTCTCTTTTTCCACCCATTACAGTTCCTAATCTGCTTATTTCGGCAATTCCTCTTGTAATAAGTGCTGCTTTCGTATTATCGCCATACCCTAATCCATCTGCTATGCCTGCTGCAAGCGCAATTACATTCTTAAGCGCTCCACCTAGTTCAATTCCTAAGATATCTGGGCTTGTGTAGACTCTAAATACCTCATTCATAAAAACGTTCTGAATGAATTCTGCACTTTCTTTTGTTTTAGCACCCGCAACGCAAGTTGTTGGAATACCTCTTCCCACTTCCTCTGCATGACTAGGTCCTGATAAGACGGCTACATTCGCATTTGGTACTTCTTCTTCGATAATTTCCGATAACGTATTCAATGTACTTTCTTCAATTCCTTTTGCTACATTAACAATAATTTGATTGTCTTTTACATACTCTTTCAGCATTTTACTTGTGCTTCTTGTGTAAGGAGAAGGTACTGCCAATACAAGTATATCCTTATTCAATGTAGCTTCTTTTAAATTATTTGTAATTAAAATATCTGATGCAAGTATAACACCTGGAAGTTTCTCATTATGTTCTCTTTCTAAATTTAACATCTCAACTTCTGAATCAATAATCGACCAAATTGTTACCTTATGTCCATTACTATTTAAGAGTGCTGCTAATGCTATTCCCCAGCTTCCTGCACCAATAATTCCAACATTAATCATATTTTCACCTCGAGTTTCCTATTTTTGACCAAGTTTACGTTCCGTTCCTTTTATTAATCGAACAATATTTGCTCTATGTCTGTAAAAAGCCAATGCCGTTAACGCAAAACTCACAATATATAATTCATACAAATATGGCTGCGCTAAATGAAATGTACCACGACTTCCGAAAACAAATATTTCAATTAGAAAACCCGTCATTAAAAGTAGGGAGCCTAATGATACATATCTTGTAATAGCAACAACAATTATAAATGTAGCAAATCCCATCATCGCCATAGGGGCATTAAATGCAGCTATCATACCTGCCGTAGCTGCAATTCCTTTTCCACCCTTAAATCCCAGGTAACACGGAAAATTATGACCCAACACGGTTCCTAGTCCTGCATACATTACAAGCAGTGGCATGATTTCTGTTTGACTTGCAAATAGTTTTCTTATAATAAATGCCGCTAACACTGCCTTTAAGCAATCTCCAAAAAAAGTAATTAGACCAGCCTTTAGTCCTAATGTTCTAAGTGCATTGGTGGTACCTGCATTACCACTTCCAAGCTGTCTTATATCTACTTTTTTAATTTTTCCATATATAAAACCGGTTTGAAACAAACCACACAGATAGCCTATAATGATACAAACCAATCGTTCCATTCTATTGATTATCCTTTCGCTCTCTCGTTACGAATTTTAATGATGTTCCCTTAAAGCCAAATGCATCTCTTATTCTATTCTCAATATATCTAGTATATGAAAAATGCATTAACTCTTTATCGTTAACAAAAAGAACAAATGTAGGTGGTTTCACTGATACTTGTGTAATGTAGAAAATCTTTAAACGCTTTCCTTTATCGGAAGGCGGTTGCTGCAGTGCTACTGCTTCTGCAACAATTTCATTCAAGACACCAGTAGCGATTCTAAGCGTTTGATTCTGAATAACTACTTCAATTTGATCAAATATTTTATTTAATCTTTGCCCTGTCTCAGCTGAAATAAACATAATCTCAGCATATGGCATATATGCTAAGCCATCCCTAATTTTTTTGGTATATTCATAGATAGTCTTATCATTTTTTTCAATTGCATCCCACTTATTTACCGCAATAATAATTCCGCGGCCTCTATCATGAGCAATACCAGCTATTTTTGCATCTTGATCCGTGATTCCTTCGGTTGCATCAATCATAACCATTACAATATCTGCCCTGTCTACAGCTGCAACTGTTCTGATAATACTATATCGTTCCAGATCTTCTTTTATTTTACTCTTTCTTCTAAGTCCAGCTGTATCAATAAATACATACTCTTTTCCATCATATACAACTTCTGTATCTACTGCATCTCTTGTCGTTCCCGCAATTTCAGAAACAATAAGTCTTTTCTCACCAAGAAGTTTATTAATCAAAGACGATTTGCCTACATTAGGCTTTCCAACGATTGCAATTCTCGGTCTCTCATCATCTATTTCTTCTGTATCAGCCTTGTTAAAGTGCTTTGTTACAACATCTAACATATCACCAAGACCAAGTCTTGAAGCTGCCGAAATTGGTACTGGTTCACCTATACCCAAATTGTAAAATTCATAAACATCTGTCATAAATTTGTCAAAACTATCAACTTTATTAACAACCAAAACAACTGGCTTTTTGGAACGTCTTAGTAAATCTGCTACTTTAGCATCTGCATCTACTAGTCCCTGTCTTACATCTGTTATAAAGATTATAACATCTGCTGTTTCAATGGCTATTTGAGCCTGTTCTCTCATCTGCGATAAAATAATATCTTTACTATCTGGTTCAATACCACCTGTATCAATAAGCGTAAAAGCCATATCTAACCACGTAACATCTGCATATATTCTATCTCTTGTAACACCAGGTGTATCTTTTACAATTGAAATTGTATCACCTGCTAAAACATTAAACAATGTAGACTTTCCAACATTAGGACGTCCCACTATTGCAACTATTGGTTTACTCATATAAATCTCCTTTTCTATATCAAAGCTAGATAGTGTAAAAATAACTATCTATTATCTTGAATAACTGAATCAACAAAATTACATCCGCTTGATTTTACAATATCTATTTTAACTTGTAAAGTACTTTCAAGCTGAGAAAGTGTAATATCATCTAAAAACACATCCTCACCACTTCTTAAAACATTACAAGGAAGTAACAGCTTATCTCCTAATTCCTTATCCTTTAATTGCTCCATTAAATCTTGTCCTGTTAACAAACCTGAAACTGTAATCATAGGTCCAAAATAATTATTAATAATCTTATACACATGTACTGTAATTTTGGTGTATTTCTCTTCAAGCCTCACCGCCATACTCTTAATATAATTATACGCTGAAACACCCGTTGCAATACTTACAACATGTTCTCTATTATCACCTTTGCGGTTCTTATATTCTTCCTCGAATTCATCTAGCAAAAGTTTAACCATACCTACACCATTTTCCAGTTGTTGATATCCATCATATGTGCTCTCTTCCGGAAAATCTTCTTCTGCCATTATATACCATTCATCACCTGCATGAATAAAATGAGTTTCATGCTCTTGATATAATTTCTCTTGCCATGTATGAATGGTTCTTAGAACTTCTCTACACTCTTCTTTACTGAAAGGCTCTAGTGGCTCTAACCCTTCTCTAAATTTGGTAAGACCTACTGGAACAACTGACACGCTTTGAAGATAAGGAATAAATTTAGACATATCCTCTATGCTTCTGACAAGTTCTTTCCCATCATTTATCCCCTTACACAATACAATTTGACCATTCATATCAATTCCAGCATCATATAACTTATCTATCTTCTTTAGGGCATCTCCCGCAAACCGATTTCCAAGCATCTTACACCTTAGTGTAGGGTTCGTTGTATGAAACGAGATGTTAATTGGTGAAAGCTTATATTCAATGATTCGGTTGATATCTTTATCACTCATATTAGTTAGTGTAATATAATTTCCTTGTAGAAATGATAATCTAGAATCATCATCTTTAAAATAAAGAGTATCTCGCATTCCCTCTGGCATTTGATCTATAAAACAAAACATACATTTATTATGACATGATTTGTACTCATCCATAAGACCATTTTCAAATTCTATTCCGATATCCTGATTATAATCTTTTTCTATTTCTAATTCCCATTCTTCGCCATTTGCCTTACCCACTAATAGTGTGATATATTCATCATTAACAAGAAACTGATAATCAAATACATCTTCTATTTCCTTATTATTAATTGCAATTAGCCGATCTCCAGGTTCAAGTTTTAATTCATCTGCAATACTATTTGGCATAATTTTATTTATCACATGCCCTTTGTTCTTCATAATGTAGCTCCTTGTCTATTACTATCCACTCAATAGAATACTTACTCTATGCACAATCTACAGTAAGAACTTAAGAATTTGCAACGTAATTCTTCTACTCTACCTCTTATAATACTAAAATTAACAATAAAAAGCAATAAATCTTGACGTTCTTTCCGCTTGATGTTATAAATTATAGGTGATATGTTTACATTTAATACAATTTCGGAGGAATATTATGACTAATCTTGATTTATTAGAAAACTCAATTCCCGTTGCCCCGCTTAAGATAGCATCTTTAGAAAGCTGCAGAGAATTAGCCACAAATGTTGATACTTATATAAAGGATTTTAGAAAAAATTCTAATCTAGCATTCAAATCACAACTTTCATTAAAAGGGTACACACAAGATACTTATCTTTCCAATTGTGCATGTCCTCGCTTTGGTACTGGCGAAGCAAAAGGTGCTTTTTATGAATCAATTCGTGGTGCCGACCTTTTTATAATGGTAGATGTATGTAATTATAGTTTAACCTATTCTGTTTGCGGTCATATGAATCATATGTCTCCTGATGATCATTTTCAGGATTTAAAAAGGATTATATCTGCTGCTACTGGTAAGGCACACCGAATCACCGTTATTATGCCGTTTTTATATGAGAGCCGCCAGCACAAACGAACAAAACGTGAATCTCTTGATTGTGGTTTAGCATTAGAAGAATTAATCACAATGGGTGTTTCTAATATAATTACATTTGATGCTCATGATCCACGTGTTCAAAATGCAATTCCTCTTAATGGTTTTGATAACTTTAGTGCATCTTATCAATTTATGAAAGCTCTTCTTCGTGCTGAAAAAGAGTTAAATATTAGCAATGAGCATTTAATGATAATCAGCCCTGATGAGGGTGCTATGCACAGAGCGGTTTATTTATCTAACGTTCTTGGTGTAGACATGGGTATGTTCTACAAACGTCGTGACTATTCAACCATTGTAAATGGCAAAAACCCCATTGTTGCACATGAATTCTTAGGTGATAGTGTTGAAGGGAAAGACGTTATCATCGTTGATGATATGATTTCATCTGGTGAAAGTATGCTAGATGTTGCAAAGCAATTAAAAGATCGTAATGCAAATAGAATTTTTATTTTCTCTACTTTCGGATTATTTACAGATGGACTTGCTAAATTTGATGAATACTATGAAAAAGGTTATATTACACGTGTAGTCACTACTGACCTCATATACCGAACCCCAGAATTATTGACAAAAGAATATTATCTCGAAGCAAAAATGAGTAAATTTCTTGCGACTATAATTGATAGTCTAAACCATGATGTTTCTATCGGAAAAGTACTTAGTCCAACTCAGAAAATACACAATATTATCGAAAAATATAACAATAAAATAGATTTTTAATTATGATAAATCAATAAAGGTACTTACTTAGCTGAGCAAATGCCTTTATTGATTTTCTATTTTATTGATTTTTTATTTTATCAATTTAAACAGCTTCAACAAGTAAAATTCGCTCATATTCTCTTACTGCTTCCTGCTGAGATTTTTCTCTAATTCCCTTAAGCATTTGGAAATTATCGACCAATATTTTAACCACATCTCCATCCAGCGCGCCACTTAACACCATACTTGTCAAAACTCTGATGGCCTGACTATCATTCATTCCCACTCTATATGGACGGTCTTCCGTAATTGCAGTAAACACGTCTGCTACAGCCATTATGCGTGAGCCAATAGAAAGACTCTCACCCTCAATATGAAACGGATATCCGTTTCCATCAACTCTTTCGTGATGATAGGATGCCCATTCTTTTATCATTTTAAATTGTGGAATTGTATCAAGTAACTGGTATGTAAAATAAGTATGAGAACGTACTTCATTAAATTCATCCTCGCTAAGCTTACCTGGCTTTTCTAAAATTTCGTTATCA
Source organism: Lachnotalea sp. (assembly GCA_041821265.1). Taxonomy (GTDB): domain Bacteria; phylum Bacillota; class Clostridia; order Lachnospirales; family Lachnospiraceae; genus Lachnotalea. The sequence goes on along the minus strand of JBGUEQ010000064.1, from coordinate 6,526 downwards.
ATGGCAAGTTTTCCCAAATCATGCAAATAGCCAGCTATTAACATCATTTTGCATTCAAAAATTGAAAATCCCTTTAATTTTGCAAGTTGCTCCGCTATTTTTGCTACGCCAGCGGAATGTTGTGCAGTAAATCTACTTCTAAAATCTATAATACGTGAAAAAATAAATACCAATTCAGTAATCTCATCAATATCTAATTCCGATGTTTTAAACATGGTTGTATTTATTTTTTCTGCTGGAAAATTAGAGACTAAATCCAACCAAATGAATTCTTTGTTACTTAACTCATTCATCGCTGCTATCGATTTTGGCTCAAATTGTATATTACTTTTTAGATTCAAGTGATTTACAATTTGAGGAATTTGCGATAAAACGTTGGTTTTTTTATTTAGCATTGTACAAATACGATCTGCTAAATGTATCACATGACTTCCACATGGTACAATCTCGTCCTTATAAGTATTACCCATACCATAATCCCATGATATATGGTGAAATTTAATCATCGTAGATATATTTTTCATGGGTTTAAGTTCTTCTAGTAATTTTGCACCTACAAATGCATGATTATTTATATTAAGTGGTTCTTTCTCAATTATTTCTAGTCTTTCATTCTTAGAAAGAGCTCCCACATCATGTATGATTGCAGCCATAAAAATATCCGTTCTTTCTTCCATTGTAAAGTCCATTTTTTCTGCCAATTTGTAAGAAAGATATGCCACCTGTTGATGATGATTGAACAGACGTGGAGAAGCCAAATCCTGTGCTTTAGATATACTGTTTAAAAGTGTATACAAATCAATCGTTTTATTTTCCATTTTCTGCGCTCCCCTATTCTTCATTCTTTTAAAATTGTATTAATTCTTTTTAAAATACCATATATATAATACCTTATTTTTTTACAAGAGTAAACATCATATTACATTAGTTGACAAATTTAAGATTCTTTACAATTTTTTTAAATAGTTGTAAAATAGAAACAGCGTGTCATTTATTTTAGCGAGAGTTTCATAAAACTTTCCGCTAAAATAGATAAGATGGCACAAATTATTAAAATCATTTTGTACCATCTTATCTATTATTAGTAAAATATTACCCAGGTATATTTACTTACCCTCATACTTGTTTATTAAAAAAGGATTTAGGTTTCTTACATACTGGACAAATATAGTCGTCTGGCAATTCTTCAAATGGGATATCACCCACATATTCGTATTTACATACACTACATATATATTTTTCACCAATATTTTCTTCTGTTATATTATTAACTGTGCTATTCTCTTCAACATATGTTGGTGCATTTTTAGAACTTTTCCCTTTTATAACTTTATGATAATAATCATATGTCATAACATTATCTTTTCCCAAAACATCTGCATCCAACGCCTTACCTAGAAAAACCGTGTGCGTATCCGTTTCCATCTTATCAATTACTTCACAGGTAATATAAGCACACCCTTCAGAAACAATTGGCATATCTGCACGAATATCATATTGTACTGAATCAAATTTATTCATATCTTTTCCTGATTGAAATCCAAATGTTCCAATAATTGATGGGTCCGATTTCTCTCCCAAAATAGAAATAGCAAACTTACCTGATTGTTCAATACACTGATTTGTAAAATTATCATGACTTATACTAATTGCAATTGTTGCAGGATCAGCAGTAATCTGCATTGCACAATTAGCTGTACATCCTGTAGGACGTTCACCATCCCACGTAGAAATAATATAAACCCCATATGACATATTGAAAAACGCATTCATATTCATAGTTATTTTCTCCTAATTACTTTGTATTTATTTATTCCTTTTATCTCTAAATTAATAATATATAGCTATGCCTAATGATACTTCGGTAATTTTCAAGTTTTATCATTGATATAAATTTAACATAATTGGGAATTGTAAAGGGCAGAATACGATTAACAAAATTAACTCTACTTAGGTTATTTCTATTTTATCATATTCTGCCTTTATTATTTTATATTTCTTTTTTCCACAATCCGTGCAGATTACAATTTTCATAAGCTGCTACAGCTTTTTCACCATTAAGAGTGAACACTGCTTTTGGTTTATCTTCTGGAGTTAAATATTTCATCTGAAATCCCTTGTCTGTTTCTAAATATATCCACTGTATAAAATGCTCTGGCAACATTGGATGTTCTACACTACCAACTTCCACTGTTACTGTATCTCCATCTACGGTTACAACAGGAACATGTTTTTCAGTAGCAGCATCAACTGCGTTAGGAACAATTTGAGTCATTAAATCACCACAGCATGTAAGTGGTGCACCTGATTCATTGATAAATGTAACTACATTACCACAATGTTTACAAACATAAAACTTAGGTTCTTTTTTCATTAACATTTTCCTCCACGCCTTTAAGGCAAATTCTAAAATTAAATGTAACTACTTCATAATTTCATAGTTACATTTAATTCATTGCATTTTAATTCATTACATTTCTGTAAAAGCATCTTTACCTAAACCACAAACTGGACAAACCCAATCTTCTGGAACATTTTCCCATGCTGTACCTGGTGCGATTCCACCATCTGGATCACCTAATTCTGGATCATACACATAGCTACAAGGACATTCATATTTGTTCATATTAACACCTCCATCATTTAATTTAACTTTAGTTAAATACAATTTATAACATCTTGATTATAGCATACAAAGAATTAAAATACAAAAAAATCATTCAATTTTTCCCAAAAATCTTCTGATTATTTCAAATGCTTAAATAACCTTTTTATGTCAATACTTTGTCAAGCCTATCTGCCTTCTTCAATCCAATAAATGCTGCCAGATTACCTCTCATACCCTGAGACGCTCTATGTGAAAATAATAAATCTGGATTACAACAGGTACAAATATTTGTCACAGCAATATTTTCTTCTTTAATTCCTGCTTCTAGTAAAATATATTTATTCGCTTTCCATAAATCCAATTGGTATTTTCCATTATCTTTTTTATAACAAATATCTTCCATTATATTTTGATCAAAACTCTTGGCAAATTCCTCTATCACATCTTCACTTACTTCATAACAATCAATACAAATAGATGGTCCTATTGCTGCAATTACATCTTGTGGATTCGTTCCATACTGTTCCTGCATTTTTTTAACGGTTTCTTTCCCCATCTTATCAACTGTACCTCTCCAACCGGAATGACTTGAACCAATTGCTTTATTTACAGGATCTACAAAGAGTAACGGCACACAATCCGCATAAAATGTCACTAATGTAATACCTGGTTCATTTGTGATTAATCCATCTATATCGGTATATCCTCTTTCTCGAATTAAGCCTTTACCTACATCTTCTTTGGTCACCACTTTAATATTGGTCGTATGTGTCTGATATGATAATACTAGATTACTATAATCTACTTTCAGAGCATCAGTCATTCTTCTATAGTTTTCTAAAACATTAGATTCCTCATCACCTCTTGTAAAGCTTAAGTTCATCGAGCTTAAATGCTTTTTGCTTACACCACCAAGTCTTGTTGAAATCCCATGATTTACTAAGTTTGTATTCTCTATGTTTTTAAAATATAAATAAGGTACTTCATTGTTTATTTTTAAATCAATCTCTTCTTTTTCATCTTTTCTAATCAAATTAATTGCGCTCATTTTAATAATGCCTCTCTCTATTTACAATATTCAAATGCATTTTCATATAGTTTTATTTCATTATCCAATATAGCTACTACATCAAAGCAACAGGGAATATCCATTGAATATTGATGCTTCATTATATAATAAGAAGCAGTTTTACATATAAGTTTTTGCTTCTTATAATTCACCGCTTCTTCTGGCATTCCTTTTCTTTTGTCACTTCTATATTTCACTTCTATAAACCTTACGTACCCATCTTTATTTGCAATAATATCTATTTCTCCTATTTTGCAGCGAAAATTTTGTTCTATTATTTTATATCCTTCTGATTTCAAATATGCTATCGCAATTTGCTCATAATCATCGCCTAAGCTTCGCTTATTCACACATTTCCTCCACTCAACTATTTATCCATATCTAGTTTACGTTTCATTTTATCCATATCATCAACAAAGGTTAACACCTCTGCTACTACCTCATAGAGCTCTGGTGGAATCATATCTCCAATTGATAATGTAGCAAGTGATGATGATAATTTTGCATCTTCACGAATAGGCACCTTTTCTGCTTTTGCTGTATCAATTATTTTTTCTGCTAAATACCCTTTCCCAGTGGCAATTACCCTTGGTGCGTTATCTAGTGGATCATATTGTAATGCAACCGCGACCTTATCCATATTGGGTTTTTTATTATCTGCGTCTTTTGTCATACTATCACGTCCTCACATCAAAGGCATATCTCTTAAGCGAAGTAACTACAGTATCCTTTTCAAGAAAATCTTCCACAAAATCCTGTTCTTTTTCAAGTGGACCTACCTGTGCGCTTGCATTATATCCTTTTTCTTTTAGCCTCATAATTAAATTCTCTAAATTATTTTCTACCAGCTCAATTGAATTATTATCCTCTAATGAAAAATTAGCACTTACACTGTTTTCAGACATTTTGATATAAATATCTGTGGTCCCTAGAACTTCCATATCCAAATGTAACAACACGCTAAGGTTCCCATCATGTTTTTTCAGATTCTTTTTATTTGTATAAACATACAAGTCACTATGCGTTTCCTCATTAGAAAACTGTACCGGAATCTGTAAATAAGTAAAATTCTGATTGATTTGCTCCATAAAATTTATGTTGTTACGCAAATTTGTAACTTCTTTAAATGCATTTGAATCTTCTTTCCCTACCGTTTCCAGCATCGCAGTAATCTGCCTTGTTTGCGCATCCATCTGTTTATATAGCTTTCCCATTTTATCCGGCTCTTTCAAATTATCAGGCTCTACTAGCCATTGTTGTTTTATTACTTGTTTCAAAACCTCTAGATATTCTTTACTACTAAATAAACTGTCTGCTTTTGAAACATTATTAGGATCTAGTAGTAAATTTTTAACCAAATTCAAGACATCTTTTGCCTCTGACTTACCTTCTTTTACTATCTCAAGCTGGGTTGTATCAGCCCCAAGTGATTTGAGTTTATCTGATAAATTAGATCGTTCATCGCTCGAAAGTATATTCTCAAGTATTTGGCCTGATTTCATAGTCTGAGCGTTATTATCTTTGTTCAAGCCAACATTTTCTGTTATATCCTGATCCATTATATTCGAATTTTTTAAATAATTGATATTTTTCTCAATGTTAGTAGTATTTACACTATTTATATTTTTTGTATCTTCATTTATATCTAGCTCTGTATTAGCTCCACTAATATTTTGTTTATTAGAATCAACTATATTTAGATTGTCTGATGTGCTATTTATACCCAACTTATTAGCACTCTTGTTTTCGCTATTTAAATACTCTATATTTTCTAAATCAGCTGCACTAGTTACAGTTACTTGTTTTAATTCTTGATTTAGATTGGTACTAGAAAGTTGTTGTTTCATTGGATTTCCAAATGCATCCATTTGCGTTTGCACAGGCTCCTTTGTCTTACCGGCTACAACTGAATTTTCATTATTAATTGTCTCCTCTTGCTCTGATGCATTTGAATTCAACATAATATTTATGTCTTGCTTGGCACTAATCCCTTTGTTCTCTGTACTATAATTATTATTTAGTATCTCAACTAACTTTTGATTCAGTGCGATTGATGCATGGTTATCTTCGCTTGCAGTTTCGCCCAGAAGCTTTACTAAATTTTCTGCGATATTATCAATACCTTTTACAATTCTATGTTCATAATTATTATAATTTTCAAACTGCTTTACATTTTCAGTCGTTGCGTCAATCCCTAGCTTATTCATTTTAACAATAGTAGCTGAGTCCGTATCTGAATTTATATTAAATTGGCGAAGCATATTAGAAAGAGATTGTTTATCAATCGACATTCCTTCTTTAATCATGCTGCTTACCATCTCCATATTTCGATTTGTAATAGAAATGTTTGCTGCTTGCAATGCTTTTTCTAATACAGGATTTAGATTAACACTTTCTAAAGCAGGCTTAATTTCTATTTGTGATCCTGTGTTAGATTTCACTTCGAACATAATCTTTTGTCCAACCGATAAATTAACATTTGATTCCATTTTAGCATTTAATACTTGACCATTATCTAATCCGATGGAGACTTGTGAACCTTTTACATCTTTTATTTCTCCTTGAAATATTGTTCCTGTACTAAGACTGGAGATATCATTTGTCTGTGATTGTACTTTGCCTGTCTGCGTAAACTGTTCACTTTGCCCGCTTCCAAGAACATTCTGATTATTAGATGTTATATTTGAATTTCCAATTTCCATAAGCCCATCTCCTATACTTCAAATAAAATTGTGACTATTCAGTACCTTCATAGTTACCGCTACGCGGTGCATAGAACAAAGTGTCTGCTTGCAGACACTCTCGCGCCCGAGTGGATTGCGTAGCAATAAACTTCCTATCCACGAGGT
>JBGUEQ010000063.1:0-23199 GCA_041821265.1 Lachnotalea sp. | reverse complement strand
CGGTTGCTGTATATTAGGATATCCAGCGCAAGAATACACTGCTAAGGCGATTAAAGAAGGGTTAAAGATGAATGTCTCTATAATACTAGGGCACCATTTAGGCACAAAGGAAACCATTGAAGAAACAATTAGTAAGGGAAAAGATATGAAAGAGAAGTTTGGTGCAAATGTATTATTCTCAATCAATACACCATATCCTGGAACAGAATTAAGAGAGTCAATTGATAAATTTGATCTTGAATTGTTATTTACTGAAGTAAGTAAGTTGCGTATCAATATTCCATCTTTTCGGAGTAAACTAATTAGTGAAAGAGAAGTAAATCAATATTTTGTAGAAGCACAATATATTAGTAGCTATCTTATTCCAAATTGATCGTAATTCAAGTTTGAAATCGGAAAGGAGTTTTATGTCATATATAGTTGATTTTGATGATGTACATAAAAGTTTTGGAACTAATTTGGTGTTAAATGGATTGAATTTTCATGTACAACAAGGCGAGATATTAGCGTTACTAGGTCACAACGGAGCCGGAAAAACAACAATATTACGTATTATATTGGGATTGTTAGAGATTAATTCGGGACATGTCAAAGTATTTGAAAGTAATCCCATTAGTAAGAGAGAATGGAATAGAAAACAGATTGGTGTATTATCAGAAGATACAGGATTGTATGAATCTCTAACAGTTTTAGATAATCTGTATTTTTTTGCGGACCTCTATCAATGTAATACTGTTGAGTACAAAAAGCGTATTGCCGATCTGCTTTCTATGTTTCAGTTATATGATAAAAAGGACACAAGAATTAAAGAATTTTCATCAGGAATGAAGAAAAAAGTAGCTTTAATTCGAACACTATTTCATAATCCCAAATTGGTGTTGATGGATGAACCTGTGAATGCGTTGGATCCAATTAATATTCAGCTGTTGCATGATGAAATGAATTCGATGAGAGAAAAGTATGGTACAACATTTATCATCTCTACCCATAATCTGGATGAAGTTGTTAAAATCAGTGATTCAATTGTAATAATAAAAAATGGGCGGAGTGTACGAGAGCAATCCATACATTTAGATGGTTGTCTGAATATGTTGGAGGCTCAGTTCTCATTATTGAATCTCAGTGAGGGTGACAAAAACAAAGTAAAAGAGATTCTGGATGGATTTCATTTAGGATGGAATTTGAAAGAAGAAAAGTTATCAGTGAAAAATGCCAATGATGATAAGATTTCTGAATTAGTACTGGCATTATCTAAAAATCATATAAGAATATGTGAGATACGGAAAGATCAATTTAATCTAGAAAGTCTTTATGTACAGATTGAAGAGGAGAATATAGATTATGAATTTGATAATTAGTAAGCAACTAAAAGAGATGTTTGTTGACAAAGCAATGGTCTTTTTTTTGATAGTTTCTATACTGCTCGGTGGAATCGCAGCTCCAGTTATTAAAAAAGATTATTTTATGGTAACTGTTGCAACTATTTCTTTTTTGCTAATTGTACAACTAGCTCCAAGTTTATTTACCGAGGAGAAAGAGAACAAAACTCTAGAAACATTATTATCAACACCGATCTCCATGAAAAGTATATATAGGGGAAAGACATTATTTTGTTTTCTTACATGTGGATGTGTTTTGTGTTTGTCTATGAGCATTGGAGTTAGTATATCGTATATCAAATATTATGAATTTGTATACTCTCTTTTGGAGTTACTAATGATATGTGTCTTACTCCTATTAGGTGTTTATAATGCATCGAAGCAGGCAGTTTACTATTCGCTGTTATCAGATGATAGTAGAAGTTGTTCATTAAAAGTTATTGTTACTACATTACTGTATATTGTTTTGGCAGATGTAATAGCGGTACCTATCAATATTGATTTTACAAATCGCATGATACTAAGAGGAGTATATCTAGTGATTCAATTAATCATTGGTATTGTTTATTGGATTAAGACAAGAAAATATATGGATAAGGCAGTAATATTCTTATCTTTTCGGCTGTAGAGATTCATGAATTATGGGGGTGTAATGTGCGAATATTTTTTGTGATTTTAAAAAAAGAGTTTAAAAACTTTCAAGTACGAAAAGCGATGAAGAAGTGGTATTGCATGATGATCGCTATTCTTTTGATGTTACCATTTGTTAAATACGATATAGCTATATTAAATACACATGAGAAGTCTTGTCTATATATTAGTATGCTATTAACGCTTTTAATACCAAATACATTATCACTTGATGTGATTGGTGGAGAAAAATATCATAGAACATTAATTACACTTATTTCAGCTCCTATAAAAATAAGAACGATTATTTTAGGTAAAGTTTCATTTATTACAATACTATCAGCGTTGTATGCATTTATAGCATTTATAATTACTAATTTGGAATTACGGTTGTTTTATAAAACTTCGATGCACAGTATTGGTTTGGAATGGAGCGAGCTACTTAGCTTGTATCTCATGTTAATTTGTTTTGCCATTATTATCGCTTTTTTAGGTTCTATATTATCATTAACGATAAGAAACCTAAAGCTGAGTGGATATTTTGTATCAGTAGTTGGAATCGGGATTGTATTGTTGATTTATAAGGCAGCTAATATGAGTAAACTATATATGAATTACTTTTTACTTACAGCAGAACTCATGGTAGTGATATTGTTCTTTATTAGCTCTTTTGTGACAAAACAAAGAGTTATGAAAATAATAAATTAATGAAAGTAGTAAGGAGGTTAAAATAATTGATTAGTGTATGCTGATTAGTTAGAGAGAGTATGGAAGACGTTATTATATGTGTAGTATCTTTTGTAATTGGTTTTATTGTGGTAAGGATAATTCGAATGCGAAAAAAGAAGAAGAATAATATGAAATTTTAGTTTAAACTATTTTGGGCGTACTCAGATTTTACCGGTCGTAATCTTATGCCGGTAGAAGATGAGCTTTTTGATTTATCAGACTTCTTTAAAGTACTTGGTGATAGTACGAGAGTTAAGATCATGTGGGCTTTGGATGAAAGTGAGATGTGCGTATGCGATCTGGCAGTATTATTAAATATGACGAAATCAGCTATTTCTCATCAGTTGAAATTATTACGAACTGCTAATTTAGTCAAATATAGAAAAGAAGGTAAAGTTGTATTTTACTCCTTATCTGATAATCATGTGAAAGATATTTTAGAAAAGGGATTAGAGCATATTAGAAATAATAGAAGTAGAAATTTTATGATGAAACATAATGAACCAGATTTCAACACATTGGAAAACCATATAATTGATGTAATCAAGGAAGAACAAATTAAATTAGGCTATAGAAGTGAAACAAATAGTCTTTAATTACTTTTTATTGCGATTGCTATGGAATAAAAGAATGAAATATATAAATTAGAATAAATGATTCCAAGGTGAGAGAAGCCAATTTGTCTAGCAGTATCTCCAGCCTTGAAAACATATGGCATACCTGGTAGTACCCGGTTATTTGAGGTGCATCAGAGGTTAAAGGAAATAAAACAGAATACAGGTAAAGCAGTAGAATATATTATTGCACCACCTCAGATGGCACGCTATATTGAAGTATCATCAGATATTTATGCGATATATCTGCAATATATCCTACAGATTGTCGAGAAAAGGCTTCACTTGGATGATTTATAAGTAGTGAGGGTGAGGAGTTAGATGGGTGAGAAGGAAATTCCTTTATTTTATATATTTTTTGTATTCATTTGGTGTAAGCTTCATTTTTCTTTTAAATAATTGAATGAAGTGACTGCTGTCATTGAAACCGACCATTCCTGCAATTGTTGTAACAGAGTGATTGCTATCCTTAAGTAAATCAGCACTTTTGTTGATACGAAAACTAATAAGGTATTCGTAGGGCGTTATATGAAGTGTATTTTTAAAACAACGGCAACATTCACCTATGCTGATATGTGAGGTTTGTGCAATATCGCTCAAAGAAATTTCTTTCATGTAGTTACTATGAATAAATGCAAGCATAGCCTGTAAATTTTCTTGTTTTCGTATAAAGGATTTGGAAGGCTTTTCCAAAGAATTCTGAACATTACGAATAAATGCAAGCCATATTTTTGTAAGTCTGATTATAATCTCATAATTTTTTCCATATATTTCCTCGGAGAGATATAATTCTTTTAAATTCCATAAATTTTCTATTATTAAATTTTCCCATAAGACTGTACTACTAAAAAGTTTTACGGGAAAACGATAATTACTGGTAAAAGGTAAAACATAATCCATCTCTAACTGACTTCCATAAAAAAAAGATAATAGTTTAGCTGAAAAGTTAAAGCTGATGTATTCACCATTATCGCTGATATGATTTGTCATATGTAGAAATCCGCTGTTAATAAAAATAGCATCACCCATATTTAAATCATAGTTTGTTCCGTTTACCTGCATACATACAGAGCCCATTGTAACAAGTGTAAACTGAAGATCCTCATGCCAATGAAGATAATGGTAGCCGGGTCCTGGTGGTAGGCATTGCTTACAATCAACAGTAAATATTGCAAATGGAAAATTATTATCTTTATATAAACTAGCTTCATGCAATTGATCGGATAACATAGTAAACTCCTAAATGTTAATATTATTGTAATTATTCAGAACTCACTAACGCGAGGTGTTTTGCAAAGTAAAATCCCGAGTTTTATAGCGCTAAAATGCAAGTTTCATGCATTTTATGTGCATCGAGTAGTGCTAACTATGAAGGTACTGAATAGTTAATATTGTTATATAAATGGTCATGATAGATATATTAAATTTATATTATTGCTGATATTATTATATACGTGTATTCATAAATGTTCAAGTAGATTGTTGACTAGGAGGAAATATATGAAGTTTATGAAAGAGTTTGGAATCATACTGACCGTCACTTTTTTGGGAGAAGTATTGAAATATTTGATTCCGTTGCCAATACCGGCAAGTATCTATGGTCTTATATTGATGCTAGTTGCATTGAAAACAAAAATCATACCATTAGAGTTTGTTCAAAAAACAGGAAGATTCCTGATTGAAATTATGCCATTGATGTTTATCCCAGCCGCAGTAGGATTGATAGATTCTTGGGATACATTAAAATCTATCTTTATCCCAATCATAATTATTACAATTATTTCAACAATTATGGTGATAGCAGTTGCTGGAAGAGTAACGCAGTTAATGATACGTCTAGAAGCGAGGAAAAAATAATGAAAGATATCATGTGTGATTCCGTATTTTTCGGAGTGACGGTTAGTATACTATCTTATGAATTAGGAATGTTTTTAAGAAAAAAATTAAAACTTGTAATCTTCAATCCTTTATTGGTGTCAATTGTTGCAGTGATTTTATTGCTTCTGGCTTTTAAAGTTGATTATAAAAGTTATAATGAAGGTGCAAAATATTTAAGTTATCTTTTAACACCAGCAACCGTATGTCTAGCTATTCCTTTATATGAACAGCTAGAACTATTAAAGAACAATATGAAAGCAATTATGATAGGATTAATATCCGGGGTACTCACAAGCCTTTCTTGTATATTTGCATTTTCAATGCTGTTTCATTTAAGTCATCAAGAATATGTTACTTTATTACCTAAGTCTATTACAACAGCAATTGGAATGGGGGTTTCCGAAGAACTTGGAGGTATTGTAACAATAACAGTTACAGTGATTATTATTACAGGGGTAATCGGGAATATGATAGCGGAGCTTGAGTGTAAACTACTTCATATTGAAGAACCAATAGCAAAAGGTATCGCAATAGGTTCAGCCTCCCATGCAATAGGAACTGCCAAAGCTATGGAAATGGGTGAAATTGAAGGAGCCATGAGCAGTTTATCCATAGCAGTAGCCGGATTACTTACAGTTGTGGGAGCCTCAATATTTGCAAACTTTATGTAATAAAACAGTATTAGGATAACATAAATAAAATGTAATGATTCAGTACCTTCATTGTTACCACTACGCGATGCACATGGAATGCAAGAAACTTGCATTTTAGCGCTATAAAACTCGGAATTTTGCTTTGCAAAAAACCTCGCCTTAGTGGGTATTAAATAGTTACAAAAAATCATAATAACTTCGAGGAGAAAAAAGATGATTATTACAATAGCAAGAGAATGTGGAAGTGGCGGACATGAAATAGGTGAAAAATTGGCTAAAAGGTTTGAACTTGAATTATACGATAAGCATATCTTGATTGAGGAAACAAAGAAGCTTGGAAAGTATGAAGAAATGGCCCGATTTTATGAAGAAACACCAATTGATAGCCTATTATATGCAATCGCAATGGGAATAGGTACGAATCAGATAGGGAAATTGCCTTTTGAGATGATAAAAGAACTAGCAAGTCAAAAGTCATTTGTCATCATAGGAAGATGTTCCAATTATGTGTTAAGGAATTATCCGGATTTTACATCGGTATATATACATGGTGAAACAGAAAGTAAAGTCAAAAGAACAATGCAAAAGCAAATGCTGAGTGAGAAAAAAGCGTTGGAGTTAATCAAACAGGTAGATAAAAAGAGAGCAACATACCATAAGTACTATACAGACGAAATATGGGGTGACGCCAAGAATTATCAAATCACTTTAAATAGTAGCTTAATAGGTGTCGATAAATCGGTTGATATGATAGCTGAGTATATCAAGTGTAAAAAATATTGAAAAATATTTAAATTTAATATAAACTATAATCATGTGAGGAAAGTGCGTTATGGTTATAATCTACTATAGTTACATGATGGCGCTTCCTATTGCAAAGGAGTAAACATGAAAAAAAATGTAATTATATTTATCGTTCTCTTATCGGTTCTGAGTTCCAGTAGTTGTGGGACACGGAGTGGGAAACTTACAAAAGTGCAAGCTAATATCTCAAAGAACGAAGCAAATGATGTTGAATCGTCTGCGTACTCTGTAACGTCAGAATCAGAAACTACACAGCCAAGCGCTCCCATAATCACGTCAACGGTTGTAAATAACAGTGGGAATTATTCGATTCAAGGCGAAAAAATTTATTACATAAACGGAAATGATTGGAAAATATACAATATAAATACGGATGGCGGCGATAGAAAGCTCCTGTCCGACGATCACGCAGAATGGATTGTCGTGGGAGATAGCCGGATTGATTATACGATAACCGGTTCGAATATCTATTCCATGAACATAAATGGCGGCGATAAGCGGCTTTTAGTGAAACTGGACAGTGATATTTATAAGGATGTGACCTATGAAATCAGCGACTGTCTGAGTGAATATATGCCACAATACCGTTTTGTGGCTACGGGGGTGACGGGAGGAACGGACGATTGGGCGTCAGGCTATGTTATGGGGTTGAAGGTATACGATGAAAATGGTCTTCCTCTCTTATCTGCGGATTTTTCCCAGACTGTTTATGATCAGGTGCTCGGAAACGTTGTCGTTTGTAAAATCCGAAACATTTTCCGACATTGCAAATCCCGCGCTTGACTCAGAAAAAAATTATATTTACTCAACCGGAGGCTCTGGTGCGAGCAACCAGAAGTGGGATATTTATCAGTATATTGACAACGAGTTCATGGTTACGAATAGTTTGTCTTATGAAGCGGTAAATGATGATATTTATCATTTTATAGAACAAAAGAATGAAGACAAGAAAATGGAAATTGTACGTGACGACGCTATACAGGCAGACAGCTTTGATGATGCGTTGTCTGCCGCAGGTTATATTAACGACGATCTCTGGCAGTTGGATAATCCACGCTGGTATGGGGTTGGTGGTCATCAGGCTGACCAATGGCTGGAATGATAAAATTAAATAACACTAAAGATAAAAGGAAAAACTTCCTGTTAAGTAGTAATGAATCTAATTTAACAAAATACAGGGAACTACGGTGAATGTGAGTTTGAAGATTTATAGTTAGGTATGCTTTGGTTTACTATAATATACTTATGTAAACAATTAAAAAGATATTAGGAGAAACGTAGAAATAATAGTATAGAATAATATGTAATTTTAATATAAACTATAATTAGTTGTGTATTTCTCCGCTTATAAAGTAAAATATTATAGTAATGGGAAATTTGAGCTTTGTGATGAAAATGTATAAAGAATAATTAGAATGAAATGAACTTGATAACTAATATCAAATTATGGAGGTATTGTATGGATTTTATTAATTTAGCACAAAAACGTTATTCAGTTAGGAAATTTATGAAGAAGAAGGTTGAAAAAGAAAAGGTGGATTTGATACTTGAAGCAGGTCGAATTGCACCAACTGCTGTAAATTATCAACCTCAACGTATTTTAGTATTTAATACTGAAGATAGCTTAAATCAGCTTAATAATTGTACCCCCTATCTCTTCCAAGCACCATTAGCTATGCTAATCTGTTACGACAACACGGTTAGTTGGAATCGATCGTTTGACGGTTACAATATGGGCACGGTTGACGCAAGCATTGTTGCAACCCATATGATGCTGGAAGTTGCTAATTTGGAATTAGGATGTACTTGGGTAGGGCATTTTGATATCCAAAAAATAATTAGTACGTTTAAACTACCTGAAAATATAATTCCAGTTGTATTATTACCAATGGGATATCCTGATGAAACAAGTACGCCAAATCCTAATCATGATAAACGGTTGGATATAGGAGAAACGGTTTTTTATAACTCGTATTCAAGTAATTAAGCAAACAAATGCTACCTATTATGGAGTTACTTAAAATTGAAGGATATCAGGCACATATTAGTGCACCACTCGACACCCCTTTTGGCAGATTATTTAATGTTTCAGAGATAAATAAAATCTTATCGCTAGAATGTCTTTCATCATTGGATGAAGCAACGTACAATGAAAAATTGCTGCCCAATATGATAGGTTATCAATTACCATTTGATCTATTTAAGAGAAATATTTCGGTGGTTGTGAACCAAGTACATAAATAAAACGGGCAATAATATGATTGTTAACTTTAATATATTATGTCAAATATGTACAAAACGATGGTGGAAGTTTACTTCTTTTAAAAATATGTAAATGGATGCTTTTCAAAAGTATAGTTTCCAAGTAATCCAAATAAGAAAAGATAAATTGTGGACATACTTATATAGTTGAGTTGAAAATATTGAAGAACTAATTACGATATTAAATTAGATACATTAAGCCGAGGAGAAATCCCCGGCTTTTAATCATTTGTTATTGTTTATATGAAAAATCATGTAATTTTTTACAACTCTTTGATGCAAGGAAGCTATTGACAACCAAGTAATTATACAGTAAAGTAAACGGTGTTCAATATATAAACGTTGTATAATATATGGAGGTGAATACTATCAGTATTGAGGAACGAAAAGAACGGGAAAAAACGGCAATGCGCGAAGATATTCTAAACGCTGCGCGTAAACTTGTAGCAAGTAGTGGCTTGGATGGGATATCGATACGAAAAATAGCTGGGATGATTGAATATTCTCCTGCCATCATCTATCATTATTTTAAAAACAAGGAGGAAATCGTTGAAATCCTAATGGAAGAAAGTTATCGGAAAATACTAGAGACTTTGTCTTTGAGCGATACCTGTGAAAAAACACCAGAAGAAAAGCTGACGGAGAGCAGTAAAAGATTTATTATGTTGGTGGTGCAAATGGGAGATATGTATAAAAGCATAATGCTAAATGATTCAGCCACTGTGCTCGCACATACTTCCGTATTACAGCGAGGAGCTGCTTGCGAACGTCCAGCGATTGGTATTTTGTGTGAGACTTTGCGTAAACTTCCAGGTTATAAGGAAAAGGCTGACGATCAGGTGGAGATGACGGCACAAATCATCTGGGCACTTGCGTTTGGACTCTCGTTGCGACTCATCGTGGAGCAAGTAGACGATGCGCAGCGACAGCGATTAATTGATCATACAGCAGATTTTGTTTTATCTGCACTTAAGAACTAACTGATTAGGGAGGAAATTAAATGAATTTTTTAAATAACAGGAGGGAAATGAAGAATGAAAAGTATAATCATATACGCTACACGCTATGGTACCACTGCAGAAGTGGCAAAACGCATACAAAAAGAACTTGGTGACAATTGTACGATTGTCAATATTATTACAGAAAATGTACCATCACTCGATACATTTGATAACCTTATTCTTGGTGGTTCTATTTACATAGGTAAAGTTCAAAAAAAATTAACTTTATTCGTTATGGCAAATTTAAAGCAGCTACTGACAAAAAAAGTTGGTTTATATCTTTGCGCTGGCGCACAAATGCAGGAAGAACTTGATAAGGAATTACTAGCTGCCTTTCCACAGGAATTACTTGACCATGCCATTATAAAGGGTTTGCTTGGTTGTGCCTACACATTTGAAAAGATGCGCTTTTTTGATAGGCTAATTATGAAAAAAATCATAGGGAATACTGTGAGTACTGCAAAATATTATGATGATCGTATTGCGAGCTTTGCTCAAATATTCACAAACGTAACTTAAAGGAAGGTAAAAGAATGAAACATCCGTCATTCCTATATTCACCTATTACTCAGTCAGCATTGCATTTGGTATTTTCAGGGAGAAGGTTACGAATTTTTGCCATATTCATTAGAATATATATGGGAAATATAATATGTATTATTAACTACAAGGTATACTTTTGGAATCGCACTTTTTCTAGCAATTATTCCAATAATGTGTTTTCCATTATTATGTAAAAAAACATAAGACAAATTCGTTAAATATATTTATATTAATAGTTGACAGGCTAGCGTTCACTAGCTATAATAAAAGTAGCTAGTGAACGCTAGCCTGTATGCTATATTATTTTTATGAAATGGGGTAAGTATGGAAAATTTAGAAGAATATTTAAGTAATGGTGTTGAAAACATAGTTAAAAGTATTTTAAAAGCATCATTAAAGAACCCTAATGCTAGCATGTTTATGCTGCGTTATATTGATGCATCAAAAAAAGCCAGGAAAACACGAATTGAGTATGACGAAAGAGGAGAGCATATACCACCCTTTTTAATAGCTAGTATCACTAGTCAATGCAATCTTCATTGCAAAGGTTGTTATGCCAGAGCAAATAATAGTTGTAGCGATCACAGCAATAGGAACTCTCTAACAGCCAGTCAATGGGGAGATATCATGAATCAGGCAGACAGCTTGGGGATTAGCTT
The DNA here is from genome assembly GCA_041821265.1 of Lachnotalea sp. Taxonomy (GTDB): domain Bacteria; phylum Bacillota; class Clostridia; order Lachnospirales; family Lachnospiraceae; genus Lachnotalea. Next base: position 12,047 of record JBGUEQ010000063.1, on the reverse strand, counting down.
TATTTTGCTTGCTGGAGGCGAACCGTTTACTAGACCGGATATCTTGGAAGAAGCAGGAAGACATAGCCATATTATATTTCCTATCTTTACAAACGGGACTATGATTGATAAAAATGCAGTAAAATTCCTAGTTAAAAATCCTAATTTAATGCCCGTAGTAAGTATAGAGGGTAACAAAGAAACAACGGATGGAAGACGAGGGGATGGAATCTATGCGAGCATACAGTTGGCTATGGAAAAAATGAAAAAATTCGGTGTATTATTTGGAGCTTCGGTAACAGTAACCAAGGATAATGTAAACGAAGTGTTTGATGAAAAATTTATAAACTATCTGAAAGATGTTGGAGCAAAAGCTATTGTTTATGTGGAATATGTACCGGTTGATAACTTTTCAGATGAATTAGCTCCGGATGATAATACCAGAAAATACATGGAACAGAGAATGGACACAATCCGTACAAGTGGAGAAGAACTATTACTCATTGCATTTCCGGGAGATGAAAAAACTTCGGGAGGCTGTTTAGCAGCGGGAAGAGGATTTTTCCATATTAATGCACAGGGAGGTGCTGAACCCTGTCCATTTTCGCCCTATTCAGATACTAACGTTACAGAGACACCATTGTTACAAGCTTTAAAATCTCCGCTTTTTGTTAAATTAAGAGAGTTGGGAGTTTTAATGGAAAGTCATGATGGTGGATGTGTTTTATTTAACAAAGAAGAACAAGTAAAGGAATTAATGGGGCCGATATAAATGGAAAAGATATCCACAAAGCAGAGAATTATAGAAGAAGCCTTATCCTTGTTTTCACAGTATGGATATAATGGAACAAGTGTTAAAAAAATAGCAGAAGCGGTTGGAATTAAAGATAGCTCCATATATAAACATTTTAATAGTAAGCAGGAAATATTTAATCAGATTGTAGCTACCATATCTCAGAGAATTGAAAAAAAGTCTTTAGAAGTGGGACTGCCCAATGTTGAGAATCTAGAAGACCTAACAAACTATTATGTTACTTTCACGAAAGATAAATTGGTAGAATATACTAGGAAAATGGTGTTATTTTATCTCACGGATTCTTACGTCGTTCAATTTAGAAAATTGGCAATTCGAGAACAATATTCTAATGAGGTTATTTATGAGGTATATCGTAAATATTATATGGAATCTAGTATTGAATTTTTGACCGTTATTTTTAAGGGAATGATAAAGCTAGGTGGTTTGAAAAATGGTAGTCCTGAAATAATGGCTTACTTCTTTTATAGTCCAATATTTTTTTTGCTAAATAAATACGATGACAAAGAAAATGAAGTTGAAGAGGCACTAAAGTTATTGGATCAAATGGTTGAGGAGTTTTATAAAATATATTTTTTATGTGCATAAAATATTGGATAATATGCCGATTATAATTCCAGTTAAAGATTTAAAGAATACATCAGAGATTTCAGAAATGTGCCATGTAGCAGAAGAGCCAATCTATATAACGAAGAATGATTTGGAGTTGTACAGAAACAAACTATAAGAAACGAAAATGAGCAGCTATAACAGGTTGCTTTTTTTAGATCTGCTAGTTATAGTCAAGGGTTAAAAGAAAAAATTTAAACATTTTTAATATTTAGGGTCTACTGATTAACTAAAACATATTGATTTTACTGACTTTAAGGCTGTTTTGTAGTATAATAAATGCAAGGGTTTCGTTAACTTGAAATCATTTTCCTTGCAGTTTTTATAGAATTCACTGTAGATTGGAGCCAAAAAACCATGTACAAACCGATTGAAAAATTACAACATACCTTTTTCGATTTTAATCAACCAATGGGTCTTCGGATGAATCCGAATAACCGTTGGATCAAAATGGCAGACCTCATTCCTTGGGATGTATTTGAAGAAAAATATGCAAAATTGTTTCCAAGTAGCACTGGAAATGTAGCGAAGCCGCTTCGACTTGCACTTGGTACTCTTATTATACAGAAAAAGTATCAGTATTCTGACATCGAACAAGTAGAGCAACTTACAGAGAATCCATATTATCAATATTTCATAGGCTTGCCGGGTTATCAGAAGGAACCTCCTATTGAGGCTAGTGTTCTGGTTCTTTTCCGTAAACGCATCACCATGGAAATGATCATGGAAGCCAATGAATATATGATTTCAAACTATAATAAAGATGATGACAATCAGCCTCCTTGCGATTCTTCTGAATCTTCTGATGCGAAAAAAGGAATGGAACTTGAAAACAAAGGAACTATGATGCTTGATGCAACCTGTGCTCCATCAAATATACGATACCCACAAGACTTTTCTCTTCTGAATGAATCGAGAGAAAAACTGGAACACATCATAGATCGTTTTTGTAAAAGCTATGGTTTCACGAAACCAAGAACGTATCGTCTCGAAGCCAGAAAAAACTATCTGGCGCTGGCAAAAAGTAAAAACGCAGCACCAAAAAGATCCGTAAAACCATACGCAAGCAATTAGGTTATGTTCGTAGACCTTAGCTATTTGGAACAATACATGTCTGAGGGATATGCTCTCACATCGAAAGAAATAAAGTTATTTCTAACAATTCAAAAGTTATATGAGCAACAGGAGTATATGTATAAAAACAAGACACATTCGGTAGAAAATCGAATTGTCAGTATTGAACGGCCATATCTGCGACCGATTGTTAGGGGTAAGGTTAAGGCACCGGTTGAATTTGGAGCCAAGTTCGATTTAAGCATCGATACAGCAGGCTATGGAAGAATTGAGAAAATATCTTTTGATGCCTATAACGAAAGTACCTGCCTGCAAGAAGCGGTAGAGCGTTTTAAAACCCGAACTGGATTTTATCCAGAAAGAGTTCTAGCAGATCAAATATATCGAACACGAGATAACCGAGCCTATTGTAAACTTCACGGAATACGGTTATCAGGTCCGAAATTAGGTAGACCAACAGAAACAGCAAAAGAAGATAAAAAACAGGAATATAAGGATAATACCGATAGAATTGAAGTGGAAAGAGCCTTCAGTTTGAGTAAACGTTGCTATGGTATGGGTTTGATCAGGACCAAACTTGAAGAAACAACGTTGACCTCTATCGCATTATCTGTATTTGTGACGAATCTTTTTAAGATTCAGTCACGAATACTTTTTGCACTATTTTTATTTATGGGATTTTTCAAGTTCAAGACTGCTGAATTAAGCGAAAATGGTGCTTAATCAGTAGACACTATTTAATAAGTAATATAAGCCGCCTGACAGAAATGTTAAGGCGGCTTTTGCTATGGACTTACCATTGGTCGTAAGGCTTTATTTCAACAATAATACGGTAGTAATATTTTGACAACTCAATTCATATTGGCAAATATAGATTTGAATACTATTTAAACCACCTACCAAGGAACAATTATAGTGAAATATAACAAAGTTGTAGGTGGAAATTTGTATACTATCCATGTTGACATACTAGTATACTAGTTGTACAATTGCTATAGAGTCAAGAAACTCTAAAAAATATTGGGAGGTATTAAATGAAAAAAATTATTGCAACAATTTTATGTTTGTCAATGGCATTGAGTCTGACAGCATGCGGAGGAACAAAGGAAGAGACACCCACAGATAATGGCTCTGATACAGCATCAAAAGTAAGTGAAGATGCATCTGCAACAGACAGTACAGAGTCAACAGAAGCACCAAGTAATACTGCTTATAAGATTGGATTCACAGACAATTACAATGGTAATAGTTTTCATCAGTCAATGGAAACTTATATGCAAGAAACAGCAGACTTACTGAAGGCACAGGGTTATATTAGTGAGTTGACGATTGCGGAAGCTAATTCAGATGCTGCTACACAGATTTCACAAATTGAAGATTTCATTATGCAGGGTTATGATTTGATTGTTATCGATCCATGTTCAACAAGTTCTTTAAACAGCGCAGTTGAAGAAGCGTGTGATGCAGGGATTCCATGCTTGATAATCAATGATGGTCCTATTGATTACGAAAATGATCTTGTGTACCAGTTGTCATTTGATTTTACTGCGTTAGCTCAGACATTGACAGAAAATGTATGTGAAAAAATTGGAGGGAAAGGTAATGTTATCGAACTTCGTGGAACTGCTGGAACCACATGTGATACTGATATGCATCAAGGAGTGCTAAATGCTCTTGAAAAATATCCAGATGTTACCGTTGTTTCTGAAATTTATACCGATTGGACAGGTTCAAAAGCACAAACGGAATTAAACAGTACGCTGCCTACCTTAGACAAAGTGGATGGTTTAGTGACACAAGGTGGAGATGCATATGCAGCAGTTCAGGCATTCCTTTCTGCTGGTTATGATACATTACCAGTAATTGCGGGTGATAATCGAGGATCATTCCTAAATTGGTGGGCAATAGATGCACCAGAGAGCTATGATACGATTTCAGGAGCGTGTAATCCATGGGATGGAGCTTTGGCAATGTACATTTCTGTGGACATATTAAATGGAGAAACCGTTGCAAATGATATGAATTGTCCATTTGGATATGTAACATCAGATGATTTGGGATTATATAAAGATATGGCAGATGATGATGTTGCAAGCAATACTTATGATTGGGGTACGATAAAATCAGATATTGAGAGCGGAAAATAATTTGTAGCATAGAAGAGGATGCAGCTACCAAGCCGCATCCTTTTTGAAAGGAAAGATTGAATATGAGTACTATTGAAACAATGGAACAATTATTAAAAAGTATAGACATTATAGATATGTCAAGAACACTAGAACCAGGAATGCCTAACTGGCCAACACAACCGCCATATAGTGCAATTGTATATGAAACGCAGAAATGGGGAGCAGAATCTTTTCACAGAGGAATCTTTATGAGTGAACATACGGGAACACATGTAGATGCAGGGAGTCATTTTGTCCCTGGTAAAGAAAGTGTGGATGAAATACCAATCGATCGATTGATGGGACGAGCTGTTAACGTTGATGCTACAAAAACAGCAAAATGTAAATGTTTTGAAAAAGAAGAACTAATTAGATTTGAAGAGAATTATGGAGAAATTAAAGCTGGAGACATTGTTTATTTTCGATTTGGATGGGATGAAAAATATGATTTAAAACCAGAAGGTTCTGAATTTATGCAGGACTGGCCAGGTATCTCAAAAGAAATCGGAAATTATTTATTGGAAAAGGAAGTGAAAGCAGTTGGAACGGATTGCATGTCATTGGATGCATATGGAAGTACAAATCCGAATCATACTTTGTTGCTAGGAAATGATATTAATATTATTGAAAATGTAAATAGGTTAAAAGATTTACCAATATTCTTTTATACAATGGGGCTTCCATGTAAGTTAAAGGATGGATCGGGATCTACTTTGCGTTTAATTGCTTTTATCGATAAATAGAACGAATCATTGAAAGGAAGTGGAAAGCTTGCATAGAAAAGAGAATCAAAAGCCATTACTTGAATTAAACCAAATCGACAAAATTTTTGGTATAACAAAAGCACTAAATCAGATGACTTTGACGATATATTCAGGAGAAGTAATTGGTTTTGTAGGGCCAAATGGCGCTGGAAAATCAACATTAATGAAGGTATTAACAGGTATTCTTCAACCCAGCAATGGACATATTTATCTGAATGGAGAAGAAGCCTTACATTATACAGCAAAAACAGCAAAAGACATTGGAATTGCATGTGCATATCAAGATCTTTCCCTTTGTACGAATTTGAGTGTATATGAGAACTTTGCACTTTTAAATGTAAAACATGGTCTGGTAGATCGCATTGATTGGAGAAGAGAAGCGAAAAAACAGGCAAAGGAGTTATTGGAAAAATATTTTCCAAATAATGGTATTGATGTGACTATGTCAGTTGAAAAATTAAGTCTTGCAGATCAACAGGTGGTTGAAATTTGCAAAACCCTTATGACGGATAATCTAAAGATTTTAATTTTAGATGAGCCAACAAGTGCATTATCTTCTGACAAAGCCAAACAATTGCATCAGGTCGTGGACGGATTAAGTAAAAAAGGTGTGGCAGTTATTTATATATCTCATAAATTGGATGAAATAGGGATAGTTGCTGATAGGATTGTTATTTTAAAGAATGGTGAATGTGCGGGCGAATGTGATGCAAAAGAAGTTACCCCGGGCGATTTAATTACGTTAATGGGCGGAGGAGTCCATAAGAAAAAAACGACAGAAAAAGAAGAAAATCAATTTAAGGAAACTTTATTAGAAATTAAAGATTTAAATGAAAAAGGATTAAATCATATCTGTTTATTTGCTAAAGCGGGAGAAATATTAGGGATTTCTGGTCTTGCAGGTTCTGGACAACAAGAACTTTTACAAGAAATTTATAATGCGAGAAGCCATATTAGAACAGTTGGTAAAAATGGTGTACTGGTAAATGGTTCCATTTCTTACGTTTCAGGGGACAGAGAAAAAGAGGGCGTATTTCCACTTTGGGATATTAAAAATAATATTCTGATTGCGAACCTGGATAGAGTGAAAGGTAAGTTTTTATTAGATAAGAAAAAATGCGATGAAACTGCTGATTATTGGTTTGACAAACTGAAATTTAGGGCAGAAGGCACAAGTAGTAATATCATGTCTCTTTCAGGAGGAAACCAACAAAAGGCATTGATTGCACGAGGAATTGCATCGGGAGCAGATATTATTATATTAAATGATCCGACTGCTGGGGTAGATATCGGAACAAAACAAGATATCTACGCATTGCTACATGAAGTAAAACAGATGGGCAAGACAGTTATTTTGTATTCTACAGAAGATGCAGAAATTGAGATTTGTGACCGAGCATATATTATGCATGATGGTGCAATCACAGAAGAACTGGTTGGGGATGAAATTACAGTTTCTAATATTGTAAGTGCATCATTTGAAAAAGTAGAAAAAGAAAAACAAGTGAAACAAAAAATAAATTTTTTACATAAGTTTACAGCTTCTCCATTAATGCTTCCACTTATTACATTAATCTTTATATTTATGGCAAACGCAATAAATAATCCCAACATAGTTAGTTATATGGGATTGAGAATGAAAATAGGCTCAACATTACCATTGATTTTTGCAGCACTTGGTCAGATGTTTATTGTATTATCTGGAGACTGCGATATGGGAAATGGATATTCAATTGGACTAGTTAATGTATTAGTTGGGATTATATTAACGGGAAATATTTGGGTTGGACTCATAGGGTTAATTATTTTTATTGCAGCATATATGGTGATGGCAGTTTTAATACATATAAGGAATATACCAGCAATAGTAGTTACCTTAGGTGCGCAGTTTGTGTGGTATGGAGTTGCGTTGATTATATGCCCAACTCCTGGGGGCAGCGCACCTGTTTGGCTTAATAATTTCGTTAAATTTAAAACACCGTTTGTTCCATTTCCAATTATTCTTGCAATTGTTGCAGCTTTCGGCTGCTGGTACTTACTTTATAAGAGTCGTTATGGAATGGTAATGAGAGGAATTGGAAATAACCCAAACGCTGTAGAGCGATCTGGATGGAGCTATTTGATGGCAAAAGCAGTGAATTATAGTATGGCAGGATTGATGGTTGTCTTTGCAGGAATGGCATATACAGTGACATGTAATGGAGCGGATGCGAATAGTTCTTCTAATTATTGTATGCTGTCAATTGCAACTGTTATTCTCGGCGGCTGTGAAATGTCCGGTGGTAAGGTTGAACCGGTAGGTGTAGTTGCGGCAGCGATAGCTATGAATTTGATTAACTCCTTACTCACCGTACTCAAAGTAGATTCTAATTATCAAACAGCAATTATAGGATTAATTTTAATTGGAGTTCTTGCATTTAAATTTATCATGCATAGAAAGGAGGCAAAATAAATGATTCAAGCTAAAAAATTTGTTCAGAAAAATGCATTTGTTTGGCCTGTAATAGGGACTGCAATATTACTGCTGGCAATTACTGTGGTAACGGGTAGATTTAATGTTAATGTACTTCTTTCCTGCGCAAAGTTGTGCGTTTTTACGATGTTGCTTGGACTTGGTCAAATGCTTGTCGTTACAAGTGGAGATGGTGCAATTGATTTATCACAATGTTATATTATGACGCTGACAGCATATGTTTTCTGCCAGTTTATGGGTAGCAATGTTATTCTTGGACTTGTGTTAGCCATAGTAGTAGGAGGGATATGTGGGTTATTAAGTTCTTGTATTAATACATTTCTTAAAATACCTGCTATGATTACTACTTTAGCGACAGGATATTTATTTTATACAGTTATATTAGTTGTATCATCAAAATGGAGCAGTTCACCAGCATCTTCATTTGTTGCGTTTGTAAACTTTAATATTTTCAAAATTAATATGATGACTATTTTATGTATATTGGTAGCTGTTATACTCTGGATTGTTTTATATAGAACGAAATATGGAACACAGTTACATGCTGTCGGACAAAAAAGAGAAGCAGCCAGATTATCTGGGATTTCAATTAAGAAAATAGTAATAACTGCATTTGTAATTAATGGAGCACTTTGTGGATTAGCCGGTGCCTTAGGTGCAGCCTATTGTGGAGGGGCGAATCAAGATTTGGGAACTACATATTTTCTACCTTCTGTAGCAGCCGCATTTGTGGGAGGTACAAACGCAGCAGGTGGAAAGTCAAGTGTTGTAGGTGTCAGTATAGGTGCACTAATGATGACCTTGATGTCATCATTTTTAAATGCAGCCAAGCTAGATATAGGAGTGCAAAGATTAATTCAAGGAGCATTTTTAGTTTTTCTCTTGGTTGTAGCTGTGTCTGATGCGGCTAAGAAGAAATGATGAAAGAGGATGGAAAAATGAAAGCAGTTCAAATAGTAAAACCAAACGAAGTTCAAATTGTAGAAGTTGAAAAACCGGAAATTACAGAGGAAGATAATGTACTTATTAAAATGACAGCAGCCGGTATATGTGGAAGCGATATTGGAATCTACCATGGGACAAATGCTGCTGCTACATATCCACGTATTATAGGACATGAAATTGTGGGAATTGTTGAAGAAGTAGGTAAGAATACAAAAAACATAAAAGTAGGGGATCATGTTATTGTAGATCAGGTAACTGCATGTGGACATTGCTATCCTTGCAGAAAGGGAAGACAAAATGTATGTGACAATTTAAAAGTACGAGGTGTTCATATTGATGGGGGATATCGAGAGTATATAACCGTAAATGAGAAAGACTGTTATAATATTCCGGTTGGTATTACTGATGTAGAAGCTGTAATGATTGAACCAACTACCATTGCCGTTCAGTGCTGCAACAGAGCAAGGATTGAAGAGGAAGATTGTGTATTGATTATTGGAGCAGGAGCACTTGGAAATAGTATTCTTAGAATTGTAAAACAATATTCTCCAAAACAAATCATAGTTGCTGATATTGATGAAGAAAAGTTAAAAGTTGCCCTTGAGCATGGAGCAACAGATGTAATCAATAGCAAAGAAGAAAATGTGATAGAAAAGTGCCATACGTTGACGAATAGTCATGGTGCCACAGTAACGATTGATGCAGCCTGTGTAAAAGGTAGTTTGCTGACAGCATTAGAAGCAACAGGAAATGCAGGAAGAGTGATTACCATGGGCTTTAGTATGAATCCAGATGAGATAAACCAATTTGTAATAACATCCAAGGAACTGGATGTAAGAGGTAGCCGTTTGCAAAATTGTAGATTTCAAACAGTAATTGATATGATAAATGATGGACAAATAAGTTTACAGGGAAATGTGTCGCATACGTTTAATTTTTTGGAAGCGAAAAAAGCGTTTGATCTTATTGATAAACACGACCCATCTGTTCGAAAAATCGTTTTGACTTTTAATAACTGAATGATATAATAAAGAAGAATTCATATGAATATAACATTATGCTGGTTTAGTGACGGATTTGATACCGTTTCTTTGAAACAAATTCGCCACGTTTAATAAAACTAGTAGATGCCCCTTCTAATGGAGTTTCACTGTGTACGGGTTCACTTGAATCCAATCCAGAAAATGATATTCCAGATATTATTCATAGTCTTAAGGGAAGGATTCATTTCGCTCATGTAAGAAATGTAAGAGGACCTTCAACAAATATTAAAAGAGATTCAAATTGGGAATCCAAGTTCTAATAATAGGCAATTGAATCAAATACTTTCAAATGAGATGATTTTAGAATTAATTTAATTGAAGCAGGTCGGCCTGAAAAGATTGAGCAAATTTTTATGGAGGAAACAAAAAGAGCAGGGGCAGTCCGCGTTACTTTGCAAAAGTATTTATATAATAAATAATAAGGAAAAATAATATGTATATTTCAGAGAGATTAGCACGTGAAACAGGGAAAGAATATGCACTACGAGTCATTAGAGAAAATATTATTAAATTAGAATTATCACCAGGTATGGTTGTTAGTGCAAATGAGCTTGCTACTGAACTGGGTGTATCAAGGACACCCATTCGTGAAGCTTTAAACGAATTGAGCAAGATAGGTATTGTTGAAATTTATCCTCAATCTGGTAGCAGGATTGCAAATGTGGATTATGATCTTGTGGATGAATCAAGATTTTTAAGAATTACGTTGGAATGTGAAATTACAAAAACAGTTTGTAAAGTGGCTGATAAAAACGATTTGTTATTATTAAAAGAAAATGTTAAACTTCAGGAATTTTATCTGGAAAATGATATGAAGGAAAAGTTATTAGAGCTTGACAATGAATTTCATCGCATGTTATTTCAGATTACAAATAAAATGATAATTTACGAACTAATACGTAGTTTCTCAATTCATTTTGATCGGATTCGTAGTATGACAATGATAGCAGTGAAAGAACTGAAAATAGTAGAAGATCATAGCCTTATATTAGAAGCAATACAAAATAAAGATGAGGCTATGGCGCAGCAGTTGATGGATAAACATCTTTCAAGATACAAATTTGATGTCGAAGAAATTAAATTACAATACCCGGACTATTTTAAATGAAAGTGAAAAAGAGAGGGTACAATGAGCAATCCATAATTAGAACATAAATAAATTAATAAGTAAAAGTCGAGAACAACTTGTTTAAACCTCTTTTGTATAAAACAAGCGGGTTTTTTACCCGCTTTCATGTGATATCATAACTCTAAAGAACAACCTTGATAACATTAAAAAGGGAGTATGGCTACATTAATTAGGAAAATTAATAAAGTCACCAGAAGATTCTCCATTTCTTGTTATGACGCGGATTCAAGTGTATGGATATAGTAAATAAGTCATTGTAGTTATCTAAAATTTCACGTATATGAATTAAATTTAAAAAAAGCATATAATACTTAAAAATTACGTTTTTTAATAACACAATGCTGTTATATTTTTAGGTATACAATAACAAGAGACATGGTCCATTATCCCTAATTCATTGAAAATAGTGAGACACATTAAGCGTTGTCAATTATATGGATTTTCTTACCTATAACTTTACTAAACACATGTATTACCTTTTTCTTCGGTATTTAAATCGGAGAGTAATAAGAATTCAACGAAATTTAATGTAGTGCCTGCTGTAGTAAGGAAAGCTTCTTACAGTAGGCACTATATTATATCCGAAGATACCAATTTCTCTGTCATTGAGTACGTCCTGTTTATGAACTCATACAATTTCCATGATTTATCGCCATGAGAAGGAATAGAAATAAATAGTACTGTCGATGTTTTGGATAAAATTGGTAAATTAGATAATAATCGAGTAGTCGGCTAGTCATTAGTTGACTAGCCGACCTCTCACGCCACTGTGCGTACCGTTCGGTACACGGCGGTTCTCTAGTTTTTACAAATTTTCAGATAGTAGTCAGTCATTACCGATTTTTTGGTATCAGTAATACCAACACAGGTTTTTTATAATGCAGATGGAACACCATTTGTACCAAGTGAGGAACTTTCAGGGGAAATAGAATTCACTCTTTATAGCTCAAAGACCAATAATGAACATCTTTTATATAAGTGCCCCTTTGAATTTAAACATTTAAGCATTTCTAAAGTATGACCGCCATAACCTAGCGTGGCATCTAACC
>JBGUEQ010000062.1:0-24039 GCA_041821265.1 Lachnotalea sp. | reverse complement strand
TAAAAAAAGAAACCCTAATTCCCCTCATGAATGAGGGGCTAGGGGAGTTGAGGTGTGCTTTGCACACTTTCTAGTTTAACAGGAAAATTTTTCTAACTTTTCCATTAAATAAAAGGCACTACGTGTCAAAATGCGCACCTTGTTAGTAGGAAGTTTGATACTTCAGAATTTATACAAGCGCAATTGTTTCGTGTACACATGCGTTGTTAAATAGTAGTGATTAATTTCAAGCTAATAATTCATACAATGAATAAAAGAGATGATGCACAAAAAACTATTTTGTGGATAGACTATATTACCATTAAAATTAAGTGAATCTAATTATCTTAAGGAGGATATAAGTTATGGCAATTTTTAAAGGAGCAGGTGTGGCAATTATAACACCATTCAAAGATAACGGAGAAGTTAACTTTGATAAATTAGAGGAATTAATTGATTTTCAAGTGGAAAATGGAACGGATTCCATTGTTATTTGTGGAACAACCGGAGAGTCGTCAACGCTTACGCATGAGGAACATATTGAATGTATTAAAGTTGCTATTTCTCGTACGAACAAACGGGTGCCAGTTATAGCAGGAACGGGTTCTAATTGTACAGATACCGCAATTTACCTTTCAAAGGAAGCACAACAGCATGGAGCAGATGGTGTATTGGTAGTAACACCTTATTATAATAAAGCAACTCAAAATGGTTTGATCGCACATTACTCAACCATAGCAAAAAATATAGATCTACCAATAGTTCTATATAATGTACCAAGTAGAACAGGATGTAATATTCTTCCAGAAACAGTAGCGAAAATGGTAAAAGATGTGGATAATATTGTTGCAATTAAAGATGCATGTGGAAATATTTCACAAGTAACCAAAGTAATGCAGTTGACAAATGGAGACATTGACTTATATTCAGGAAATGACGATCAAATAGTACCATTACTATCTTTAGGCGGATCAGGCGTAATTTCTGTACTTTCAAATATTGCACCAAGAGAAACACATGATATTGTTGCTATGTATCATGCAGGAAATGTAAAAGAAAGCCGTGATTTACAGCTTAAGGCATTACCATTAATTGAACAGTTGTTTTGTGAAGTAAATCCGATTCCAATTAAGAAAGCTATGAACCTAATGGGATTTGAAGTGGGGTCACTTAGAATGCCATTAACAGAAATGGAAGAAGCACATGCTAAGAATCTTGCACAAGCAATGAAAGATTTTGGTATGAAATTAGCATAAATACAAAGAATAATGAGTACAAATGAGAGGTAATAAAATGATAAAAATTATAATGCACGGATGTAACGGACATATGGGTCAGGTTATTTCAGAAATTGTTGCAAATGATGAGAACAGTACAATCGTTGCGGGAATTGATTTATACAATGAACAAAAAAATAATTACCCTGTATTCAAAACATTTGAAGAATGTACGGAAAATGCAGATGTAATTATTGACTTTGCATCAGCAAAAGCAGCAGATGACTTACTTGATTATTGTACATGTAAAAATGTACCAGTAGTACTTTGTACAACTGGATTATCAGAGGAACAACTTAATAGAATTGAAGAAGATAGTAGGAAGGTGGCTATTTTAAAATCTGCAAACATGTCATTAGGTGTCAATACTTTACTGAAACTCCTTCAAGATGCGACGAAAGTATTTGCACCAGCAGGATATGATATTGAAATTATTGAGAAGCATCATAATCAGAAGATGGATGCCCCTAGTGGAACAGCATTGGCAATTGCAGACTCTATTAATGAAGTACTAGATAATGAATATGAATACAAATATGACAGAAGTAAAGATCTAAAAAAACGCGAGAAAAAGGAAATAGGAATAAGTGTAGTAAGAGGCGGAACTATTGTAGGAGAACATGAAGTGCTTTTTGCTGGGATAGATGAAGTAATAGAATTTAAACACACGGCTTATTCAAAGTCTGTTTTTGGTAAAGGTGCAGTAGAAGCGGCTAAATTTCTCGCAGGTAAAGAGGCAGGCCTTTACAATATGGGAGATGTTATAGGTTAATTATAATTTTATATCTATAAATTCAACACAAATATAACTAACTGCTGGAAATAAAATGGTTAATGGAATTACTTTTATTTCCAACAGTTTTTTGTAAATAACAACAAACTAATGTATTAATAACTAAAAGAGAGGTATCGTTAGGGCAACTTTACTAATAGTAGAAGATGACAAAAATACAAGATTTGAGTAGTATTTGAGTAGAATTTATGCTTTTAATTAGTTCAAAATTGCCTTATAACCAAGTCCCTTTAGGAGGAAAATTTCAAATTCACTAAAAGCAGCAAATTTGATTCTTAGTCTACTAATGTGAGTTTTTACAGTATCTTCTCCACTTCCGGAATCATATCCCCAAACTTCATCAAAAAGTTGATACTTGGTAAAAATTATATCTGGGTAGGAGAGCAGTTTGTAAAGTAGTTCAAATTCTTTTTTTAGCAATTTAATAGAATTGTCATTTTTTATTACCGTATAGGTACATTTATCTAGGATAACTTCTCCGATTTGAATTTTTTTTCATTAGCAATATGTGCTCGTCGAAGTAAAGCATTAATTCTCCAATGTAATTCATCATAGTTCACTGGTTTTATCATATAATCGTCCGTTCCCATGGAAAATCCCTTTTTTTTATCACTAAAAGTGAGTTTGGATGTCAATATTATAATAGGCTCTTTATAGTCATTTTGTCGCAACTGTGCGATTAGTTCAAATCCATCCATGCCAGGCATCATAACATCAGTGAACAGTAAATCAATATGATTACTATTTATTATAGAGAGTGCTTCGATACCATTTGTAGCAAGTAAAATAGAGTAGTAAGGTTTCAGTCGTTTTGACATTAATAATGTATGTTTTTATCATCTTCAGCAATTAATATAGTAGTCACTATTTGTATCCTTTTCTTTTTTTACCAATATATAAAGTCAATGTAAACTGTATGTAAACAGGATATATAAATACAAAATCAAAAATTTGTATCTGTTTACAAATACTTTACGTTGGCTTTTTATAATCGACTAACATCATACAAAGGAGGCATAAATGAAAAATTATTTAAAAGACATCGCAGGTATAGCTATAATCGGAATTTTTATTGCAGTTATAAAATATATACTTGAGACAAAAGGAGGTGTGGCATATGAGTAAGATAATTTGTATTAGCCGTGAATAAGGAAGTGGAGGACATGAAGCTGGACAAAAAGTAGCCCAATTGCTAGGTATCGATTTCTATAATAAGTTACTGATTGAGCAAGCGGTAAAAGTGCAAACCTGTATGATATGAAAACGTCTGTGGAAAGTGACAATAAATTAGTAACTTTTGTAACAATAGTAACCATTTTCGTTATTCTTGCTATTATGATGAAATCATGGTTATTACCAATCTTGTTGATCCTTACGATTAAGATTGCAATATGGATCAATATGGCTATTCCATTTTTTTACAGATAGTAGTTTGATTTATATTGGATATTTGGTAGTAAGTTCGGTTCAAATGGGTGCAACCATAGATTATGCTATTCTTTTAACAGATCATTATATGGAAAATCGACAGAAGATGAATGTTAAAAAAGCAATTGAAAAAACAGTAGGAGAAGTTACATCATCAGTACTAGTATCCGCGGCCATTCTTGCTATAGCTGGATTTGCACTAGCATTCGTATCGGCGAATGAGATGGTGAAGGCTCTTGGAATTTTGATTGGTAGAGGTGCATTGATTCCACTCGTACTTGCTAATTTCTTTTTACCAGCACTTCTTTTCTTTGCAGACAAATTGATTCCTTATACTACATGGAAGGCAAATTTCTATAAGGAGGGTCAAAATGAAAATCTAGTAGAGTATGAAGAGGAAAAAAGCATGGACAAACGGAGGTAAATAGAAAATGAATAAAAATAGATTAATGAAAACTACTGTTACAGATAGTGGTGAAATCACGGATCATGGTGACTATTCAGAGGTTATGAATTTATCTAATCTAGATGTAATCGAAAGCGATAAAGATGAACAGACAGTAAACTTAGAAAAAGGTAAATTTTATTATCAGGGAAACTTAGAAAAAGCAGAATTACCATGGAGTTTTGATATTTCTTATATTCTTGATGGAGATGATGTGAGTGAGGAGGAACTAGCAGGAGCAGAAGGGGATTTAGTAATCAATATAAAGACAAAAAGAAATCCAGGGGTAGTAGATGAAAGCTTTTTTAATGCTTATATGTTACAGGTTTCATTGAATTTAGACGCTACTTTATGTGAAGATATTGTTGTGGATGGAGCAAATATTTCTGATGCAGGTTCAGATGAAAAGATTACTTTTATGGTTAATCCAGGTTCGGAGGCAAGTTTAAAGGTTTCAGCATCGGTAAAAGACTTTGAGATGGATGATATTTCAATAGCAGCTGTTTCTACAGCTAATAGACCAATATCTTTTGTATCTGATGATAATAACAATCATATTGGAACGACAAATTTCATTATTTATCTGAAGGTGTAACTATACCGGATGCGGAAACTGAGGCAGTTGTGGAAGACATTACCGTATTAATGGGACGAAATGAAGCGTGAACTTGATAGGCAAACAGATATTCCTTTAGCGGTGACTTTGACTTATAAAGTTTCAAATTATATATTTACAAATGCCATGTGTGTGTTATAATATAATTAATAACAATAAACATGTTTTAAAACAGAAAATGTAAATCCATAAGGAGCAAATTATGAAAGAAAAATTGACAGAGAAATTTAAAGAGCTTTTTGGAAACGAGGGCAAGATTAAGGCATTTTTTGCCCCAGGACGTGTGAATTTAATTGGAGAGCATACGGATTATAATGGCGGACATGTTTTCCCCTGTGCATTAACCATTGGTACTTATGCAATTGCCAAAAAGAGAGAAGATAATAAACTTAGATTTTATTCTTTGAATTTTGAGAGCTTAGGAATAATGGAATCCGATTTAGATAGTCTTACATTTGATAAGACAGCTGATTGGACTAATTATCCAAAGGGAGTTATGTGGGCATTTAAAGAAAAAGGTTTTGATATTCCAAATGGTTTTGACATACTATTATTTGGTAACATTCCAAACGGTTCGGGTTTATCTTCTTCTGCTTCAGTTGAAGTTTTAACAGGTGTTATACTCAAAAACATGTATGGATTTGATGTTAGTATGATTGATATTGCCTTGATCGGACAGTATTCAGAGAATAACTTTAATGGAGTAAATTGCGGTATCATGGATCAATTTTCAAGTGCTATGGGTAAGAAAGATAATGCTATTTTCTTAGATACAAGCGATTTGTCTTATGAATACGCTCCTATTAAATTAGAAAATAGCAAAATAGTAATTACATCAAGTAATAAGAAACGAGGACTTGGTGATTCGAAATATAATGAGAGAAGAACAGAATGTGAAACAGCTTTAGCAGAAATTCAGAAAGTGAACGATATTAAAGCATTAGGAGAATTAACGGAGGAGGAATTTGAAGAAGTAAAAGCAGCAATTAAAGATCCAATAAGAATGAAAAGAGCAAAACATGCTGTATATGAAAATCAGAGAACCATCAAGGCAGTTAAGGCTCTAAAAGCTAACGATATTACTCTTTTTGGAAAACTTATGAATGCTTCTCATGTATCACTTAGAGATGATTATGAAGTAACAGGGATTGAATTAGACACATTAGCACAAGTAGCGTGGGAACAAGCTGGTGTAATGGGTTCAAGAATGACCGGTGCGGGATTTGGCGGATGTACGGTAAGTATTGTATTAAATGATAAAGTAGATGATTTCATTAAAAATGTTGGAGAAAAATATTTAGAGAAAATTGGTTATGCCGCAGATTTCTATGTAGTTGATATTGGTGAAGGTGCAAGAGAAATTTAAAAATTTTAAGTAGAACATAGTTGTGAAAGGAAAATTTTACCGTTAGTAGCATGTGAGTGACATTGACAAAAGAAGGAATGTGAAAATTTTATATTTACATTACTTTTATATTGAGATCGCAGAATGGAGGATATTATGACAGTTTTAGTATTAGGAGGAGCAGGATATATTGGTTCACATACGGTATTTGAACTTGTAGAGAGAGGGACAGATGTAGTAATTATTGATAATTTGGAGACAGGACACATAGAAGCGGTTCATCCCAAAGCTAGATTTTACAAAGGAGATATTAGAGATAGAGCCTTTGTTGATTCTGTATTTGAAAAAGAAAATATTGATGCGGTGATTCATTTTGCAGCAAATTCTTTAGTTGGCGAAAGCATGGTTAATCCACTTAAATATTATGATAACAATCTATGTGGAACGAAAGTTTTATTAGAATCAATGGTTGCACATGATATTAAGAAAATTGTTTTTTCTTCAACAGCGGCTACCTATGGTGAACCGGAACGAATTCCAATTCTGGAAGGAGATAAGACAGAACCAACCAACACATATGGTGAGACAAAGCTTTCAATGGAGAAAATGTTTAAGTGGACAGATAAGGCACACGGCTTACGATATGTTTCCCTAAGATACTTCAATGCATGTGGTGCTCACAAAAGTGGAACAATTGGCGAAGCACATAATCCGGAGACTCATCTGATCCCATTAATACTTCAAGTTCCTCTAAAACAAAGAGAAGCAATTAGTATATTTGGAGATGACTATGATACAAAAGATGGTACATGTGTTAGAGATTATATTCCGTAACTGACTTGGCACAGGCACATATTTTGGCAGTTAATTATTTGATGGAAGGTAACGAAAGTAATATCTTTAATCTTGGAAATGGAATTGGATTTACAGTTAATGAAGTGATTGAGAGTGCAAGAAAAGTAACAGGTGATGAAATTAAAGCAGTCATGTCTCCAAGAAGAGAAGGCGATCCAGCACAGTTGATAGCATCAAGCGATAAGGCAAAATCAATACTTGGTTGGAATCCAGAACATGCAGATTTAGAAGAAATTATTGCGTCAGCATGGAAATGGCATAAATCACATCCACAAGGATACAAGACAGTATAGTTTGAGGAGAATATTATGATATATAATAACATAAAAAAGCTCGTTTCTTATGGCTTAGATACAGGTCTAATTGGTAAAGAAGATATAATCTATACAACGAATCAAATTTTGGAAATTCTAAAACTAGATGAATATGATGAACCAATAGAAGAATATAACAAAATTGAACTAGAACAAGTATTAGAAGCAATATGTGATTTTGCATTTGAAAAAGAAATTATTGATGATAATGGTGTTGTTACAAGAGATTTATTTGATACAAAAGTTATGAATATACTTGTGCCAAGACCAAGTGAAGTAATCGGTTCATTTAATTCGTTCTACAAAGAATCTCCTGTTCAAGCTACTAACTATTTCTATCAATTAAGTCAAGACAGTAATTATATCAGACGTTATCGTGTGAACAAAGATATCAAGTGGGTTACCAATACCCAATATGGTGATTTTGACATAACCATTAATTTATCTAAACCAGAAAAAGATCCAAAAGCAATTGCAGCAGAAAAAAATGCAAAACAAAGCGGTTATCCAAAATGTTTGTTATGTAAAGAAAATGAAGGTTATGCAGGAAGAATCAATCATCCAGCTAGACAAAATCACAGAATTATACCTATCGAGATTAATGAAAGTCAGTGGGGATTTCAGTATTCACCATATGTATATTATAATGAACATTGTATTGTATTTAATGGCGAACATGTTCCTATGAGGGTAGAAAAAGCTACCTTTAGAAAGTTATTTGATTTCATTAAATTGTTTCCGCATTACTTTATTGGATCAAATGCAGACTTACCACTTGTTGGTGGATCAATCTTAAGTCACGACCATTTTCAAGGTGGAAATTATCAGTTTGCAATGGCTAAAGCACCAATTGAGAAATATTATCAAATTAATGGATTCGAAGATGTCGAAGTAGGAATTGTTAATTGGCCATTATCGGTAATTCGTGTTCGTTCAAAAGATGCAGATCGGTTAATAGAACTTGGTGACTATATTCTTGGAAAATGGCGTGAATATATAGATGAAGCTGCCTTTGTTTATGCATATACGAAGGGAGAGCCTCACAATACAATAACACCAATTGCTAGAAAATCAGGCGAAATGTTTGAACTAGATTTAGCATTAAGAAACAATATAACCACGGATGAATGCCCATTAGGTGTGTATCATCCACATAATGAATTGCATCATATTAAGAAAGAAAACATTGGATTGATAGAAGTAATGGGGCTTGCAGTTTTACCAGCCAGACTAAAAGATGAGATGCAAGAATTATCAGAATTTATACTTGAAAATAAAGAGATACGTGAAAACGAGATATTAAAGAAGCATGCAGATTGGGTAGATGAATTTCTTCCAAAATACAGTGAGATATCAAGAGAAAACATTATGGATATTCTAAAAGAAGAAATTGGCATTGTATTTACGAAGGTATTAGAAGACGCAGGTGTTTATAAATGTAATGAAGAGGGAAGAATTGCGTTTGAACGTTTTATTCAATATTTATAAATCTTATTATTTATTATGTTCAGTCTCAGTTATAATTAATAGTTACAAACTTTGGTAAATTAGCAGAACATTTTAAATGTTCTGCTAATTTTAAATCTGACATAATACCTTTTGATCCCTGATATCATATAATTTAATTAATCTGGAACAGAATAGGCAAATGGCAAGAAGTTTCTTACCGCAATTTTTTTTAGTGTATTTTTAGTATTGATAATTACGTCACAATCAGGCATATAGTCAAAAAGAAATTGTCTACAGTTTCCACATGGTGTTAATAGTTCGTCACCGTTTTCCACTCCTTGAATACATATAGTAGCAACAAATGAATAGTTACTTTTAAATATAAAATAGTTATATCAAAAATACTACCATATGTTCATAATATCTGTAAAGATTTTATTATGCCCATTGTCTAGCTAAGTGGTAAAAACGAAAAATGAAACAAAAGGTCAAATATTGTATGTATTTATTGCCAAATAAATGTTATAATATCGATGCATGAAAGTGTCTGCAAGCAGACACTTATATTACAGGAAAGTTCGTTGAACTTCCCCATAATATAAAGGCACTACGTGCCAAAATGCACACCATGCGGATAGGAAGTATGTTGCTACGCAACCCGCATGGGCGCGAAAGTGTCTGCAAGCAGACACTTTATTATATTAGTAATAAATTATTTTATGGAGGAAACAATGAAGAAGTTTATAGCAGTTATATTAATTTCGTTGGTTATGCTTGTAGGCTGTACAGACAAGTCAAATCAAGAAGTTTCATATACAGATCAAGGAATGAGTGCAATAGAAAATAAAAATTACGATGAAGCATTAACTGATTTTGAGACAGCGGCAAGTCAGGGAGAAGACGAACAACTTGTGTTTAGAGGAAAAGGGATTGCATATATTGGTAAAGGGGAATATGAAACAGCCATTGAGAACTTAAAATTTGCGCTTAAAAAGTCTTCAGGGAAAGTGACTGACTTGGAAATTGATTCTTCCTATTATTTAGCCTTAGCTCAATATAAGAATAGTGATCGAGAAGGTGCTATCAAAACATATACAAATATATTATCATTTGATGATAAGGATGCAAAAGGGTATTACTTAAGAGGTACCGTTTATTTAGCCGATGGAGACTTAACAAACGCTACGAGTGATTTTGATCAGGCTATCAGTTGTAATCCAAGTGATTATGATATATATATTAATATATTTAACAATCTTAATAATAAAGGTTATACCGCAGAAGGCCAGGCATATCTAAATAATGCGTTGAAAATTGAAAATACAAAAGATAATGGTCTCAATAAAGGAATGATTTATTATTATTTAGGAGATACTGACAATGCATTGGCACAGCTTACTAAGGCAAAAGATGCAGGAGATAACAAGGCATTACTATATATTGGAAAGGTATATCAACTCTTAGAAGATAATGATAATGCTGTTAGTTTCTATGAAGAGTACATTACAAATTCTGTGAACACAGAAGGTCTTGGAGTGGTTTATAATATAATTGGATTGTGTAAAATGGAGGCAGGAAGTTATGAAGATGCATTGTCGGATTTTAGCACGGGTATTGCATTAAATGAAAGTGACTCTATACAGGAATTATTGTTTAATGAAGTGGTAGCATATGAAAATTTAAGTGATTTTACAACGGCAGCACAGAAAATGGAGGAATATATTAATTTATATCCAGACGATAGCATAGCCACAAGAGAGTATGAATTCTTGAAAACCAGATAATAAAGAATAGAGGTGAACTTAATGTCCGAAACTATTAAAATTGAAGAAATACAAGAAAAAGTTATATTAATTGGTGTAAGTTTACAAGAGAGTGATGATACAGAAGAATCTCTAGAGGAACTTAAGGATTTGGTAAAAACAGCAGGTGCAATAACCTTAGATACGGTTATTCAAAAACGAGATAAATATCATCCAGGTACGTATATTGGAAAAGGTAAAATAGAAGAAGTTGCGGAATTAGTAGATAGATTAGGTGCAACGGGAGTTGTTTGTGACGACGAATTATCACCAGCACAGCTTAGGAATCTAGAAGAGATGTTGGGAACGAAAGTTATGGATAGAACTTTGGTTATTCTTGATATATTTGCAAAAAGGGCTTCGACGAGTGAAGGTAAAATACAAGTAGAATTGGCACAATTAAAATATAGTATGGCAAGATTAGTGGGTCTTAGAAGTTCGTTGTCAAAACTCGGTGGAGGTATTGGAACGAGAGGTCCGGGTGAGAAAAAACTTGAAATGGATAGGCGCCTTGTTAAGGATAGAGTTGCACAACTGAGAAAAGAACTTGATGAAGTGGAACGACATAGGGAGGTTGCTAGAGGCCAGAGAAGCAAAAACACGGCACCGATAGCCGCAATTGTAGGATATACGAATGCTGGAAAATCAACACTTCTTAATACGCTGACAGGAGCAGGTGTGCTTGAAGAAGATAAACTATTTGCTACATTAGATCCGACTACAAGAATATTGGAACTTCCAAGTAAGCAACAAATTTTGCTTACAGACACAGTTGGGTTTATTAGAAAACTTCCGCATCATTTAATCGAAGCATTTAAAAGCACACTCGAAGAAGCCAAATATTCGGATGTTATTATACATGTAGTGGATGCTTCCAGTGATCAAATGGAAAAACAGATGCATATTGTTTATGAAACGCTTGATAGTCTTGGTATAAAGGATAAGCCTATTATTACGTTGTTTAATAAACAAGACAAATTAGAAAAGAAAATTCAGCTAAGAGATTTAAAAGCAGATGTTACATTAGATATTTCAGCTAAAAGTGGAGAAGGATTGGATCAACTTCAAGAGCAATTAGAAGATATATTAAGAAAGAAAAATATTCTAGTGGAACGATTATTTCCATATGATCAAGCAGGCAAGATACAGTTAATACGAAAATATGGAGAGCTTTTAGAAGAAGATTACCAAAGTGATGGTATTTATGTTAAAGCGTATGTACCCATGAAAATATATGAATCGGTAGTAAATTAGGTAGTTTATGGTCTGTCAAGTAATAAATTGAAAAACACTACATATTGTGTATTATTAACAAAAAGCACAATATGTAGTGTTTTTTGTTGACTATGAACTTTGAATCTGTTACAATTTTTGGTAACGGAATAGATGGAGTGTAGTTAGATACAAGGAGGGAGAATATTATGTTTCAAGTAATAAAAAGAGATGGTGAGGTAGCTGAATTTAATCTAAGTAAGATAAGTGAAGCTATTTCAAAAGCATTTGATGCAACACAAAAGCAGTACAATGAGGAAATTATTGATTTACTTTCATTAAGGGTGACCGCAGATTTTCAGAAGAAAATGAGTGATACATTAGTAAGCGTTGAAAATATTCAAGATAGCGTCGAAACAATTCTTGAACAAGCTGGATATACTGATGTCGCAAAAGCTTATATATTATATCGCAAACAGCGTGAGAAAATTCGAAATATGAAATCTACTATTTTAGATTATAAAGATATTGTTAATAGTTATGTGAAAGTAGAAGACTGGAGAGTGAAGGAAAATTCCACAGTTACCTACTCAGTTGGCGGCCTTATCCTTAGTAACTCCGGTGCGGTGACAGCAAATTATTGGCTTTCTGAAATATATGATGAAGAGATAGCTCAAGCACATAGAAATGGAGATATGCATTTACATGATTTATCAATGCTGACTGGTTATTGTGCAGGATGGTCACTGAAGCAGTTGATTAATGAAGGATTAGGTGGAATTACAGGTAAGATTACCTCAGCACCCGCAAGTCATCTTGGGACACTTTGTAATCAAATGGTTAATTTCCTTGGAATTATGCAAAATGAATGGGCAGGAGCACAGGCATTTTCTTCATTTGATACGTATTTAGCTCCATTTGTAAAAGCAGACAACCTAAGCTACTATGATGTAAAACAAGCAATCCAATCATTTATATATGGTGTAAATACACCAAGCAGATGGGGAACACAAGCGCCGTTTTCAAATATTACGTTAGACTGGACAGTGCCAAATGATTTATCCGAACTGAATGCGATTGTTGGTGGTAAAGAAATGGAATTTCAATATAAAGATTGTAAACCTGAAATGGATATGATTAACAGAGCCTTTATTGAGACAATGATTGAAGGTGATGCAAATGGAAGAGGGTTCCAATACCCAATCCCTACCTATTCCATAACCAAAGATTTTGATTGGTCAGATACAGAGAATAATAAGTTGTTATTTGAAATGACATCAAAATATGGTACACCTTACTTCTCTAACTATATCAATAGTGATATGGAACCAAGTGATGTAAGAAGTATGTGCTGTAGATTACGACTTGATTTAAGAGAACTTCGTAAAAAAACGGGAGGATTTTTCGGATCAGGTGAGAGCACAGGTTCTATTGGTGTTGTAACTATTAATATGCCTAGAATTGCGTATTTGGCTAAAAACGAAGAAGAATTTTATCAAAAACTTGACAGAATGATGGATATTTCAGCGCGTTCACTGAAAATTAAAAGAGGAGTAATTACCAAATTATTTAATGAAGGTTTATATCCATACACAAAACGTTATTTGAAAAATTTCGATAGTCACTTTTCAACGATTGGCTTAATAGGAATGAATGAAGTTGGATTAAATGCAAAATGGCTTGGAGAAGATTTGTCAAGTAAAGCAACACAGAAATTTACAAAAGATGTGTTAAATCATATGAGAAATCGTTTATCAGATTACCAAGAGAAGTATGGTGATTTATATAATCTTGAAGCCACTCCAGCAGAGTCGACTACATATCGTTTGGCAAAACACGATAAAAAGCATTATCCAAACATCATAACAGCGGGAAATGAAGGAGATACGCCTTTTTATACAAATAGTTCCCATTTACCAGTTGATTTTACAGATGATATTTTTGAAGCTTTGGATATTCAGGATGAATTACAAACATTGTATACTTCAGGAACGGTATTTCACACGTTTCTGGGTGAAAAACTTCCAGACTGGCAGGCGGCGGCGAAAATGGTTAAGATTATAGCAGAAAACTATAAACTTCCTTATTATACAATATCCCCAACATATTCTGTTTGTAAAGATCATGGATATATAAGTGGAGAACATTTTAAATGCCCAACATGTGGAAATACTGCAGAAGTGTATAGCCGTATTACTGGTTATTACAGGCCAGTACGGAATTGGAATGAGGGAAAGACGCAGGAATACAAGAATAGAATTACTTACGATGCGAATGAATCATATAAAGGGCATCTGAAAGAGACTGCATGTAGTGTCGAAGCCCCTGCAACCATTAATAAAAGTATTGTGAAAATAACCAATGATGATGTGACAATTACTCCAGCATTGGAAGGTGTGAAGTACTTATTTACAACAAAAACCTGTCCGAATTGTAAAATAGCCAAAGAGTATTTAGCGGATGAGAGTTATCAATTAATTGATGCAGAAGAAAATGTTGAACTAGCTCAGAAATATGGGGTTATGCAAGCTCCAACGCTAATAGTGGTAAATAATGGTACGATGCAGAAATATGTAAACGCATCCAATATCAAAAAATATGTAGAGAACGAAAATATTTAAAATAATTGAATGAATAAATTCATAAAATAAAAGTATCTTTAGCAGTCCAAGTGCTTATATAAATACAAAGAAAACGCTCTATAATCTAGGAAGATTAGCGAGCGTTTTTACTTGTTTAGAGAATAAGTAGAAAGAAAAATAATTATACGATAAGCATTTTAAATAAACCATATACATCAACTTTACCGTACCCCCAGATGTTATTTGGGTAAGTAAGAGGAGGAGATCTTTGTGCTCCTCGTATGAGCAATTCTTTTACAATGTAACCAGTTATTGTTGTATAGTTTCCTTCCACAATTGCCCACTCTAACACCATTGCCGTGATTCCTACGGTATGGGCAGCAGCAGCACCAGTTCCAGATACGGTTCCATAACTGTTATTTAGTGTTGGGCAAGTCAAATCCACACCTGGCGCGGCTAAATCAGGTTTGATTCCATCTGTTCGTGTATAACCTCTGCTTGAAAAAATTGCGATTCCACCGGTAATGGGGTCATATGCAGTTATTGTTGATGGCGTTAAGGCATTACCGGGCGAGGTAATCGTGTGATCAGGATTTGATTC
This sequence comes from Lachnotalea sp., assembly GCA_041821265.1. Taxonomy (GTDB): domain Bacteria; phylum Bacillota; class Clostridia; order Lachnospirales; family Lachnospiraceae; genus Lachnotalea. The sequence continues at coordinate 9,341 of JBGUEQ010000062.1, read as the reverse complement.
TAAAAAAAAGGTATCATCTGAAATTAAATTTCCTGAAGGTAACCATACATTAAATTCTGAGGCGGCATTTTCAATATTACTTACACCAAATTTCCATATACCCTCTTGCGGATTTTCAATTCGTATCAAAATTAACTGATCTCCAGATTGATTATCAAAAATCGTATTATTTACCCATACTATAGAAGGCTCAAAAATAAAGTTGAGTTTAAAACAATCGTTAAGGCTGGGATAAATCGGTGCAATGTATTCTCCACTAGGAGAACGAATATCAATGGTGACACGATAAGGAACCTGCTGCCACAATTCCATGGCAAATGAATTTTCATTTTTCCCTACCTTTAGTTCAAATTCTGTTGTTTTCTGACCGATAATTGTATTTCCTAAGTAATGCCTTCGTGAGTTACCTTCATTACCAGCAGAAGTTGTTAAAGCAATTTCAGGAAGGCGACAAACATAATCGGTATATCTGCAGAGTGCACTCAAACCATCGTGACCGCCTTCATTTGTACCTAATGCAAGACAAATGGATAGCGGACGATTTAACTTTTCAGCAATTGTTAATAGGTAACTTATCCCAAGCATAATATCAGTTTCCTGGTAGCAAAGTTTGCCAGGGGGGATTGCAAGCATATTTTTGTTAATAGTTTTGGGTTGTTTTAACTTAACAACGACTAATTCCGAATCGGGTACAATACCACTGAAATTTTCTGATATTTTAGGGTTTCCAGCGATAATTCCAGCTAACATAGTTCCATGACCATTTACATCTTGTGAGGGGACAATTGCGAGTGGATTTTCACTAGCTAACGCTGTATTTATTTGCTCTTTCGTATATTCAGTACCAAAGGTAAAGCCTTCAGGGTGAGGTCCTCCCTCGTTTATGGTTTGATCCCAAATAGAAACAATTCTAGAGGTACCATCTCTATTTAGAAAAGCTTCATGTTGATATTCTATTCCCGTATCAATCATACCAACCAAAACACCTTGCCCATACAAGTTGAAATTTGGATTCAGCTGAATTTGTTGCACACCTGATTTCTCTAAACTAATCATTGATTCGAGAGTGTAAATGGAGGGAAAAACGTAATAGGGATATTTTCCTAAGCTACATTTATCAATACCATTAATAGGAAGATGCACCATAGAATGCACTAGAGTTATAAAAGTTGTAGCTTCACCAGTATATAAAGGCATATTTTCATTTTCCACCAGTAAGTCAATATAATCTTCGCTTATTACTTCATTAGGCACATAATTTCCTCCCCGTATTTTATAAATGAATCAATTAACTATTTTATATTTTATGAATTTATTTCACTAGTTATGCAAAATGCAATTGAGACATATGCAACTCGTAATTTAGCTAAATGCAACTTGTAATACTAAAATGACGCTTTATCGTTGAAAGCGTTGCATAGTTTATGCAAATATAGTAAGTTATAGTTATTCAGTCATCATAAGAGAGAGGTGTTTTTGTAAAGTGAATTTATAGATTCAGGATTGGGGGCGGTAGTTATAAAAGTCATAATTGAGCATTCAAACGATTATGAAAAACAATTCATAATTAAATGCAGTGATGTGGATGAAGAGGTTGAAAATATTAAATTACTAGTAGAATCATATGGAGAAAGATTGGAAGGAAGGCTAGGAGATGAAATTGTATTTATAAAACCTGCTGAAATATATTATTTTGAATATGTGGATTACAACGTATTTGCTTACACAAGTAATAATGTTTATAAGATTGCACATAGTCTTGATAAATTAGAAAAAACATATGCATATGAGAGCTTCTTTCGGTGTAGTAAGTCAATGATAATTAATTTAAATCATGTAGAGAAATTAAAAAGTATCATGGGAAATAAAATAATCGCAACATTGGATAATAATGAAGAAATTATCATATCTAGGCATTTTTCTAAAATGATAAGAGCATATTTGAAAGCGGAATAGGAGGGTTATATGCACAATCTTAAAAAATATATGAAGGCAGAGATGGATACTGAATTTTTTGCGTGTGTCCATGCGATGTCGATGGTATTTATTTATGGGCTTGAATTATATCTATATGGCATCAAGAGCATGCAATACGCAGTGATATTTCAAATATTTTTATTGGGTTATGTGATTGCCTGGAGCCAAAAATTACTTTTTATCAAAGATAAAATTTATGAAGGATTGGATTATAAAGTAAGAATTATACTTTGGAATACGCTACCGATTGTATTGACAGGAATAGCAGGGTTTTTTTTGAACTGGTATAAACCCTATCCAAATCTTATATGGATTTTGTTTTTAGTTATTATGTTTGTATATTATATTATGATATGGATTGCACTTCAAATGTTTTATAAGGATGATTCAGAGGAGCTAAATAATAAATTACGCAATCTTAAAAAACAAAATGAAAGAAAGGGAGTGAAGAAATGAAAAAAACGATAATAGACATTAAGAATCTTACAAAAGATTATGGAAATGGTAGAGGTATCTTTGCTATTAACCTAACCGTTCATCAAGGAGAAGTATTTGGTTTTTTAGGGCCAAATGGAGCTGGTAAATCCACTGCAATACGTAATCTAATGGGATTTATACGACCAGACAGTGGGAGCTGTCAGATAAATGGAATGGATTGTTATGAAGATGCGGATAAAATAGAAGAAACACTTGGTTATTTGGCAGGTGAAATAGCTTTTTTAGATGGGCTGACTGGAAAACAGATGATAGACTTTATTGCTGATATGAAAGGGATAAAGGATAAAAGTAAAATGTATGAATTGATTCAAAGATTTGAACTTGATTCCAGTGGTAAAATTAATAAAATGTCAAAAGGTATGAAACAAAAAATTGGTATCATATGTGCATTTATGAACGATCCAGATGTTATTATTCTTGATGAGCCAACAAGTGGATTAGATCCATTAATGCAGAGCAAGTTCATAGACCTAATATTAGAAGAAAAGAAAAAAGGGAAAACCATATTTATATCGTCACATATATTTGAGGAAATAGAGAGAACTTGTGATAGAACCGTAATTATCAGAAATGGAAAAATTGTTGCAATTGAAGATATGAAAACATTAAATGAAAGAAAAAAGAAATCTTATATTGTCACTTTTAAAACAATAGAAGAAGCAACTAAGTTTCAAAAGGAAGAGTTTGATATTGTTGAAGCAAATGATAAAAAAGTAACTGTTGCAATTAAGGGTGAAATAAAACCATTTATTGAAGCATTATCCAATTATGAAGTGAAAACATTGGATACAAAAGTTGAAACAATAGAAGAAATTTTTATGCATTTCTATGGTGAGGATAATACAATTGGAGGTGAAAAAAATGATTTCAATGCCACTATTTAAAAGAAGTATGAAAGCAGTTATAAAAATATTGATTTTATTTATAACGATTTTAGCCATGTATAGCATTATAATTATTTGGATGTTCGATCCTGACTTAGCGCAAATGTTGGATCAGTATCAGCAGGTGATGCCGGGCATGATGTCTGCCGTAGGAATGGTTGGAGATACAAGTAGTTTAATTGGTTTTATAAATACGTATCTCTATGGATTTATAATGCTGATTATACCGATGATATTTGAAGTAATGATAGTGAATAGTTTAGTTATGAAATATATCGATAATGGTTCATTAGCATGTATATTGGCAACACCAAATTCAAGAAAAAAAATAATTACAACACAGATTATTGCGATTATTTTAAGTGTTTTTTTACTTATAGCAGTGACTACAATCATCGGGTATGTGTCAGCGGAGATTATGTTTAAAGGTGAATTAAATGTTGCTAAATATATAAATTTAAATATAAGTACATTTTTATTACACATAGTGGTAAGCGGGATTGCTTTCTTAGCAGCATGTTTATTTAATGAAGAAAAGAGTTATCTTGCACTTGGAGCGGGATTACCAATTGCATTTTATTTAATTCAGATGTTATCTAATATGGGTGATAGCCTAGAAAAATTAAAATATTTAACATTATATACACTTTTGCCGTCAAGCAATATCGTAGCAGGTGATGGTGGGGTATTGGAGGCGAATTTAATATTAATTGTGATGGCAATTGCACTATATACAGTTGGATTTATCAGATTTATAAAAAAGGATTTACCACTATAATTGTTAGAATTTGCTTCGATGGATACGAAATTTAAATCTTTTTAGTAAGTTGTCAAACAGGTATCTATGATAGAATAATAAGTTAGAAAACTTCTGCAAAAAACAGGAGTTTTTTTTTATACCCACAAGATTTTATATTGTGACGTGAAAGCGAGTGTGATACAATAAAACCATATATAGGTATTTTAAAGTGAAGAGATTTTGAGAGGAACAGAACATGAAACTATTAGTGAAAAATGGTAGAGTTATAGATCCTGGATGTAAACAGGACGAAATGTTAGATTTACTTATTGAAGATGGTATAATTATCGAAAAGTCTCCACAAATTCATGAAAATATAGAAGAACTTCATGTTATTGATGCCAAAGGTTGTTTTGTCATGCCTGGATTTATAGATTTACATGTACATTTAAGAGAGCCTGGGTTTGAACAGAAGGAAACAATTGCTACAGGGGCAAGAGCAGCAGCACGAGGAGGATTTACTACTATTTGTGCTATGCCAAATACAAAACCTGTGATTGACAATGCAGATAGAATACGGTTTGTATTAAATAAGGCATCGGAGGTCGCATCAGTCAATGTATGTCAGGTAGGAGCAATTACAGTCGGACAAATGGGCGAGGAGTTGGCTGACATCGAAGGAATGGCCCAAGCTGGTGCTATTGCTATAAGCGAAGATGGAAAGTCAGTAATGAATATTAAATTATATGAGAAAGCAATGAAACTGGCTTATGATAATAACATTCCAGTATTAGCACATTGCGAAGATAAAAATCTTGTTGGAGCAGGTGTAATAAATCAAGGTTCGAAATCCGTAGAACTTCATGTTGAAGGAATAAGTAATCTGGTAGAGGATATCATAATTGCAAGAGACATTATGATTGCCAGAGAAACGGGCACAAAGCTCCACCTTTGTCATTGTTCTACCAAGGATAGTGTTACTTTAGTAGAGGAAGCAAAGAAAAGAGGTTTAGATGTGACGGCAGAGGTGTGCCCACATCATTTTGCGCTAACGCAGGACGATATTGTTGCAGGAGATACAAACTTTAAAATGAATCCTCCTCTTAGGATGAAAGAAGATGTGGAAGCATTAAAATTAGGACTTAAAAACGATATTATGGATGTAATAGCAACAGATCACGCACCACATCATGCAAGCGAAAAAGCCAAATCATTAGAAGAGGCGCCATTTGGAATTGTAGGTCTTGAAACAGCAGCGTCGATTACGATTACAGAACTTGTGGATAAAGGATATTTAACGCCAATGCAGATGGCAGAGAAGATGAGCTACAATCCAGCTAAAATTATTGGAATTGACAAAGGTACCTTAGAAGTAGGAAGGATAGCAGATGTGGTAATTGTAAATCCAACCATGGAATATGTAGTTGATGTAAAAGAGTTTGCATCAAAGGGAAAGAATACCCCGTTTGCAGGTAAAAGATTGAACGGACGAGTGATGGCTACTATCGTCAATGGCGAAATCGTTTATAAATATAATAAAGGTAGATAATAGGTATAAGACAAGTGTCCTATTATGGTAGAAGGAGATCATATGATAAACAAACTAATTCTTAAAATTCAAAAAACTAATGCACCAATCGTGGTTGGTTTAGATCCTATGTTAGATTATATTCCACAACACATTCAAAAAAGAGCATACAAGGAGTATGGTGAAAGCTTAGAGGGCGCAGCTGAGGCAATATGGCAATACAACAAAGAAATTGTAGACGCGGTTTATGATTTGATTCCAGCAGTAAAACCACAAATAGCAATGTATGAACAGTTTGGGATCGAAGGAATGAAAGCATTTCAGAAGACGATTGAATATTGTAAATCAAAAGACCTTGTTGTAATCGGTGATATTAAACGAGGAGATATAGGCTCAACCTCCACCGCATATGCGGTAGGTCATCTAGGTAAAGTACAGGTTGGATCAAAGTCATATAGAGGATTTGACGAAGATTTTGCTACCGTGAATCCTTATCTTGGAACGGATGGAGTGAAGCCTTTTGTTGATGTATGTAAAGAAGAGAAAAAAGGATTATTTATTCTAGTTAAGACTTCAAATAAATCAAGTGGAGAATTTCAAGATCGACTCATCGATGGGAGACCATTATATGAATATGTTGGAGAAAAAGTAGCAGAATGGGGAGCGGATTGTATGGGCGATTCCTATAGTTACGTCGGAGCTGTTGTGGGAGCTACTTATCCAGAAATGGGTAAAGTATTACGTAAAATTATGCCAAAATCGTTTATTTTAGTGCCAGGATATGGTGCACAAGGTGGAAAAGCATCTGATTTAGTGCCATATTTTAATGAGGATGGGTTGGGAGCAATTATTAACTCCTCAAGAGGAATTATTGCGGCTTATCAGCAGGAGAAATACAATAATTTTGGAGCAGAGGCATTTGCAGATGCTTCAAGGCAGGCAGTCGTTGATATGATCAAAGATATTAACAAAGCATTGGGTATATAATTACGATAGAAGGAGTAGACAAAATGTCAGATAAATTTGATGAAATGGCGATTGTCATTAAACAGGAGTTAATTGCAACAGGTGTATATAGCATGTGGGTTAAGACTGACAAAATTGCTAAGGTAGCCAAACCGGGACAATTTATATCCGTTTATTGTAAAGATGGAAGTCGAATGCTTCCAAGACCAATTAGTATATGTGAAATAGATCAAGAAGAGGATTCTTTAAGAATTGTATATCGAACAATAGGACAAGGTACACAAGAATTTGCAACATATAAGGCTGGAAATATGGTTCACATAATGGGACCGTTGGGAAATGGTTTTCCTTTGATTCAAAAAAAAGCATTTTTAATTGGTGGAGGAATTGGAATACCACCAATGTTACAATTAGCAAAAGAATTAGATTGTGAAAAACAAATTGTAGTAGGATATCGAGATGAATTATTCTTAGAGGAAGATTTAAAACAAAATGGTCAATTATATATCGCAACTGAAGATGGAAGTATTGGAACCAAAGGAAATGTAATTGACTCTATCAGAGAAAATAACCTGGATGCACAAGTAATCTATGCTTGTGGACCAACTCCTATGCTAAAAGCAGTCAAAGAATATGCAAGAGAACATAAGATAGAAGCATGGCTATCGTTGGAAGAGAAGATGGCCTGCGGAGTTGGTGTATGTCTTGCCTGTGTATGTAAGTCCAAAGAAATAGATTCACACACCAATGTGAACAACAAAAGAGTGTGTAAAGACGGCCCTGTTTTCTTAGCAGAGGAGGTAGAATTCGAATGAATATGAAAGTTAACTTAGCGGGCGTAATACTTAATAATTCAGTTATGACGGCATCGGGAACATTTGGATCAGGCGAAGAGTACAGTGAGTTTGTTGATTTAAATAGGCTTGGAGCGGTAGTGACAAAGGGCGTTTCTAATGTACCTTGGACAGGAAATGCAACGCCAAGAATAGCAGAGACTTATGGTGGTATGTTAAATGCCATTGGGTTACAAAATCCAGGGATGAATATGTTTATTGAAAGAGATATTCCATTTCTTAAGAAATATGATACGAAGATTATAGTAAATGTATGTGGAAAAACAACACAAGATTATTGTGAGGTTGTGGAAAGATTAGCAAATGAACCTGTAGATATGTTAGAGATTAATATATCTTGTCCAAATGTCAAAGAAGGCGGAATTGCATTTGGCCAAAATGCATGTTCGGTTGAGACAATAACGAAAGAAATAAAAAAGTATGCAAAGCAACCAATTATAATGAAGCTTAGCCCTAATGTGACTGATATTACAGAAACTGCTAAGGCAGCTGAGGCGGGTGGAGCTGATGTCATTTCACTTATTAATACATTGACAGGAATGAAGATTGATATTAATAAAAGATGTTTTGCACTTGCGAATAAGACGGGAGGACTATCAGGTCCTGCAATTAAACCGGTAGCAGTAAGAATGGTATATCAGGTAGCACAGTCAGTTAAGCTTCCAATTATAGGAATGGGTGGAATTGCTACAGCAGAAGATGCAATTGAATTTATTCTAGCAGGTGCAAGTGCTATATCAGTAGGAACCGCCAATTTTGTAAACCCAGTGGCTACACTAGAAGTAATCGAGGGTATCGAAAACTATATGAATCAATATAATATAAATGATATTAACGAACTCATTGGAGCAGTAAAATAGTTGCGTTTCATTAAATAATAAAGAGGGATATAAGATGAATGAATATAAGAAAGAATTTATAGAATTTATGGTAGACTGTGGTGTTCTCAAATTTGGAGATTTTGTTACAAAGAGTGGGAGAAAGACTCCATTTTTTGTTAATACAGGGTTTTACAGAACAGGAGCACAATTAAGAAAACTTGGTGGTTACTATGCACAAGCGATTCATGATAAATTTGGAGTGGACTTTGACGTGCTATTTGGACCAGCATATAAAGGGATTCCTTTGACAGTTGCTACAACAATGGCAATCAGTGAGAAATATGATAAGGATATAAAGTATTGTTCTAATCGTAAGGAAGTGAAAGATCATGGTGATACGGGAATTTTGCTTGGAAGTCCAATTAGCGATGGGGACAAAGTAGTGATTATTGAAGATGTTACTACAGCAGGAACGTCAATTCAAGAGACACTACCAATTATTAATGCACAAGGAAATGTTGATACGATAGGTCTTGTTGTATCGGTAGATAGAATGGAACGAGGCCAGGGTGAGAAGAGTGCATTAGCTGAGATTGAAGAAAAGTATGGTTTGGTGACGACGGCAATTGTTACGATGGAAGAAGTGGTTGAACATTTATACAATAAACCTTATCATGGTAATATCATTATTGATGATAACTTGAAAAATGCAATTGATGCATACTATATACAATATGGAGTAAAATAGTTAGGAGGTGACTAATATGGTAGAAAAGGCATATAAAGCAATGAATCGTGTAGGTGCTTTAAATATTATAATTGGTATCATAGTTTTGATTTCAGGAATTGTTTCAGGCGCTTTAATTATTGCTGGTGGAATAGGACTTCATAAAAATAAATCAGAAATTATGTTTTAAAAGTTTCTAGTTATTATATTAAGTGTCTTGAAATATTTATATTTTAAGGCACTATTTTTCAAATAATAGAAAAGTTCTGCGAACTTTCCTATTATTTGAATGGCACTACGTGCCAAAATGCACACCACGCGGATAGGAAGTGTGTTGCTACGCAACC
>JBGUEQ010000061.1:0-24115 GCA_041821265.1 Lachnotalea sp. | reverse complement strand
AGCTTAACACTAGCTGTTAAGCTACTGTGTGAACAGTAACTCGCATTTTGGCACGTAGTGCCTTTTTATATAATAGGGAAGTTCGTAGAACTTTCCTATTATATAAAAAAAGCCCTCACACAAGAAGACCTGTGTGAGGGCTCTGAATTTATACTAATTTGCAATTGTTAATTCTGTTTCTTTATCAAATACATGAATTTTTTCAACATCAAAAGCAACCGTAATATTATCACCTACTCTTGCTGTAGTACGTGGATCAACTCTTGCTGTCATCTGAACACCTTCAACATCAAAGTATAAGTTTACTTCAGCTCCAAGTAATTCGTATACTTTTACTACTGACTCAACAACACTGTTTGGTGATGATTCAATAAACATCTGTGAATCATTTACATCTTCTGGACGAATACCAAGAACAACAGTTTTTCCTTCATAACCACCTTCAATTACTTTTTTAGCTTTTGCTGGTGGTAGTTTGATAGCATGTTTACCAACTACAAGTGCTACATCATTTCCAGTCACTTGAACTTTAGCATCTACAAAGTTCATCTGTGGTGATCCCATAAATCCAGCAACAAATAAGTTGTTTGGTCTAGCATATAAGTTTTGTGGTGAATCTACTTGTTGTACAAGACCATCTTTCATAACTACAATTCTGGTTCCCAATGTCATAGCTTCTGTTTGATCATGTGTTACATAAACTATAGTTGTTCCTAAATTTTTATGTAATTTAGAAATTTCAATACGCATTTGAACTCTTAATTTAGCATCAAGATTTGATAATGGTTCATCCATAAGGAATACTTTAGGATTACGAACAATAGCACGACCCATAGCAACACGTTGTCTTTGTCCACCTGATAAAGCCTTTGGTTTACGATCTAGTAATTTCTCAAGGTCAAGAATCTTAGCTGCTTCTTTAACCATTTTATCAATTTGTTCTTTTGGAATTTTTCTTAATTTAAGTCCAAATGCCATATTATCATATACTGTCATATGTGGATATAAAGCATAGTTCTGGAATACCATTGCGATATCTCTATCTTTTGGTTCAACATCGTTAACTATTCTGTCACCGATTCTTAATTCTCCTGAGCTAATTTCTTCAAGACCTGCAATCATACGAAGTGTAGTAGATTTACCACATCCTGATGGTCCTACGAAAATAATAAATTCTTTATCTTCGATTTCTAAGTTGAAATCCTTAACCGCTTCAAAGCCATTAGGATATGCTTTGTAAATGTTTTTTAATGATAAACTTGCCATTTTAATTTTCCTCCTAAATTATAAGTTACTCAAATAGTTTCTATTAGTAATTAAGTAATGGTAACTGTTCAGTACCTTCAAGTTACCTCTACGCGATGCACATAAAATACAAGAAACTTGCATTTTAGCACTATAAAACTCGTGATTTTGCTTTGCAAAACACCTAGCGTTCTTGGGTTCTGAATAGTTACAAGTAATGAATCAATTATTCAATAAATTCATACTACATTAGCTAGCAATAAAACTATATATTTGCTAGTCTTATTATAAAAATAGTATATCTCATTTACACTTCTTGTGCCATGCAACTATTAACCAAATATTTTTTACAGACCTTGTAAATTCTGCTTATAAAAATTTAATTAAATTTAATAAATGTCATATTGACGAATTTTTTTATTATGGCTTATACAACATTACCAAACAAGCTTTTTTTATGATTTTACGTCTAATTTCGTAATCGTATTTGTCTATTTGCGTAATTTTTACTTCTTAAAACTAGGAATAGGATAAGAATTTTGCGCACTTGCGGGTTACTTTGCAGTACATTTACTTATTTACCAAAAACAAAAAAGAATAACCACTGAAATGATTATTCTTTTTTGTTTCATTTTATATTATAATTTGTTCTTCTATACTTCGAAAATTAAATCTCCGTATGAAGGCATTGGCCAAAGATCTTTATCAACAATCATTTCAAGAAGATCCACAGGTGCTCTTAATGCATCCATAGCTACTTTTACTTCATCTCTAAAGTAGGTTGCCTGCGCTTCCCCTTCTTCTAATGTTAATGCATTTTCAGTAACATCAATTAATTTAGCTAATGCAACTTTTGTATCTGATAACAATGCTGAAGTTTCAGTCAATAATTCAACCTGTACACTTATATCTGCATCACATGCTGCTTTCACTGCATTAATTGATTCTGCAAGAACTGTTGTATATTTAATTACAGCTGGAATAATTTGTTTTGCAGCCATATCAATCATTGTTCTTGCTTCAATATTAATTGCTTTTGCATATGCTTCGAATTCAACTTCTACACGAGATTCAAGTTCGCCTTTTGTGAATACCGCAAATTTTTCAAATAAATTGATTGATTTTTCAGTAACAAGAGCAGGAATTGCCTCAACCATAGATTTGATATTTGGAAGACCTCTTCTTTCAGCCTCTTCAACCCAATCTTCTGAATATCCATTTCCGTTAAATACAATTCTTTGATGTTCTGAAGCATTTTTCTTGATTAAATCATGTACTGCTGTATCAAAATCATCTGATTTTTCTAATATATCACAAGCTTCTGCAAATGCTTCTGCAACAATTGTGTTAAGTACGATGTTAGGGCTAGCAATTGAATCTGCTGAACCAACCATACGAAACTCAAACTTATTTCCTGTAAATGCAAATGGTGAAGTTCTATTTCTATCTGTAGCATCTTTTGCTAAATCTGGAAGACTCTTAACACCTGTCATTAATGTACCACCCTGTTTGCTACTTGTAGCTAAACCAGTACTAATTAATTGTGTTAATACATCTTGTAATTGTTCTCCTAAGAAAACTGAAATAATTGCTGGAGGTGCTTCATTTGCTCCAAGTCTGTGATCATTTCCTACATCTGCTGCTGATTCACGAAGTAAATCTGCATGTTTGTCTACTGCTTTTAAAATACATGTTAACACTAATAAGAACTGAATATTCTCATGAGGAGTTTTTCCTGGCTCTAATAAATTCACTCCATTGTCTGTTGTGATTGACCAGTTATTATGTTTACCTGATCCATTTACACCAGCAAATGGTTTCTCATGAAGTAAGCAAGTAAGACCTTGACGTCCTGCTACTTTCTTAAGTGTTTCCATTACTAACTGATTGTGGTCTACTGCAATATTTGCCTGTGCATAGATTGGAGCTAACTCATGCTGGGCTGGAGCTACTTCATTATGCTGAGTCTTAGCGCTAACGCCAAGTTTCCATAATTCTTCGTTCACTTCTTTCATAAATGCAGCAACACGTTCTCTAATACTTCCAAAATAATGATCTTCTAACTCTTGACCTTTTGGAGGCATAGCACCAAATAATGTACGTCCAGTATAAATCAAATCTTTTCTCTTTAAATATTTTTCTCTGTCAACTATAAAATATTCTTGCTCTGGTCCTACAGATGCAACAACTCTTTTTGCTTCTGTGTTACCAAATAATTTTATAAGTCTTAAAGCCTGCTCATTAATTGCTTCCATTGATCTTAATAATGGAGTTTTTTTGTCTAACGCTTCGCCTGTATAAGAACAAAAAGCAGTTGGAATACAAAGAGTTGCGCCAATAGCATCTTGTCTTACGAATGCAGGTGATGTACAATCCCAAGCTGTATATCCTCTCGCTTCAAATGTAGCTCTTAATCCACCTGAAGGGAATGAAGAAGCATCTGGCTCGCCTTTAATCAATTCTTTTCCAGAAAACTCCATAATTATTTTTCCATTTTGATCTGGAGCTGAAATAAATGAATCATGCTTCTCAGCTGTCACTCCAGTCAATGGCTGGAACCAGTGTGAATAATGCGTAGCACCTTTTTCAATAGCCCATTCTTTCATAGCGTGAGCTACAACTTCAGCTGTTACAGGGTCTAATTCTTTTCCCTCTTCTATTGTTTTCTTAAGATCTTTGTACACTTTCTTTGGTAAACGCTCCTGCATTACAGAACCATTAAATACGTTTTCGCCGAAAATCTCAACAACATTAATTACTTTGCTCATTTGTTCCCATTCCTTTCAATATGATATTATTTTATATGTTTTGTAATTGAGTATAAAAAAAAGCAAGGTAAGCCCGTAAACGGAACCCCCTCGTTCTCACTCTGTCTTATTTGCGGATTACATCCGTCTTTTTATAAAATACAATAAAATTATTAAAAATGCAAGTAGTAAAAATTTTTTTATTAATTTTATTATATCATTTAACATTCATTATGTGTGTTATTACATATTTTATAAGCATGTTTTTTTTATAGTATTCGTTACAAATGCAAGCGATAGCCTGTAATATCTTACTTATTTCAATTATTTGATACTACCTATCCTATTAAATTGTATTTTATCTCATATTAAAGAACAAAATGTGAAATATCTACTAATTGTATTGCTTTTATGATACATTTTCGTTATAATTTTTTTATGTTTATATAGAGAAGGAGAAGAAAATGGGTAGTATTTTTAGTTTAGACGGTAAATTTTTTACAATAATGAGTAAAGTAGCGGATCTTATTATTTTAAATATTGTATATTGCTTATGCTGCGTTCCTATCATTACAATAGGCCCTGCTACTACAGCATTATATTATGTAACTTTAAAGATGGTAAAAGATGAGGAATCTTATATTATCAAAAGCTTTTTCAAATCATTTAAGGAAAACTTTAAGCAAGCAGTGGGGATTTGGATAGTACTCCTTGCCACCTTAGGAATCATAGTTGGTGACATCTATATTATGTTGAAATGGGAAACAAAATATAAAGTTATTTTTATAGTTATTTTTATCTTCCTTCTTTTAATGTGGTTTTTTGTAACAATATATATATTTCCTTTGCTAGCAACCTTTGACAACACAGTGAAGCAAACTTTTAAGAATTCATTTTTAATGAGTATTCGCCACTTACCAATGACCGCTGTCTTGTTTCTTTTAACTGCCGTTTCTACTCTTTTAGTTGGTTTTGTTGTGCAACTTATGCCTTTTTGGTTTTTAATCGGATTTGCATTACTTGCATTTATAAACTCATTTATATTAAGAAAGATATTTAAGGCTTATATGCCTCCTGAAGAAGATGAAGGCAATGAATTTAAAGGTATTGATGAATCATAAATAGTTAAGGTGTATCGCCAGAATTATTCTTGCGATACACCTTATTTATTTCCATTTAAAGTAAAAGATGTAGTAATTTCCCTTTTCATAATACTCATCAAATAAACTTCTATTAATAACAACAACCCCTTCATTATTACCGGATTTTCTTGCAGAAACAAAATAGTTTTGTATGTCATCTTTAGTCGTAAGTACTTCGCCAAAGATTGAAATGTATTTCGTAACATCACCATTACATTTTTTCTTTGAATACCATTGATGATCTTTTGCTATTTCCTGATCTGTCAATAAAAAGTACTTATAGGATACGCTGTCACTAAAACTATAAGAAGTACCAGAACTTCCCATATAAATAGCATCATCCGTAATGATTTTAGAGTTTTTCGAGCTCCATTTTATTTTTTCTGAGGTTCCTGTCATTTTAAGTTTTGCACTTTCTCCGATAAATAAAACAATTGAACTTTTATTAATTTGCGGCGATTCTACTTTGATTTTACACTTAAAGGTTTTGCTTCTTATTGTTGCCGTAATAGTTACTTTTCCTTTGTTTACTGCTGTGACTTTACCGGCATTATTATAATTATCATAAATAGTAATACCAACATTGTAAAAAATATTTTTCTTTCCCTCATCCCTTTCTGCTTACTCCTCCCAATTTTATAATAAAACTTTAATGCAAACGTAATAATTTGCCAATTTAAATATCTTTCGTTAGATTCCTCAATACACATAGTTACTGTTCACTCCGTTCACAGTAACGTATAATTTCTGCATGCAAATTCGCTACGCGAAGCAGAAATCATTTGTTGAATCATTTTCTTACGTAGCTTAACAGCTAGAGTTAAGCTACTGTATGAACAGTAACTACACATACAACTAGCCATGGACATGCTTCATTATTGTATTGACATTTATACTTGAATGGAGTATTATTTGTTTATAGCGAAACGGTTCGCTCTATCTAGTAGGAGGAATTAAATGGCTGCAACAATAAGAGATATTGCAAAAATGACTGGGCTATCATTAGCCACAGTTTCTAAATATTTAAATGGCGGTAATGTACTAACAGAAAATCGAGCATTAATTCAAAATGCCATAGAAGAACTTCATTATGAAGTAAATGAAGTTGCAAGGGGTTTGGCGAAAAATTGTACTAAGACCATTGGTGTTTTAATACACAATCTTGATAATATATTTGCTGGTACAATTATTGCACATATTGAGGATATTCTAAGACAGCACGACTATGGAACAATTGTGTGTGACTGTCGTGGAGATAAAGTATTAGAAGAACAAGAAATAAAGTTTCTTTTAAATAAGCGAGTAGATGGAATTATTACCATTCCTACTTCTAGTAGCTCCGCTTACCTTGCAAATGTAGTCAACCGTGGTATCCCTGTAGTTTTAATTGACCGTACATTTGAAGATAGTAATTTTGACAGTGTATTAGTTGATAATAGTGATGCATCATATCGCGCGGTTTGCACCTTAATTGATAAAGGTCACTCACACATTGGTATTATTTGTGGGGATGATTCAGAATACACCGCGCGTGAACGTCTGGCAGGATATTACAAGGCTCTTGAGGCTAGTAATATTAGCATTGATCTTGATTTTGTAAAACGTGGTTCTTTAAACGTTGAGCATGGATATAATGCCACAAAAGCTTTGCTCACCGTAGAACATAAACCAACGGCACTTTATCTTAGTAATTATGAAATTACGTTGGGTGCGATTATTGCAATTAACGAACTAGGCATTGGTTTTCCCACTGATATTTCAATCATTGGTTTTGATAATATGATGCTCTCACAAGTGGTAAAACCAAAACTTTGGATGGTAGTTCAACCAATCGAAGAGATTGCGTCTTCCGCTGCCAATATTATGCTAGAACGATTAAGCGGAGCATTACAGGGCGAAGCGGTTCGCGTCAATCTGGATACGAGTCTTCTAACTGGTGAATCTGTAAAACAATTTTGATATTTATGTGAAACACCGATATTTATATTTATCGGATTAACTATAAATGGAAACGACTACGATTTTATTGTAGGAAAGGAAGGTTTTTATGCCATTAGTTACATCAAAACAAATGTTATTGGATGCTCAAAAAGGGGGGTATGCAGTAGGTGCTTTTAATGTCGAAAACATGGAAATGATCATGGCGGTCGTTGCTGCTGCCGAGGAGTTAAATGCTCCAGTTATGTTGCAGACAACTCCCTCCACTGTTAAATATGCAGGACTTGACTTGTACTATGCAAGTGTTTTGTCTGTTGCAAAAAATGCTAAAGTACCAGTTGCACTACACCTTGATCATGGTAGTAGCTTTGAATTAGCAATGCAAGCCTTAAGAACTGGCTATACTTCTATTATGATTGATGGATCTCACAGCGTTTTTGAAGAAAATATTGAACTATCAAAACGAGTAGTAGACGCTTGTGCTCCATCCGATATTCCAGTCGAAGCAGAGCTTGGCAAAGTTGGTGGTAAAGAAGATGATTTAGACGGCGGCAATGGTGGATTTACTGATCCTCTTGAAGCAAAGGAATTTGTTGAAAGAACTGGTATTACTGCACTGGCTATAGCAATCGGAACAGCACATGGTTTATATGCCGGAGTTCCAAAACTTGATTTAGACAGACTGAAAGAAATCAAGAAAGTTGTTTCCATACCTCTCGTACTTCATGGAGCTTCTGGTCTTTCTGACAAAGCCGTTCAGGAAAGTATCAGACTTGGTATTTGTAAGGTTAATTTTGCAACTGAACTTAGAATTGCTTACTCTGATGGTATCAAAAAAGTACTTGCTGAAAGTCCAGATACTTTTGATCCTAAAAAATATGGATCTGCTGGCATGAAAAATGTGAAGCATCTAGTGATGGGACGTATGAAAGTATGCGGCTGTGACAACAAAGCTAATTAGTTTATTGTTACTATTTTGTCCAAGGAGAATAAAATGGAAAAACTATTATTAGGAATTGATATTGGAACGTCCGCTTGCAAAGTTGCCATCTTTAATAAAAAGGGAACCGTCTTGGCGCAATCCACTCAAGGTTATCCACTATACTATCCTAATCCTGGCTGGGTGGAACAAAACCCTGATGAATGGTGGAATAGCATATGTATAGCCATTAAAGATGTTTTACATAACAAAAATATTAATGCAAATCAAATTGTTGGTATTGGTATTGATGGACAAAGTTGGTCTGCTATTCCTGTGGATCAATCAGGCAATTGTTTACACAACACACCCATTTGGATGGATACGAGAGCAAGAGCTATTGCGGAACAAGTAACTGCAGATCTTGGTTTTGACACTATTTTCAACATTGCAGGCAACGCTTTTGAAGCGGCCTATACGACACCAAAGATATTATGGTTTAAACAAAATAAACCTATGATGTATCAAGAAACTTATAAATTTTTACAAAGCAATAGTTATATCGCTTTAAAGCTCACCGGTAAGTTTACTCAGGACAAATCTCAGGGCTACGGTCTTCATTTTTTTAATGCAAAGACCTGTACCTATGACAGAGATTTAGCAAATTCGTTAGGAATACCACTTGATAAAGTTCCTACTATTTATGATTGTCATGAAGTAATTGGAAGTGTTACAGCGCAGGCCGCTGAGCTAACCGGTTTGTTTATAGGAACCCCTGTTGTAGCTGGCGGGCTAGACGCCGCTTGTGGAACGCTTGGTGCTGGCGTATATCTAACTGGACAGACCCAAGAACAGGGTGGTCAAGCTGGTGGAATGAGTATTTGTTTGGATAAAGCAACTGCTCATCCAAAACTTATATTAAGCCCCCATGTCGTTCCAAATCTTTGGCTACTACAAGGTGGAACGGTTGGTGGTGGTGGCGTTCTTCGCTGGTTTAAACAAGAGCTTGGTGGTGATTCTTCCTTTGATGAACTTACTGCTTTAGCCGCACAAATTTCTGCTGGCTCAGAGGGCGTTATCTTTTTACCTTTTATGGCTGGCGAGCGATCTCCTATCTGGGATCCCGATTCAAAAGGTGTATTTTATGGATTGGGCTTTGATAAGACGAAGGCACACATGATTCGTGCTGCGCTAGAAGGAGTTGCTTATTCCTTGGAACACAACTTACGAACCGCTAACGAATCTGGCGTGGAAATAAATGAATTAATTGCAATGGGTGGTGCAAGCAACAGTGTTGTTTGGACGCAGATTAAAGCAGATGTAACTGGAAAGACAATTAAAGTTCCTACTTCTGATACTGCGACTACTCTTGGTGCTGCTATTCTAGCAGGTGTTGGAGTCGGACTTTATGAAAGCTTTGAAGATGCAGTTGCACAGACGATAGTGATAACAAGAACACATGAACCAAACCTTAAAAACCATGAAACATATAAGCGATTTATGGAACTTTATTTAGAACTATATGATGATTTAAAAGATACATTCAAGAAAGGAACTGTCTAATGAAAGCAGGAGTTGTTTATGCAAGCAAGGATATACGATATGAAGATATTCCAAAACCAGTAGCAAATACTGGTCAAGTACTAATCAAAGTAAAATATACAGGAATTTGTGGTTCTGATATTCCTAGAGTAAATGCAGATGCATGTCACTTTTTCCCCAATGTGTTAGGACATGAATTCTCTGGAACAATAGAAGAAGTTGGGGAAGGTGTTACAAGCCTAAAACCTGGTGATCGAGTTGCCGGTGTTCCGCTCGTTCCATGTATGAAATGTGAAGACTGTCAAAAGGGCAATTATTCCTTATGTAAGCATTATAGCTTCATTGGTTCCAGAGAATATGGAAGCTTTGCTGAATATGTAGTTGTTCCAGAGAAAAACGCAGTTAAGTTTGATGAAGAAGTAAGCTTTGAGCAAGGTGCTTTCTTTGAGCCAACCACTGTTGCTCTACACGGATTACAACGTTTGCCTTACCAAGGCGGTAAAACTGTAGCAATTCTTGGTGGCGGTACAATCGGCCTTTTAACTATGCAATGGGCTAACATATTTGGTGCTAAAAAAGCAGTTGTATTTGATATTTCTCCAGAACGCTTGGAACTTGCTAAAAAACTTGGAGCAACCGAGGGCATTAACACCTTAGAAGAAAACTTTATGCAGCAAGCGTTAGCTTTCACAGATGGTAACGGTTTTGATTATGTTTATGAAACAGCTGGTAATACTACCACTATGAAAATGGCATTTGAGTTAGCAGCTAACAAAGCTGGGATTTGTTTTATTGGCACACCTACGAAGGAGCTCTCTTTCACCGTTAGTGAATGGGAAAATATGAATCGTAAAGAGTTTACTCTTACTGGTTCTTGGATGTCATACTCGGCTCCATTTCCTGGTCCTGAATGGGAAATGGCTGCATATTATTTCAAAACTGGACAATTAAAATTTGATGATTCACTGATCTATAAAAAAATACCTTTGAGTCAAATTGCAGAAGCATTTGAAATGTATAAGACACCGGGGCAAGTAAAAGGTAAATTGCTAATAGATAGCGAAAAATAAAAAATTAGGAACATGCTTCCTAAACAAACCAAATAAGGAGAAATATTTATGGGCGAAAATTTTATACCAACTGACGGAATCAATCCTTCCTCAGTTCCACAAAGAACACTTTACACTGGTGCAAAAATGCCGGGTCTTGGAATTGGAACTTTTGGTTCAGACCGTTTTAGTGCACAGGATATCGCAGATGCAGTAGAAGATGCAATCAAATCAGGGTATCGTTTAATCGATTGTGCTGCCTGCTACGGAAACGAAGATTTAATTGGAAAATCCATTGAAAATGCTATGGCTGCCGGAATCAAAAGAGAAGAACTTTTTGTTACTTCAAAATTATGGAACGATATGCATGGTAAAGGTGAGGTATTATATTCTGTAGCAAAGACATTAAAAGATTTAAGATTAGACTACCTTGATCTTTACTTTGTTCACTGGCCATTCCCAAACTATCATCCACCAGGCTGTGATGGCGATGCTAGAAATCCATTATCCAGACCATATATCCAAGAAGAATTCATGGAATGTTGGAGACAAATGGAGAAACTAGTGGATATGGGACTTGTGAAACAAATTGGTGTTTCTAATGTAACAATTCCAAAATTAAAATTAATTTTAAAAGATTGTAGAATCAAACCAGCTGTAAACGAAATGGAATTACATCCTTGTTTCCAACAAGCTGAATTATATGATTTCTGTAAAGAAAACGGCATTGAAATTATTGGTTTTTGTCCAATTGGTTCACCAACTAGACCTGATAGAGATAAAACGGAAACAGATGTTGCAGATATTGCAGTACCAGAATTGGTTGAAATAGCAAAGAATCATGGTGTACATCCTGCTGTGATATGCTTAAAATGGGCTGTTCAAAGAGGGCACTCTCCTATTCCTTTCTCTGTTCATAGAAATGAATACATCAGCAACCTAAAATGTAGTTTCGAAGATCCATTAACCGAGGATGAGTTGAAAATTCTTTCTACCATTGACAAAAACTGTCGTCTCATCAAAGGTCAGGTATTCTTATGGGAAGGTGCTGACACTTGGGAAGACCTTTGGGACTTAAATGGAGAAATTGCTGGATGGAACGGCTATACAAAATAGTTACAAATAAGTAATAAGAAGAGACTCTTTATAAAAAGGGCATAGATACCCAAAGGATCTATGCTCTTTTAAATGAGTATGACTAAATAACTGTAACTTTGTAAATTCAGGTTGATTCTGACTCTAACTAAATGACCCTAGTCAAATACCCTTGATTAAATATAGAAAGGATTATCAATTATGATTACGACAATCACACTAAATGTTGCAATTGATAAAGCTTATGTAGTAGATGACTTTGCTAAGGATACGGTAACACGTGTACTAAAATGTACCAATACTGCTGGCGGAAAAGGACTTAATGTATCCAAAGTAGTTAAGCTCTGTGGGGAAGATATTGTAGCTACTGGATTTGTAGGCGGCCATGCTGGTGCTTATGTTGAAGATCTTTTAAGTGAGCATAATATAGCAACTGATTTTGTTCATACCAAAAGTGAAACCAGAAGTTGTATTAATATATTAGCAAGTGATGGTTCTTCCACCGAATTCCTAGAACCAGGTGCTCCTATTACGGAAGATGAACTAAATCAATTTTATGAAAAAATCGATCAGTTAATCAGTAAAAGTGATGTGGTAACAATATCTGGAAGTGTTCCTAAAGGGGTTGATACTACCACATATGCTGATATAATTACTACAATAAAAGCACAAGGTAAAAAAGTTATTCTTGATACGAGTGGAACTCTATTAGCCGAAGGAATTAAAGCTTGTCCTACTCTAATTAAGCCAAATAGCGAAGAACTTGAATCGCTTCTTAATATTAAAATAAATAATCCCACTGAAGTAATTGAAGCTGCTAAAAAACTTCAATCTACTGGAATTGAATACGTTGTTGTCTCCTTAGGTGGCGATGGTGCTTTGCTTGTTTGTAAAGAAGGTGTCTTTCATGGAAAACCACCAAAGATTACACCAGTCAACACAGTTGGATGTGGTGATTCTATGGTGGGTGCCTTTGCTGTTGCACTTTCTAAAAACCTTGAAGCAAAAGAATCGTTACGATATGCCGTTGCTGTCTCTGCAGCAAATGCTCTGACTATGGCAACGGGTAGCTTTAACGTTAACGATATGGAGGAAATATTACCGATGGTTCATATCGAATGCTTATAAGTATCACAAGACGCAAAACGATAAATTTAACATAAAAAATAGCATCCTTTCAAATCATTGAGGGATGCTATTTTTAATAAGATAATCTTTATTCTATTGATATATTGAGATATGCTTCTACTACATTTCATCCTTTTTGTAAATTCATTAAGAATTATTAAGAATTTCACCACAATATGGACAATGTGTAGTACTCTTAACATGTAATCCTATGTCTAAGTTTTTTCCACAATATGGACATCTTCGTATCATATAATCAACAAAAATAATTACCACAATAATGGCAATTCCAACGCTTGTATATCCAGCCTGAACAACGGCTCCTCCAACTAAACATATAATAACCGTAATAAATTTTAATATTAAAAAAAATGTTTTAAATTGCATTGTATACTACCCTTTCTTTATACTTGTTCTGCAAACGAAGGAAAATTATGCATAAAAGAATAATATGACTTTTGCAGTAAATAATTTGTATCATCATAATGCTTTGCTTTTCTAACTATTATCTTATTTTTAGTAATAGGTTCAAATAAATTTTTTTGTTTATTTTTCAAACGATAAGCTGTGGTTGTGTCTGATATTGTCGCTTTTTGTACAAACCCGCTAGGATTCCAAGTACCATCTTTGTAAAAATCAACTCTACGAGTTTCTAAATGCGTATATATACTTGTCATTATATACTGATTGGGAGAATCAAAATCAAACTATTTAGATGGATCTATACCTAATACCGTATAAGGAATCCAAACATATTTTTTTGCTAACCCTACTGCAACACTTGCACCTCTTCCTACTGTTGCATAAAAAATAGCTGCAGCTTTACCAGTCTTTTTAACTGAAGTTATTGGTTTATTTCCATAAGTATTAACAATTCTATATCTTTTTCCACTATAATCACTTTTCAAACTAGGAAAACCAGAATTTGTTGTTACTTGTTCTGGTTGCTCAACTACTATTTTATCATATTCCATTTGACTATCATATTCAAGTGAATATCTCTTGAATATTTTTTTAACTTCACTTTTACTTAATCCTTTTAAATTTATTGTTGTTTCTGATAACTTTGTATCAAAACTCACAACAGAACTTTCTTCTACACCTTCATTTGCAGCTAATACACTTATATTATTACTACACATAAAAGTAACTACCAACAATAAACATAATACCCTTCTTATCTTTTCATACCTCTAATTAATCTCCCATTAATTTAATTTGTTACAATAATTATACTCACCCCATATATCTAGAATTAACAAAGCTAAAGATATCTTATAATTTTAATTCTATTCCAAACTAAATTAATCGTCAACTTACAGAAAAGAACTATTTTCTTACGATTTTATGACTAACTAAAAAATACAAAGGCATTTTTTTATTATCCACTAAAATATATTATTATCTACTTGCATATTCCCCTAGGTCATATGTTATTCTTAGAGTATAAAAACGAAATCTATTTCTAAGGGATGTTATATATTATGAAAATTAATGAAGTTTCCAAGCTTACTGGTCTTTCACAAAAGACAATTCGATATTACGAAGAACGTGGTTTAATTATACCTGATATTAAGTTGATACGAGATCGTAATTTTAGAGACTATTCTACTGAAACCGTTACACGCCTCACTTCAATTGCAACGCTTCGTAAACTTTTGTTTTCTCTTGATGAAATTATGATACTAATTAATCAACCCGAACAAATCAATTCAATACTAGCGGATTATCAAACTAGGATTACCTCGGAAATAAAAGAAAAAAATATGATTTTAACGACACTTTCCATCCTACCAGATAAAAGTTCTATTTCAGATATAGATTCTCTTTCATATGCATTAAAAGATATTTCTAAAAAATATAAGCTTCCGTCTTGCGATATTAACCCTGATTTTTCTACTATTGATCCAAAGGAACCTGGCTTTGATAATGATAAAGAAATTAGAATTAATACAAAACATTCTATATTTGCCAAGAAGGCCAACGGCATGGAACTGTTTATTTTAGAATTATTATGGACACAGGAAACATTAGACTTTAATACGATTGTCCATAAATGCATTGAGCAAGGCATACTTTCCGAGAGTGACGCGATTGCAAATGTAGTAAAAAGAATGTGTCGCAGAAAGTTAATACAGGTTACTAACCATATATATAAACCACTAGTTACACCGTCAAACATAGAGTTTAGAAACTTTGACTTAATGATCCAAACAGCCTACAATGGTTCACCCAGTAAAATGATTTACACACCTCCTGTAACCCCAACATCATTTGGAGGTGGTGGGAAGATAGCTGTCTTACACCAAAGTGTCTGTTTGCAGACACTTTGGCGCCCAGCCGGGTTACGTAGCACCACTCTTCCGATCCACGTGATGTATACTTCTTGGCACATAGTGCCTTTCTATTAATAGGGAAGTTCGTAGAGCTTTCCTATTAATAGAAAAAACAACTAACTTCACACAAAGTAACGTCAGTTGTTTTATTTTATATCCATGTATTAAGCAATCGTTATTTCTCCTGCCATATTCGTTTTGAAATATTCACTTATCTCTTCCTTATTATCTGTCTGCCCAAGTACCCACATAAGCTTTGTTACTGCTGCCTCACTCGTCATATCCCCTGCTGATATAACTCCTGAGTTTAATATCTTTTGTCCTGTTTGATAAATTTCTAAATCGCTTCCCCCGTATAGACATTGGGTTCCAACCAAAACGGTCAAACCATTTTCAATTGACTCTCTTATCTTTTCTGTTAAATCTCGCTTTAAAAATGGCAAACACCCTATTCCAAATGTTTCTATGTAAATACCCTTATATCCCATTTTATAAATCATATCAAAAATATCAGGATGGGTTCCTGGGATTAATTTCAATAAAAACACTTTATCTGTCACATGGTTTCTCATTGTGCATTGTGCTTCTTTATCCGTAAAGTTTATATTGCTGTTCGTAAATTCTAATCCATTCGAATTAATCACTGCTACATTTTCTCTATTAATACTTTCGAAGGCATCAAAACTTACTGTTCGCAATTTAGAAGCCCTACACCCAAGAATGATTTTGCGATTAAAAGCTACAAAAACCCCCGCCACTCCACTGCCCGCCATATGAATTGCAGAACGTAGGTTTTCTACCGCGTCTGCAAGTGGATTAGCGATTGACAATTGACTTCCTGTCAAAACTACTGGTATCGGAATATTCACTAACATATAGGATAATATAGATGAGGTATATGCCATTGTATCCGTTCCATGTATAATCACAATCCCATCATATTGATTATGCTTTTTAAAAATTGTTTCAGCTAATAAACTCCACTCCTCCGGTTGAATATTCGAACTATCCATAGAAAAAAGTTCGAAAAATTCCACTTCAAAATGAATCGTAATACCTTCAATTTTACTTAAAATATCTTTACTATTTAATTGTGGTTCTAGCCCTTCTTTACCAATCGTAGAAGCCAATGTCCCACCCGTTGTTATTATTAATATTCTTTTTTTCATTTTCTACACTTATTCACTTATTCACTTATCTTATTTTAATTTAATGTTAATATATACTCACTTTAATTGCTTTTACTCTATACTTTACACGAATAAAAGTATGCTTTTCTAATTACGGTATTGCATTAAGTGTACTATATTCAACATTTAATTACAATATACAAGCTTTGGTATTTTTTATAACTTTTTGAAATATATAGCTCGTAGCGCAACTGTAACTTGTCCGCATATGATGCAATACATGAAATGGACGATGACCAGGAGTTCTATCCTATTTTTCACAATGGTTCTCTTATAGCTGTTATTGGTATTAGTGGAGAGCCTGCTTTCGTTCGTAAATTTGCTTATTTAGCAATTCGTATTACTAAACTATTAATACGTGAGCAAGAAATGGAAGCCTCCAACCGCTCCCAGCAAGAAAAAATCAATTATATCATAAACTCTGTTGTAAAAGGAGAAATGACAAACCGTAAATATATCTACGAATTCCTAAGCGAAATGAACATAGACGAAATTCAAAAAATGCGTGTTGTAATTCTTAAACTAAACGCAAACTACAACTTAGTCAATATTTCCTTATTTGAGCAAAAACTGTTTCAAATGTTTCGCTTTATAAATTTACAATTATATACCTACCACTATCCGAATGAGTATATAGCTATTATAAATGAAAAATCACTCTCCTTTTCTTTAGAAAGCTTAAAAGATTTTGTTCAAGACAACAACCAGGTTCTAGATATCGGTCTTGGAAACTCCCAAGAGCTGTATCAGCTAAAGCACTCCTATGAAGCCGCCAAAATTGCACTAAAAAGTTTAGAGCGAACTGGTCAAAACTTTGCCAATTTCGACCAACTTGACCTAGATATTGTCCTTGGAAGTCTAGACCAAAAAATAATTAATAACTATTTAGAAAAGACCGTTGCTTCCCTTCGTAAGGAAGACAAAGAACTCCTTACTATCTATTATGCAGAAAATATGTCCCTTCAAAAAACATCTGAAAGACTCTACCTACATAAAAACACTCTACAATATAAGCTTAATCGAATTGCTCATTTATCTGGTTATAATCCAAGAAATTTTAAAGCAAGGAGAAGTAATCATGAGAAGTAGCAATAAGGTTGTAATTGTTGGTGGTGGAAGCACTTGGACTCCAGGTATTTTAAGCTGTATTGCCAAGAAAAAAGACAGTTTTCCAATTAGCAGATTAACATTATATGATACAGATAAACAACGCCAAGCGGTAGTTGGGAAATTTGGAGAAATTTTTTTAAGAGAGAACTATGAAGGGTTAAGCTTTGACTATACCACAGACAAGGAAAATGCATATACTGATGTAAATTTTGTGTTTTGTCAAATGCGTACAGGCGGATACCCTATGAGAGAAAGAGATGAAAAAATTCCACTTAAGTATGACTGACTTGGTCAAGAAACATGTGGAGCTGGTGGTTTTGCATACGGAATGCGTTCTATTCGCGATATGGTAGAAATGGTTCGAGATGTTAGAAGGTATTCACCCAATGCATGGATTATAAATTATACCAATCCAGCTGCTATCGTAGCAATTGCTCTTCATAAAGAATTTCCCAATGATAAAAAAATTCTAAATATATGTGATCAGCCTGTGAATCTCTTACGATCATACGGAAGATTACTCGATATAAATCCATATGAATTTGAACCAGTTTATTTTGGTCTTAATCACTTTGGATGGTTTAAGCATTTATATGATAAGCAAGGAAAAGACTGGGTTCCAGCAATTAGGGATTATGTCAAAGTGAATGGTTTTATTCCAGCAGATGCCGAACAAAGAGATCAGTCATGGCTAGATACTTATGCAATGGTAGAACAAATGCTTAATGATTTTCCTGAGTATCTTCCAAATACTTATCTCCAGTATTATTTTTATCCTGAATATAAAGCAAGTCTCCAGAATATAGAGCATACACGTGCTAATGAAGTTATGGACGGACGCGAAAAGAGGGTTTTTTCTGAATGTAAACAAGTAGTAAAACAAAGAAATTCGAAAGGAACAAGCGTTGTTCAGAATGATGCTCATGGAGATATGATAGTTGAAGTTGCAGAATGTATCGCCTATAACTGTAACCGTCAATATATTGTTATCGTCCCAAATGAAGGATTCATTGAAAATATTGACTCATCAGCTATGGTTGAAGTGACCGCTGTTTTGGGAAATAATGGACCAAGACCGCTTGGTGTGGGTTCCGTTTCAACATTTTATAAAGGATTGATAGAGCAACAAAATGCGTATGAACAGCTCACCTGTGAAGCCTATTTCGAAGGCTCATACATGAAAGCCTTACAGGCATTAACAATGAATAGAACTATTGTTGATGCTAAAAAAGCACGAAAGATACTCGATGATCTGATAGAGGCAAATAAAGAATTCTGGCCAAATTTAAAATAATTATACGAGGAGATAAACAATGAATAGAAAACAACGGATACTTGGCTTTTTTCAGGCCTTCGGAAGAAGTCTAATGCTTCCTATTGCAACAATTGCTGCAGTAGGTATATTGTACGGGTTTACAGCAGCATTATCCCGACCACAAGTTCAACCTTCTTCCATTTTTACAGAATAAAGGAGTTTATTATGTATTGTTTTTCATTCGGACCCTTAGTGGAAAGGTCTTTGATTTAATACCTGTGCTGTTTGCAATCTCAATTGCGCTTGGCTTAGCAAAAAGAGAAAAAGAAATTGCTGCCATGGCTGGATTTATTGGTTACTATATTATGCTTTGGAGTTCGTCCTATCTCGTTAGCTCTGGTTTAATTAATTTTGGTGAAAATGGATTAGGTGATGTTCTGGGTATTGCTGGAACACTTCAAATAGGTGCAGTAGGTGGTATGATTGCGGGCTTACTAGTTGCATTTTTACATAATAAATATTATAATATAGAACTTCCTGTTGCTATTGCGTTTTTTGGTGGCAAAAAATTTGTAGCTATTGCTGTTATTGCATGTTCCGCTATACTTGGACAAATTATGCCTTTTATTTGGATGCCTATTTCCAAAGGTATTGATATGCTTGGTTTAGGTATTGCAAGTCTTGGTCAATTAGGTATCTTCTTATATGGCTTTTTGGAAAGATTGCTGATTCCTACTGGATTGCACCATATTCTAAATGGTATATTCAGAACCACTGCCGCCGGAGGTGTGTATGAAGGTGTTGAAGGCGTATGGAATATATTCTTTCAGTTCTTCGATAACGTAGATATCAGTATTCTAAAACCATATACTGCATTTATGACACAAGGAAAGATTCCATACATGGTATTTGGTTTACCCGCTGCAGCATTTGCTATTTACAAAACAACTCCCAACGAAAAGAAAAAAGCGGTTAAAGCATTACTGATAGCTGGTGCACTTGCATCCTTTACCACAGGAATTACCGAACCACTTGAATTTTCATTTATGTTTATAGCACCTATCTTATTTTTGTTTCATTCAATCATGGGAGGTCTTTCTTTCTTGCTTATGAGTTTATTACAAGTTGGAATTGGAAACACACAGGGTGGTATTATAGATTTGCTTGTATATGGAGTAATGGTGCCTGGTTCTCGTTGGTATATGGCTGTCCTTGTTGGACTTGGCTATGCATTCATTTACTACAATGTTTTTAAATGGTATTTTACAAAGCATAATTTAACTGTTGATACGGAAGATAATGAAGAAACTGAATCAGATAAAGCAGAAACTACAGATGATGCGTTAAAAACAAATGACAAAGATGACAAAAGCGAACATATTATTAAGGCATTAAAAATTCAACCACCTGCTTCATACTATTGGGGTTAATGAGTGTACACGTTTCATGTAAATCGCTACAAAATATCTCACTCATTTCTTCAACATTATAGCTTTCTGTTGCTGTTGCATTCGTCGACTTGAGATCTTGACGTAACATATATTTTAATTCTGAAAATCCAGATAACTGAAGTTTTTTACACAAACGCATTATGGTAGCTGTTGAAAAAAAAGTGATTGTTGAAAGTTCCTTTATACTCATGTTCAAAACTTGCCTTTTGTTTTTATAGATATATTCAAGTACTTCATACTCTGATTGACTTAGGTTCTGAAGATATTCCGGGGTTAGTTCTATCGCCATAATTAACTTCCTTTTTTATGATTTTATTCATCTTTTACCAACACTTGTTTTCTTAATTGATTATATTATATACAATTTCTATAAGAAAGGCTATCTTTTCATTGGTTTTTATACATAAAGACTAATGTACTATCATAAAATATGCAATCCCTCGTTGTTTACTAAACTCTTGGAAATGTTATGGTTACTCGAAATAAATCTCCATCTAAATAAATTTCAAATGTACCCTTTTGTAGCGTGGTAAGATTTTTAGCTATGGATAATCCAAGCCCACTTCCTTCTGTACTTCTGGATACATCACCACGAATGAATCGCTCCGTTAGTTCGTCTGCATTTATATTTAATGGACTTTCCGAGATATTTTTAATTGAAAATTCAACTTTATCTTCATAAGCTATAACATCCATATATACTCTCGTGTTTTCCATCGCATACTTTGCCACATTATTGTATAAATTCTCTATTACGCGCCATATCCGTCTTCCATCCGCCTGTATGTTTACTGGATCTTTCGGAATCGTTTTGACCACCAAAAGTCTCTTTGCGGCAAATTTTCCACTAAATTCTCCTTCTGTTTGATTAATTAATTCTACAAAGTTTATTTTTGTCATTTCCAACTTAATATTTCCAGAACTAATCTTTGATGCCTCTACTAAATCTTCTGTTAAGTTTTTAAGCCTTTGTGATTTATTATCAAGAATTTCAACATAGCCTTTTATTTTCTCATCTTTTATATCTTCTCGCTTTATCAAATCTACATAATTAATAATTGAAGTTAATGGCGTCTTAATGTCATGAGATACATTTGTAATTAAATCAGTCTTTAAACGCTCATTTCTCATGCTTGCATCTACTGCATTATGTAAACCCTCACCAATATTGTTAATTGCGTAAGCTAATACTATATTACTTCCTTTCAAATTTGCAGTATCAATTTTGTGATTGAGTTCACCATTCGTTATCTTCTTTATTCCATTTAATATGGATTGTCTTGCAATTGCTTCTTTTAATAGTATCAAACCCACTGTGCCAGCAAACACAAACCATACACATAATACGAGAAAGCTTCCACTACTCACCACAACATCGAGTAATCCTAATGTAACTACACTATATGCTAAATAAATAATTACCACTTTGGTGGTTTCTTTTTTATATTTTAAAAATAAAGCGATCCATTTAACAGCCGAATAAAACAAGCTGTTTTTCCAGATCTCACCTGCTTTTATTCTCTTTACAAGACTAAGAAATCCAAGCGTAAATAAGGATGTTTCTATTTCCATCCAAGCAACAATTACTATATAATAGCTAATACTCTCTATTATTGTGTAACTGATAAATATAACTGCTATTGCAAGGGCCACCATAATGGCTGCACCAATTTCAGTCTTTATCTTGTCAAATCCATTTAGGTGTAACTCTTCATCGCTGGTATTTCTTCCCGATACCGAAACAAGATAGATAAAACATATTAAAATTCCTAGCATACCACATAATAAAATAATCGTGCTAACCTTCACATTATGATATACTTTATAACCATCTGAAAAAACGTCATTATGTGCATATTCTCCATCAATACCGGCTGCATAGATATAGTTGATTTGATTGGGCACTTTAAAACTTTCAATATTAGAATATGCCGCATCATTAATACCCTCTGTAAAATTAAACTCATTATTTGTTGCATTGTAAATAATACCGCCACTTACATTGTTACTAAAATATTGTTCATAGCTTGTGTCACTATCAACACAGTTATTTAGTATTACATCTCCTTTATAATCTTGAATATATATTTTAAAGTTAGAACTATCCAAACTCTTATAATAAGTCTCGTTTTCTTTATAAAAACTATATTCCAGCTTTATATTTTCTAGTGCCTCTTGTATCTCTTCACTTGTTTTAATTATTTCCGAAAAATCATTATTGTAAATTGCATTTTCCAACATCGTAATTCCATTTGAAGTAACATAGCGCTCTTTAATAATAGAAGTTTTCATCTGTTCACTTGTTAAATTAATTCCCGATTTTTTTAATTCATCTAATAATTCCTCATCCGTAGTTCCTGCATCACCAACAATCTCTATATTTTCATCATTCGATAACTCAGGGTATGCTTCTACTTGCGTATTTGTAGATGAATCGGTATCTGCACTTTCCGAATAATTAATTCTGTCATTTGTTAAGGTGCTTGATTGTCTTGCCCTTATTACGCCTACAATGCTACCAACTTCTATTGATTCTTGACTCCAATCAATTAAATCTTGTAGCTTGTAACTCTGCTGTATACTATATTGACTTGCGTTACTATCATCACTTAAAAATTGACTTATTGTTACTTCTTGATTTGCGTTAAACTCTCCCGCAACTTCCAAATCTTGTTGGCATTCTACAAATCGATTCGCATTATTAATGTTCGTGATTAGTTGA
Source organism: Lachnotalea sp. (assembly GCA_041821265.1). Lineage (GTDB taxonomy): Bacteria > Bacillota > Clostridia > Lachnospirales > Lachnospiraceae > Lachnotalea. Next base: position 1,246 of record JBGUEQ010000061.1, on the reverse strand, counting down.
TTGCTAAAATATTGTGAATCTATATAACTTTTACCTGCAATTATTTCTTTAAAATAATCCGTGCTAATATTGGCACTTCCTAAATAAAGAGCCGATATGGTAGCTGCTAGTATTAATAGTTCCATTAAAACAAACGCTATAATCCTTATTCCATTTGAATATTTCAATTTATTCATAGGTCACTCCAACTTACGCTATAATTTTTCTACTCGATATCCAATTCCCCAAACCACTTTTAAATAACGCGGCTCTTTGGGATTAATTTCAATTTTTTCTCGTATATGTCTGATATGCACAGCTACTGTATTGTCGGCTCCAACTGCCTCTTCTTTCCAAATATTTTCATAAATCTGATCAATTGAAAATACTCTTCCCTTGTTTTTAACAAGTAATAGCAAAATATTATACTCAATGGGGGTAAGTTTAATACATTCCCCTTCCACCATAATCTGTTTTAATTCATCATTAATAATGAGTCCGCCCGTTTCATACACATTACTATTGTCTTCCTCACATATATTTCCAAGTTTTGTGTATCTTCTAAGTTGTGATTTAGCTCTTGCTACTAATTCGAGTGGATTAAATGGTTTTGTCACATAATCATCTGCACCTATATTTAATCCCAAAATTTTATCGGTATCTTCTGATTTTGCCGATAATATAATAATTGGAACACTACTATTTTGTCTTATCTTAAGTGTTGCTCGTATTCCATCTAGTTTAGGCATCATTACATCAATAATAAGCAAATGTACTTCATTATTTTCAAGTACTTCAATCGCTTCTTGGCCATCATAAGCTTTAATAATGTTGTATCCTTCTTGTGCCAAATAAATTTCTATCGCTTCCACTATTTCTTTATCATCATCACATACAACTACATTAAACATATTTTCCTCCATTGTGTCATTATTTTACGCATATATTGTTTGATGTGAAAGATTTCCTTCCACATTTCCCTACATTGGCGTGGTTATATCACACACACGTATTCATCTTTTCATTAAATACTACGATTCTATATAAATTATACCTTAATAAGCTACTAACTACACCTAGTTTATCATTATTTTTTTAATTCGCAGTCATTAATTTCCTTAATAATTTCTTAAATTAGCAATGCTTTCATATATGCTAGTTCTTTTTCTTCAAATTCTTGTTAAATGAATCTAGAAAGTGTGCAAAGCACACCTCAACTCCCCTAGCCCCTCATTCATGAGGGGAATTAGGGTTTCTTTTTTTATAA
>JBGUEQ010000060.1:0-27858 GCA_041821265.1 Lachnotalea sp. | reverse complement strand
TATTTAGAGCAACTAGAGGTTTTCTCTGATTGCTCTTTTTGATTGCTCAAAATATGATACTTCACTAATGAATTATAACAAATGTAAATAAGTCATTAAAAGTAACGTTCATAAGCAACCAGCCCCTTTCTAAAAAGTAGGTGGCTAGAATATCGCCCCGTCGGTTCCCTGGGTAAATACATTATTGTCAAGGTAGTAATTATCAAAAATAAAAATCATTGAATTATCCCCAGTCAGTCCCTAAAATCACGAAGCGTATTCAGGCGAAAATAAAGTAGGTATGAAGAAAGCTAAAATTGGATTAATTATACTAGTTCTAGGTTTGTTTATTATAATTATAGGATATTATAAAAGTCAAAATATAACAAATAAAGATGAAAAAATATTACAAGTATATAATTTGTTAGATGATACTCTAAAACAAAAAATTACAGATATGGGTATAGGTGCTAAAATTAAAAAATTTAGAATAAGAGCAAGTAATAGACGATTTACTTCAATAAATAAAGATTACTATGGAAAGGTAGTATACGCAGTAACATTCCCAATAAATGATGGACGACCCGAAAAAGAATTTATAGTTCTATGCGACTTAGGGCTAACGAAAATTGTCGGATATGGAGTTTTAGAATAGGTTATTAAATTAGGAGCTAGTCGAATGAAAGTAATTGAACCAGAAGTTCCACAGGAAATAAAAGAAAAAATAGAAAAATTAAATCGGATAATTCAAATATCATCAGATTTAAGAAATGAAATAACCGAATGGTACCATCAAGCTCTTTTAAATTTAGATTTTGAATTAGATGTAGAAGATGAATTGTTTGCGCGACAAATGCGTTGGTTGTAGAGTGAATTGAATATAAATCCATTATGGAGTCGTTTTACGAAGTTATGATTTTTCAAGAAAGTTAAGAAACGTAGAATATTCAATTCTTGTTATTGTCAGTAATGAATTGTGATTTTTATGAGAGTATAATATAATATTAGACAGCAAAAAATCGAAATTTGTAGGAGGCAAGATTACATGATATTTGATTTTGAACCGTGGAAATTAGATATAGATGTTGATACAACAAGAGAGCAATATCGTAATAATGAATGTAATAGGAATATAAACCTTACGAATAAAGTAATGCAATTACTTTCTGAAGATCAAAAAGATTTCTTCGCATCGGTAAGTGCCGATATCTCAAAAGCAGATATTAAAGAAAACATTTATAATTTTCCAGAAGAAAACCCACCAGAGAAAACACTTAGTATACAGATTCAGTTTATGATGTGTGGAAGATTCCTTGCGATTCCTGAATTTCAGAATGAACTTTATTGGGAAGGGGATGAGAAAATTTTCATTGATCGGTTCCCGACAGATTTAAATGTTGTGAATGCATCTAAGGACGAATACTTTACAACATATGACGTTGATACTATGGCAGTAATTTTCAAGCATCCATATATTTCGAATCAGAATAAAAAATTTAAAAAATGGGAATGTGGGTATGTACTTGGAGATGCTATTATTAAAGTCGAATTATAAATGACAAATTCGGATTTGTAGGGCGAAAGAAAAAGATACTTATAAAAATTGAAAATGTTAAGGTACTTTAGTGGTATTGGATTAGAACAGACTAGCTTACAAAGTAGTTTGTTTTTTCATACCTGAAAAGAGGTGAGACAATATATTAACGAAGAAATTAATGGAAATATTTCTATTTAAAAATTTCTTGCAGTTAGGTTGTTTATGCTAGTAATAATATATCACAAAATATGTTAGGCTAGGGGTGTTTTTCGCCCTAGCAATCTAAAAATGAAAGTGGGGTAAACATATGAATAACGTTGTTTCTTACGAAGAAAGAGGCATAGGGGGCATTCATTCATATAGAGGAAATTGCTCACCAAAATTAATTGAAGACTTGATAAGTCAATTTAAGATAAATAAAATTTCAGAATATATATGTGGCTCTGGAACAACAAGGGATATAGCAATATCAAAGAATGTAGCTGCAATGATTTGCACAGTGGATTTAATTTGATAACGGATAATATGTATTCGTCACAGGATTTATTGGAAAAGTATGGTTATAATCCCAACAAATTTGATTTATCACGTTGTAAAGAATATAGTGATTTTATTGAAAAACTTAATTATTGCGGTATGTTGCATCCAGATTAGATGGATTTTGAAGTGCTGAAGAGTTCATAGTACCATCTTCCTTTGTACGCAGAGGCCTTTTATTCTTTTCAACAACTGTTTGTTCAGAAAGACATCTTGCAAAAAGCTGGTATTTGGTTACTTCTTCAAAGTCCGTTTTGCAGATATTAAGCTGTTTCTCGCTATCTGTCAGTAACATTTGAATAATCGCTTCCATGTCATCATTTCTTTGGTGGTAAAAGATACGATTATAATCATTTAAATCAGTATAATGTTTTAATTCTTCAGGAATTTTATACTGACTATCTTTTGAAAGATAAATCATCAGTTTTGATATACATGTATAGATTAATTCCATACGGCTTAAAAAGCTTATGTTGGATTCAATCATCACGGAATCCATGCGTCGTATGCGACCATTCAGTTTTATTACTTTTGCAATCTTGTACTAAGGTCTTTTACATAGTCATGATACAGATTCGCACCATAAAGAGTTTCATAATCATAACATCTTTTACAAAATCTGCTCAATCGTCTTATCTGACATGGGCTGCCTTCTTTATTTTGATGGTTAATTAAAAAAATCTGATATTATAATGCTCCTCGAGTTGTTATGCTAATTAAAAATACTTTTAACAAACTTGAAAACTTATTTAGTGAAATTTCTATTAAATATCTAAGATTGACAAAGGTACAAAGTTGATACATTTGTACCTTTGCAGGTTGAAAGAATTAACGAGATTATTCAGCACTGAATTCATCGCTGTCAGGTTGCGGAAGATGAATTGGAATTACAGGCATTGGTTCGAATGGGCTTATAGGAGGGATTGGAATTATAGGTTCGTCGTTACTTGACTTATTTTGTGGTTTAACATCATCATCTTTAGACATTAATACACCGCCTTTCAAAATTAGTATGTACATAATAAGCGAATATATGATACATTGTTAATATATAAAAATAAATTTATATATTAGCAAAAAGTACAGTACTGTAAAATGCAGTAAGAGAGGAAGGAAGATGGATATTTTTCAAACAAGTAGCTTATGGATTTATATATTTATATTTTTGGGAAAAATTTTAGAAGTTGCGGTTTCTACAATAAGAATCGTACTAATCAATAGAGGTGAAAGATTAAAAGGCGCCATTATCGCTATCTTTGAAATGCTTTTATGGTTGCTTATTACAGGTACTGTATTAAATGGTTTTCAGACGGACATTGTCAGAGTATTTATTTTTGCAATAGCTTTTGCAATAGGTAATTACGTGGGGTCATGGATGGAAGATAGATTAGCATTCGGGTTATGTTCCATTCAAGTTATAGTACCTGAGTGTGAGATAAGTCAAAAGCTTTTAGAAAAACTTAGAGAAAATAAATTTGCCGTTACTACAATTAAGGGGCAAGGCAAAGATGGTGAACGCGATATAATGTTTCTACATATTAAACGTAAACGTATTCCCCAAGCAGTAGAGATTATTAAATTAAACTTAGAAAATGCAGTTATTGTAGTCAATGATTCTAAAATTGTTCACGGTGGGTTTATAAGAAAATAAATGAGGCATTCCATGCATTATAAAAAGTGTGTATTAATAGGTATAATGAATGTAAAGTCAAAAACCACCCGTCAGATATGGCGGGTGGTAATGATTAGAGCGTAAAAGTTGCTATAGCGGTGAATGGAATTAATAAATGGAATCAGTAAATAGTATTTCATTCATAATCGTTGGTTTCGTTATTCGTGTTCATAGATGTCTGCTTATTACAGAAATCTCTTCTTACTAGGATAGTTGCCAGTGAATCTCCAAGTTGAGTAAAAAGTGCAGATAATAATTCTAATTCTTCCTCGGAGTAACACTTTGATATTGTGCATGCAATTGCACTTATAAAAGTAATTAACTCACATTCATCCAAAAATATCACCTCGATAATATATATTCAAATAAAAATATTTTAAAACTAGAAAAAATTGATAAGCAGTAATAAAATTTAAAATAAGTACATGCGATTCATTATTCATAATCATGTGTTTTTTTGAATGTTATTTATTTTTTATAGAAGTTAAAATATAGTAAAAATAAATATTAAATTGATAAAATATATGTTAATATATAAATGGTGAAAAGTTTTAAAGTGGGTAAAGTATAGTAGTAAATAATGCATAAGGATGAGTTGAAAGGTGGAGAGAAAAATGACAGAAAAACAGTATGAAAGAGCCAATAAGGTTGCTTTTCCAGTAATAGTAGTGTCATTAGTAATGATGGCCATTTTGTTGTTAATGACTGGTCAGTCAACGGGCGTAAAATTAACGATACAAATAGTGTCAATATTCGTAGCACTGTGTATTGCAGGGGCGTTTTTTGTTACCAAAAGAAATACAAAATTATGTGCAATAATAATGCTTAGTGCTGGAACATTCGCTTATTTTGTAATTATGTGTTTAGGGGAGGAACAGATTCAATATATTTATGCATTCCCGTTTTTGTTTGCAGCAATGGTATATTTGAATAAAAAAATAGTATTTATGGGCAATGTATTTATAATTATTGCTATTATAATTCGTACTGTAAAAAGTGCCTTAGCAGGACAAAATATTGAAAATAATATTATTATTTTAGTGATTATAGTTATTATCTCATATTGTTCGATGAGTATTGCAATACTTTTGCAGAAGTTCAATGAAGAAAATATGAGCAGTATTGATAAAGCAGCAAAAGAACAAAAGCAAGTTACAGAAAATATGATTTTAGTAGCTGAAAATATAAGTACCCATTTTGTAAAAGCTAAGGAAATGTTAGAAGTTCTTACAAATAGTATCAGTGGTAATAATTTTGCGATGAATAATATAGCTGAAAGTACAGAAAGTACAGCAGAGTCAATACAAAAGCAAGCAATTATGTGTTCTGAAATAAGAGATAACACAGATTTTGCAGAACGAGAAACAATGAAAATGATTGAAGCTTCAAACAGAACAAAAGAAAATGTAGCTCAAGGTGCTGATTTGGTAAGAGGATTAAAAGAACAGGCACATTATGTGGAAGCAGCAAGTCAGACAACTATTGATGCAACAAAGCAACTAACGATTAAAGTGGATGAAGTTAAGAGTATTATTGGAGCTATTTTAAACATTTCGGGACAGACAAATTTGCTTGCCTTAAATGCTTCTATTGAAGCGGCGAGAGCTGGTGAAGCAGGAAAAGGTTTCGCAGTGGTTGCGGAGGAAATTAGAAAATTATCGGAGCAAACAGAAGATGCATCCAATCAGATTACGCGTATTATAGAACAACTGATAGAAGATGCTAGTAAGGCAACAGACAGTATCGATAACTCGGCATCCTCCGTTATGAAGCAAAATGAAATGATTGACATTACAAAGAACAAATTTGAATTAATTGATAAAGAAGTAAATGATTTAACAAAAACAATCAATAATACAGAAGTCATTATGAAACAAATATTGGAATCAACGAGTATAATCGCAGATAACATTACACAATTATCATCAACAAGTGAAGAAGTTGCGGCGTCCTCAACAGAAGGTGTTAAAACTTCATCCGATGCGGTAGATGAGATGACAAAGGTTGTTAATGTGTTGGAATCTATTTATATGTTAGCAGAAGATTTAAAGAAATACGCGAACTAAGAGGTGTAAAAACTGTTGCAAATATTGAAATGCAACAGTTTTTCTATTTAATAAATATTTATAATGGAGAAAAAATGATAGAAGAATTATATACAAATATAGAAAATGGTAACGATTTAAGAAAGAATTTAAGTAATCTTAGAAAAGAAATAAAGGAAAAAACAAATAAGCTTTCTTTATTATATAAAATGGGAAATAATTATAATGTTTTAATGGACTTACTTGATAATGAAGATGCGAAAGTAAGAAAAAATGCCGCATTACTTCTTGGAGAACTAGAAATTCAAGAAGCTTTAGATGCGTTATTCAATAAATATAAAAACGAAGATAAACTATTTATTAAAAGTTCTTATATTATTGGGATGAGCCATTTAAACTGTGAAAAATATTTAAAAGATTTGAAAGAAAGGGTGAAAGATCTTTCAAAAGAAGAGCTGACTGCTGAAAATAAGAAACATATTTCAGGGGAACTAAAAGAGTTAACAGATATTATTGTGAAATATGAAGGAATTCAAAAACATAAATTTATTGGTTATCATGAGCAATCGGATATGGTACTTCTAACAAATAGAAATTATATTGATGCAACACTTAGGCAATTAGAAGAGAAGAACGCAAAGGCATTTAATGCGGGAATCATGCTTCAAACCAATGAACTTGATAAAGTATTACCCGTAAGAACTTATCAAGAAGCACTTTTTGTCATACCAGGAATGAAGACATGTGCTGCAGATGTTTACGCAGCTGCTAAAACAATAGTTAATTCTACTTTATTAGATTTTCTTTTAGTAAGGCATGAGGGAGAAGCTCCATTTTATTTTAGAGTAGAAGTAAAGAGCAAGATGCAATTAGATAAGAAGAGTGAGTTCGCTAAGAAACTTGCTGCTGAAATAGAGATTCTTTCACAACGAAAATTGATCAATAATACTTCTAATTATGAACTAGAGATAAGGGTGATACAAAATAAAAGTGGAGAGTATAATCTTTTAGTTAAGTTATTTACGATTTTAGATGATAGATTCACTTATCGCCAAAATGTAATAGCAACCAGTATCAAGCCTACCAACGCAGCATTACTTGTAGAGCTTGCCAGAGATTATATGAAAGAAGATGCTCAGGTTTTAGATCCTTTTTGTGGTGTTGGTATAATGCTAATAGAAAGACATAAGCAAGTGAAAGCAAATACTATGTATGGCATTGATTTATTAGATGAGGCCATTGAGGGTGCTAGAATCAATACAGACGAAGCACATCAAATTGCACATTATATTAATAAAGATTTTTTCGATTTCACACATGAATATTTATTTGATGAAGTTTTTACCAATATGCCTTTTAAAATAGGTAGAGTGACACAAGAAGAGATATACGAATTATATTACAAATTTTTCTTTAAAATAAAAGAGCATTTAAATAGTACTGGTATTATTATTATGTATTCTCATGATAAAGAAATAGTGCAAAAGCTAGCGGTGCAAAATGGATTTGTTGTTGCAGAAATGTTTGAAATATCCATGAAAGAAGGCACTTATTTGTTTATTCTTAAACAAGCATAGTGTTGACAGGCTAAATAGAGGCGGATTACGTGGCAAAAGAGTCATCTTGTTTTTAGTTATGAAATACTTTAACATTTTAAAAATATATGATATGATATTGCTTATATAAGTATTTTTATATAAATATAAGTGATTTATTATATTAGATTATTAATACTCAAGTTACTAGGAGGATATAGGTTGAAAGAAAAAACTAGAAATTGCCGTAACTTAACAAGAGCACCAGTAGATTGTCGCTTTTTAAAAGGAAATTTTATTTTGAAAAGGGTATCAGGCAATAGCACTTGGAGGGATTATTGTACAGCCTTCCTTTTCTAATAGTTTTATAGCATTTTTAATGTATTGTTCACGATGTTTTCTGTATTGTTCCGCTGGTATCGCTGAATAGTCGGTATCAGCAGGATTGAAAGCTTCTTGTTTTTGGAACATGTGATAAATACAAGTAAGTAGCATTCGTGCAATTGCAATGATTGCTCGTTTGTGACCTCTGCGTTTTTTAATCCGTTCATATTTGAATTTAAAATAAGGATTTTTACCGTCCTTAATTGCAGCATTGGCACATTGAACCAATAATGGTTTAAGGTAAACACCAGCTCTTGAAACATGTACTGATTTTTTCTTTCCAGCGCTTTCATTGTTTTGTGGAGTCAAAACAGCCCATGAACATAGATGCTTTGAGGATTTAAATATCGACATATCCGTTCCAATTTCAGAAATGATATAGATTGCTGAATGTTCTGAAATTCCTGGAGCTGAAGTAGCAAAATCAATATAGTTTTGATAAGGAGTTGAAAAAAGCTTGATTGTTTTGTCTAATTGAGAAACACACACATTTATATAATCATAGTGTTTTCGACAAACTTTCATTTTTACGGATTGATCTGCACGTAATTCATATCCTAGGATAGATTGAATAACCTCACTTTCTTTTTGCTTTGCCTTTTTTTTCAAAAGCGAAGCACAGTATATTGGGTCAAATGTTTCACAAGTGAGAATGTAGTCAATAATTGCCGAAGCTGATTTTCCAAAGGAGTCTGATAGTACGGAAGCTAATGCAATATTTGATACGGTAAGACAATTCTGTAAACGATTTTTTTCACTCGCACGATGACCAATTAGTTTACACCGATATCGAAATAATTCTCGAAGCATACGAATTTCTCTACAAGGGATATAGCTTGATGGAACGATATCAAATTTAAATAAATCGGCAATCCAAGCAGAATCCTTATCATCTGTTTTCTGACCTTTAATGGCTCTGACATATTTGGGATTAGCGATAACGACATGACAACTATCTTCAAGGACGTTAAAAATAGGAATCCAATACTTTCCAGTGGATTCCATACAGACTTCTGTGCAATTGTTTTGTGCTAACCAAGATTTGAGTGAGTTCAAATCAGAATTAAATGTACTGAATCGTTTTTTCGTATAGGTAGTTACACTTTGAAAATTTGTTTTTGCTATAGTAGCCACAATAAATTTTTTGTGCACATCCATACCACAGCAAACAAAATGTTTGATATTAAGCATAAAGTCCTCCAAAAAAGAAATTGAAAATATATAAACATTGACTGGATACCAAGCTAAGAAAGACCTAAGGAATTGCTTAAACAATGATTAGGTTACGTGCTCATGGCACACTCATTTGTGCTTGAAAAGATATCCGACACATGTTATTATGCGGACTTAATTCCGAAATTAATGAGGAAAAGTTCTACTTCCTCCTCCGTGTTCTGTAGTATATTTATATATTTTCATTTAAAGTATAGACAAAAAATAAATACGCTAGACACTTTCATTACGATTTGTGCCTAAGCGAAGCGAAAGGAATGTGAGTTATTATGGAAGAAGCAGTAGTTTCCAAAAATTTTATTGAACAGATAATAGAGAAAGATTTAGCAGAAGGACATTATGATACGGTGCGTACTCGTTTTCCACCAGAACCAAATGGTTACCTTCATATAGGACATGCTAAGTCTATTATACTTAATTATGGATTAGCAAAAAAGTATAATGGGCAGTTTAATATGAGATTTGATGATACGAACCCAACGAAAGAGAAAACGGAATTTGTGGATTCAATTATAGAAGATATTAAATGGCTTGGCGCTGATTGGGAAGACCGATTGTTTTTTGCGTCGAATTATTTTGAGCAAATGTATGAAGCAGCAGTAAAGTTAATTAAAAAAGGAAAAGCATATGTTTGTGATTTGACAGCAGATGAAATGCGCGAGTATAGAGGAACTCTTACAGAGCCTGGTAAGGAAAGTCCATATAGAAATCGTTCCATAGAAGAAAATTTACAATTGTTTGAAGATATGAAGAATGATAAATTAAAAGATGGTGAAAAGGTATTAAGAGCGAAGATTGATATGGCATCACCTAATATCAATATGAGAGATCCAATTATTTATCGCGTGGCACATATGACGCATCACAATACCGGTGATAAATGGTGTATTTATCCAATGTATGATTTTGCGCATCCGATTGAAGATGCAATCGAAGGTATTACACATTCTATTTGTACATTAGAATTTGAAGATCATAGACCATTATACGATTGGGTAGTGACAGAGCTTGAATATGAAAATCCACCTAAGCAGATTGAATTTGCAAAATTATATTTAACAAATGTAATTACAGGTAAGAGATATATTAAAAAGCTTGTTGAAGAAGGTATCGTAGATGGTTGGGATGATCCAAGGCTTGTATCAATAGCGGCGCTTAGAAGAAGAGGATTCACACCAGAATCGATTAGAAAGTTTGTTGAACTATGTGGGATTTCAAAAGCAAATAGTTCAGTTGATTACGCAATGCTAGAGTATTGTATTCGAGAAGATTTAAAACTTACAAAACCAAGAATGATGGCAATTTTAGATCCAATCAAATTGATTATTGATAATTATCCTGAAGGAGAAGTTGAATATCTAGATGTTACCAATAATTTGGAGAATGAAGAATTAGGGATTAGAAAAGTACCTTTCTGCAGAGAGTTATATATAGAAAGAGAAGATTTTATGGAAGAACCTCCTAAGAAATATTTCAGACTATTTCCAGGCAATGAAGTACGATTAATGCATGCATATTTTGTGAAATGCGAGAGTTTTGTGAAAGATAGCGATGGCAATATTACAGAAGTACATTGTACTTATGATAAAGAGGCGAAGTGCGGTTCAGGGTTTGTAGAAAGAAAAGTAAAGGGAACCATTCATTGGGTACCAGCGCCTTATGCAATTAAAAGTGAAGTTAGATTATATGAGAACATTGTAGATGAAGAAGCAGGAGTTTACAACGAAGATGGAAGCATTAATGTGAATCCTAATTCTTTGAAAATATTAAAGGATTGCTATGTAGAGCCAAGCTTTAATGGAGCGAAAGCATATGATAGTTACCAATTTGTAAGAAATGGTTTTTTCTGCATTGATGCAAAAGATTCCACACCAGATAACTTAGTATTTAATAGAATTGTGTCACTAAAAAGTTCATTTAAGATAAAATAAAAGGAGGATGAAGAATGTCTAATTTATTATCGGGATTGGCTAAATTTGGATTGGGAAATTTGGAAAACGAGAAGCTTTTCGAAGAAGATAAAAAGGTAGTGGGAAACAGTACAGAAGAGAAAGCAACCAAAGAAACAGTGGAAGAAGATTTATTATTTGATAAATCATACAGATGTCCGGTATGTGAAATGGAGTTCAAATCCAAAACGGTTAGAACTGGAAAACCAAAATTATTAGGAACAGATTATGACCTGAGAGCGAAATATCAAGGTATTGATCCATTGAAATATGATATTGTATCATGCCCTAAATGCGGATATACGACTGTGACAAGATTTTTTAATACAATTACAAGTCCACAGGCAAGCTTAATTAAAGAAAAAATTAGTAAAAATTTTAAGGCTACGGTAAATAATGACGCTACAATATCATATGAGGCGGCATTAGAATCTCATAAACTTGCATTGGTAAACGCTATTGTTAAGAAGTGTAGATCAAGCGAAAAAGCATATATATGTTTGAAAATCGGATGGTTGATAAGGGGTCAAAGAGAAGCGTTAGATTCTAGTACTCCAGATTATGCAGAAGTAGTGGCTAAGTCGGAGGCGGAAGAACTAGAATTTATTAAAAATGCTTATGAAGGGTTCTCAGCAGCAGTTAGCAAAGAAGAATTTCCTATGTGTGGTATGGATGAATCAACAATGGATTATTTACTAGCATCCTTAGCTTGTAAATGTAAACAATATGAGATGGCATCAAGACTTGTATCAAATGTTATTACTTCAAGGGTGGCAAAGAACAATCTGAAAGATAAAGCCCGTGAGTTAAAAGATGTTATTTTGAAAGAAAGAAAAGAAGATTAGTATAGTTGTGCACTGTCAGTAACAATCTGCATACAAGATAGTAACCATTCAATTTCTTTATAGTTACTAATGTTTTACTACTTAAATACTTTAATTTATGGAAAGCAATTAATTGCTTTCCATAAATTATTTAAAGAGAAAATAATGTTAAAAAAATAAAGGATGAAAAATACTATGTATTGTATATAAACATAAAATTATTTAATAGTAGGTGAGAAAATGAATGAGTTAATGATAGAACTAAAAACACGAAATGCTAGCCCACTGTATGAGCAAATATATGAATATATAAAAAGTGAAATTCAAGAAGGAAAATTACCATTTCATGAGAAACTTCCATCTACAAGATTATTAGCAAAAAATTTACAAATAAGCAGAAGTACAGTAGATTTAGCATATGAACAGTTATTATCCGAGGGGTATATTCATTCAATCCCATACAAAGGATATTATGTGTGCCAAATAGAGGGATTGTATCATATTTCACAAGTGCAAGAAATAAGAGAATATGAAAAAGAGGAAGATGAGGATTGCATTCAATATGATTTTTCACCGAATGGTATTGATCTCGAACATTTTCCATACAATGCATGGAAGAAAATTACAAAAAACACCTTGATGGATGATAATAGAGAACTGTTTCAATTAGGATCTCCACTTGGAGAAACTGCATTACGAACAACAATAAGCAATTATCTTCATCAAGCTAGAGGCGTTAATTGTTCTTCAGACCAGATTATACTTGGAGCGGGTAATGATTATTTATTAATGGTTCTTAGTCAAATAATTGGATCAGGTCATTCGATTGCTATGGAGAATCCAACTTACAAGCAGGCATATAATACATTTGTAAACTTGAAGTTTAAAGTAAACTGTATCGGGCTTAATGAAAATGGTATAAATATAGAGGAATTAGAAGATACAGATTCTAGTATTGCATATGTTATGCCTTCACACCAATTCCCACTTGGAATTGTAATGCCAATAAAGCGCAGAATGGAGTTGCTAAATTGGGCTTCTAAGGAGAAAAACAGGTATATCATAGAGGATGATTACGATAGTGAATTTAGATACAAAGGTAAGCCGATACCGTCCTTGCAAGGATATGATATTAATGATAGAGTCATATATCTGGGAACTTTTTCAAAATCGATAGCACCTGCAATTCGTGTTAGTTATATGGTACTTCCTAAAAAATTAATTAGTAGTTATTATAATAGTGGATTTTATGCATCCACAGTTTCACGAATTGACCAAGCAATATTGGATAATTTTATTAAAGAAGGATATTATGAGAGGCATCTTAATAAAATGCGTAAAATATATAAAAATAAGCATGATGTTTTGCTAAATGAATTGAAAAGCATTCATAATATTATTGGTATAACAGGTGAAAATGCAGGGGTTCATGTATTGATTCATTTTCCTAAGGAGATAAAGGAAGAGAACCTTATTGAAAAAGCAAAAAAACAAAGTGTCAAAGTATATGGTTTATCAAAATATTATATCGAAGATAAAAATCTCGATCATACTATCATTATTCTAGGATATGCAAGCTTAACGGAAGAGGATATTAAAGAGGCAGTCGAAAGACTTAGGAGAGCATGGGGCTATCAATCCCTTTAATAAGATGAAAGATGAATTTCGGTGAGCTATATTATGGTCTAGAAGATGATACAAATGAAAATATAAAATTTAAAATACGAATACAAGTCTGTAAGTGAAATATTTAAAATAAGGAGCAAAGATACTACTATATAGTATTTTGGCTCCTTTCTTTATAAATTAATTCAATGCTTAAACTGTTTTGATTTCTTCAGAATCTTCTGCATCAGTAGCTGTATCTTGTTCATTAGGAGTAGTAGAGTCACTAGATTTGATATCTTCTGAATTGGATTCTTCAACAGAAGCAACCTCTTCATCAATGTTTTCCTCAACACTAGCAGAGCTCTTATCTAAATTAAGAGAAACATATTCTCTCTTAGTTGCGCTTTCATCCTTCTCCTCAGGAAGAGGAAAATCAAAGTCCTCATCATCAAAATCGTCATCTAAATCTGCGAACTCATCATCAAATAAATCCGAATCTTTTTTGTGTTTAAAATATGCAATTCCAGCAGCGATTGCAGCTCCTGTAATAGCAGTAAAAGCGATAAGCTTATTAATACTCTTATTACTCATAAAAATCTCCTTTCATAAACTCATTTTAACTATTGTAATCTATTTTGAATAAAAAGAAAAGGTATATGTAAAAGAAAATGAGATAGTTGTAAATATTAAATGATTATAATATAATCGATTAAAGATGGATTATATAGTTTAAGGGAGAGAAAATGGCTATCATATATGATAAAACGATATTACTGTTATTTTGTTTGTTTACAATTGTGTTCTTTCCAAATAGCTTGTTTATGGTACTATGCTTATTGGTTGCAGTTTCTATTAGCTCACTTTGTTATTATTTTCAATCATCGAGAGTAACAACAATATTCGTGCTTCTATATTATGGATTATGCATTCTAAATCCACTATTTTGTATGTTTCTGCCTATGATATTATATGATATTGCATTATATAAACTAAAGTATATTGGAGCTGTTGGGATTCTTATATCAATACAATATTTGATGTTGAATAACTTATATGCCTCTATTTTATTTGTTCTTGTTTGTATAGCTTCGATTAATATGCAAAATAAGACTGAAAAATATGATAAATTACAAAACGAATATAAAAGAATAAGAGACACTAGTCAAGAATTAAATTTGTACCTTAGAAATAAAAATAGAATGTTGATAGAGAAACAAGATGATGAAATACATTTGGCTATGTTAAAAGAGAGAAATCGTATTGCGAGAGAAATACATGACAACGTTGGACATATGCTCTCACGTTCATTACTTCAAGTTGGAGCGTTATTGGTTGTTTGTAAAGATGAAACTATATTAAATAATTTATTGGCATTAAAAGATACATTAAATAACGCCATGAACAATATAAGAGAAAGTGTGCATGATTTGCATGATGAATCAATTGATTTATATTCAAATATTAACGCTATAATAGGCAATTTTTCAGATTATAAAGTTGTTTTTGACTATGACTTATCAGATCAAGTTTCTAAAAAGATTAAGTATTGTTTTATCATGATAATTAAGGAAGCTTTTTCAAATATAGCAAAACATAGCAATGCAGATTGTATCGATATCATCATTAGAGAACATCCAGTATTCTATCAGTTGTTGATAAATGATAACGGTACTAAAATACAGATAGAAGATTTGGATAGTGGAATTGGATTGGAAAATATGAATGCTAGAGTAGAAAATTTGAATGGAACTATATCGATAGACCACAGCAATGGATTCAAAATATTTATTTCTATTCCTAAAAAGAAAAACGAGGAAAAGAAGAAGGAGGATCAATGAATATAGTAATCGTAGATGACGATAAACTGGTAGCACTCTCACTGAAAACGATATTAGAAGCAAGCGGAGAAGTGAAGGTATTAGAAATGGGTCAAAATGGAGTAGAAGCCATTGAGTTATATAATAAATATAAGCCAGAGGTTCTTTTGATGGATATTAGAATGGATACGATGTCTGGAATTGAAGCGGCAAATATAATTATTTCAAAGTATCCAACGGCCAAAATATTATTTTTAACCACATTTTCAGATGACGAATATATAATACAAGCACTTAACATTGGTGCGAAGGGATACATACTTAAACAAAACTTCGAGAGTATATTGCCAGCAATGAAAGCGATTTTTAGTGGGCAAAATGTGTTTGGAAATGAAATAGTATCTAAAATACCTAACTTAATAAACAACAATAAGGCAAAAGATTATGCTACATATGGTATAACAGATAAAGAATTTGAAATGATTGAGGCTGTGGCAAAAGGATTTAGTAATAAAGAAATTGCGCAAGCTTTGTATCTAAGTGAAGGTACGGTCAGAAATTATTTGAGTATTATACTAGATAAGTTAAATTTGAGGGATAGAACACAACTAGCAGTATTTTATTATAGAAATTAGGTAACTATTCAGTATCCCAAGTTTTATAGTGCCAAAATGCAATACTATTGCATTTCGTGTGCATCGCATAGCGGTAACTATGAAGATACTGAACCGTTACCAAATTATGTAATAAACAGCAGTGAGAATAACATTTTCACTGCTGTTTATTACATTTGTCATATATATCATGACGCAATGCACTTATCACGGAAGCAATAAAATATTATGATAAACAAGTAAAAACAATTTATGATAGGAAGTAATAATGAGGAGGATGTTAAATGACACAACCGGTAGTGAAAATAGAAAATCTAGTAAAACGTTATAGTGATATAGTGGCACTTGATCATTTTAATTTGGAAATACAAGAGGGTGAAATATTTGGTTTACTTGGTCCTAACGGTTCTGGTAAAACAACAACCATTAATTGTATTTTATCATTACTAAGTTTTGATAAGGGCATTGTTGAAGTTTTTGGAGAAAGCATGGCACCAAACAAATATAATTTAAAAAGAGATATTGGTGTTGTATTTCAAAATGTTGCGGTATTTGAGGAATTAACAGTGATTGAGAATATTGATTATTTTTGCGGATTATATGTAATGGATAAGAATGTGAGAAAGCAATATGTAGAAGAAGCAATTGAATTTGTAGGTTTAGCAGATTTTAAAAAGTTTTATCCGAAGAAACTATCAGGAGGACTCCTTAGAAGATTAAATATTGCATGTGGAATAGCACATAAACCTAAGTTAATCATAATGGATGAGCCTACGGTTGCAGTTGATCCACAAAGTCGTAATAAAATTTTAGAGGGAATTTTGGAATTAAATAAAAAAGGTGCGACAATTATATACACATCTCATTACATGGAAGAAGTGGAACAAATTTGTTCCAGAATAGCCATAATGGATAAAGGAAAGAATTTGGCAATTGGAACTAAGGAAGAACTTAAACGGATGATTAAGACAGGCGAAACCATATCTTTAGAAGTGCTTGCATTAGAGGATAGATATTTGGAAGAAATGAAACTGTTAAATCACGTATATCAGGTAACGTATCATGATAAAAAATTAAATATTAAATGTAGCGGTGGAAAACACAATCTGATTCATATATTAGATTATTTACAAAACAATCAAATAACGTTTGGCAGAGTATATTCGGAACTTCCAACTTTAAATGATGTATTTCTTGAAATTACAGGAAAAGAATTAAGGGATTAAAAGATGAGCGCGAAAATTATTTTATATCAATTAGGAGACACACGTGGAAATCGCAAGAATGGAGGAGAATATGTTTAGTCAGTTATTTAAATATAAAGTGATAAGATTGCTTCGAAACAAAAGTGAGCTGTTTTGGTCTTTGTTTTTTCCCTTGATACTAGGAACCTTATTTTACGTAAGCTTTAGTAATTTCGCAACAGAGGAAGATTTTCAAAGTGTAGATATTGCATATATAGCTGGAACAGAAAATAAAGATAGCGACTTTGAAAAAGTACTTCAATCACTGAGTGAATCAGGAGAAAACCAAATAGTTCATATACTTACAACATCTGAATCCAAAGCAAAGAAGATGTTAGAATCCGGTGAAATAGCAGGAGTTATTTATAATACAGATCAAATATCATTAACCGTAAATGGGGAAGGTATCAATGAAAGTATACTCAATAGTTTTTTAAAGCAATATCTGCAAAAAAAGCAAACAATCATGACAATTGCAGCAATTTCACCTGATAAAGTACAGCAGATAATTCAAATGAATCAAAGTGATATTAATTCACTGAAAGAAATTAGCTTTACAAATGGCTCAATGGATTCAACCATAAACTATTATTATTCTTTAATTGCAATGAGTTGTTTGTATGGTTGTTTTGCAGGTTTATTTTCAGCTGTAGCGATAAAAGCAAATTTATCTACCTTGGCAGCCAGAAGGATTATTGCACCAACGAATAAAAGCATTGTGATTTTGGGCGATTTTGCAGGAACTGTAGTGGTGCAATTTATTTGTGCAACAATAAATTTGATTTATTTAATTTTTGTATTAAAGATAAATTTTGGTCACAAATTACCATATATTATTGTTACTATTTTTGTGGGAAGTATAATAGGGATTGCTAGTGGTTTATTTGTGGGAAGTATCGGACAAAAATCTGAAAAGTTAAAAATGTCATTTTTATCAGCATTTACAATGCTAGAGTGTTTTTTGAGTGGATTGATGGTGAACAATATGAAAGATATTGTAGAACACTATGCACCAATTGTTAATAAAATCAATCCGGCGGCTTTAATGGTCGATGCGTTCTATAGCTTGAGTATATATGATACTTATGATAGATTTATGTTAAATATAGGAATTATGTTAATCATAGCAAGCCTATTGTTCATAGTAAGCTTTATGATAATTAGGAGGGAACGATATGCAAGTATTTAAAACTTATTTGAAAATATTGAAGAAAAATATTCCAAGTATGTCAATATATTTATTTGTTTTCTTGCTGTTAGCATTCGTTTTATCACGAAGTGGAAAAGAGAATGGTGTAAGTCAATTTACAACAAACAAAATAGATATGGCGGTAATCAACGAAGACGAAGGTGAACTTGGCGGTGAATTAAAAGCATATTTAGGGGGAATTAATAATCTCGTAGAATTAAAAAATGATAAAGAGATACTCCAAGATGAGCTATATTATAGAAATGTGGAATATATATTATTGATACCAAAGGATTTCTCAAGTAAATTAGCAAACGGAGATATTGAGAATTTATGTGAAAATATTAAGATTCCAGGGTCATACACAGGGAAATATGTGGATATACAAATCGAACAATATATTTCTACATTAGAATCATATTTAATTGCTAAGGTGCCTGATAAGCAGGCATTAGAATATACAAGAAATGATTTATCAATGGCATTAGAAGTGAATTTATTGAATAATAAGATTTCGACTAGTATGACTTCTGATTATCATTATTTTAAATATTTACCATATGTATTAATTTCACTTATTATTTTAGGGATGGGACCAATTTTAATGGTTTTTAATAGTAAGGAAATCAATGACAGAACCATGTGTTCATCCTTGCCATTGAAAAAGAAAAATATGCAATTAATATTAGGATGTGTGGTTACCGTTACTGCGATGTACCTATTATTTATGGCCTTAGCCTTTATTCTGTATGGTGAAAATATTGGTTTGTTAAAAGGAATATTATATTTAGTTAACTGTTTTGTATTTGTTTTAATAGCAACAGGCATGGGATATTTAATAAGTATTCTTACAAAAAGTATCAATACTTTAAATATGATTTCAAATACGGTTGGGCTAGGTATGAGTTTTCTAGGTGGAGTATTTGTACCTCAGGCACTGATGGGAGAAAAAGTTCTAAATTTTTCAAAATTCATTCCGACTTATTGGTATATCAATGCAGTAGAAAACATCCAAACGGTAAGCAGTAACAAAGCAGTTCTAAAAGATATCCAAGTCAGCATTGGAGTAGAAGTAATGTTTGCTATAGCATTTTTTGCGGTCGCACTAGTCGCAACGAGAATTAGAAGTAATGCAAGATCACAGATGAATTAGCATAAATGTAGTTATAATAATTTCTAGAAGTAACAGAGAACTATAAATTTCTTGACAAAAATGAACGAGTAAACTATTATATAGTCAAGATAAGAAAAAGTTGAGATAAAGAGGAGTAAGCGAACAGACTTAGCAGAGAGAACAATCCATTGGCTGAAAGATTGTTTTGAGAAATGTTTGCTGAAGGTAGCTTTTGAACTGGATGACTAAAAGCATAGCATATAGGTTGTCACGTGTAATCTACGTTATAAGATAAGAGAAATATACGAAATTTCGTGTATAATAAAGGTGGTACCGCGTATCCAACGCCCTTTGCATAAGCAAAGGGTGTTTTTTTTCGCGAGTAGCGAGTCAATCGACTGCTGGCAGGCAGTTGACGAGCACCGCGAAAACGATAAGAAACGCATTACTTCTTATCGTCGCGAGTAGTGAAACAAATCGACTGCTGGCAGGCAGTTGACGAGCACCGCGAAAACGATAAGAAACGCATTACTTCTTATCGTCGCGAGTAGTGAAACAAATCGACTGCTGGCAGGCAGTTGACGAACGATAAGAACCTATCAAGAAAGGAATATAAAATGGAAAGAAATATTGAAAAAACATATGACCCACAAGGCATAGAAGACAAATTATATGACACATGGATAAATAAAAAATATTTTCACGCAGAGGTTGATAGAAGTAAGAAACCTTTTACAATTGTGATGCCACCTCCAAATATTACAGGAAAACTTCATATGGGGCATGCATTAGATAATACAATGCAAGACATTTTAATTCGTTATAAGAGGATGCAAGGTTACAATGCGTTATGGATTCCAGGAACCGATCATGCAGCAATTTCTACTGAAGTTAAAGTTACAAATCAATTAAAAGAAGAAGGAATTGATAAGAAAGAATTAGGACGTGAAGGATTTTTAAAGAGAACGTGGGAATGGAAAGAAGAATATGGTGGAACCATTACATCACAGCTAAAGAAAATTGGAACGTCTTGTGATTGGGACCGAGAACGATTTACAATGGATGAAGGTTGTTCAAAAGCAGTAGAGGAAGTATTCATCAAACTACATGAAGAAGGCTATATTTATCAAGGTTCCAGAATTATAAATTGGTGTCCAGTATGTAAAACCTCTATATCAGATGCAGAGGTGGAGCATGAAGAGCAAGCAGGACATTTCTGGCATATTAAATATCCAATTGTAGGTAGTGATGAATTTGTTACAGTAGCTACAACAAGACCAGAGACCATGCTTGGTGATGCAGCACTTGCAGTGAATCCTAAGGATGAAAGATATAGCGAATTAGTTGGGAAGAATGTTATTTTACCACTAGTAAACAAAGAAATTCCTGTCATTGCGGATGATTATGTGGATATGGAATTTGGAACAGGTGTCGTTAAGATTACACCGGCTCATGATCCAAATGACTTTGAAGTAGGAAGAAGACATAATCTTCCACAAATAAATGTATTAAACGATGATGCAACCATCAATGAAAATGGTGGAAAGTATAATGGTATGGATCGATACGTTGCTAGAAAGCTCATGGTTAGTGAACTACAAGAACAAGGTTTACTTGAAAAAATTGAAGATCATTCACACAACGTTGGTACACATGATAGATGTAAGACAACCGTAGAACCTTTAATCAAACAACAATGGTTTGTTAAGATGGAAGAACTTGCAAAACCGGCTATAGATGCACTGAAAACAGAAGAATTAAAGTTTGTTCCAGAACGTTTTGATAAGACCTATATACACTGGCTAGAGAATATTAGAGATTGGTGTATTTCAAGACAAATTTGGTGGGGACATCGTATACCAGCTTATTATTGTCAGGAATGTGGGGAAGTTGTAGTAGCAAGAGAACAACCAGATGTTTGTCCAAAATGTGGATGTATTCACTTTAAGCAGGATGAAGATACGTTAGATACCTGGTTTAGCTCAGCATTGTGGCCGTTTTCAACACTGGGATGGCCTGATAAGACAGAAGATTTAGATTATTTCTATCCTACAGATGTACTCGTAACGGGTTATGACATTATTTTCTTCTGGGTAATTAGAATGGTTTTTTCCGGATATGCACATACAGGTAAATCGCCATTCCATACCGTACTCATGCATGGATTAATCAGAGATTCGCAAGGTCGTAAGATGAGTAAGTCACTTGGAAATGGTATTGATCCATTAGAAGTGATTGATAAATACGGTGCAGATGCACTGAGATTTACGCTTATTACGGGTAATGCGCCTGGAAATGATATGCGTTTTTATTGGGAGCGTGTAGAAGCTAGTAGAAATTTTGCTAACAAAGTATGGAATGCATCAAGATTTATTATGATGAATATGGAAAGTATAAAGTTGGATACAGTTGATTTATCTTCTCTTACCGGTGCTGACAAATGGATTCTATCAAAAGCTAATAGACTTACAGCAGATGTTACAACAAATATGGATAAATATGATCTAGGTATAGCGGTTCAAAAGTTATATGACTTTATTTGGGAAGAATTCTGTGATTGGTATATTGAAATGGTAAAACCAAGACTCTATAACGAGGAAGATTCCACAAAAAAGGCCGCACTTTGGACACTGAGGACCGTACTTGTTCAATCACTAAAGTTACTTCACCCATATATGCCATTTATTACAGAAGAAATCTTTGTTACGATTCAAGAAGAGGAAGAATCAATTATGATTTCAAAATGGCCTGAATATAAAAACGATTGGAATTTCGAAATAGAAGAAAATGAAGTTGAAGTGATTAAAGCGGCGGTTAGAGGAATTCGAAACGTTCGTTCAGAAATGAATGTACCACCAAGTAAAAAGGCAAAAGTTTTTGTTGTATCAGAAAAGGAGACGATTCGAAATACATTTGAACATGGAAAAGTGTTTTTTGCTTCCCTTGGATATGCAAATGAAGTGATTGTTCAAACTGATAAAACAGGAATTAGTGAGGATGCGGTTTCATCGGTTATACCGGATGCGGTAATTTATATGCCATTTGCAGAACTTGTTGATATCGAAAAAGAAATAGAACGTTTAATGAAAGAAGAAGAACGTTTAAAGAAAGAGTTGTCAAGAGTAGAAGGAATGCTAAGCAATGAGAGATTCGTTAGCAAAGCACCTGAAGAAAAAATAAAGGAAGAAAAAGATAAACTTATAAAATATACCCAGATGATGGATCAGGTAAAGCTTCGTTTAAATCAGTTAGCTAATAACTAATTGATTTGAAAACCTGATCATAAAGCGGGCATGAAATAGACATAAATCTGTTTTATGTCCGCTTTAGAATTTGTATTTAAGGTTTGAGGTGAAATAGAGTGAACAGAATAAAAACAGTTATTAAAAAAAATGCCGTTATAATGAAAATTGTTAATGTATTAAGAAAATTTACGCTAGTAGCTTATGCATTGATTTCCTTTGCAATATATTTTCTTATTGAGACGTTTTCAAGACATTCATTTTTTGAAGTATTTGCATTTATGACAAAGAACCCAATTATATTTTCATATAATACATTTATGATTTTTACTACATTTATGATTGTATACATTATAAAAAGGCGTCTATTTGCTACAACGGTAATCGGGACAATCTGGTTGGTATTGGGGATTATAAATGGAGTAATACTGACATTTAGAGTAACGCCATTTACAGGAACAGATTTAACACTAGCTTCAAATGCGTTATCATTAATTGATGCATATCTTTCAATGGAACAAATTGTAATCATTATTGTTGTTGCGTTATTTGTAGTTATAGCTATTATTTATGTATGGTTTCGATTACCAAAGCATAGTTTAAAGATTCCTTATAAAAGAAACTTGGGATTAATCATAGTATGTGTAGCAATATTGTTTGGATTCACTAAAATAAACGTGACGACTAGAATTTTATCTACATATTTTGGGAATATTGCATTTGCATATGAGGATTATGGGTTTCCATATTGTTTTTCCATGAGTATATTTGCTACGGGAATTGACTGCCCCAATGATTACTCGGATAAGCTTATGAAAGATATAGCAAATTCTTTTGATGCGGAGGAGGATGCTAATAGTGAGGATAATGAAGATACAAGTGTAAAACCAAATATTATATTTTTACAGTTAGAATCATTTTGTGATCCAGAACTTATTAAATATTTAAAATTTTCAGAAGATCCTATCCCCAATTTTAGAAAGCTAGAGGAAGAATA
Source organism: Lachnotalea sp. (assembly GCA_041821265.1). Lineage (GTDB taxonomy): Bacteria > Bacillota > Clostridia > Lachnospirales > Lachnospiraceae > Lachnotalea. Next base: position 4,338 of record JBGUEQ010000060.1, on the reverse strand, counting down.
TTCTTCAGGATTTTTAACGGTACCATCAGTGGGAGCTGGCACAGCAAATACTGAATTTGAAATAATGACAGGTATGAGTCTTCATTATTTTGGGCCTGGAGAATATCCTTATAAAACAATTTTAAAAACTACAGCATGTGAGAGTGCTGCATATAGCCTGAAGAAATTAGGATATTCCACTCATGCAATACACAACAATGAAGCTAGTTTTTATGATAGAAAAACTGTATTTGCGAATCTTGGATATGATACATTTACAACTGAAGAATATATGAATATTAACGCATATACTCCAATGGGATGGGCAAAAGATGCAGGATTGGTTGAGCAAATTACAGATGCTTTGGATTCTACCAAAGAAAGCGATTATATCTACACAATTTCAGTTCAAGGACATGGCGGATATCCAGATGAACCTGTATTAGTAAATCCCCAAATTGGAGTATTTGGATGTAGAAGTGAAGAAGAGAAGAATTCATTTACGTATTATATTAATCAAATTCATGAAATGGATGCATTTGTAAAAAAGTTAGTGGATGAATTATCTACAAGGGAAGAACCAACAATCTTAGTTATGTATGGGGATCATTTGCCTACACTAGGATTAGAAGCATCACAGCTCGTCAACCATTCTTTATTCCAAACGGAATATGTGGTATGGGATAATATGGGATTAGATGTAGTGGACAAGGGTGTCACAGCGTATCAGTTATCAGCTACTATTTTAGATAGAGTTGGTATACATGAGGGTACATTGATTAAGTTCCATCAAAACAGAGTAGGGACGGCAAACTATTTAGCAGATTTAGACGCGCTGCAATATGATATGCTTTATGGAGATAAGTATATCTATAATGGTGAAGAACCTGTTCAACCGACAAATCTTAAAATGGGAGTAAAGCAGATTTTAATTACGAAAGTAGTGAAAAATGATGAGGACACGGTATTTGTCACAGGTAAAAACTTTACGAAAGCGAGTAGAGTTTATATAAATAATGAGGAGCAAGAAACCTCGTTTCTTGATAGTAAAACATTGAAGGTTGAAAATTTTAAATTAAAAAGAGGTGACGTTTTAAAAGTATGTCAAATTAGTAGCGGATATGGGGTTTTAAGCACATCAAATATCTATATAGCTATAAAAGAGTAACGATTATGCACAGAAATGATGTTACATACATGTAGAACTCGGTTTTTCTATTACCTATATTCAAAAAGTACCTCGCAAGCTTAATGGCTGATTAATAACAAGAATAGTACAAAAGATGTAAAATTTAATCAAAATTAGTTGAAAAATAACGTAGAAATGGTATAATGTCAGTAAATAGTATTCTTAAATTTTAATGCGAGGAAGTGGTTTGAATGGCTGATAAGACTTCAGATAAAACATATGTTAGAATTAGCAATGATGAGATGGAAGCATATTTGTATTTAGCAGTTCCAGAAGATGGACATGAGTATAGCAGTTCTGAGCTTTATGAACTTTTAAGCCAAAACAGAGTTCTATATGGTATTAATGAGATGGAAATAGACGAAATAGCTGATAAGAGAATTTATTATAGAGAAATTTTAATTGCACAAGGTATTAGACAAACGGATGGTGTTGAAGGAAAATACACTTATAATTTTAACACAAATCCATCAGGTAAACCCACGATTAGAGAAGACGGTACAGTTGATTATTGGAGTGTTTTTGCAGTTCAGACAATTTTGGAGGGCGACATTATTGCTGTTTATACTCCTTCAACAGCGGGAACACAAGGCAGGACCGTTACAGATAAAATAATTGAAGGGAAACGAGGCAAAGATTTATTACCGCTCAAAGGCAAAGGATTTATATCGGAAGATAATATTACGTATACATCTCTTCTTGATGGTAAAATCGAATTTCAAAATAATCGAATTCATATTACAAATTTATTAGAAATAAAAGAAGATTTGGATTTTAATAATGGAAAAATTGATTTTAGAGGAGATGTAGTAATTCATGGTAATGTGGAAAGCGGCAGTCACATTAAGTCAGGCGGAAGCGTTACAATTGATGGAAATGTTGAATCTATCACAATTATATCGGGCAAAGATGTAATCCTACGCAAGGGCTTGCAAGGTGGCGGGAAAGCTAGCATACAAGCAGGTGGAAATATATTTGCAAAGTTTATTGAAGGTGCTAATGTAGAGGCAAAAGGAAGTATTCAAGCAGATGTATTAATGAATTCAGTTGTAATTGCTGGAGATGGTATTGAAATTTCTGGTAAAAAGGCTACAATCATAGGCGGTACGGTAATGGCGATTAGTCGCATTGATGTTCCGATAGCGGGAAATGAAGCTGAGACGAAGACACAGTTAAGCGTAGGTATTGACGATGAACTGAAAGAGCGAATCATTAAACTGAAATCTGTAAGTGAAATAATTGATGATATGATAAAAGAAATCAATACGGAGCTAGATGAATTAGAACGCAAGAAAGACGAAGGACCACTGTTTGCTAGATCGCAAGCAAAAGATAGAATTATGGAATTATTAAGGAAAAAAATAAAATATATTTCAGATAAGGCGGAATTTAGTAAGGAGCTAGGTGAATTAGAAGAAAAAACATGTAGAGCTAAAAATGCATGTATTGTAGTAAGCAAATACACATATCCAGGAGTTACGATTAAGACAAATTCTGCGAGTATAGTAATTGAAGAAAAGCAAGTTGCGATGAAGTATCGATATGAAGGTGGAGAGGTATCCTTAATAAATATGGATCCAATTGCTTGAGATAGTTGAGTTTTTGTAACTATTCAGTATCCAAAGTGCGTGAGGTGTTTTGTGTAGCAAAATCCCGAGTTTTATAGCACAGAAATGATAAAATTGCATTTTAAGTAAATTGTGTAACGGTAACTATGAAGGTACTGAATCGTTAGTGTTTTTTTAAATTAAATATCTTTAATGATTATCTAAAAAACGCTGAAGTAAAAATTAGCGTTTTTTGCATGCTAGTATATTGATAAAACGACATTTGATACTCTATTGAAGAAATTTTTTTGGTTTATTGACTTTGTAAATCGAAAATTGTTAATAAATGCGACATAATTAGCTTGCATATTGTGTATAGTATATTATAATGTAAGATAGGTTGTAACTATAAAGACAGTTATGGAGTGAACACGTTGAATTACGAAGAAGCGGTAGAGTACATACTTGATATACCGAAATTTACTAAAAAGAATCCAATGGAAAATATTAGAGCCTTGATGGTTGAATTAGGTAACCCTCAAAATAATATGAAAGTGATACATGTTGCTGGAACGAATGGAAAAGGATCTGTATGCGCATATATATCTAGTATATTGGAATGTGCTGGCAAGGCGAATGCCATGTTTACTTCTCCACATTTAGTAGATATCAATGAAAGATTTATGATTAATGGAATAAAAATAGATAATGAAATTTTTATAGATACCTTTAATCAAGTTAAAAAAGCAATTGATTTAATAATAGAAAAAGGGTTTACACACCCAACATTTTTTGAAACATTATTTGCAATGGCAATGGTAGTTTTTGATCATGCAAAGGTTGAATATACAATTTTAGAAACAGGTATTGGAGGAAGACTAGACGCTACCAATATGATAGACAAGCCAATTCTAACAGTAATTACAACAATTGGTTTAGATCATACGGAAATACTAGGAGATACGATTGCAGATATTGCATATGAAAAAGCTGGAATTATAAAAGAAGATGTGCCTTTGGTTTTTGATGGAACCAATCCACTATCGTGTAAAGTAATAGAAGAAATTGCCAATAATTATAATATTAATTATTATAAGTTAATTAATAAAAATGAAGTCATAAATCTTAGTGAAAATGAATTTTATTATGAGAATCAAGAAGTTAGTGACAAAAACATTGATTTTTTACTGAAAAATGGGTATTATGGATGTATTAGGGTTTCACTAGGAGGAATAGGGGACTATCAGATTAAGAATTCTTCTCTTGCAATTTGGGCAATAAAAGTGTTGAATATAGGGGTAGATGATAGTACAATTCTTAGAGGAATTAAATTAGCGAAATGGCCTGGAAGAATGGAATTGGTGATGCCTGGCGTTTATGTAGATGGGGCTCACAATGCAGATGGAATTAATGAATTTGTGAAAACGTTGAAGCATTTTACAAATAACAAAAAGATTTTGCTATTTGCAGCGGTAATAGAAAAAGATTATAAACAAATGATTGAGTACATTGGTAGAAATTTACAATTTGATTCTATCGTTGTAACATCATTAAATAATAAAAGGGCAATACCATATGAAACTTTACAATTAGAGTTTGAAAAATATGCCAATTGTAAAGTAT
>JBGUEQ010000059.1:0-28633 GCA_041821265.1 Lachnotalea sp. | reverse complement strand
AAAATATGGTTAGACCCCCATTATTGGAAATCTAACCATATGCTTATGAAAGTTAACTAAATGACATTGGTTCACTCCGTTCACCGTAACGTATGATTTCTGCATGCAAATTCGCTACGCGAAGCAGAAATCATTTGTTGAATCATTTTCGTACGTAGCTAAACAGCTAGTGTTAAGCTACTGTGTGAACAGTAACATAGTTTCATAACCTTAACTACGCTCGCTAGATTAACCACTAACAACTAATCTTTTATTAACTTATACATTCTTTTCCACCCATGTATGGTTGGAGTGGCTTTGGAATACGAACACTTCCATCAACATTTAAATTATTTTCTAAAAAAGCTATTAGCATTCTAGGTGGAGCAACAACTGTATTATTCAGTGTATGCGCAAAATATTTATCATTTTCACCAATTACTCTTATTTTCAATCTTCTTGCTTGTGCATCTCCTAAATTTGAACAACTTCCAACTTCAAAATATTTCTTTTGTCTTGGTGACCATGCTTCTACATCAATTGATTTCACTTTCAAATCAGCTAAATCACCTGAACAACATTCCAATGTTCTTACAGGTATCTCTAATGAACGGAATAAATCTACTGTATTCTCCCATAGTTTATCAAACCACATTTTACTTTCTTCCGGTTTACATACCACAATCATTTCCTGTTTCTCAAATTGATGAATTCTGTATACTCCACGTTCTTCAATCCCATGAGCACCTTTTTCTTTTCTAAAACAAGGTGAATAGCTTGTTAAAGTATGTGGTAATTGCTCCTCTGGAATAATAGTATCTATAAATTTACCTATCATTGAATGTTCGCTTGTCCCAATTAAATACAAATCTTCACCTTCAATTTTATACATCATTGCATCCATTTCCTCAAAGCTCATAACACCTGCGACAACGTCACTTCGAATCATATAAGGTGGAATACAATACGTGAACCCCCTATCAATCATAAAATCTCTTGCATATGATATTACAGCTGAATGTAATCTTGCTATATCACCCATTAGATAATAGAAGCCATTTCCTGCAACTTTTCTTGCACTATCCAAGTCCAATCCATTGAATTTATCCATTATTTCAGCGTGATATGGTACTTCAAAATCGGGTACAACTGGTTCTCCATATTTCTTTATTTCTACATTTTCAGTATCATCCTTACCAATAGGTACGCTTGGATCTATTATATTTGGAATAACCATCATAATTTTTGTAATTTTTTCTTGTAATTCAGATTCTTTACTCTCTAATTCTGCGAGTCGACTTGCGTTGGCATTTACCTGCGACTTTATGTCCTCTGCTTCCTCTTTTTTCCCCTGCGTCATCAATCCCCCGATTTGTTTGGATAAAGATTTTCTGCTGGCTCTTAAATTATCTGCTTCATGCTGTGTCTTTCTACTTTCTATATCAAGATCTATCACTTCATCAACTAGGGGAAGTTTTCTATCCTGAAACTTATTCTTAATATTTTGTTTTACAACATCCGGGTTTTCTCTTAAAAATTTTAAATCTAACATTTTTTCTCCTTCTATTTTTTAATATTTTTGTAAAAACAACAACGGTCTGCTTGCAGTATATTTTCATTTTATAAGTGTTCGGAAAACTTTTTTAAAACAAAGTGTCTGCTTGCAGACACTCTCGCGCCCGAGTGGATTGCGTAGCAATAAACTTCCTATCCATGAGGTGCGCATTTTGGCACGTAGTGCCTTTTTATATAATAGGGAAGTTCGTAGAACTTTCCTATTATATAAAATAAAAAAGCCGATTCAGACTTACTCTGAATCGACTTTTTCTTTATGCATCTCTAGTAAAGAGTAAACGTATCCATTTATAATATATTTATACTGGGTAAGCTCCATTTTTACTATCTGATACAGTAGGATCTACCTTCGTTCTCTGAGCTTGTCTATATTTGAAGAAATCTACTGCAACTTGTGGGAACAATGCGTAAGTTAATACATCTTCGTCTTGTTCTTTCCATTCAGCCATTTCTGCTTCTATTGTAGATAATTCATTCTCTAACAAGTCAGCTGGACGACATGTAATTGGTATCTTATCTCCAATAACTTTCTTCTGAACCTCAGGATTAAATGGTTTTGCAGTAGCTCCATATTCACCGCTAAGTACAGCCTTAGTCTCTTTTGTAGCCATTTTGTAACGTTCTCCCATAAGCACATTAAATACAGCCTGAGTACCAACGATTTGTGATGAAGGTGTAACCAATGGTGGTTCTCCTAAATCTTTACGAACTCTAGGAATTTCTTCTAAAACTTCATAGTATTTATCTTCAGCATTTTGCTCTTTCAGCTGTGATACCATATTCGACAACATACCACCTGGTACTTGGTATAACAAAGTCTTAATATCAACACCTAATACTTTTGTATTCATTAGACCACTTGCTAATGCGTCTTCTCGCATTGGTCTGAAATATTCAGCAATTTCAGCTAATAATTTCTGATCTAGACCAGTATCATATGGAGTTCCTTTAAAGGTTTCTACCATAACTTCCGTAGCCGGCTGACTTGTTCCCATTGCAAATGGAGAGATTGCGGTATCTATAATATCACATCCAGCTTCAATTGCTTTTAAATAGGTCATCGACGCTACACCACTTGTATAATGTGTATGTAACTGAATTGGAAGTTTTGTCGCATTTTTTAATGCACCAACAAGCTCCGTTGCTTGATATGGAACCAAAAGACCCGCCATATCCTTAATGCAAAGTGATTGAGCGCCCATATCTTCAACTCTCTTAGCCATATCCATCCAATAATCCAGGGTATATGCATCACCTAATGTATAAGAAAGAGCTATCTGTGGATGTCCACCCTCTTTGTTCGTAGCTTTAACTGCTGTTTGTAAGTTACGAATATCATTCATACAGTCAAAAATTCTAATAATATCAATACCATTTGAAATCGATTTTTGAACAAAATATTCAACAACATCATCTGCATATGGACGATACCCTAGGATATTCTGTCCTCTAAATAACATCTGTAATTTTGTATTTTTAAATCCATCTCTTAATTTTCTTAGTCTATCCCAAGGATCTTCTTTTAAGAATCTAAGTGATGCATCAAAGGTTGCGCCGCCCCAACACTCTACAGCATGATATCCAACCTGATCCATTTTTTCAACTATTGGAAGCATTTGCTCTGTTGTCATTCTCGTTGCAATAAGAGACTGATGCGCATCACGTAAAACTGTTTCCATAATTTTAACTGGTTTCTTTTCTATTTCTGCCATTCTGTTAACCTCCTGTGAATTATTATTAATTTAAAAGGATTATTTGGTACTTAAACACCGAATATAGCCATGAATGTTCCAGCTGCTACTGCCGTTCCAATAACACCTGCTACATTTGGTCCCATTGCATGCATAAGTAAGAAGTTTGTAGGATCTGCCTCTGCTCCAACCTTTTGAGAAACTCTGGCCGCCATAGGTACCGCTGAAACACCCGCCGAACCAATCAACGGATTAACCTTGCCTCCTGTAGCCTTACACAAAATTTTACCAAATATAACACCTGCTGCAGTACCAAATGAAAAAGCAATCAAACCTAATATAACAATTTTTAATGTATCTGTATTTAGGAAAGCTTCTGCACTTGTCGAAGCACCTACAGAGGTACCAAGTAATATAACTACGATATACATCAGTGCATTAGATGCCGTGTCTGCAAGCTGTCTAACAACACCAGATTCTTTAAATAAATTACCTAACATAAGCATACCAACAAGTGGTGCTGTTGTAGGAAGAATCGATACTACTACTATAGTTACAATTATTGGAAATAAAATTTTCTCTAACTTAGAAACTGGTCTAAGTTGATCCATTTTAATTTCTCTTTCTTCTTTTGTTGTTAGAAGTTTCATAATTGGTGGCTGAATAATCGGAACTAACGACATATAAGAGTAAGCTGCTACTGCAATAGGTCCCATTAATCCGTTCTGTCCTAATTTACCTGCAAGGAAAATTGAAGTAGGACCATCAGCTCCACCTATAATTGAAACCGCTGCTGCTGCTTTATCATTAAATCCCAAAAGAATTGCCATTAAATAAGCTATAAATATACCAAACTGTGCTGCTGCACCAAGTAAGAAACTTCTTGGATTTGCAATAAGTGGACCAAAATCTGTCATTGAACCTACTCCTAAGAAAATAAGTGAAGGAAGAATTGACCATTCATCCAATAAATAAAAATAATGTAATAATCCACCCACGCCATTAGAGGAATCCTCAATTGATAGCATAATATCTGGATATAAATTAACTAAAAGCATACCAAATGCGATTGGAACCAATAATAATGGTTCATAACCTTTTTTGATTGCTAAATATAGGAAAATACAAGCTACTATTACCATTAAATAGTTTCCCCACGTTAAGTTGAAGAAAGCCATCTGATGAAGTAAATTTCCCATGGTGTCTAATACGTATTCCATTGTTTTACCTCCCATTAGATTTTATGCAATATTTTAAATTGCTTTGGGAATTCACATACCATTTATGCATTTATAATAGACGCACCATACCCTGCTGTCTCTATAATAGTGAATCCTAGTTTAATGTTGCTAAAGTTACGCCAGCTTCTATCGCATCACCTACGGCCACATCAATACTAGCAACTGTTCCATCTTCTGGAGCAACAACTGGAATTTCCATTTTCATTGCTTCTATAACAACAACAGGATCACCTTTTTTAATTACTTGTCCAATGCTTGTCTCAATTTTAAATACTTTACCTGCTGCGCCAGCCGACACTTTAATTGAACCTGCACCTGCTACTGGAGTTGCTACTTTAGATGCTGCTGGAGTAGCTGCTGGAGTTGATTTCTTTGTTGTTGCTACTGAAGCATTAGAAGTGTTACCTGCTTGTCCTTCTTCCACTGTTACATCATATACGCTTCCATTAACGGTAATTGTATAATTTTTCATTCTATATCCTCCTATTCATAAGGCTTTTGCCATTATCTCGTTTTTGATGTTCTTCTTTTAATTGATCTTACTACAAAATCATCTGTTGAGGTATTCGTTGTTGCTGCAATTGCTGCTGAAATAACAGCTACCAACTCTAAGTCATCAACAAGTTCTTCTTTCACTACTGGTATTTCTACAATCGGAGCAATTAATGTATCTAAATTCTTCTTTTCAATTTTCTTCTTTTCTTCCCATTTGTATATTAAACCAAATCCAGAAATCAAAAATGTCATAAGAATTAAAATTACAAAAACAGTACCAATACCCATTATTGTATTCAAACCAGCCCTTGCCATTTTATCACCCATAGAAGTTTCTTTTTCAGCCGTTATGCTTGTAACCGTTAAATCCGGATCATAAACAACTGTAAGAAGTAAATCTTTTTCTGAATAATCCACTGTTAATTGTGTTGTAATAGCATCTTCACTATCATTTATTGTAAAATCACCAACACCTACGTAATCACCAAGATCATCTTTTACACTAGACCACGATTCTACAGCTAGAGCAGTAATTTCATCTTCGCTCGCTATATATTGTGCAATCTCTTCATCCGTAAATGCTGAAAGGCTTGTATATAAGCTTTCAGCATTAGATTTGAGATCATCTGCTGTATAACCATTATAATCTGTAGTTTGAGTGGTAGCATTTGCTGTCATGGAAAAAACGCCGGTAATCATACATAATATTAATAAAAATTTTTTCATATTAAGCATCACCTCATTTAAACCGTACCGTGCTTTTTACCGGGACGATCCTCTCTTTTTGTGAACAGCATTTCAAAAGCACCTATTACATATTTTCTAGTATCCTGCGCATCAATAATATTATCTACATAACCTCTTTGAGCTGCTGAAATTGCACTTGACTGAAGTTCACTATATTCAGTTGCCTTTTCATTAATTATACTTACATCTTCATTTGCATACATTATTTTTGCTGCTAATTTTGCATCCATCATTCCTATTTCAGCAGTCGGCCAAGCAAATACTAAATCTGCACCAAGTGACTTACTATTCATAGTAATGTAAGCACTTCCAAAGGCTTTTCCTACAATAACATTTACTTTTGCTACGTTCGCATTTGCAAATGCATATGTCAATTTAGCAACAGCTTTTGCAATTGTCTTTTCTGATTCTATTGTTGCATGAAATCCTGTTGCGTTTGTAAATGATAACAGAGGAATATTAAATGCATCGCAAAATGTAACAAATTCTGCTGCCTTTTCACATCCACCTGGACATAATACTGCATCAAATTCTTTATCTAAGTTTCCATCCATACCATATACTTGCGTACGATTCGCTACACATCCAACTGTTACTCCATTTAATTTAATAAATCCAGTAACCATCGATTTAGAATGACTAGCCTTTACTTCAACAAATACATTATTATCTGCTATATTAGAAATAAGAATAGACGTATCTCCAACACAATTCTCAAGTTCAGCACATATACGATTCAAATCGTCTGTACATTCCTCGTAGGACATGTCATCTTCGTTATTTGCTGGTAACATTGTAATTAATTGTCTTATTTCTGCGAATATATCGGCTTCATTACCTACAAAATCTACAATTCCACTTTCTTCACTCTGGAATTTTGCTGATGCACTATTACATTTCGCCTCAGTATTACTTTCTAGTGAATTTGGTGTATTAACATATAACTTTGCATTTTTTTCTTCCATAAATGTAAAATCTGAAAGTGTTGGAACTACTGCAAGTCCTCCTCCACAGTTGCCAAAGACAGCTGAAATCTGAGGTACTACTCCTGATGCTAATGATTGTTTTAAGTAGATTTGGCCAAATCCGTTCAATGCATCTGTTGCTTCTTGAAGTCTTAAGCCTACACAATCGAGAAATCCTATAACAGGTGCTCCCATTTTCATTGCCATATCATAGATATTGGCAATTTTTTTAGCATGCATTTCACCAATTGAACCGTTTAGAACTGATGCATCCTGACTATATATGTATACTAGGTTGCCATCAATAACTCCGTAACCGGTTACTACTCCGTCTGCAGGGGTCTCTTTTTGCTGTAAGTTGAAATTTGTCGCTCTAGCACTTACAAGTCCACCAATTTCAACAAAACTGTTCTCATCAAGTAAAGATGCTATTCTTATTCTTGCTGAGTTTTGTGCTGTATTACTCATTCTTTTGCCCTCCATATTTTCTATTTAATAAAAGTAAAACCAATTTTCTGCCAATTATAATTGTATAACTTTTTCCAACAAATTTCAAGGGGTTTGACATTATTTTAACTATTATTTAATTGTAAATACACTTTTATACTCACAAAATGCCATTTTCTATTTTTATTATTGCTATACCATTAAAATCTATACCTAATTTTTCTTTCTATTTAAATAAATTTTAAGCATTTTTCACTAAATACTGTTTCAATCATTAATTAGTAACATATTACAAGTTTATAAGTAACAATAATATTTTCTTCTATAACAAAATCACTTCATTTTTCTTGCAAAACAAACGTAAAATAGGTTGAAACTTATTAGGTTTCAACCTATTTTCTAGTAAGTATCCATCACTATTATAATATAATCTCCTAAGTCATGTGGAACTTCAATACATAAATATAATTTATCATCCTCATAATAGGAATACCCATATGGCTGTTCACCCCCGTCACAATAGTCAAAATTAAGCAACATTTCAGTTAAGGAATCCTCGTTATCAAACGCACTCAAAATATATTTCTTAAACTTTTCACTAGCATTTATTTCAATTGTAAACCCAGTATTAGAATAAATATTTCTGGCAACATTATTAATATCTGTCTGGTCACATAATCTTATACTTTCGCCAGTACTTAAAGAAATATTATATGTATACATAAAATCATACGGTTGTTTAGCTCCGTCATAATAACAGGAACCAATTAACTTAAGTGACAGTTTTTCATCCGTATTAGATGCTACTTCATAAGACAAATTATACTGATCATTATCTGCAAGTAACTCTAAATCACTTGTTATACGATCCTCAATGATTTTATTCCATTTATCTGCTATACTATCACTATCCAAATTAACAATCTTGGGGTATTTAATATTTATTTGAGCTTTTTCTATTGTCACCTCTTCAATTATTGGTATATCTGTTTTTGCTTCGACTGCTGTCTCTACTGTATCTTGCAATTTGCTCTTATCATTGCACCCCGCCATTAAAACTATTGTTCCTATTATTACCATCCAAATTATTGCTGTTTTTTTCATAATCATCCCTCTGTTCTTATCTATCAAAAGCACCGATTCTAGATCAATTCTCATAAATCTTTTCAATTTTACTCTAAATTGAATTCAATTACAATACCTAATTTTTAAGATTTTAAGAATTATAAATTAATTTTCTATTAAGATAGACAAAAGCATATATTCAAGGACAAATTTACTTCGAGTTGGTTATAAAACATTGACTTCATTCTAAAAAATAACATATGACATATAGTATCTTTCATTCAGTAGGGAAGTTTGTAGCGCTTTTATAGTAAATAAAAAGACCACCAATAACTGGCGGCCTTTCTATTTACTATAAATGATTATTCAGCATTATCATAAAGCTTTGATAACTTAGTTAAGTGTGCAAATTTCTCTGCTGCTTGCTTCTCTGATTTATCAAATAATTCATGTGCTCTTTCTTCATTTTGTTTTAACAATGAGCTATAACGAACTTCATTTGTTAAGAAATCTTGATAGCTTGTTGTTGGTGCTTTGCTATCTAACACAAATGGATTCTTTCCTTCTAATCCTAATCTTGGATCAAAACGGAATAAGTTCCAATATCCTGAAGTTACTGCTTTCTTCTCTTCAGCTTGTGCTCCGGTCATACCACCTTTAATACCATGATTAATACATGGAGCATATGCGATAACGATCGAAGGACCATTATAACTTTCAGCTTCATTCATGGCTTTGATACATTGATTCATATCTGCACCTTGTGATACTTGTGCTACATAAACATAACCATAACTCATAGCAATTGCTGCAAGATCTTTTTTCTTAACGTTCTTTCCACCTGCTGCAAATTGTGCTATAGCGCCAATTGGAGTTGCTTTAGATGATTGTCCACCAGTATTTGAATATACTTCTGTATCAAATACTAAAATGTTAACATCTTCACCACTTGCAATTACGTGGTCTAATCCACCGAATCCGATATCATAAGCCCAACCGTCACCACCGAAAATCCACTGTGATTTCTTAGAAATAAAATCTTTTTTAGTTAAAATTTCTTTCGCAGCATCACTACCGTCTTTTTCTAATGCACTAATCAAATCAGTTGTAGCTAATGAATTCTCAGCTCCTAATTCAAATGTGTCAACATATTTTTGTGTTACATCTGCTAATGCTTTATTATCTGCACCAATAGCTTCGATTTTACTCTTTACACTACTTCTAAGTGCAAGTTGTGCTAATTTCATTCCAAAACCAAATTCAGCATTATCTTCAAAGAGTGAATTTGACCAAGCTGGTCCTTTTCCTTCTTTGTTTACTGTATAAGGTGTTGAAGGTGAAGAGTTACCCCAAATTGAAGAACAACCTGTTGCATTAGCAATATACATTCTATCACCAAATAACTGAGTAACTAATTTAGCATATGGTGTTTCACCACATCCCGCACAAGCACCTGAGAATTCAAGTAATGGTTGTTTAAACTGACTACCTTTAACTGTAGTAGGCTTAAATTTCTCAATAACTTCTGGTTTTTCATCAATTGTGATTGCATAGTTAAATACATCTTGTTCATGAAGTTGTGTCTCTAATGGTTTCATTACAAGCGCTTTAGCACCCTTCTTACCAGGACATACTGCCGCACATGATCCACAACCTGTACAATCTAGAGCTGATACTGTAACAGCAAATTTAAATTTATCAAGTCCAGTCATTGGAATTGCTTTCATTCCCTCTGGAGCATTTTTAAATTCTTCTTCTGTCATAGCAACCGGTCTATTAATTGCGTGTGGACATACATAAGAACAGAAGTTACATTGAATACAATTATCTTGGTTCCATTCTGGAACATCAGTTGCAATACCACGTTTTTCATAAGCAGATGTTCCTGAAGGTGTTGTTCCATCAGCATATTCTTTAAACGCTGAAACTGGTAATGAATTTCCATTCATTTTATTAATTTCACTTTGAATGTTATTAACAAAATCAACTGCATCTTTTCTACCTGTAGCTTTTGCAACATCCACGTCACCATCTACTGCGTCTGCCCATGATGCAGGAATCTCAACCTTAATAGCTTCTTCTGCTCCACGTTCGATTGCTTGGTAATTCATATTAACAATAGCATCACCTTTTTTACCATATGAATATTTAGCTGCAGCTTTCATGTAACCAATCGCTTCATCTACTGGAATAATCTGTGATAATTTAAAGAATGCTGCCTGAAGTACCGTATTAATACGTCCACCAAGACCGATTTCTTTACCAATCTTAATACCATCAATTGTATAAAGATTAATGTTGTGTTGAGCTAAATATTTTTTTGTGTGTGCTGGTAATTCTTTTGAAAGTTCTTCTGTATTCCAACTACAGTTCAATAAGAATGTACCGCCATCTTTTAAATCCTCAACCATGTTATATTTGTGAACATAAGAAGGATTATGGCATGCAACAAAGTTAGCCTTATTAATTAAATAAGTTGATCTGATTGGTTCTGTACCAAATCTCAAATGAGATACTGTAATACCACCTGATTTTTTTGAATCATAATCAAAGTATGCCTGAACATATTGATCCGTGTTATCACCAATGATTTTAATTGAGTTTTTGTTAGCACCAACGGTACCATCAGCTCCCAATCCCCAGAATTTACAGCTCTTAATTTTATCACTTGATGAATCAAAACTATTATCTGCCTCTAGTGATAAATTAGTAACATCATCAATAATACCAATTGTAAAGCTTTCTTTCTTAGAATTATCAAATACAGCTTTAATTTGAGCTGGTGTTGTATCTTTTGATCCTAAACCATATCTACCTTTTAAAATTGGTGTATCTTTGAATTTAGAGCCTTTTAATGCAGCAACAACATCAAGATATAATGGTTCGCCTATTGATCCTGGCTCTTTAGTTCTATCTAATACGCTAATCTGTTTTACTGAATCAGGAATTGCTTCAATAAAGTTTTTAACACTAAATGGTCTGTAAAGTCTTACTTTAATTACACCAACTTTTTCGCCTGCTGCAACTAATTTATCAATTGTTTCTTCTATTGTTTCACAAACAGATCCCATAGCAATGATAATGCTTTCTGCGTCTTTTGCTCCATAATAGTTAAATAAACTATAATCAGTTCCAATTTTAGCATTAACCTTGTCCATATATTCTTCAACAATTGCTGGTAACTTATCATAGTATTCATTCGATGCTTCTTTCGCTTGGAAGAAGATATCAGGATTCTGAGCAGAACCTCTATGAACTGGATGATTTGGATTAAGTGCATTTGCTCTAAAAGCTTCAACTGCATCCTTGTCAACCATTTCTTCTAAATCTTTGTAATCCCATACACCAATTTTTTGTAATTCATGTGACGTTCTAAATCCATCAAAGAAATTAAGAAATGGAACTTTTCCTTTTATTGCTGCACAATGTGCAACTGGTGATAAATCCATAGTTTCTTGTACACTTGAGCATGCAAGCATAGCAAAGCCTGTTTGTCTACATGCATATACATCTGAATGATCTCCAAATATTGATAATGCATGTGTTGCTAGTGCTCTTGCTGAAACATCGATTACACATGGAAGTAATTCTCCTGCGATTTTATACATATTAGGAATCATTAACAATAATCCCTGTGAAGCTGTAAATGTAGTTGTTAAAGCTCCTGCTGCTAATGATCCGTGAATAGCTCCTGCTGCTCCGCCTTCAGATTGCATTTCCTGAACTAGAACCTTTTCACCAAAAATATTCTTTAATCCATCATTTGCCCAACGATCTGCTAATTCAGCCATTGTTGATGATGGTGTAATTGGATATATTGCTGCAACATCTGAGTATGCATAAGCTACATGAGCCGCGGCAGTATTTCCGTCCATCGTTTTCATTTTTCTGTTCATTTGTAATCCTCCTTGTAATAGTCACTTTCCATTTACAATTTTATACCCAAACCCTATTATTGTAAAGCAATTTTCTGATTGTACTTACTAAGAAACAATAAAAAGCCAGAATATCTGCTTTCTATTGTTTCTGTATTGAAACGATTTTATTTATAATTTTATTTAGGTATGCTTTTAGTAAAATTGAAAAATACATGTCCTTGTATTATTTCATATTCTGAATCATTATATACACTAAAAAAATTAGTTTTTTGTGCATATGATAATGCCCAAAAGTTTTTCCATTGAAACGAAGAACGATAAAAATCGGCAACGCTATTTGTATTCTTGCTTACATCATTTAAAATAATCTTAGCTGCATTCTTACATTCCTCTGAAACTGCACCATAATTGCTTAAGTACTTTGTAAGGACTCCTGTTCTTGCAGGTTCAAACTGATTCAATTGATATATAACTTCTTTATAATCCATATTATTTGTCAATCGATTTGCAATTACATATCCTACTGCCAATTGTCCTTTATAAACAGTTACATTACTGCCATCTACTTGTCCACTTAATGGATATTGTTTTTGGTTTCCAGCCTCGCAATATATAATTGTTGCTAATAATTGTTCAGTGCTAACTTGCGCATCAGTTTTATATTGTGCATGAACTTTAACACCTTTTACTGTAAAATAGGATAAACTAGGATCATAAATTCCTTTTTTGTTAAATATGTAATATACTCCATCAATTAAAAGAGCTGTGTTTTTGACCATCTTGCCATCGGTGCCAAAATAATAAGTCTTGCCTTTTATCTTCTTCCAACTAGTTTGCATTACGCCTTTAGAGCTAAAGTAGTACTTATTCTTGCTAATAGTTTGAATGCCCGTTAGCATTACACCTTTTTTATTGAAATAATACGTTTTATTATTAATGGTTTGAAATTTCGTTTGCATAATTCCAGAATTGTCAAAATAATATCTCTTCTTTTTAATGGTTTTGAAACCTGTCTGCATTACGCCTGAACTCTTAAAATAGTACTTTTTATTGTTGATTTTCTCCCAGCCTGACTGCATTCTTCCTTTTTTATCAAAATAATATGTCTTAGAACCAACTTGTACTAGACCTTTTTGCATTACACCCAAATTATCGAAGTAATACTTTTTTCCTTTAATCGTTTTTATGCCTGTTTGCATAACACCTTTACTACTAAAGTAGTATTTCTTACCATCTACTTTTTCCCAACCCTTTTGCATAACACCTTTACGATCAAAATAATAGGTTTTATTGTTAATGATCTGCCATCCAGTTTGTTTCACTTCATTTACATAGTAGTATGTTTTCCCCTTTTTTGTTTTCCATACTGTGCTATCTTGTGATTTTTCGTCTGATGTATTATCACTTGATGTACTTTCACTTGCTGCATACACAGAAATTGATGAAAATAATATCAATGAACACATCAACATTGTTAATAACGTTATGAACTTTTTCACAACTACTCCTCCTTCGTTTTCATTAAATCTTGAATATAATTATCGTACTTTATCTGATATTAAAAACTATAATATATCTCTAAAAATCATTTAATTGTTTGCACTCATTTCCATAAATAACCACCCTAAATCAAGTGCAGCTTACAGTTATACGCATTACCCTTCTACTGTTATAAAGCCCCTTCAAATAATTAAGACATACTTTCAACACAAAATACTTCTTGTAGAATATCACTTATCAAATTCTAATTCAACCTATATATTTGTTTTACTAAATATTTTATAAATTTGTTATTATTTTTCTTCAGCTTCCAGAAAAGTGTTCAACAAAGAAAAGCTGCTTCTCACCAATTCTTAAATGTAAAGCTAGTGTTTTTATAACCTTTATTCACAATACATCCGATGTTTAAAACAGCCAAACTATAACAAACTCATTCTATATAAAGATTAAGTTTTTATTAAATATTTAATTTGCTGGAATTTATCGACAAATGATACTATAATAAACTACTGTGATGCTATAGCTTACATCACTACTACATATTAATACATAATATATAAAGGGAGAGTACTTATGAATGGATTATTTCGCAAAACAATTTTCAACAAACTTATATTAGTAGTTTTACTAATTTGTCTCTTATTTGAATCACTAATTCCAACAACTAGTATAACAACCGTTTATGCTTCTAATGTTACAAATGCAGAAGATACTTTTAATGCCACAAATGGTACTAGTGATAACACCGGCACTACCGATATTGTCGGTGAAACGAATACCGGAGATACTACCAATTCCGAAAATACCACGTCCACAACCAATACATCTTTAGATATGGATGATTCATCCGAAATAGAAATATCAAAAGAATTTTTTCCTGATGAAATTTTCAGAACCTACATAACGAACCATTATGATATAGACGAAAACCAAAAGTTATCGCAAGATGAAATATCTCAAGTAGAAAACATAGATGTTTCCAATATGGACATTGAAGATTTATCTGGTATTGAATATTTTACTAACATTGAATATTTATATTGTAATGATAATAAGCTTCAATCTTTGAACTTAAATTCATTAGTTAATATGACTGTTTTAAACTGTTCTTATAATCACCTGACAAGTATAGACTTAAGTAAGTGTTCTTCTTTAATATCACTGGACAGCAGCAACAATGCTTTTGCTATCAGCCTTGACGACAACCAATCATTTGATTTAGCAAATTTAAAAGACTTTCAAGTTGAAAGTTCTTCTAATTGGTCTGATAACGCATTGATAGATGGGCTTACCTTAACTTTATCTGAGGATTCAGCTACCACTCTCATTACATATGACTATTTTATAAATGCTCCATTGCTGATTGATACCTATGTTAACTTCACGCTTGTAGTTGCTTCAGATAAAATTGAAGACATTGATATCAATGAAACGACATTTCCCGACTTATCATTTAGAACTTATATTGAAGATCATTTTGATACCGATAACGACCTTGTCTTATCAACGAAGGAACGAAACGCTGTTACTTACCTCTTCATTCCTTCGCAAGCAATTGTCGACCTTACTGGACTAAATTATTTCCCCAATCTTGTGTACCTTAATTTCGATGATAACGCAGTTGAATTTGTTGATTTGAATTTATCATCAAATCTTAGAGGCATTTATTGCAGTAATAACAAACTAGCGCAGATGCAAATTAAAGAATTATCAAACCTTGAAGAACTTTATTGCAGTAATAATCTATTAACCGAAATAGAGACAAGCTCATTAATGAAATTAACAAAACTATATTGTGATGGCAACCTTCTATTCATACTTGATACTTCAAACTTAAGTAAACTGCTTGAACTAAACTGTAGTAATAACAACTTATATTGCTTGGATTTAAGTACCTGTACTTCACTTGAAGAAATTGAATGCAAAGAAAATACTTACAAGATTCCTATTGACGAAAACAATACAATTGATTTATCTACAATGTCTCTTTTGGATTTAACCAAGACATCAAATTGGTCGGAGGGTACATTGGAAGCAGATCATTCACTTTTATTGGATGACTACACCGAGGGAATGACAATTACTTATACTTATGCTAGTAATGCTTCCTCTATAGATAATTTAGAGTTAAATTTCACCCTACTCATATCACCAGCAGCACTTAATCTTCCTTCAAATGAAACCGAAATTGTACAAAATCAAACAGTAGATGAACAGACTCTTGCTACAAGCGCGCAAACTCCTGCTATAACTGAACAAACCCCTACTGCAACTGAGCAAGCCCCTACTGTAACTGAGCAAACGCCTACTGAAGTACAACCAAATACGGTACCTGTGCCAGCTACTACCAGCACTCCCGTTATAGCCACTTATCAGGTTTCCTTCAACGGAGACGGTGGTAGCGAAACCGTGGGGCAATCTATATCCGCAGGAGCTACCGCAACTTCACCTGCTAACCCCACTAAATCAGGTTGCTTATTTGAAAATTGGTATAATGGGGATTCTCCCTATGATTTTAATACCATTGTTTCTTGTGATATTACCCTAACTGCTCACTGGAACATAATCACTTTGACAAAACCTCAAATAAAGAGCTTAAAAAATTCCAAAAAATCTCAACTGAAAGTTTCTATAAAATCCGTTAAAAATATTGATGGATATGAAGTTTCATACAGTACATATAAGAACGCTAAAAAAAATGCCACTATTACAAATTCCAAAAAAGCTTATTTAATAGCTAAAAATCTTATTCAAGGAAAAAAATATTATGTACGAATTAGAACTTATTGTATCGATTCAACTGGTTCACCTATATATAGTAAATATAGTAAAATTAAAAAAACAACTATAAAAAAGGGGTTATCTGAATCAAAAGCGACTAGTACCTCAGCTACTATTAAAAGTTGTAAAATAAGCGCCGATAATAATGTACACGTTACTGTTAAATTAAAAGATATTATTAAAAGTAAAGACAACTACTATTATTTATTTCAGTTGCCTTCTTTCAAGAATCATATTTCTAAAAACGCCACACCTCTTGATTCTGCTTTAAAAGGTACCTCACTAAAATTTGATACATCGCTTAATCTTAATACCTCCGATAGTTTGTTATATTCAAAATTTGTTGTTGCTGTCAAAGTTAAATCTGGATATAAAATCATTAGCAAAGCAAAATATATAACGAATCCACAAAAAATAGCTGATTATACTTATTCATTTCCAAAAGCAGAAACAAAAAAGGGACTACAAATTAATGCTGGAATGCTTACTGATGTAAATGATTTAGGAGTTAAAAATTCGGCATTTAACATCCCTCTTAATTTAATCATCGCTGCTCCTGGTGAGAATAATTATCATTCCGGTATTGATTATGAATATAATGGCAAGACCTATTGGTTTAGAAAATCAATGGTTGCTGCTTATGATTCTCTTTTCAGACAATTAGAAGAACAAGATATTGTTGTAACTGCTATTATTTTGTTAGGCTGGCGTGATGATTTGGCTTATCTCATTACTCCTGCCGGTAGGGAAGAAGGACATAATTATTATAATTTCAACACCTCTGACAATATA
The DNA here is from genome assembly GCA_041821265.1 of Lachnotalea sp. Classification (GTDB taxonomy): domain Bacteria; phylum Bacillota; class Clostridia; order Lachnospirales; family Lachnospiraceae; genus Lachnotalea. The sequence continues at coordinate 11,477 of JBGUEQ010000059.1, read as the reverse complement.
GCTAGACAACAATTGGAGGCCACTTTTTCTTTCCTAGCCACAAGATATGCTAGCAATGATGGAAATGGAAAAGTTGTGAATTGGATCATTGGTAATGAGATTAATAGTTGTGATTCTTGGAATTATGCCGGTACGCACTCCTTATCAAAATACACACAGCTCTATGCTGATTCGTTTCGCTTAGCCTACACTGCAATTACAAGCGTATATAGTAACGCGAAATTGTATGTTTCACTAGATCAGTGTTGGAATACTAGTAATTTAACTAATTTTAGTGGCAAAGAATTTCTTGATAAGTTTGCTTCCACATTAAAAACCTATGGAAATATAAAGTGGAATCTGGCCTATCATGCGTATCCATCTCCATTAACAAATCCTAGATTTTGGAAAAATGAAAATGGTTTATCACAAAACAATGTTAATTCACCTGTTATATCAATTTACAATATAAACGTATTAACTAATTACATAAAAAAAACTTATGGAAGTGGCACACGAATTATCTTATCGGAACAAGGATTTACTTCTGCTCAACCTTATGGTGAAAAAGTACAAGCTGCTGCAATGGCTTATAGCTATTATTTAGCAGAATTCAATTCAATGATAGATGCCTTTATCCTTTCACGACATGTAGACAACGTTGTAGAAACAACTGATGGACTTAACCTAGGATTATGGACTACTGCCCCAGGTCAAATTGAAGAAGCGTATCAAAAGAAATATGCTTGGAAAGTTTACAAATACATGGATACCCCAAAATCGACAACGGTAACCAAATTCGCATTAAAAATAATTGGCACTTCTAGTTGGAAAAAAATAATTCCAAAATACAAGTCTAAAAAATTTAAATCTATGCCAAATGCAAACTAAAAAGCAAGGAATTCAGAATGTTTATTCTGAGTTCCTTGCTTTTTAAATTAATAAGTTTAGTAACTATTCAGTACGTTCATAGTTACTTATTTTTAATCCTAAATCAAGCAATATGATTTACAATTTCCGGTAAAACATCTATCACTTTTTTGTTAATTACAAAATTTGCTAATTTATCAGTATAATGTTCTTCCTCATTAATTAAAATCAAATTATTACCGCTGTAATATTGAATGAATTTTTCTGATAAAAATACATTAAGATTACAACCCAATACCAACAATGTATCTGCATTACTGATAGCAGATGCCGCCTCTGTTATAGCTGCATTTGATATCATCTCCCCTGCTAATGTAACTCCTGGTCTTATTGTTACTCGACACTTTTCACAAAGAGGAACCTTGATTGAGTTTTTAATAAATTCTTGTGAATACTTTTGGTGGCATTTAGGGCACGTATTGTCAGTTACTGTTCCCAATAAGTTCACAACATTCTTACAACCAGCTTCTTCAAGTGTGCCATGAATACAACGCGTTATTATACATTTCAGCTTTCCCATCTGTTCCAGTTTACATAATGAATTAAATGTTTCATTTGGCTTTATATCTAGTTGCAAAACACTATCTCTGTAATAACGAAAAAACAATTCTGTTCTAGTATGGAAAAAGGTAGAACTAAATATTTCCTCTGGCGAATAGCCATAACTCATTTCAATATCATAGGCTTCATCATCATCTCTATAATTCAAATATCCATTTTCTTTAAAAACACCTAACCCGCATAAGCAAACTACTCTGTTACTATCTTGAATAATCTTTTCTAATATTTCATAAGACATAATATCCCTCTTTTCAGTATTTTATCCTTGTCTATCATTAGCAACTAATCATTTGGATAATTATAACATATAGCTTACCAATGTTCTCATTCTCTATACAAATTTCATATTTTATAGAAATATTTTATTTTTATAAATTATGTGTCAACAAGTACAAACATTGCAACATATTATTAAGTGTAATCAAATTATTGGAGGAAATTAAATGAGTGATTTAGCTGCAACAAACTGTGGATGCAATGACGGCTGTAATGGAGGAGGAGGATGTAGTTCTTTAATCTGGATTATTCTTCTTTGCAGTATGTGCGGTGGTAGTGGTGGCGGATTATTAGGTGGTGGCAGTGGCTGCGGTGGTGGCTGCGGTGGTTCTGACAACAGCTGCTTATTAATCATCTTACTTCTTTGCTGCTGTGGTGGCGGTGGCGGATTCTGCTAATGTCCATATGTTAGAAAAAAGGGGTTGTTGCAAAGTGACTAAATGAAGTCACTGGAGCAACAGCTCCTTTTTATTTAAGAGGGAAGTTCTAAAAGCTTCCCTCTTAAATAAATCCTTACCTTTACAAAGCTCTCTATATTTTTCTACTTTTATTTCTTTGATTACCATTATTTGTTTTATTTTTTCTCTCTTCTATAACTATTTTTTGTCTTTCCATCTTTTTTATGCATTCTTCATCAATTTCATATATTGTATTATCTTCAATAATTATTTTATTTCCCATATCAGTTCCTTTCTTTATTTATTATCCAGTAAAACGATGCACCATATTAAATATACTGATTATTTAATATGATCGTAATGATCGCTTTAAATTTATAATATATTATATATATATGTATATTGTTTGCATACTGTCATATTATCATTCATTTATGCATATTATTTTCTAGAATATATAAAAAAGGGGGAATTATAAATGGAGGAAGAAACAATTAGAACAAAAACAACTTTTGATACCGTAACTCAGAAACACCAATTAGAAATAATCAAAGCCGCTATCCCCTACATCAATAATTCAGAGCAAAAATTAGTATCTGTATACGTTAAAGTTTCAGAATTAATGGATACTGTTACTATTTTTCAAAAACCAGAATCTAGTGTTGGTATTTGCTCAACCGGGGATAACGAAGGCGGCATACTAAATATGCTAAATGATATTAAAGCAGTATGTACTAGTAAGGAAAAAGAAACGATAAATATGGTTATTAATTACATGAATGCGTTTCAATTGTACAACAGCTATCAAGATACATACAGTGATACCGAGAATACCTACAATGAAAACTCCTCAAGCAATATGTTTGATAACTTAAAAGACCTGTTAACCCCAGAACAACAGAAGATGTTTGAAACGTATTCTGTTATGTTCAATTCGTAGTAATTGAAATTTTATACTTATGGTTTCAATTATTCTAAAAGGAGTAATAAATGGATTCAAAACAATTATTTAACAACGATGCGTTAAAGGGCATTGATATGCAAAAAATAATGCTACTTCAAGAAATGTTTGGTAATTCTAAAGGAAAAAGCACAAACGAAATGCTGCCAATTCTTATGGCAGCATCTAAAAATGCAAATTCAAAAGGACTTAATTTTACAAAAGACGAAGTAAAATTAGTGGTTGATGTTCTAAAAAAAGATATGTCGAAGGAAGAAATAGCAAAGACAACCAAAATGTTATCTATTCTTGGGCTCTAGCCACCAATTTGAATTCTCAAACCAGATTTTTGCGCTTCTTTTTTAAGAAGTTGCATATGTTCATCTGTTGGTGGTTCAATATCCTTTAACAAATATTCTCTGTCTAATCCATCATACTTATCACGTCCAAGTCGATGATAAGGAAGTAAATGTAGTTCCTCAACTCCCGGCAACACCTTGGCATACTCAGCAATTGCTCGAATCTCATTAGGTGTATCATTAAACGTAGGAACTACAGGAACCCTTATGATTAAATGTTGTCCACTCATGGCGATTTTCATTGCATTTTCTAATATTCTTTCATTCGGTTGTGCCGTAAATTCTTTATGCTTATTTGTATCCAAATGTTTAATATCCATCAAAAACAAATCCAGATATGGCAAAAATTTTTCTATCGTCTCAAAATTAGTAATGGCCGTCGATTCTATTGCCGTATTAATACCGCTTGCTTTTGCCGCTTGTAAAAGAGCCACTGCAAACTCTGGTTGCAATAAACACTCTCCACCCGACAAAGTCAGTCCGCCCTTTGATCGATAATAATAAGGAGCATCCCTCATAACCTCGGCCATAACTTCTTCAACTGTTACATCTCTACCAATCACTTTTTCTTTGTTACTTACCTTCATGGATTCAATGTCAAAACTTTGAGATTCTGGGTTGCAACACCACTTACACTTTAGTGCACAACCTTTTAGAAATATAATTGTGCGAATTCCCGGACCATCGTGAATGGAGTAACGCTGTATATCAAATATTCTTCCCTTAACCTTCAAAAAATCTTTTTCCATATATCCTCCAGCTAAAAACCTTGTGTTGTTCTACCAATAATATCATCTTGTAACGATCTTGAAAGTGTAGTGAACAAGGCACTATATCCCGCAACACGTACCACTAAATTCTTATAATTTTCTGGATTCATCTGTGCATCTAGTAAAGTTTCCCTACTCACAACATTAAACTGCATGTGCATTCCTTTTTCATCAAAGAATCCTCGAATCAAAGATGCAAAATTCTGCAATCCTTTTCTACCACTCAACGCAGATGGATGGAATTTTTGATTAAATAAGGTTCCGTTTGAAGCAATAAAATGATCTAATTTTGAAACTGAATTAGCTGCTGCCGTAGGACCTTTCACATCTCTTCCAGAAGCTGGTCCAACTCCGTCTGCCACTGGTGTATTTGCCAAACGTCCATCTGGTGTAGCACCTGTTTGCCCACCCAAAGGTACATTCGCAGATACTGGATACAACCCTGCCTGATATTGTCCTCCACGTGGATTCTTATATTTCTCAAGAGGTTTTGTATAAGTATAAGCGATGTCTCTTGCAAACAAGTCTACCTCTTCTATATCATTTCCATACTTAGGAAGTTCTTCGATCCATTCAAGTAATTGTTCATATTTTCTCTTATCTGATTCAGACACACTGCCACTGCATACCATTTTATATATATCCGCAATCTCTTTCTCGCTGATTTCGTTTCCAGTCTTCATTAATCCTTCTACTACTTTGGTAGTAACTAATTGAGCTTTATCCTTCGGCATTCCTTTACCATAATTATCTTCAAGAGCCTTTTTATAATCTTCTAAGGTTAATTTCTTCGTTTCAAATACCAGTTGCTTAATAGCCCATAAGGAGTCCGCCATATTGGCAATACCAAATCCTTGTGGTCCAGTAAAGTTATAAATCGCTCCACCTTCTTGCAACGATTTCCCTCGTCCAATACAATCTTCTACCATACTAGATTGGAAAGGAAGTGGACATCTTTGTGCATGTGCCAAGTCAATTGAATTATCCGCATTGACTAATAATTCAATAAAATAATTTGTCTGTTTCTTGTAAGCATCATAGAATTCTTCAAAAGTCTTCATCACACTGACATCACCAGTCTGTGGGCCAACCTGAACGCCCTTATCAACTCCATTGGAAAATACCAATTCAAGAGGTCTGCACATATTAAAGAATGCTGCATCATGCCAGCCATCCGTCTTGCCAGCTTTTTGTGGTTCTACACAGCCAATAATGTTATAGGTTCTTGCATCTTTGAGTGTAACTCCGCGATTCACTAATGCTGGTATAATAACCTCATCATTGTAATAAGCTGGAAGCCCAATACCCGTACGCGTAAGTGCCGCTGCCTTAACCAAAAACTCATCTGGTGTTCCATTCCATACTCGAACTGACAAAGATGGTGCTGGCAACATCACATGCATCGATGCTTCAATACACATGAAAGATAAATCATTCGTAACGTCATTTCCTTCTTCATCTTGTCCACCTGCAATCAAGTTCTGAAACAAACTATATCCTGCAAACCCTTCGGCTGAGCCCGCATCACGTACCTTGTTTAAATCGTTTAATTTAACCCATATACAGTCCATCAATTCCTGTGCATATTCTCTTGTAATCTTACCTGCATCTAAATCTGCCTTGTAGTACGGATACATATATTGATCAAAACGTCCTGGTGAAATAGAATGTCCACTTGATTCTACTTGTAGCAACATTTGTACAAACCAAAACGACTGACACGCTTCCCAAAAACTCGTTGCCTTATTCGCTGGGACATTCGCGCAATTTTGAGCGATTTGTAAAAGTTCTTTCTTTCTTCTTTCATCCTTACATTTTTGTGCACTATCTAATGCCAATTTAGCATAACGATGTGCATAATCAATTGCTGCTTGACAACTAATAATGACAGCTTCTAAGAACTTAGAATGTTTTCCATAATCCTGATCGTAAACATGAAGCTTACCTAATGCTTCTTTCGCTTCTTCGATAATTCCTTTGTATCCCATTGCAAGTACTTTATCATATTGAACCGTCAAATGCCCAATTCCATTATAGAAATAATTGCCTGGAGTAAAAATATTATGTTCTATCGCAGCTAATGTTTCTTGTTCCATATAAGAAGTAGCGAGTTCACTTGTAGTCTTACCCTTCCAATATTTGTATACTTCATGTAGCTTTTCCTTCACATCTTTTGATATATAAAAAGGATCTGCGCTTCTTGTCTCTACTGTATCAAATTCCATTTCTAACCATTCAAAAGAATATTCTGGAAATACTTGGCATCCTCTAGGTGCAATGCTATTACTTCCAACAATTAGTTCTTCTGATCTTATGGTAATTGGAAGTTCCTCACAGATAGCTTGAAATGCCTTAGCTCGTCTAGCAATAATAGGTTCACTTTCTGTTTTCTTATAACTTTCAGTCAGAATGATTGCTCTATCTGCTTCAATTTCTGGAAGCTTGGCATATAAATCTTCAATCAGTTTAGAAATTCTTGGACTTTTAACAATTTCCGAATCATAATATATTTTCATCTTCACTGGCTCCTTTACGTAAATATGTAGCGTATTTGTTTGACTCATTGTTCACATAAATATATGCTAAATTATACTATAACCAAACATAAAAGTCAACGCAATTCCTCTCTAATCGGAATAAATCAAACACAATCGGACACGATGCCACACCTATATCTATTTCTAACTTACGGAATTATATTTGTATTAGTTGATGACTATCGTAATCAAAATAGGTTCCATCTAGCATATTTGCTAGCGTATTTGTAAGTTTAAAATTAACCTTGTTAGCACCTTTTTTCAATATTTGTGCTTTTACCTCCCAAACATATGGGGTATAAGCTTTAACTCCCACATTTTCCCCATTTATAAATACTTCGATACATTCATGGCAATCATTTTCAAAGTCAAAACGTACTAAATAATCTTTGTCTATGTCTTGTATATTCACATCCGTCTCAAAATCAAACGTACCGCTGTAATAAGGATAACCTTCTATGTAATTTAAATTAAAATAAGCCATTGGAGATATTTTTGCTAGATAAGAATTCCCCTCCTTATCTTTATTCACTGCGAAATCTCCATATAAATAAAGAGGATCCCTAATTCCATCTGAGTCTCTGGTAACCATTACTTTCACCTCTATATAATTTATGCCGACCGTTATATATTTTGAAATATCACAAATTATATTATTTTGATCATTCACAAATGTGCTTGTAAAATCTTCTTTTCTTATGATGCATTTATTAATGATCAATTCAAAGTCTTCATGTATTGTACCTTTATCCATTAAAATCCACATATTAGTGATCAAATCTTTCATTTCAAATTGGTTTCGATAATAGACAGCAAAGGGATAATTCATTACTATATTCTTTGGAGTTCCAAACTCTCCCTCAAATTTATAATCCGTGCTTTCTAAACAAGCGCTATCTGCACATTGTTCAATAAATGTTTTCACTGCCGATGTACTCCAATTAATCTGATTTCTTGATACTTCAAATTGATCAAATCTCAATATATTCTTACCTTCTATTCTCACTTTCATTGCTTTCGATGTATCTATAATGAAATGATGTTTCAACAGCTTATCATTTATTTCATAATTCTCTTTTACAATTTTACCAAATTGAATACAACGACTTTGAAATGGTTCTAATAACACTTTGTTATCCTCTAGATCAATAGTTTCTATTTCGCCATTCTCTAAAAAAAGCTCCTTTGTATTGTATTCTTTTTGATACACGTTAACAAGGTTAACAACTGTAGCTTTGTTTCCTTGGTTTGTTATAAATACATATATATTTTGTTCATTATCTTTTCTAATTGTAGAAATAATATTCTTCTTATTCTGATAATCCGGTTTGATTTCAAAAGGAATGTCAACTGCTCGTTTGCACCATTCTAACCATTTTTCATTATGCAAGTCACCAAAAAAGCTTGTATGTTCCCTTTCAACAATACGATCGTTAACTTCATTAAAATACTCGTTTTCAAAGCTATTATCGATACGAAATAACTCTTTCCATAGCGTTGGTGCATCTTCTTCACCCAATGACTTGCTAGGAAGCATTCCCAACGCAATCACTTTACCGCCTTGATTAACAAATTCTTTTACCTTTTTATATGCCGTATTTTCAATACAAATACTTGGTGGAATAATAAGTAGCTCATAGGTAGCTTTCCCTATCTTTATTAATCCATTTTCAATAATTGCATTTTCAAAAATTTCAGCATCTAGATGATCATAATCCATTTGTTGAAACAACAATGTCTTGCAAATATAAACCCAATCATCTCTTAATTTGTCACAACGTATTCTTTCTTCATCATCTTCTCCTTTATAGATAAAACCATGAAATGGAGTTGCTAAATAAGCCCACAGGGAGGCCACAGGATCTAATACTGCTATTTTAATGACTACCTCTGTATTTGTTATAAACGCTCCCATTCTTCCAACGTAATCCGCCAATACTCTATAATGTTTCCAGTAAGGATTCTGAAGAAATTGGGAAGGTGGCGCATCGTGCTTGGTGATTGAATCAATCGTATAGTAAAATGCATGAAAATTATATAAATTGATACCGCTAGCGCCCAAACGATCAATCATCCATTTCGCATCCTGCATATTCATGGTCCAGCCAACGCTATGAAAACTTTCAATCATAGCAAATTCATTACCTAACTGCCTTGATAACGAACTTACTGATTTTGCATTACTTCTGTAATTTCTAATGTATTCGTCATAGATCCATTCAAGTGATTTACCCAATTTCTCGTGTGCTGTATCGCCGCCTACAATAGTACTATATTTTTGTGTACTCATACGCATGGAGGGAACTTCCGTAGCATAATATAAATGATTCTCTTTGCACCAATCAGACACTTGCTTATGATAACTTTCAACAAAAAGCTTATGCATTGCATCGTATAAGTCATATCTTATTTTAAATGCATTTTCATAAGAATTGTTATGAAGTGCTGGCATAACATCTTGTATTCGATATCCTTTTATTTCCTCAAAGTAGTCAATCAAAAGCTTTGACCAAGGAATTGGGCTTAGAAGACCAACTTCGTCTGAAAACATGCCTTGTATATGTTCTCCAAAACCTTCCCCTATTGCCTTACGATACCTCTCGTGCGTGGTATCTAAAAAAGTTCGAACTGCCGCCTTATTGCATGGATCAAAGAATCCTCCATAATATTTAAAGTCTCCCATTACTGATTGGGTATATATTTCAATATGCCAATTTCCCTCTGGTAAATTTATAGTTAAAATTTTTTGAGGTCCATACGTAAAAAATCTTTTATTATTATATTTCGTCAACCCCGTTGTTTGATAGATCTGTGTCGTTTGTAAGTTTCCAATACAATTTTCCAAATCCATAGGGGCTTCCCATACTATTTCTAACTCCTTCATCGCAAATGCTTTCGCATAAATCACTTGCGACCATCCTAATACAATTTCTTTTTCTTCCATACCCTTCACATTTTGCGAAATATGATTTAGCATCATATGTTTTGCTTCGGGATGTTCTAGCAACACTTCCCCACCACTCATTCCACTTGGATATGGATATTCATCATATAGCCATGCTTCTAAACCATACTCTTTTGCTTTTTTGCTTGCAAACTCCACCTTTTCAAACCATTTTTGTGACAAATATGGAATACTCATTCCTTGCCTTGCACAAATAAAAAATCCACCTAAGCCCTTCTCTTGCATCTCTTTGATTTGATGCTCAATCTCTTCTTCTCTCATATCTCCATTCCAGAACCAAAATGGCTTTATCCTATATTGTTGAGATGGATTTTTAAATTCTTCTTCCAATGTCATAATTTTCTCCATTCTAATATAAGGTGGATTCGATTAGAACCTCACCTTATCTTTAATTATATATAGTGCGCTGCAATCGCCCTTTGTTACTGTTACTGTTACTATTTGTATTATTGTAAATACTAAGTCGTTTTATTAATGTTTTCTTGCATAAGATCGCTTAATATTTGCTGTCCATACATCGCAATTTCATGATCTTGCTCCCCCGTCGCACCACTGATACCAAGTCCACCAATAATACGATTCTCTAGTGTAAGTGGAACCCCTCCACCTATTATGATAATTCTTCCATTATCCGCTTTATCAACACCATAAAAAGTTCCACCTGGAATCGCAAGCTTACCTAATTCAATCGTAGCCATTTTAACCGCTACCGCAGTATAAGCTTTCTTTATTGCAACATCAAAACTTGCTAAAAAAGCACCATCCATATTATGTACCGCAATCATATTTCCATCAGGATTACACACTGCAACAACCGCATTAATACCCTTTTGTAAAGAATATGTTTCTATTTTATCAATTAATTTTTTTGCAATTTCCAGATTGACTCTATCCACTTGTCCGATTCGTGCTAAAACAGTCTTCATTACAGCATTTTCAATAAGATTCATGTTAATAATCTCCTCTTTCGAACCCTTCACATCTATTTCCTTGCAAACAACAGAGTTGGCATTTTGCATAGAATACATACGACTTAACACATAGAAATAATCAGATATGCGATTCATATATATTTTAATGTTCTTATCTCCACCAAACTTTTTATCATTATCAATTACGCGTCTCTCAGCTCTTCTGGCAATGGCTCTGGTAATATCTGCCTGTGCTGACTTAAGATTATTCCCCAAAACTATATTCTCTTTACTACCAATAGAATATTTTTCTTCTACTCTAGAAATTTCCTCTTCCAACTTTGTAATGCTTTCTGTTTTCAATTTGAGGTCTTTGTCAAAAGGCTTCGCTACCCACCTAATGATAAGCATTAATTCATTTTGAATATCCTCTAAGACTTTATAAATAAGAGGCATTGATTCCCCTGCTTTTATTATCCCAATATTACTAATGAGTTCTTCCATTGTACCAATTAATTCTATTCTATCATCGGATTTCGAAACATTCTTTGTATCTAATAAATTAGTTAAGCCATTATCGCCATTTTTAGTGTATAGACTCATCCTGTCCTCCATCCATCTTTTCTGTTAGCTACTGCAATCATTTTCTTTATCACTAGATATTATACCGAATTGTGCTTAAAATGTCAACAAAACTAAAGGTCAAAACAAAATAAAACAACATAAATAACGTTGTTTTATTTTGTTTTATTTTGATAAGTGTTCTGCATCATGTTACTAGAAAGTGTGCAAAGCACACCTCAACTCCCCTAGCCCCTCATTCATGAGGGGAATTAGGGTTTCTTTTTTTA